>NZ_JAHTGR010000128.1:0-445 GCF_019166075.1 Duganella violaceipulchra | reverse complement strand
TGATGCCGATCGACCAGCCGTCGGAAATGATGTGGTGCTGGGTCAGCAGCAGCACATGCTCGTCGTCGGCCAGTTGCAGCAGCCGGCCGCGCACCAGCGGGCCGGCGGCCAGGTCGAAGGCCTGGGCCGCCTCGTCGGCGCGCAGGCGCGCCACGGCGGCGTCCTGTTCGTGGCCGGGCAGCGCGCGCAGGTCGTGCAGGGACAGCGCGAAGCCGTGGCCGGCGGCGGCGATGGCCTGGACCGGGGCGCCGTCGCGCTCGACAAAGGTGGTGCGCAGGCTTTCGTGGCGGGCCACCAGGCGGTCGAGCGTGGCGCGCAGGGCCGGCAGGTCGAGCGCGCCGCGCAGGCGCAGCGCGGCCGGCAGGTGGTAGGCGGCGCCGGCCGCGGCGTCGAGCTGGGCCAGGAACCACAGGCGCTGCTGCGCCAGCGACAGCGGCGGCGCTTG
>NZ_JAHTGR010000127.1:0-447 GCF_019166075.1 Duganella violaceipulchra | reverse complement strand
AAGTAGTGAAAACAAAAGTCGCGCAAGCGGCTTTTATTATTTCTGCGCCCGGGGGGTATAGCTCAGCTGGGAGAGCGCTTGCATGGCATGCAAGAGGTCAGCGGTTCGATCCCGCTTACCTCCACCACTGCGCGGAAGTGATGACGACGAGTTGTAGTAACAGTGTAACTGTAGTTCCAAGGTCCCCATCGTCTAGAGGCCTAGGACATCACCCTTTCACGGTGAGTACAGGGGTTCGAATCCCCTTGGGGACGCCAGCTTTGCCAGGCTGATGAGAGCAGTAAAAGTAGCACCTGCAGCACCGTAGTACGACAGAAGACTTTCTGCGCCCGGGGGGTATAGCTCAGCTGGGAGAGCGCTTGCATGGCATGCAAGAGGTCAGCGGTTCGATCCCGCTTACCTCCACCATTAGCGCAGGAAGCACCGATATGTCCCCATCGTCTAGAG
>NZ_JAHTGR010000126.1:0-448 GCF_019166075.1 Duganella violaceipulchra | reverse complement strand
TTCATTACAGTCGATAAGTGTGAACGCTTGAAGAAGAGTGCTACTCTAGAAAGGAGGTGATCCAGCCGCACCTTCCGATACGGCTACCTTGTTACGACTTCACCCCAGTCACGAATCCTACCGTGGTAAGCGCCCTCCTTGCGGTTAAGCTACCTACTTCTGGTAAAACCCGCTCCCATGGTGTGACGGGCGGTGTGTACAAGACCCGGGAACGTATTCACCGCGACATGCTGATCCGCGATTACTAGCGATTCCAACTTCATGCAGTCGAGTTGCAGACTACAATCCGGACTACGATACACTTTCTGGGATTAGCTCCCCCTCGCGGGTTGGCGGCCCTCTGTATGTACCATTGTATGACGTGTGAAGCCCTACCCATAAGGGCCATGAGGACTTGACGTCATCCCCACCTTCCTCCGGTTTGTCACCGGCAGTCTCATTAGAGTGC
>NZ_JAHTGR010000125.1:0-450 GCF_019166075.1 Duganella violaceipulchra | reverse complement strand
ATATTGGACAGCAACGGTGAAATTGCCCAGCCTTGCGGAACGCTTTCGCTGGCTGCTCGAGAGACCAGCGCGTTCGCCGCGCACGCTCCCGCCACCGCGCGCGCGCCCTTGCTGGCTGCGGCCATCATTATCGGCCGGGGGCAGGGCAATATCGCCTGGATCGCCCTGCCGCGCGGCGCCACGCCGAGTTTTACTCGCGCATGCGCGACTACACCGAGCGCAGCAGCGCTTCGGCCTGGGCGACGTAGTCGCTATGCTTGTAGACCTGCAGCCAGATGAAGCGCGCCAGCAGCGAGGCGAAACAGAAGAACACCAGCGCCAGCAGCCAGTATGGCGTTTGCGGGGTCAGGCCGATCAGCATCAGGACGGCCTGCTGGCCATGGAGCGCCTGAAGGACGACGCCGGCGCCATCGAATCGATGATGCGCGCCGCGCACTCGATCAAGGGCGC
>NZ_JAHTGR010000124.1:0-451 GCF_019166075.1 Duganella violaceipulchra | reverse complement strand
GGTGCTCAGCGCGCCCAGCTGGTTCGAGCTCAAGGCCACGATCTGGTCGGTGCTCAGGCCCGAGGCCAGGTTGGCGGTGGTCATAGCGGCCACTTGCGCGGTGCTCAGCGCGCCGATCTGGTCGGTGCTCAGCGCGGCGGTCTGCGCGGTGCTCAGGGCGCCGATGGCGGCGGTCTTCAGCGCGCCGATGTCGGCCGTTTCAATCGCGGCGATGGCGGCGGTGCTCAGGCCGGCAACTTGCGAGCTCGACAATGCGCTGATCTGGCTGCTGCTCAGGGCGACGATCTGGTCGGTGGTCAAGGCCTTGGTCTGATTGCTGCTCAAGCCGGCGATGACCGCCGATTTCAGCGCGCCGATGTCGGCCGTTTCAATCGCGGCGATGTCGTTGGTGCTGAAGGCGCTCACCTGGGCCGAGCTCAGGGCGCCGAACTGGTTGGACGACAGCGCGACG
>NZ_JAHTGR010000123.1:0-454 GCF_019166075.1 Duganella violaceipulchra | reverse complement strand
GGGCCGGCAGGTCGAGCGCGCCGCGCAGGCGCAGCGCGGCCGGCAGGTGGTAGGCGGCGCCGGCCGCGGCGTCGAGCTGGGCCAGGAACCACAGGCGCTGCTGCGCCAGCGACAGCGGCGGCGCTTGCTCGCGTCCGGTCGGTGTGATCGCGGCCAGCGGCGCGCCGTGCTGGTCGTGCTGGTTGCGCTGGGCGTGTTCCAGCACGGCGGCCAGCGCGCTCAGCGTGGGGTGGGCGAACAGCTCGCGCAGCGCCAGTTCGGCGCCGCTCTGCTGGCGCAGGCGGGAAACCACCTGCACGGCCAGCAGCGAGTGGCCGCCCAGTTCGAAGAAATGGTCGTCGCGGCCGACCTGTTCCAGGCCCAGCAGCTCGGCCCAGACGGCGGCCAGCATGGTCTCGGCCGGGCCCTGCGGGGCCTGGTAGCGGCGCGCCGCGACGGCGTCCTGGCCGGGGGC
>NZ_JAHTGR010000122.1:0-454 GCF_019166075.1 Duganella violaceipulchra | reverse complement strand
ACACGACATCTTGCGCAGCGCCGCCCACTGGCAGGGACTGGCGCAGCCGGTGCAAGTGGTGTATCGCCACGCCCCGTTGCCGATCATTGAACTCACGCTGGATGCGGCAAGCGACGCGCTCCCGCAGGTACAGGCGCAAACCGATCCACGCCACCTGCGGCTGGACTTGCAGCAGGCACCCTTGATGGCCGCCTATGTGGCCGCCGATCCGCAGAGCGCCACCTGCTACCTTGCGCTGCTCTTCCATCACCTGATGAGCGATCACATGACACTCGAGTATATTGTCGCGGAGATCCAACTGCTACTGTCAGGGCAATCAGAACGCCAGGCCAAACCGCTGCCCTACCGTAACTTCATTGCGCAGACGCTGGCCATTCCAGCGGCGGCGCACGAAGCGTATTTCCGGGAACAGTTGGGCGACATCGACGAACCGACGGTCCCGTTTGGTTTGCTC
>NZ_JAHTGR010000121.1:0-459 GCF_019166075.1 Duganella violaceipulchra | reverse complement strand
CCAGCAGATAGGCCACCAGCCGCTTGTCGCCCGGCTGGTCCTCGCGCGCCAGCACCACCGCCTCGCGCACGCCGGCGCAGGCCGACAGTTTCGTTTCAATCTCACCGAGCTCGATGCGGAAGCCGCGGATCTTGACCTGGAAGTCATTGCGCCCCAGGTATTCGATGTTGCCGTCGGCCAGATGGCGTCCCAGGTCACCCGTCTTGTACATGCGGGCGCCGGCCACGCCGGCGAACGGATCGGACAGGAAGCGTTGCTCGGTCATCTGCGGCAGGTTCAGGTAGCCGCGCGCCACGCCGGCCCCGCCGATGTACAGCTCACCGGCCACGCCAGCCGGCACCGGCTGGCGCCGCGCGTCCAGGATGTAGACCTGGGTGTTGGCCACCGGACGGCCGATGTGGGCGATGAAGCCCTGCTCGCGCGTCATCGTCACCCAGGTCGAATACGTGGTCGTCTCCG
>NZ_JAHTGR010000120.1:0-465 GCF_019166075.1 Duganella violaceipulchra | reverse complement strand
CGTCCCAGTGCAGATTGGCCAGCGCCAGGCCGTGCTCGGCCAGCAGGGCGGTGGTCAGCGGCTGCAGCTGCTCGGGTTCCTCGCTGGTGCGCGCAGAAGCTGGTCGACGCCAAAGTCAACGGCGTGATCGGCCGTGATGAGGCCGACGCGCGCCGTCAGGTGGAGGCGCGCGGCCTGTACGTCAGCGCCATCGCGCCGGTGCGGGGAGGGCTCGGCCTGCGGGGTGGCAAGGCGCGCGGCAAGGGCCGCAATACCAGGCCGCTCCACTTTCCGGTGCGAACCCAACGGGTCATCACGCCCAAGTCGCGCTGGCGGCCGCGGCCGCTGAGCATCGGCATGTGCCTGATGCAGACGGCCGAAACGCTGCGCCAGCTGGGCGGCCTGCCGCTTTTGCCCGCTCATGCCCCGCGTCCAGCGCCTGTCTTAAGTTGCCGCGATCAAGGGACAAGCCGCGCGCAGCTGGCC
>NZ_JAHTGR010000119.1:0-466 GCF_019166075.1 Duganella violaceipulchra | reverse complement strand
CTTCAAAACCGTCTCCGCCTGGCTGTCCCAGCTCTACGCCGGCAGCCAGGACCTGCTGTGCGGCGCGCCAGCGCGCGGCCAGGCAGGCGCGGATGCCGGCCCAGCGCGCCGCTGGCGACCTTCCTGTTTCCGCTGATCGGCTCGTAGTAGCGCTCGAAGTCGCTGCTGTTCTGCCGCACCATGGTGCTGGCCACGTTGAGGCGGCCGTTGACCGGGTTGCCGTTCATGATCGCCGTGTTCATCAGCCGCACCGTCTCCAGCGCGGCGGCGTCGTCGAGGTCATAGATTTCGTGAAGCAGCGTCGTTTCGGCCAAGGTGTTCACGCCGGTGGTGCTGCAAATGATCGCGGTCGGCGAGGAGTCCGGTTCGCTGGATGACTTGATGGACGAGATCGCCCAGATGTATGAGCGCGAGGACCACCTTCGCTCGTTTGACACCTTTACTGCATCCCCAAAATACCGATTGC
>NZ_JAHTGR010000011.1:0-259794 GCF_019166075.1 Duganella violaceipulchra | reverse complement strand
GGTTGCTCATGCTCTGGCTGGCGATGACGATGCTGGCGCCGCTGTCCTTCAGCGTGGCGATCTGGCCGCCATCGTTGTTCAGGCTGCCGGCGGCGATGGTCGCCTGTCCGGCCGAGACGATCTGGCCACTGTTGTTGACGATGGCCGTGGTCTTGCTGAACTCGAGCTTGCCGCCGCTGGTGATCGTGCCCTGGTTGTCCAATTGCTGCGTAACGGCCAAGTCCAGCGCCAGACCGGACGACACCGCGCCTGCGGCCTGGTTCTGCAGGCTGCCAGCCGCCAGGTCCAGGCTGCCATTGCCGGCGATCAGGCCGCTGTTGATGATGGCCCCTTGGGCCGAGACAATTGCCGCCGCACTGCCGACGTTGACGATGCGGCCTGCCGTGTTATCGATGGAAGCAGCCTGCACGCGCAGTGCGCTGGCGGCGCCGATCGCCTCCATGACGCCGCTGTTGTTGTTCAGGGCCGCGCCCGCCGCGAATCGCAGATCCCGCCTGGCCTGGATGGAACCGTGCGTATTGTCCGCCGCGTAGGCAAGGCCCACCGTCAGATTGCGGTCGGACTGGATCACGCCGCCGCGGTTGCTCAGGCTCTGCGCGTGGAGCGCGATGTTGGAACCGGAGCCGCGCACCGTGGCCAATTGGCCGCCATCATTGTTGAAAACGCCGGCGCTGATCGTCGCTGCGCTGCCGGCGACGATACTGCCGCTGTTACGCACCGCGACCGTTGTCTGTGTAAAGTCCAGCCTGCCGATGCTGCTGATGGCGCCCAGGTTATCCAGCTGCTGGCTTACGCCCAACGCCAGGTTCTTGCCTGCGGAGATGGTGGCGCTGGCGTTGTTCTGCAAGGTCTTTGCCGCCACTGCCAGATCGCCATTGCCGGCGATCTGGCCACCGTTCAGTATCACGCCCTGCGCGACTACGCCGCTGGCGCCGGTGCCGACGTTGACGACGCGGCCGTCCGTGTTATCGATGGAAGCGGCCAGCACCTTCAACGCGCTGGCCGCGCCGACCGCTTCCATCAAGCCGTGGGTGTTGTTCAGCGCGGCGCCGGCCGTGGTCTGCAAATCCTTGCCGGCCTGGATGCTGCCCGAAGTATTGTTCAGCGCGCCGTCGACGGTCAGCGTGGCGTTGCGGTCGGCTACGATGGCGCCGCCCTGGTTGCTGGCGCTGCCGGCGCTAATATCAAGGTCCGACTGCGACTGCCTGACCGTCGAAATCAATCCTTTATCGTTGTTCAACACGCCTGCGGCCAGATTGATGCCGCCGTTGGAAACGATCCACGCATCGTTGTTGACGGTGGCCGTGGTCAAGCCGAAGTTCATCAGTCCGTTGCTGCTGACCGTGCCGTGGTTGTCCAGCAGGTCGCGCACCGACAGGCCGAGGCCCGCGCCCGCCAGGATGCTGGCGCCAGCGCGGTTGCTGACCGATAGCGCGCTCAAGTCCAGCTTGTCGCTGGCGGCGATGCGGCCGCCGTTCAAGACATAGCTGGCGCTGCCGACGCTGGCGCCGTTGCGGCCCGCGCCGACGATGCTGCCAGAGGTGTTGTCGATGCCGTTGGCTTGCACCGACAACCGGCCCTCGGCGCCCAGCGCCTCGGCGGCGCCGTTACCGTTGTTGAACGCGCCGCCGGCGCTCAGCGTCAAATTCTGCCCGCCCTGGATCACGCCGAAGCGGTTGTCCACCGCGCCGCCCACCTGGAGATCGGCGCTGCCAGCGGCAAGAATGCGGCCGTTGTGGTTGCCCAGCTGTTGGCTTTCTATGTCGAGATCGCCGCCGCTCGCAAGGGTGGTGGCGATCTGGCCGCTATCGTTGACCAGCTTGCCTGCCTTGATGAGCAAGCCGCCGTTGGCGATGATGGAACCGCTGTTGCCGACGTTGCCTGTGGTCTTGCTGAACACCAGCGAGGCGCCGCTCTGGATCGTGCCGTCATTCCGCAGCAGTTGCTCCACCGCCAGCGTCATGTCCTTGCCCGACGTGAGCGCGCCGCCCTGGCCGTTGTGCACGGTATCAGCCCTTACCTTGACGTCGCCATTGCCTGCGATCAGGCCGGTATTCTGGAGATCAGCTTCCGACGTGATGCCGGTATCGCCGCTACCGACGTTGGCGATGCGGCCGCCGGCATTGCCGATAGCTCCGGCATTGAGTTGCATGCGGCTGGTACTGCCCATCGCCTCGATAACGCCGGCGCTGTTGTTCAACGTGTCCGTGGCGGCGATGGTCAGGTCCCGGCCAGCCTGCACGGTGCCGTTGTTGTTGTTGAGCGCACCGTCCAGCTGGATATCGACGGCGCCGCCGGCGACGATGCCGCCACCACGGTTATCCAACGCCGTGCCGTGCAGGGTGATGCCGCTGGCGGAACCGGCCGACGTAGCGATCTGCCCGGCATTGGCGACCTTGTGCGCCTGCACATTGATGTCGCCCGCAGCGACCATCTGGCCGGTGTTGCGCATGTCGGCCTTGGCGGTGCCCAGGTCCAGCGCGCCGGCGCTGCTGATCAGGCCGGCGTTGTCGAGCTGCTGGCTGACGGCCAGGTTGAATGCCCCGCCACTGGACAGCGTGCCGCCGTTGCTCACGGTGGCGGCCGTCATCGCGAGCTTGCCGTTGCCGCCGATCAGTCCGTCGCTGACGATGGCGCCGGCGGCGGCGACCAAGCTGTCGCCGCCACCGGCGTTGACGATACGGCCGCTCCGGTTCTGGATGGCGCCGGTGTCAAGGCTGAGTTTGCTGCCGGCGCTGACCGTTTCGATCACGCCGCCCTGGTTGAGCAAGGTTTGCGCGGCATTGATGGTGGCATCGCGCTGGCCGTGGATCAAGCCTTTACTGTTGTCCAGGTCGCCTTTCGAGGCGGTGATGCCGACGTCGCGGTCGGCCAACAGGCTGCCGCCGCGATTGCTGATATCGGCCGCGCTGAGCGCCAGGCTGGCGCCGGAAGCGGCTGCGGTGCCGATCTGGCCACCGTCATTGCCAGCATGCAGCACGGCGATGTGGATGTCGCCGCCGGCCGCCATCTGTCCGCCATTGTTCAACGTCGCGGCGCTTTCGTTGAAATCGAGCGCGGCGCCGCTGGTGATGCCACCCAGGTTGTCCAGTTGTTTGCTGACGGCCAGGGCCAGGCTGCCTGCCGCCTGGACGGTGCCGCCGCTTTGGTTCTGCATGGTCCGCGCGGCAACCGTCAACGCGCCGTTCGCGCCGATGACGCCGGTGTTCAGCAAATTGCCGGCAGCGCCGATGTCGCTGGCGCCGTTGCCGGCATTGACGATGCGGCCATGGTTGCTGTCGATCTCGCCGGCGCGCACACGCAGGGCGCCGGTAGCACCGATGGCTTCGATGGCGCCGGACTGGTTGTCCAGTTTTCCGCTGGCGTCGAGCGCCAGGCCACGCACCGCCTGGATCTGGCCGTTGTGGTTGTCTACCGCGCCAGTGGCGGCGATGCTTGCGCGCGCGCTTGAGACCAGCTTGCCGTCGCGGTTGACGATGGCGCCGCTGCTCAGTGCCAGGTCGCCGCCTGCCGTCAACCAGCCGCTGCCATTGTCCACGCCCTGGACCTGGAGGTCGGCGTTGCCGCCGATGACCAGCTGGCCCGCATGATTGTCGAGGGTGGTGCCGTGGATGCTGGCGCCGCGCTGCACGTTCAGTTGTCCGGCGCGGTTGTTGAACGCACCGCCATGGACCGTCAGCGACGACAGGTTCATCTGGCTAGCTATGTTGTCGAGCGCGCCTGCCGTCAGTGCGATGCCGCTGCCGGAGAGGATCTGACCGCCATCGTTGTTGATCGCGCCGGCCACATGGACGAAGCCCGGCACGACGGGCACGGGCGGCGTGGTGCCGGTGTTGGCGCCGCCGCCATCGGTGTTGGCGCCGCCGCCATCGGTGCCGGTGCCGGTGCCGGTGCCACTCCCGGTGCCGCCTGCGTTGCCGCTGCCTGCGCCGCTGTCGCCGCCCGTGCCCGTGCCCGTGCCGACGCCCGCACCACCGTTGCTGGTGCCGCCGTTGCCCGCGCCATCCGCGATTGCGGCGGCCGGCGCAGCGCCGACCTGCCCGCCGCCCACATTATGCAGGCTGGCCGCCACCACATCCAGCGCCACCGCTCCACTCTGCAGTATCTTGCCCGACTGGTTATTGATGCCGCCGCCGGTGCTGCGCAGCGCCAGGCTTTGCGCCTGGATCACGCCGCCGCCGTTCTCGACATCCCCCTGCACCGCCAGCACCGCGCGGCCGGCGCTGCTGATCAGATTGCTGTTGCCCAGGCTGGCGGCCGCCAACTGCAGGCCGGCCGTGCCGCTGAGGGTACCGCTGTTCGCCACCGCCGCCGGCGTGTTCAGCGCCAGCGTGCCGCCAGCGGAGATGGCGCCGCTGTTGACCATGCCATCCCGCGCCGTGGCCGACAAAGCCAGGCTGGCCGCCAGGCTGCCGGTATTTTCCAGCCTGCCCTCGGTGGTGACGACCAGCTCGCCCGCCGCCGCGCCCAGCGCGCCGGCATTGCGCACGCCGACACCGGCCTCGGTGCCGACCAGCGTGATCTTGTTGGCATACATGCCGCCCAGCTGCGAGGCATCGATGCCATAACGAGGCGCCGCGCCGCCGGACAGCACCGGGGTCGCCGCGCCGCCGGCGGCCAGGGCGACGTCGTTGACGCCGGTCGTCACCTCCAACTGTTGCGCCCACAAGCCGGCGTTCAGCTGCACCGAGCGCGCGATCAGGGCCGTGTAGTCGGTCTGCCGCGCGTCCAGGCCCGCGCCGCCGATGCTGATCATGCCGCCCCGCACCGCGTAGCCGCGCAGCGCGCCATCGGTGTCGTCCAGCAAGGGCTTGCCGGTGGTCAGCGTGGCGCGGCTGACGTTGATGAAGCCGGCGCCGTCGACCACGATGCCGGCCGGATTGGCGATCACCATTTCCGCGCGCGATCCGGCCACCTCGATATAGCCGCGCAACTGGCTCGGATCGTTGGAGTTCACTTCGTTCAGGATCACCCGCGCGCTGCCTCGCTCCATCCACGGATTGGCGTCGATCCAGCCGCCCAGTTGGCTCTGCACGGCGGTGCGCGAGTTGTTCAGCACGGCGCCCGTCTTGGGCACATCGAAGCGGCTGTAGACGTTGCGCGACACGCCCGCCGCGCTCGGCGTCTGCACGTTGACCTGCAACACGCCGTTGGCCGCGTTGAGCACCGTGGCCTGCTGGCGCCCAGCCGCGTTCGGATCGGCAATGATCTGCGCCGAGGCCAGTCCGGCCAGCAAGGCCGTCCCGCCAAACGCACCGAGCAGCGCGCGGGCCAGGCTGCGCAAGCGCGTCGCCATGCCGCCTTGCCGGCCACCCACCGCCGCAGTCCCCGCCGGGCCCGCCTGCCCCGCGCCCTTGCCGCTGCTGCGGGCGGTTTCCTGTACGGCCATGCAGAGGCCTCGGGCTTTGTTGAAGACGATACGGTAGCAGTGCGTGTTCATTGCGGGTCCTTCCGCCGGCGGGGTTGAGGCCAGCAAAAAAATTTAATACTGATAGTTGACGTTGAAACCGCCGGCACTGGGGGCGGTACGGAAATGCTCGGGCTTGCGGATAGGCCGCCCGATGAAGAGATCGATCTGGGCGCCGCCGAACTGGCCGCGCCAGCCGAGCGCGCCGCCGGCCAGGCTGGTGCCCGCCAGCGCGGCGGCGTGCGGCCCCGCGACCTGGCCATAGTCCAGGCCCAGGTACAGCTGGGTTCGCTCGTTGATCGACCAGCCGAGGTCATTCCGCAGCAGCCAGCCACGCTCGGCCGACAGGCTGGCCTCGCCGTCGAAACCGCGCACCGTGTAGCGTCCGCCGATGGCGAAGCGGTCCTGCGGGATCAGCGTCGAGCGGTTCCATTGCGCGCGCCAGTTGGCCTGGTATTGCAGCTTGACCGAACGCAGCGCGAACGGCAGCGTCAGCGTGGCGTCGGCATTGACGATGGTGGGCCGCGCGGTGCCGTCGTCGAACTGCTCCTCGGGCGCCGGCAAGGTGCCGAACAGATGGGAGCCGCGCTTGTAGAGCAGGTTGGCGTCCAGCGTGGCGTCGCCGAGGAATTCCTTGTGCGACAGACCCAGCTCGTGGCCGCCCATCTGGCGGCGCTGCACCTGCACTTCGGTATCGTCGATGAAGTTGTTGCTGCGGCGGCGGTACAGGCGCAGCGCGGCGGTGGTCTTGCGGGCGGCGTCACGATACAGCACGCGCGCGGCCTTGAACTCCAGATTGCCGCTGGTGCCGCTGTACACATAGGTCTGGTTGGCGCCGGCGATGCCCTGGTAGTAGCGGTAGCGGCTGGCGTTGAGCGAGAACAGCCAATACCCGGCCGGCATCGAATAGTGCAGCGCGTAGTTGCGGGTGCCATGGGCGCGGCCCGCGCCGACACCGGACAGGTCGCGGGTGACGCTGACATAGGCCAGCTCCTGCCAGCCCAGCAGATTGTCCAGCGACAGCGTGGCGCCGCCCTGGTATTTGCCGGTGGAGTCGCTGCCGCTGTCGTCGGCGGACAGGCTCAGGCGCACCGGCAGCGCCTGGCGCCACTTGATCAGCAGGTCGCTTTCGCCGGGTTGCTCGCCGGGCACGATTTCGATATCGGCCTCGGCGGTCGGCACGCGCTTGAGGTTTTCCAGCGCCTGCTCGATGTCGCGCAGGTTGAGCAGGTCGCCGGGCCGGGCCGGCAGCGCGGTGCGCCAGGAGGCGCGGTCGTTGCTGGCGCCGGCCGCCGGCGCGGCGTAACGGATCGCGCGGATGCGGCCCGGCACCAGCACCAGTTGCAGCTCGCCGCCGCGCAAGTCCTGCGGCGCGGCCAGCACGCGGGTGGTGACGTAGCCGGCCGCGATCAGCGCGTTCTGCACCTTGCCGATCACGGCGTTGACGCCGCCACTGCCCAGGCACAGACCGGCGGCATCGGCGGCCGCGTCCAGCGCCCAGGCGAAGCGCGCCGCCTGGTCGCCCTGCAGGGCAACGTGGCGGATCGGCAAGCACGGGGTCTCATTCAGCGGATAGCCGGCCGCGGCCTGGACCGGCTCGCGAGACAGCCGCACGGCGGGCCGCTGCTCCTCGGCCTGCTCGTTCTGTGCCCGCTCCTTTTGTTGCTGACGCTGGATTTGTTGCGCCGCGATCTCGGCTTGGCTCTGGCCGTACGCGCCGTAGTGGACCAGGCTGCACAGCAGTACCGCGCCGCGCAACCGACTGCTTTTTTGTTGCATTTATTGCCTTACAAAAACTCAACAGTTGCAAATTATATCTATCGAGTTTCCGTATGGCAATTAATTTATTTTAAAATATATAACTTTTATTCTGATAGTTTCTTAGTGCCCTTGCCCGCCGCCGAGGTAGGCCGCGATCACTTTCGGATCGGTCTTCAGGCTCTCGGCCGGGCCATGGACCGAGATCGTGCCATTTTCCAGCACGTAGCCGTAGTCGGCCACGTTGAGCGCGGCGGCGGCGAACTGCTCCACCAGCAGCATCGTCACGCCTTCGGATTTCAGGCGCTGGATGATGCGGAACACTTCCTCCACCAGGATGGGCGCCAGGCCCATCGACGGCTCGTCGAGCAGGATCACTTCCGGATTGAGCATGACGGCGCGCGCCATCGCCAGCATCTGCTGCTCGCCGCCGGACAACGTGCCAGCCAGCTGGTGCTGGCGTTCCTTCAGGCGCGGGAACAGCTCCAGCGCCTTTTCCAGGTCGTGCTTGATGTCGCCCTTGGGCCGCGCGCGCGTGAAGCGCGGGAAGGCGCCCAGCAGCAGGTTGTCCGTGACCGTCATCGAAGCGAACACGCGCCGCCCTTCCGGCGAATGGGCCAGGCCGGCGCGCGCGATCATGTGAGAATCGGCGCCGGTGATGTCCTTGCCGGCCAGCGTGACCTTGCCGTCCCTGGGCTTGAGCATGCCGGAGATGGCGCGCATGGTGGTGGTCTTGCCGGCGCCGTTGGAGCCGATCAGCGTGACCAGCTTGCCCTTCGGGACCTCCAGCGAGATACCGTGCAGGACTTCGACTTTGCCGTACGACGCGTGCAGATTGGTAATCGATAGCATGTGCTGTCCTCGTTAATGCGCCGCAGGCGCTTTGGTGCCACCGTGTTCTTCGCCGCTGCCGCCCAGGTAGGCCTCGATCACCTTGGGATCGCTCCGCACGGCGGCCGGCTTGCCTTCGGCGATCTTCTGGCCGAAGTCCAGCACCGTCACCGTGTCGGACAATGCCATCACCACGTCCATGTGGTGCTCGATCAGGATGATGGTGATGCCGTGGTCGCGGATCTTGCGGATGATCGCCATCAGCTCCTTGATGTCCGGCGCGGTCAAGCCGGCCGCCGGCTCGTCGAGCAGCAGCAGGCGCGGACTGAGGCCGAGCGCGCGGCCGATTTCCAGCAGGCGCTGTTTGCCATATGGGAGGTTGCGCGCCTCTTCGTTGGCCAAGTCCGACAGGCCAACAAACTCCAGGATGCTGGCGGCACGTTCGCGCGCTGCGCTTTCCTCGCGCTTGTAGCGCGGCGTTTGCAGCATCACATCCAGCACGTTGGAGGCGAAGGTGTTGTGCAGGCCAACCAGCACGTTCTCGGTCGCGGTCATCTCGCCGAACAGCTGCACGTTCTGGAAAGTGCGCGCCACGCCGCCCAGCGCGATCTCGGACGGCGTGCGGCCGGAGATCACCGCACCCGCGAACGACACCTTGCCGGCGGTCGGCTTGTAGATCCCGGTCAGCACATTCATCATCGTGCTCTTGCCCGAGCCGTTGGGGCCGATCAGGCCGTGCACGGCGCCCTGCAGCACGTTCAGGTCCACCTGGTTGAGCGCCTTCAGGCCGCCGAACTGCATCAGTATCTGCTCCACGCTGAGCAGCGTGTCGCCGGCATTGCCACCCTTGGCCCGCGAGAACGGCTCGACGCCGCTGGCCGCCACCGCCTTCGCGTGCACCGCACCTTTGCCGACAAGGCTGAACAGGAAGCCAACAATGCCGTCCTGCAGATAGTAGACCACGAACAGCGTCATCAGACCGAACACCGTCAGGCGCCAGTCGACGATGTTTTCCAGCTTGTACGAGAACGCCGCCATGCCGATGGTGGCGACCAGCGGTATCAACACGTCGCGCGGCGTCGAGCGTTTTTTCGCCAGCATGAAGGCCGAGCCGATCACGCCCAGCACCGCGGCGGCGGTGGCGATCTTGCGGAACAGCTCAATATCGGCCAACAGGCTAGGCAGCATCACCACGATCATCGCGCCGATCAGCGAACCGGAACGAGTCTTGCGGCCGCCCATGATCACCGCCAGCAGGAACAGAATGGTCAGCTCGAAGTTGTAGGTGTTGGGCGAGATATACTCTTCCGAATACGCATACAGGCTGCCGGCCAGGCCCGCGAAACCGGCGCTGATGATGAAGGCGTAGACCTTGTAGCGATACACCGAAACGCCCATGCAGTCGGAGGCGATCGGGCTGTCTCGCAGCGCCTCGAAGGCCCGGCCCAGGTTCGATTTCAATATGCGGTGCACGACGATCAGCGACAGCACCATCAGCGCCGCCACCATGTAGTAGTAGCCGACTTCACCGAGCTTTTGGCCGATGATGGTGGGCTTGCCGATCTTGATGCCCATCGGGCCTTCGGTGAGGAAGGTCATCTCGTTGATCAGGATCTGGATGATGGTGCCGAAGGCCAGCGTCACCATCGCCAGGTACGGGCCGGTAACGCGCAAGGCCGGCAGCGCGAGGATGGCGCCGAACACCGCGGCGCCGGCCACGCTGGCCGGGATCGCGATCCAGAACGGCGCGCCAAGCTTGAACACCATCACGCCAGTGGCGTAGGAGCCGATGCCGAACAGGCCCGCATGGCCCAGCGATACCTGCCCCGTGTAGCCGACCACGATGTCCAGCCCGAACAGCAGGATGGCGTAGATCAGTATCGTTTCAAACAAATGGATGTAGTACGGATTCGGGATCAGCACCGGATACAGCACCAGCGCCGCCAGTCCCAATACGCTCGCCGCGAGGAGTTTCTTGTTCATGGATCAGACCTTTTTGATGGCGGCTTTGCCGAACAGGCCGGACGGCTTGATCGCCAGTACCAGCAGGAGCAGGAGCAATCCCGGTACTTCCTTGTAGCCGGTCGAGATGTAGTAGCCGGTGGTGGTCTCGGCGATGCCCAGTATCAGGCCACCGACGATCGCGCCCACGCCCGAGGTCAGGCCACCGATGATGGCCACCGCGAACGCCTTCAGGCCCAGCGAGGCGCCCATCGTCGCGCCGGTCAGCGTCAGCGGCGCCACCAGCACGCCGGCGAATGCCGCCGTGGCCGACGACAGCGCGTACGAGAAGGTGATCACCATGCGGGTGTTGATTCCCATCAGGCCCGCCGCGTCGCGGTCGTTGGCGGTGGCCACCACGGCCTTGCCGTAGATCGATTTGCGGTTGAATATCTCCACCGCCGCCATGATCGCCAGCGCGCCGACGATCACCGCCACCTGCATCGGCTGCACGTTCGCACCCAGCACCTGGAACGGCGTGGAGCTCAGCGGCGACGGGAAGGTCAGGTCGTCCTTGCCCCAGATATTCTCGGCCACGTTCTTGAAAATGATGGCCAGCGCGATGGTCGACATGATCCAGCCGAATTCCGACTTGATCTTGATCGCCGGCCGCACGCCTATCCATTCGACGAACATGCCCTGCAGCGCGCCGAACACGATCACCAGGGGGATCATCAGCAGGTAGCTCATGTAAGGCCCGCCGTGGATGGTGCCGACCAGGCTAAGCCCGACCAGTGCGCCCAGCATCAGCGACTCCCCCTGGCCAAAGTTAAGCGTGCCGGAAGTGGCGAAGGTGAGCTGATAGCCGAACGCGATGACGGCGTAGATCATGCCGAGCGCGATGCCGCTGAATGCCAGTTGCAGGAAGATTTCCATGATGACCACCACTGTAGGACGACAAGAAAAAGGCCAGGCTTGAATCCTCAAGACTGGCCGGTACCAATGCGGCGCGAGCTTACTTGACCGGCACTACTTTGCCGTCCTTGACTTCACCGAAGACGGTGATGTCGGCGGTGATCGCTTCGTGGTTGTCTTTGCTGAACGGCTTGCTGTAGGTGGTGACGACGCCGTCAACCTTCTCGTTCAGGCTTTCCAGCGCGGCCTTGACCTTCGGACCTTCGGTGGAACCTGCCTGCTTGATGGCGGCCGCCAGCAGGTAGATCGAATCGTAGCCCTGCGCCGCCGACACCGGCGACGGCATGCGGTCGCCAGGTGGATGGTAGGCCTTCACATAAGCGTCGATGAAGGCTTTGCGCTTGGGCGTGGTCGGCTCCTGGATGAAGGTCTGCGGCATGCGGGTGCCGTTGCCGTTCTTGCCGGCGTTGTCGATGAAGTTCGCCATCGACAGCGTCCAGCTGCCGATCAGCGGCACTTTCCAGCCCAGTTTTTCCATGCCGTTGGCGATCTGCGCCAGCTCCGGGCCGATACCGTAGGTCAGCACCACATCGGCGCCGGCCTGCTTGGCCTTGAGCAGCTGGGCCGTCATGTCGACGTCCTTCAGATTGTATTTTTCGACGGCGACGGCCTTGATGCCTTTTTTATCCAGCGCCTTTTCCAGGTCCTCGCGACCGAGCTGGCCGTAGTTGGTGGAGTCGGCCAGGATGGCGACCTTCTTGAATTTGCGCGTGTCGATCGCTTCCTGCACGATCATGTGCGACTGGATCGTATCGTTGGCCGAGTTGCGGAAGATGTAGTTTTCAGGCTGGTCGGCGAACTGCTTGGTGACGATGGAGCCGGTGGCGACGTTGTTCATGACCGGGATCTTGGCTTCCTGGTAGAAGCGCTGCGAGGCCAGGGCCACGCCGGTGTTGATGTAGCCGACGGTGGCGGTGACCTTCTCTTTGTTGATCAGTTCCTGGGCGATCTGCACGCCGCGCTCATTCTTGGCCTCGTCGTCGCGTTCGATCAGCTGGATCTGGCGGCCCAGCAGGCCGCCCTTGGCGTTGATCTCCGCCACGGCCAGCTTGACGCCGTCGCGCATCGATACGCCCATCGGCGCGGAACCGCCGGTGAATGGACCGGCCACGCCGATCTTGATGGGTTCAGCCGCCATCGAGGAAGCCGAGAAACCGAGTGCCATGCCTGCAACGAGCATTTTCAACTTGAAATTCATCTGTCATCTCCTGTTTACAACGTTTTTATAGTAGCTGCTTACGTGCTGCTTACTTGCTGCTTACGTGCGAAACTCGGCTGGATAGCTGCACCATCGATGGAGCATTGTAGGTTAGTAGATCGGCAGCAGCAACAGATAGATGTGCGGCGTCGCAGCAAGGCGCCAAGGGGCTGCCGCGTGTAAGCTGGCTGTAAGAAATGGGCGGGAATTTGGCCAGCGCTACATGCCGGACGTGCGCTGCGCCAGGGCGCGATTGGCGAAACGCATCTGCGTTTCGGACAGCGCTTCGTTGCGGTCAAAGCCCATCGAGCCGTCGCGCAGGCCGATGGCCATCGCCATCACCGCTTCAGGATACTCCAGATCCGCCGCTTTTTCTATGAGGCGGCGCGCAGCCTGCTCATCGCGCTTAACGCCGTCGCCGCTCAGATACAGGTTCGCCAGCGCGAACATCGCGGCCGGCATCTGCCGGCTGGCGGCGAACTGCAACCAGTGGGCCGCAGCCTTGGTGTCGCGCGCGACCGCCATGCCGTTCCGGTACATCATGCCCAGATAGTAGGCCGCCAGCGGATCGCCGGCCTTGGCGGCGGCGCTGAAGATCGAAAATGCTTTCGGCAGGTTGGCGGGTGCGCCGGAACCGCCGCGCAGGTAGTGGCGCGCGTCGTCGACCGGCCCGGCCGCGACGACGCCTGCGGCGCCCGCCGCCAACACTATCGTCATCAATCTCACCGCCAGCAACTGCTTCATGCGCCCTCCACTCATAACGACAAATCGATGGTGTACAGGGCCAGGCCCTTGCCGCCGCCATCGTCCGTTTTAATCTGCGAGACTGCCTTCAGGCCCGCCTCCTTCGCCAGTTCCACCATATTGGGGGCGGAGTGAAACACCACCGCGCCCTTGGTCGCCACCGGTGCGAACCGCCAGCTGCGCGTCGAGCCGTTGCCGGCGCGGGTGACGTTCTTGCGCTGCTGGATATAGGCGATCAGCACATCGCGGCTGGCATCCGGCGACGCCAGTATGGTCTTGCTGCCGTCCAGCCCCGGGAAGGCGCCGCCACCACTGGCGCGGTAGTTATTGGTCGCGACCAGAAATTCCTGCGTCGGCGCCATGGCCGCCCCCTTGAACAGCAAGGCGGTGATGCGCTGGCCGACCGGCCTGGTGACGTCGATCTGATAGCTGACATCGGCGCTGCTCAGCATGTCGAAGTTGAATCCCGGGGTGGCCGTGTTGACCAGCTCCTGCTGCGCGCCGCTGGCCGGATCGATGCGGTTGAAGCGCTCCGCCGCCTTTTCCAGCCAGGCTTTCAGGACGGCGCCGGCCACCTTCACCACGTGCAGCGCGTTCGGGTACAGATACAGGTCGGCCACGTTGTTCAGCGCCAGGCCGCCGGCCTTGACGTCGGTGTAGTCGCCCGCACCGGCCGCACCAGCCTTGAACGGCGACGCCATCGACAGCACCGGCAGCGCCGAGTACTGCGGCAGGTTGGCCTTGACGTAGTTCTGCACGTAGGCGGTCTGCGCCTGGTTCACCACCTCGATGGCGCTGATGTCGCCGACGTCGGCGAAATAAGTCGTCATGCGGAAGTCGCTGGTGCCGACCGGGGTTTTCACGTAGCCGATGGTGGCTTCGTGTTCAGCGGCCACCAGCGGCGCGACGGCCGGATCGGCGGCGACGTAGCTGCCGTCGGCGTTGCGGGTCGAACGTACCTCGACCGTGGTGCGGCTCTTGTCCACCGCCCAGGCCTTGCCGTCGTACTTGAGGCGCAGGCCGATCACGCCCAGGTGCTTGCCCCACAGGTTGGCCATCACGGCGGGCACGCCGTAGACGGTGCCCTTGGCCTTGTCCACGTTCGGCAGGCCGAATTCCGGCACCTTGCTGGCCGCATCCGGGAACGGCTGGTGCGAGTGGCCGATCATCATCGCGTCCACACCCGGCACTTGCGCCAGGTAGTAGTTGGCGTTTTCCATCTCCGGCGAGTATGGCGCGCCATCGAGGCCGCCGTGCGAGATCGCCACCACCAGGTCCGCGCCCTGCGCGCGCATCTGCGGAATGTACTTCTGCGCCGTTTCGCGCACGCCCTCGGCATAGACTTTACCTTCCAGCCAATGCTGGTCCCAGGACATGACCACCGTCGGCGCGAAGCCGATGATGCCGACCTTGATCGTCGCCGTCACCGGCTTGCCATCCGGCCCGGTGGCGCTGATCTTCCGTGTGAGGATGCGGTATGGCTCGAACAACGGTTGCCTGGTCCGGGCGCTGTAGATATTGGCCAGCACGATGGGGAAGTGAGGCCCGGCGCAGCGCGGCGCGTTGGCGGGCACGCCGTCCACGTCGAAATGGCTGGCGGTGACCTGGTTCAGGTACGCCAGGCCGTAATTGAATTCGTGATTGCCGATGCCGCCGCCATCTACACCCAACAGGTTCATGGCCTTGTAGATGGCCAGCGTCTCGCCGCAAGCGACCGGCGCGACCAGCGCCTGGTAGTCGGCCAGCGCCGTGCCCTGGATGGCGTCGCCATTATCGAGCAGCAGACTGTTGGGAAATTCGGCGCGCGCCTGTTTGATCAAGGTCGCGGTGCGTTCGAAGCCGATCGACGGATCGGCCTTGAGCTTGTAGTAGTCGTAACTGAGCACGGTCGCGTGCAGGTCGGTGGTTTCCAGCAGCGCCAGCGTGGCCTCGGCGCCCGCAGGCGTCCGGGCGCCCTGCGGCAGACCGGCACAGCCGAGCAACATGGTGGGCAACGCGAAGGAGATACAGCAAACCGCTGAACGCATGGATAAATTATCTAAAGTTGCGACTTTTTGGCAACGGACCGATGCGCAACATCATACGCAGAGGATTTCCTTGCATCAAGCAACTTAAGGCATAGAGACCGTATTTTATTCTTTTTGTGGTAAAAAAGTCAGCATTTCGCGCCTGACGGGGCGGACCGCAAGCGATCGCGTCCGCGTCCAGCGCCACACTGGCTATTTAGCTGCGAAGGAGCGGCGCGGCTAGGGTATAATCGAAGGTTTGATTTCAGCCTTAGAAAAGAAGAAAACATGGAAGCCGAACGCATCAACGCCCTCTCCGCCCTGCTCGCCGATATGACCTCGCGCGAAGCCGAACTACGGAGGTATCTTTGACTTCGATAAAAAGTCAGAGAAACTCGAACAAGTAAACGAAGAACTGGAAGACCCGACGGTCTGGAACGACCCGAAAAAGGCCCAGGATCTCGGCAAGGAAAAGAAATCGCTCGAAGCCATCGTCTTCGCGCTGACCAAGGCCGACACCGACATCAAAGACATGAGCGACCTGTTCGCCATGGCCAAGGAAGAAGGCGACGACGACACGCTCGAAGCGCTGATCGTCGACGCCGAGGAAGTGCGCAAGGTCATCGAGGGCATGGAGTTCCGCCGGATGTTCAACAATCCGATGGACCCGAACAACTGCTTCGTCGACATCCAGGCCGGCGCCGGCGGCACCGAGGCCCAGGACTGGGCGTCGATGCTGCTGCGCCAGTACGTGCGCTACGCGGAACGCAAGGGCTTCAAGGTCGAAGTCATGGAACAATCCGACGGCGAGGTGGCCGGCATCAAGACCGCCACCATCAAGGTCGAAGGCGACTACGCCTACGGCTACCTGCGCACCGAGACCGGCGTACACCGCCTGGTGCGCAAGTCGCCGTTCGATTCGGCCAATGGCCGCCATACCTCGTTCACGTCGCTGTTTGTGTACCCGGAAGTGGACGACTCGATCGACATCGAGATCAACCCCGCCGACCTGCGCATCGATACCTACCGCGCCTCCGGCGCCGGTGGTCAGCACATTAACAAAACCGACTCCGCGGTGCGTCTGACGCACGGCCCGTCCGGCATCGTGGTCCAGTGCCAGAACGACCGCTCGCAGCACCGCAACAAGGCCGAGGCGATGGAAATGCTGAAGGCGAAGCTGTACGAGATGGAACTGCGCAAGCGCATGAGCGAGCAGCAGAAGCTGGAAGACTCCAAGACCGACGTCGGCTGGGGCCACCAGATCCGCTCCTATGTGCTGGACCAGTCCCGCATCAAGGACTTGCGCACCAACTTCGAGACCGGCAACACCAAGGGCGTGCTGGACGGCGACCTGGACGACTTCATCTCGGCATCGCTGAAGCAAGGCGTCTGATGAGCTTCTCGACTTCGCAGCGCGCGTTCATCTTCGACATGGACGGCACCATCGTCGACAACATGGCCTTCCACACCAAATCGTGGCTGGCCTTCTTCGCCCGTCGCGGCCATGACGTCGATGCCGAGGACTTCTTCCGCGCCACGGCCGGCCGCCAGAGTCATGAAATCATGAACACCTATCTTGGCCAGCAGATGACCAAGGAAGAAAGCGCCGCGCTCGATTTCGAGAAAGAGTCGCTGTACCGCGAGCTGTACGCACCGCACCTGGCGGCGGTCGACGGCTTCGAAGCCTTCATCGCCCGCGCCAAAAGCGCAGGCGTCAAGCTGGCCGTGGCCACCGCCGCGCCGACCGAAAACATCGACTTCACGCTCGACGGCCTGGACCTGCGCAAGCAGTTCGACGCCATCGCCGGCGCGGCCGATGTCGCGCACGGCAAGCCGGCGCCGGACGTGTTCCTGCTGGCGGCCCAGCGCAGCGGCACCCTGCCCGCCAACAGCATCGTGTTCGAAGACGCGCCGCTGGGGGTGGAAGCGGCACGCCGCGCCGGCATGCGCGCGGTGGTGCTGACCACCACCCTGCCGGCCGAGGCGTTCGCCGAATTCGACAACGTCATCGCGGTCGTGCGCGACTTCAGCGAGCTCGATGTCGAAGAGCTCTTCGCCGCCGCAATTAACTAATCATCACCTCAACAAAAGAACAGACCATGACTACGGATCTTCAAGAACAAGCAGCAGCGCCCGACGAAAACAAGATCATCGCCGAGCGCCGCGCCAAGCTGGCCGCCATCCGCGAACAAGGCGTCGCCTTCCCGAACGATTTCAAGCCTCAGCATAAAGCCGCCGACCTGCACGTGCAGTACGGTGAGAAGTCGCGCGAAGAGCTGGAAGCCAACCCGGTGACCGTGGTGCTGGCCGGCCGCATGATGCTCAAGCGCGAAGCCGGCAAGAAGGCCGCTTTCGCCACGCTGCAGGATGCGTCGGGCCCCAAGGCCGATGGCCGCATCCAGATCTACGCCACGCTGGACCTGACCGGCGAAGCTGCGATGGCCGCGCTGCACCACTACGACCTGGGCGACATCCTGGGCGTGGTCGGCACGCTGTTCAAGACCAAGACCGACGAACTGACGATCAAGGTGTCGGAACTGCGCCTGATCACCAAGTCGCTGCGCCCGCTGCCGGACAAATTCCACGGCCTGGCCGACCAGGAAACCAAGTACCGCCAACGCTACGTGGACCTGATCATGAACGAAGAAACGCGCCGCACCTTCAAGGCGCGTACCGCAGCGATTTCGTCGATGCGCCGCTTCATGGAGAAGAACGAGTTCATGGAAGTGGAAACGCCGATGCTGCACGCCATCCCTGGCGGCGCCGCGGCCAAGCCTTTCATCACCCACCACAACGCGCTGGACATGCAGATGTTCCTGCGTATCGCGCCTGAACTGTACCTGAAGCGCCTGGTGGTCGGCGGCTTCGACCGCGTGTTCGAGATCAACCGCAACTTCCGCAACGAAGGCGTGTCGGTCCGTCACAATCCGGAATTCACGATGATGGAATTCTACGCGGCCTATACCGATTACCACTGGCTGATGGACTTCACCGAAGCGATCATCCGCCAGGCGGCGATCGACGCGCACGGCACCGCGACGCTGACCTACGGCGGCCGCGAGCTGGATCTGGCCAAGCCGTTCCACCGCTTGACCATCGTCGATGCGATCAACAAGTACGCGCCTGGCTACACGCCGGAGCAGCTGAACGACGCTGAGTTCATCAAGACGGAACTGCTGAAGTTCGGCGTCAAGCCGTTCGCCACCGCCGGCCTGGGCGCGCTGCAACTGGCGCTGTTCGAGGAAACCGCCGAAGCGCAGCTGTGGGAACCGACCTACATCATCGACTACCCGGTCGAAGTGTCGCCGCTGGCCCGTGCCTCGGATACCCGCGAAGGCATCACCGAGCGCTTCGAGCTGTTCATGGTCGGCCGCGAAATCGCCAACGGCTTCTCCGAGTTGAACGATGCAGAAGACCAGTCGGCCCGCTTCCTGTCGCAGGTGGCGGCCAAGGATGCAGGCGACGAAGAGGCGATGTTCTACGACGCCGACTACATCCGCGCACTGGAATACGGCATGCCGCCGGCCGGCGGTTGCGGCATCGGCATCGATCGCCTGATGATGATCATCACCGACTCGCCGAACATCCGCGACGTGCTGCTGTTCCCGCACTTGCGCCGCGAAGAGTAATCAAGCAAAAGCCGCTCGCTGAGCGGCTTTTTTTTGCCACTGAATAACGTTAACTAACTTTCGCAATCCAATAATTTACAACAATAAATCGGAAGAAAAATGAAGTTAAACGACATACTAGGATAAATCGTTTACATCATTGATTTAAGCCAGTCCGAAAAAAAGGGAATTTGTTTCGGCCCATGCCCTCCACGAATTCCCCTTCTTTATTTAGGTTACTTATCCACATCTGCCACTCAAAAGCGCAGCGCCCGCCCGGGGCATTTCTCGATTGGTGCGCAGGGTCGGTATTGCAGCGGGGCCAACAGCCCCGGTCAACTAAGCGCTCGCCGCGCCAACAGAAATAGCAAAATCCACATTTTGACTACCAAGCAAGTTCATCGCGGCGAGGTTAATCGTAGTCGTGCCACCTGCACCCGACGTTCCTCCGTTAGGCGAGAACGTACACGAGGTGCTATCAAAGCTCATAAAGCCAGGCAACGCTCCTGTGGCCGTGAAGTTTAGCGGCGTACTGGGCTGCACCCCAAACATGGGGCCGTACGTTTCTGTTTTATCCGGGATGGTATTTTGCAGGACTGAAATATTACGCATCTGCATGAAATTCGGCGCCATCCCGGACAAAGTCAGATCGAAGACGGCCCCAATACCGCCCCCCGCTGTAACGCCGTCGGATGAAATCATCAGCGACGAACCCGCTTGAAAATTTCCCTGAGCGTCAGGCAGTGCAAACTGGACGGTAAATGATATTGCAAAGAGATGACCGTCACTAGTTAATGTTGAATCCGAAACTGGGTTGCACTGCCATGTTTGAGTTTGAATCGCCGGATCGGCCGCGCCACTTGTGCGCGCATGCAGAGTGGACGAGGGTAATGTGGGTGCAGCCGCCGGCGGAATTTTTGGTTGAAAGCAAATCGTTCCGTCATTCATCAAACTCAAAAACATCACTACCGGCGATGCGTCACTTTGTGTTTGGCACAAAGTGAAAATTTGACTGAAGCCGCTGCCGTCGGTGGTGACTTGCCAGACCGTGTCCGGTAAATTTGTGGCTTGACTCGTCCAGCTGAGAATGCCGTTTGACCCGCAGGAAAGCAGACGATTGGCCGCGCCGAATGTAAATCCCATCATCATCGTATTGGCGGCATCTACGTTAGCGAAGGGAGCTACATAATCCACAGCGCCGGCCTGACTGTTCACTTTGAACCCCGCAGGAGCCGCATAATTGTCGACGAATTCGGCTACCGGATCAGGAGGGCGCTGCATCATCTCGTAAATCATAAGAGCTACACCTGCAATCGCAGCCAAAACCGCGAGCGGTCCAGCGAATGGCACAAATGCCGCCAAGACATCCAGCCCTTCAAGCGCGCCGGATGCCAAAGCCCAGTTTCCGGCGATCGCAAAGAGCGCAAACGCGCCACCGACAATTCCTAAAATATCACCGGCCAAGGCTACGCCATTATCGCCTTCAATGATTGAATAGAGCGAGTAACCGATGCCGGCCAGGATGAAGACGGGGCCAATTCGAGTTGCTATGAACTCGTCCAAATTTTTCCCCAGTGCCGTGGTGATCCAAGTTGCATCTTCGACAGCTGCGTCTGCACCGTTGATCATCACCGCATTTACAGCGCCGTCGACGGACACTTCGATCATTGCCGTGCCCTCAGTGCTGCCAAGCCACCGCGCTGTGGCATTGCCGGTCCGAACCAAGGCATTTTCCAGCGCCCCTCCTTCGCCATCAGCAATAATTTTGGCAATTGATGCGGCACGCTGCCCGGCAGACAAGCCATCGGTAGTTAAAACGATCTCCAGGCGAACGCCCCGCTTAACCACCGCCGCCAGCACCTGCAATCCCAACTGGATGGCGTTGGTCACTAATTGGGCACGCTCCTCATCGGACAATTTATCCCAGCTCTTAAAGCCAGTAATCAAATTGAAGGCGTTCAATGCCACAATGCCGCCTAGAAGCACCGACGCGAAATACTTGGAACAAGTTGCAAATCGCGGATATGTTGTCTGGAACCAATTAACAAAATTCTTTGCCACATACGGGAATGCCAATGTGGTGTCAATGCTGCCGGATAGAGAGCCAATCACTTCAATCGACGCTTTTAGCATCGCGCCGGCGTCTTTATCGGCGAGTAATACTTGCAGTTGAGCGGCTACGGCAGCGATCTCGCTATCGACATTTGCTAGGTTATTCGTGACAAACTGGTGCAAGTACAACTCAATAATACTGACGCTACTTCCATCCGACGACAACGAAGTCATACTCGGAAGAATGTTCGTTGCCAAGAACGCGTTAAGGGTGTCCGTGTATTTCTGCGCAAAGGTACCAGATGGGTCCAACGCGGTCAAAACTGCCACGTTGGTTTGGAACAGTCGTGACAACATGGAACCGTCTGTGGAGCCGGGATCGCTCATTGCGAACGCTAGTGTTGCCAGGATATTCGATGTGGTGTTGTAATAGTAAAAGCCGAATGCCCAGTAGAGACAATTGTCGACGGCATATTTACCTACGGCGTTGGCGTCTGCGATCATCGCTGGCCGCGGATCAGGTACCGTTGGATCCGGATCAACAGCGACGTTCGTATTGATGTCCGTCACCATCGCTGCTACCTTCGTATTAATAAGGTCGACATACGTTTGCGGCGCAGAGTTTTGATCTTGCAAGAATTCAGCGGTCAGGGCATTTTGCTCCTGCCAGTGATAAGCAAACAATAGCTGGCTGTGCGCTGCATACACCTTGGAGGCAGCCACTTCGGTTCTCAGCCACTGCGCGGAACGTGGACCGTTCAGGTACTTACAGTTGTCATCGGTGCCGCCAGACAAGCCTTGGGTCAGTACAGCTGTGCCGAGTGACTGGTACCACGTTACAACGTCCTCTCCAGCCACTGGAGTTTGAGCAATTGTGGCAAGGTATCCGGACAAACTGGGTTGGGGAGTGTTAGGGTAAATCAGGTTCCACGCGTCGCTCGAAATGAAGCTGTTCATGATCATACTCAGGTCGTTTGTTACTGCTTGCTGAACAGCTTCGTACCAGTCGCCTTTCGTCGTTCTTGCATAAGGCGTCATGGCCAGAAGGCTTTGAATGTTCAGATTTGTATCATTTACGGCCTGCTCCAACATCGACAAATGTTGCGCGACGCCAGGCCCGACACGCTCAAGCGCTTTCAACGATTGCAGCGCTGCCAAGCCGTTAAGACGAGCTACCCGAACAGCCATTGCAGGGGTAGAACCAAACTGACCGTCTATCCGGAAGGTAAGCGCGCCGTTTTCGGGTAGGCCCGTTGCTGCCTGTTCACTGATAGACAATCCCGACCAACATAGCCGCTGCCCCGATAGCACAGAGCTTGCTATCGTGGCTCCAGCAACCACGAGCTTTCCTCCAAACACTGCGAACGGCTGTGGGCTGCTCTCGCTCCGGTAATATCCGGCCACGTTGTTTGAACTGGCGACACCTTGGAAACCAATTTTCATCCCGGTTTCGGCATTAGGATTGTCAATTAGCATTGCGCCTGAAATCGTACTCGCGGCGGCATCCTCCTGAGCGATCATCCAATAAGGAAACACGGTATCGATGCTTTCAGACGAAGCAGACTTTGGAGGATCTTCAAAACATTGGAAACGCAAATTCCATACCATCCCCGCAGCCCCGGGAGATAGTGACAACGAGGCGGACACTTCGGAATCCGTGGGTTGCCATTCCTGCACAGTATCGTTGTCCGTAAATTGGAATGTAAAAGATCCTGGGTCGACAGGAGAAATCGGTGCTGTGTACGTATATTGCAAATTGAAGCGGTTAGTCGTCGACCACGACGCCTGGGTCCAAGAACTGGAGGTTCTATCCCACAGCATATTTGTGACACGGTTGCCACTACTCTCCAGCTCGATACCACAATCGGGCGCGACTTCGCAGTCGAACGAAGCTGTTTCACCGGCTGATACTGGAATAGGGTCGACTCCGAGCCTCACATTGCCTATGGCGATCTTGCCGTTATGAGTGATGAGTAAATGGCCGCCTCCGAACAATCCACGCCATGTCAACACTCCATCGTTTGCATCATAGGACCACATCTCGCGCGGTACAGGCACTTGATCTAGGATAAGTTGATCCTGTGAGTTGCCCCCCCGTGTCGCTCTTATCAAAATAATAGTTGCTGGCGACGGCTCCGCCATGTTGCGTTCCCGTCGCGAAGAGACCGTCAAGTTGATTACCTGGATCGGAGAAGATGGTGGCGCGACCATCCGCGCACGGGAGCGATTCCAAGACTTAGATATATTTTTCATAGCAAAATTTATCGTTTACGATTTATTTGGTTATAGGAATTCATCAGACATGACTAACGGCGATTTCTCACTCCGCCGACTGAGGGTTGTACCAATTTAAGTCACCCCAATTGCAAAAACTTAATGAGTAACCGTTCGCCGTTACAGCCGGATATGTACCACCGCCGCTATATCCTCCGGCGGTGGCGTGGATCGTTTCGGTTTGCTGCATATTTGCGGTGATACCTGTGGCCGCGGGCGCAATGTCTGCACCGGTGATTGGCTGGAACCAGTCTACGTAGCCGCCGTACCACCACCCAATGTTGCCGCCAGTTGGTAAGCCAACCTGGTTGGGCACTTCAAGCCCAGCATTGATCGCAGCGGTAATACATGAATCAACGAAGGGTTCCTGTAACGCATCAAGGGTCAGCCATAGTATGAAAAGAAGCCAAACCACCGACTGTGTTGAACCAGGATCTTGTAGTGCTGCATTGGCATTGGCGATGAACGCTTGGTCTACGATCGCAGCGGCAAGCGTTGCAGCGATCGCAGGCGACCGTTGCGTATATTGAATGTCGTTAATAGTGATGGATGTTGGGCTGTATCCATTCTGCAGAACAGAAAGGCAGCTCGGCGCCAACAGGGCTATGAGCGTAGCATTAGCGACTTGCATATCGGCCGACAACTTTGCCAGATCGACTTGTGCCACACCGGCAATTCGAATCGCGTCGGTCAACGCCGTCACGCTAAAATTCGACCACCATTGTTGTGAGACGCCATGGAGACCCGGAGGACTAGTGAGCGCTGCAGCCAGCGCAGTCGAAGGCGCGTTTGGAAAAACGTTCGGATAAAATGCGTCTAAGTATCCCCGTGCAGTTCCCGTATAGATATAAGAAGAAGTGACATTTCCCTGATCTTCGGAGTCCAACGGTTGGGGAGCAATCTGATGGTCGGGCAAACTGGTTTGAATCAAAGTCACAATCGCCGCCCGGTGATTGTTCATAAAAGTTGAATCCTGGTATGCCGGTAGCGCATCAATTAACTGGCATAAGAGCAATTTGTCTCCCGGCGCCAACCCTTGCGCCGTATTTTCATTAATGCAGTCTTTGAGAACATCTTTTGCTGTTGGTGTAATTGTAGGAAAAAACATTGGTATCCTCTAATAATGGCTCTGATTTGGTCGGATATGGCAATAAAAATAGGCTTAAGCTTAGGTGTATCAATTCCGACTTAATCTGACAGCAGGGGCTTGCAAAAGGGGCCAACGTACGACCACTTTCGAATCATTTTTTTAGATGGTTTCTGGTCTCCGTCAATTTTGTCGACCAATAAAGGGCGATGCAAAAGCAATTAAAGATAGGAAATATATTCCGCTATCCGATTCATTTTCAGCGAACCCGATACAGCTATCTAGCAATCGCCGTGCCAATGAGAGCAGCTAGATCCATATGTGCCGGAAGGCGGAGGTGTGTCGATGCGCAGCCCGTGCAGTCCAGCGCAATGGCAGAAAAATCATTTTCGCTTGTTTATACATGGAAGCCGAAATACCCCAGCTTTACATGTCAATAAAAAGGCTTTACATGTCAAACAAAAGGCTTTACATGCAAATATGACAATGATCTTACCGATGTAGAAAGGTCGGCGCCGGCAAACAGATAGCTGCGTCGGCCGATGGCCACGCCACACCAGGCGCGCTCGGCCGCAGACTGATCAATCGCAATGGCGCCGCCAAGAGTTTAAGCGCGTACAGGGTCGCCGCCGCCATATCGGACTTGCGCGACGAGGTGTCGGGCGTGGTCCGCAGCCAGAGTTCCCGGTGGGCACGAGCGCGCTTGCCGAACTTTGTTGCGTTCGTCAGCCAGCATGGCCCAGATCTCGCCCTCAATCGCATAAAGCTCGGCGATGCGGCGCGACGCTTCGGTGGTCTGCGCGGTCGGTCGCGCCGCGCGCAACATCGTGGAACTTACAGCGCGCATACGCCCGGCGCGCAGCTTCGCGGATCATGCCATCCTCGAACAAAGGCGTTGAAGCAGGCGTAGGCATCGGCTTGCGGCACCCCTTTAAACTTGGCCAGATGGGTCTGCAGATGGATGCCTTTGCGGTCGGGCGTACAGGCAATCCATACCTTGATTTGGACCATGCTTCAATTGGGAATATCCCCCTTCCCTCCCAAGGCGCTTGCTGGAGCCCCCGGTATTTCTCGACCGGCCCGAGGAAAGCGAGTACCCTTCCGAAGAAGTCACTACTTCAGAGAAAGGAAGCGACATGGCTAGTCGCATCGCGCTGTTCTACTTGCACGCAGCGCTGCTTTTCGTCGCATGCGCTGCTGCGCAGGCGACCGACACTTTCACGCTTTACACCGAAGAGTACCCGCCATTCAACTGGGCCGACAAGAAAACCGGCGCCGCCACCGGACTGTCCACCGACATCATCCTGGAGCTGATGCGAAGGGCCGAATTGGCCGTCACTGCACCAGCCTTGATGCCGTGGGCGCGGGCCATGGCGCTGACCACCAAGAACGCCAACAGCTGCCTGTTCTCGATGGCCCGCACGCCGGAACGCGAGGCCAACTTCGCCTGGGTGGGACCGGTGGGCCGCAACGAGTGGGTGATGTACGCACGCGCCGAGGACCATATCCATCTCAGTAGCCTGGAGGACGCCAGGCCCTACACGGTCGGCACCATCATCGGCGACGCGATGGTGCCGCTGCTGCGCGCGAACCAGCTAAACCTAAGCATGGTTCCCTACAACCGCACCAACGCGCCCAAGCTGAAGATGCAGCGCATTCAATTGTGGTCGGAAGGACGCCTGCCGGGTCTCTACATCATGGATGAAATGGGCATCACCGGCATGGAGGCGGTGCTGACGTTCGCCCACTACGACATGTACCTGGCCTGTAACAAGGGCATGGACGGCAACGAGGTGGCGCGTCTCAACACGCTGTTGCGCGCCATGTACCGCGACGGCACGGTCAAGCGCATCTACGGCAGCTATGGCTTCGACAACTACGCGCCGCGCACCGAACAGATCGCGAAGTAAGTCATCGTCACCTGAATTTGTACGGCGTCCGCACCAGCTGCGCGCGGACGCCGGCTGATGTTACTGGATCACGCGATAGCAAGGCGTGTACTGCTTGCCCGCCAGTTTCATGCGATGCTGCGCCACGAAGGATGCCAGCAGCTCGTCCATCGGCCCCATGATCTCCTTGTCGCCATGGATTTCAAAGTGGCCGAACTTCTCGATCGCTCGGATGCCCTCGTCCTTGACGTTGCCCGCCACCACACCCGAAAACGCCCGGCGCAGATTGGCCGCCAGCAGATGCACTTCCTGGTTCTTGTGCAGGCTCAGGTTGCGCATGTTCTCGTGCGTCGGCGCGAACGGATGCTGGAACTCCTGGTCGATCTTCAGGCCCCAATTGAAGTAGTAGGCGTCGCTGCGGGATTTGCGGAACTCGCGCACCTGCTTGATCCCGGCCTGCATCTCGCGCGCCACCAGTTCCGGATCATCGATGATGATCTTGTAGCGCTGCTGCGCCTCGGGACCCAGCGTGTCGTGGATGAACTGGTTGATCTGCACGAAGTACTCGCGCGACGTCTCCGGTCCGGTGAACACCAGCGGGAACGGAATATCGGCATTATCCGGATGCAGCAGGATGCCCAATATATAAAGGATCTCCTCCGCCGTGCCGGCGCCGCCAGGGAACACGACGATGCCATGCCCCGAGCGCACAAACGCTTCCAGGCGCTTCTCGATATCGGGCATGATCACCAGTTCATTGACGATCGGGTTCGGCGACTCGGCCGCGATGATGCCCGGCTCCGAGATGCCCAGGTAGCGCCCCTTGTGCAGGCGCTGCTTGGCGTGGCCGATGGTGGCGCCCTTCATCGGGCCCTTCATCGCGCCGGGACCGCAGCCGGTGCAGATGTCCAGGTCGCGCAAGCCCATTTGATAGCCGACTTCCTTCGAGTAGTTATACTCGGCGCGGTTGATCGAATGCCCGCCCCAGCACACCACCAGGTTGGGATTGAGCATAGGCTTGAGCACCCCGGCGTTGCGCAGGATATGGAACACCGAATCGGTGATGCCCTCGGTGCTGTCCATGTCGAACTTCGGATTGTCCGTCACCTCGTTGCTGACGAAGACAATATCGCGCAGCACCGCGAACAGGTGTTCGTGGATGCCCTTGATCATTTTGCCGTCGACGAAGGCGATCGCCGGCGCTCCCTTGATATCGAGCTTGATGCCGCGCTCGCGCTGCACAATGCTGATCTCAAATGACTTGTACCGTTCCAGCAGCTCCTTTCCATCGTCGATAGTGCTGCCGCAATTGAGCACGGCCAGTGCGCAATTGCGGAAGATGTTATAGAGGCCGCCCTGGCTAGTGTCGAGCAGCTTGTTCACTTCCGCCTTCGAAAGGACTTCCAACTGGCCTTCGGGCGAAATCAGGGTATCGACAACGTCATGTTCCATGATGCGAAAATCCTTATTCAAATTCGATGCATTTCGATGCATAACAGGTAAGCCTGCACTGCCAATATACGACAAACCGGCACATTTTGGGGTGGAGATTGCCATAGCAGGATTGTGCATATTTATTAGCACAAAAGACATATCTTTGCAGGCCGGCCATCAAAATGCACGGCCCGAGCGATTTGTAGATTAAAATGGCGCCCAATTTGGCTCCCCATAAGGGAACCTGAGACACTTTTCATAGATCATAAAATTAGGAGAAGCCGCATGAGCGGTGCTACCACCACCAATACGGAAGTCGTTATTCCCGAATTCAAGCAGATCATGGGTCACCCTGCTCCGCTGTGGATGTTGTTCATGACCGAGTTCTGGGAGCGTTTCGCGTTCTACGGCATACGTTGGGCCCTGGTGCTCTACGTCGTCGCCCAGTTCTACAACGGCGATGCCACCGGTGAGGCCCCTGCCAACCTGATTTACGGCTCCTACCTGGCGCTGGTCTATGCCGCCGCGCTGTTCGGCGGCTACGTGGCCGACCGCGTACTCGGCTACCAGCGCTCGATCCTGATCGGCGCCACCTTCATGTCGGCCGGCCTGTTCATGATCGCCTTCCCCGACCAGACGGTGTTCCAGTTCGGACTGGCCACCATCATCGTCGGCAATGGCATGTTCAAGCCGAACATCTCGACCATGGTCGGCAAGCTGTATAGCGCCGCCGACACCCGCCGCGATTCCGGCTTCACCATCTTCTACATGGGTATCAACTCCGGCGCGCTGGTCGCACCGGTGCTGACCGAGTGGCTGGCTGCGACCATCTTCGGCACCAACGGCATGCCTGCTTACAAAGTGGTGTTCATGTCCGCCGGCGTCGGCATGCTGATCTCCCTGGTGTGGTTCTTCATCGGCCGCCGCAACCTGAAAGGCATCGGCGCACCGGACGCATCGAACGCCGATCCGAAGCGCATGATCTACGTGGCACTGGGCTCGCTGTGCGTGATCCCGGTCGTGTACTTCCTGCTGGCCGCCGGCGCGCAGAACCTGCAAGTGGTGCTGTCCGTGCTGTTCGTCCTGCTGTCGGTGATGCTGCTGATCGAAGGTATCAAGAACGGCAAGGTAGCCCGCGACAAGGTCATCGCCATGCTGCTGATCTTCTTCTTCAATATCATGTTCTGGATGTTCTTCGAACAGGCAGGCAGCTCGTTCACCTTCCTGGCCGATAAGATCGTCGACCGCCAGATGTTCAACTGGACCTTCCCCGTGGCCTGGTTCCAGATCTTTAACTCGCTGGCCATCATCGGCTTCGCGCCGGTCGTCGCCTTCGTCTGGGTCGCCATGCGCAGCAAGAATCCATCGATTCCGCGTAAATTCGGCCTGGGCCTGCTGTTCAACGGCGCCGCCTTCGCGCTGCTGATGTTCGCGCTGTCGATGCTGGTCAATGCCGACAACAAGATCCCGTTCTGGCCTCTGGTCATGGTCTACACGCTGCAATCGGTCGGTGAGCTGTGCCTGTCGCCTATCGGCCTGTCGATGGTGACCAAGCTGGCGCCTACCCGCCTGGTTGGCCTGGGCATGGGCGGCTGGTTCCTGTCCACCGGCATCGGCAACAACCTGTCGGGCATCTTCGCTTCGGCCGTCAGCGGCGAAACCGGCATGTCGGTGTCGTCCGCGCTGGTAGGCTACAGCTACGGCTTCTTCGCCCTGGCTGCCGCCGGCGTGCTGCTGTTCCTGATCGCACCGCTGATCCAGAAGCTGATGCATGGCGTGAAGTAAGCGCTTTCCGCAACAATTAAAAAACCACCTGCCAGAGCGCGCTCTGTGCAGGTGGTTTTTTTTATGCCGCTTGCTTGTACTGGAACGGGTGCGCCGCCAGCCAGGCTTGCAGCTTCCCGCCGGTGTCTGGCGGCAGGTGCAGGCCAAGCTTGGAGCGCCGCCACAGGATGTCCTGCGCGCTGCGCGCCCATTCGTAGCGGCGCAGGTACTCCACTTCCGCCTCATACAGGCCCGGCGCGATCTCCTCGCCCATCGCGGCCACGCTTTCCTTCTGGCCCAGCAGCGTATGGATGCGGGTGCCGTAGGCGCGGGCGTAACGCGCCACCAGCAACGGCGGCAGCCAGCCGTAGCGGCCCTGCACGTTGCGCAACCAGGTGTCGAATTCCAGCACCGATCGGTTCTGCGGCTCGGCGCCATACAGGTCGCCGCCCGGCAGGCAGGCGTTGTGGGTCCAGGCGCCGTGGCGGTTGCCCAGCGACTTGGCGATCAGGTCGACCGCCTCCTCCGCCAGTTTGCGGAAGGTGGTGATCTTGCCGCCGAAGACGCTCAGCATCGGCGGGCCGTCGTTGTCGACCTCCAGCCGGTAGTCGCGCGTGACGGCCTTGGCGTCGGCGCCGTCCTCCACCAGCGGCCGCACGCCCGAATAGGTCCACACCACGTCGGCCGGCACGATGGGCTGGACGAAGTATTGGCTGGCCAGTTCGCACAGGTAGCTGATCTCGTCCTCGCTGATGGCGACCTGGTTGGCGTCGCCGCGGTAATCGAGGTCGGTGGTGCCGATCAGCGTGAAATCGCGCTCATACGGAATCGCGAACACGATGCGGCCGTCCGGGTGCTGGAAGATGTAGGCATTGTCATGCTCGAAGATGCGCTTGACGATGATATGGCTGCCCTTGATCAGGCGCAGGTTGCCACCGCCCTCTTTCGGCAGCGTCGCATGCAGCAGGCTGGCGGTCCACGGCCCGGCCGCGTTGACCACGTAGCGCGCGTTGACGCGGACATCGCCGCAGCCGCTCTTGTGCAAATCCGCCTCCCAGCCGTCCGCCTTGCGCGCCAAGCCCTTGCACTCGGTCTGGGTCAGGATGGTGGCGCCCTTTTCGCAGGCGTCGATGGCGTTCAGCACCACCAGCCGGGCGTCGTCCACCCAGCCGTCGGAATAGATAAAGCCGCGCTGGAACGCGGGCTTGAGCGGCTTGCCCGCCGCATGCGTGCGCAGGTTGATGCCGGCCGACGCGGGCAGCAGCTCGCGCTTGGCCAGCAGGTCGTACAGCATCAGTCCGGCCCGTATCATCAGCGCCGGGCGCTGGCCGGGCGCGTGCGGCATCACGAAGCGCAGCGGCCACATGATGTGCGGCGCGGCGCGCAACAGCACCTCGCGCTCGATCAACGCCTTGCGCACCAGGTTGAACTCGTAATACTCCAGATAGCGCAGGCCGCCGTGGATCAGCTTGGTGGAGGCTGACGAGGTGTGCGAGGCCAGGTCGTCCTTTTCGCACAGCACCACCGACAAGCCCCGCCCTGCCGCATCGCGCGCAATGCCGGCGCCGTTGATGCCGCCTCCCACGATCAGGATGTCGCAATCGAGAGTGTGCTGCGGTTCCGCCATGTCTTCCCCGGTTGTAAAGCGAAAATTATTCAGATAACTGTTACGTTACGACAAAATCACCAATAGTCATAGGGGTGAGCGACCAAATTTGCATAAAAAGCCACTTTTCGTTTAAGTGTGCCCAAATTTTGTTGGTCTATAATCGCGCCTACCGCTGCTACCGTGAGACTACGCCTTGACTGCTTCGCCCATCAATTTCTCCAAATGGCTGACCCGCCGCAACGCCATCCGCGGCTTTATCGTGGCCGGCGTCGCCGCGCTGATCGCCGGTGGCCTGCTGCTGGCCTACATGCTGCTGTATGTGGCGCCCAACCTGCCGTCGCTGGAGGTCATCACCGATTACCGGCCCAAGATCCCGCTGCGCATCTACACCGCCGACAACGCCCTGATCGGCGAATTCGGCGAGGAGCACCGCGACTTCGTGCCGATCAAGGATATCCCGGAGATGATGAAGAAGTCCGTGCTGGCGATCGAGGACAAGCGCTTCTACGAGCATAACGGCATCGACTGGCGCCGCGCGCTGGGCGCCGCGCGCGCCAACCTGGGCGGCGCCATGCGCCAGGGCGGCTCCACCATCACGATGCAGGTGGCGCGTAACTTCTTCCTCACCCGCGAAAAATTCTACGGCCGCAAACTCAATGAGGTCATGCTGGCGTTTAAGATCGAGGCGGCGCTCAGCAAGGAGCAGATCCTCGAACTGTATATGAACCAGATCTACCTCGGCCAGCGTTCGTTCGGCTTCGGCGCGGCCTCGCAGGTCTACTTCGGCAAGCCGTTGAAGAACCTCGACATCGCCGAAATGGCCATGCTGGCCGGCCTGCCGCAGAATCCGGCCCGCCACAACCCGGCCGTCAATCCCAAGCGCGCCAAGCAACGCCAGCGCGTGGTGCTGAAGTCGATGCGGGACCTGAACTACATCACCGAAGACCAGTACCAGAAGGCGCTGCACGAAACGCTGCACGTGAGCCATCGCGGCCAGGAGTTCGACACCCACGCCGAATATGTGGCCGAACTGGCGCGCCAAGTGGTGTACGCCCAGTTCAAGGAGGACTCGTACACCAAGGGCATCAGCGTCTACACCACCATCCTCAAGGCCGACCAGAACGCGGCCTACGAATCGGTGCGCCGCAATGTGCTGAACTACGACCAGCGCCACGGCTACCGTGGCCCGGAAGCCTTCGTCATGCTGCCGTCCGGCGAGGAAGAGCGCGACGACGTCATCGAAGAGGCGCTGCAGCGCCGCCCGGGCAGCGACCGCCTGATCCCGGCCGTGGTGCTGGAAGTGGGCGCCAAGTCGGTCAAGGTGCAGAACCCGTTCGGCGAAGAGGTCACCATCAGCGGCGACGGCCTGCGCCTGGCCGCCAACGCATTGACCGACAAGGCCAAGGACACGGTGCGCCTGCGTCCCGGCGCGGTGATCCGCATCATGCAGGAGAAGAACGGCTGGAGCATCACGCAGGTGCCGCAGGTGGCGGCGGCGTTCGTGTCGATCGATTCGGTCAGCGGCGGCTATCACGCCATGGTCGGCGGCTTCGACTACAACCTGCAGAAGTTCAATCACGTCACACAGGCCTGGCGCCAGCCGGGTTCCTCGATCAAGCCCTTCGTGTATTCGGCGGCGCTGGAAAAAGGCTTCTCGCCGGCGACCCTGATCAACGACGTGCCGCTGGACCTGACCGGCGCCGAAACCGGCAACGAAGCCTGGAGCCCGAAAAACGACGACGGCAAGTTCGACGGCCCGATCACCATGCGCACCGCGCTGGCCGAATCGAAGAACGTGGCCTCGGTGCGCATCCTGCGCTCGATCACGGTGCCGTACACGCACAACTACCTGGGCAAGTTCGGCTTCGACCTGGCCAAGCATCCGAAGAACCTGACCATGGCGCTGGGCACCGGCTCGGTCACGCCGGCGCAGCTGGTGGGCGCGTACTCGGTGTTCGCCAACGGCGGCTACACGGTCGAACCCTACCTGATCGCCAAGATCGTCGACGGCAGCGGCAAGATCATTTCCGAGGCCAAGCCGCGCACCACGCTGCCGGACGACGCCCGCGTCATCGATCCGCGCAACGCCTTCGTCACCGACAGCATGCTGCGCCAGGTCACGCGCACCGGCACCGGCGCCGCCGTTGCCCGCCTGGGACGCCCCGACCTGGCCGGCAAGACCGGCACCTCCAGCGACGCGGTCGACGGCTGGTTCGCCGGCTACGGCGGCGGCATCGTGGCGGTGTCGTGGATGGGTTACGACGACTCGAAATCGTTGGGCGGCAAGGAGTTCGGCTCCAGCGTCGCGCTGCCGATCTGGATCGACTACATGAAGGTGGCGCTGCAAAACCGCCCGGCGCAGGAACGCCAGGTACCGGCCGGGTTGACGCAGGTCGACGGCGAATGGCTGTACGACGAGTTCACCGGCGACGCCGCGCGCCACACGCTGGACATGGACGACGTGGCGCCGGGTGCGGAGAACGTGGCGCCGCAGCCGGCCGGTACCACGCCACCGCCACCGAACAACTAAAATTCACCGACCATGCCCCTACGCCATTGGAAGAAATTAAGCGACTCAGCGCGATCCCTGCTCAACTCAAACGCTGCAACGGATCAGGCCGACGCCGAGTTGAATCTGCAGGTTGCCCAGAACTTATTTAGCCAGGCAGTAAAGCTAGGACAGGGAGGAAAGATCGATGACGAAATTTCCATCTACGACGACCTGATACGCCGCTTCGGCGACAGTGCGGAACATCGCCTGCTTGACGTGCTGGCCCGCAGCATGTGCAACAAGGAGGCCTTGCTGGGCAGCCTGGGGCGGTTCGACGAGCAATTGGGCATGTTCGACGACATCGCGCGGCGCTTTGCGCGCTTTCCGCTAGCGTCTCCCTTCGGCGAAATGGTGGCAAAAAATTTGCTGAGGAAATGCCATACGCTCAGACATCTGGGCCGCTTCAACGACGAAGTCGCCGTTCTGGTCGAATTCGATCAGTGCTATGGCCGGGAACCCTACCCTGCGGTACGCCACCTGGTGGCAGCCTGCCTGCTGGACAAGGCCGTCGCCATGGGACGCCTGAACCAATTTGAAGACGAACTGGCTATTTACGATGAATTCGCCGTGCGTTTTGGCGAAGATCCTTCGCTGGAGATCCGCAGATTGTTGTGCAATGTGCTCAACAACAAGAGCCTGCGCCTGGAAGCCTTGGCGCGGCCGGAGGCGCAGATCGCCCATTGCGACCAGATCGTCCGACGCCATCGGAATGACGCCGCCACGATGGAACAGGAACTGGTGGCATTCTGCCTGCTCAGAAAGGCGCACAGCCTGCAAACCCTGCAGCAATTCGATGGCGCGATCGCCACCTTGGGCGAAATCGCGCAGCGTTTCGGCGCAAGTGAAGTGGCGTCATTACGCGAGTTGGTCGCAAAAGCGCTGCACCAGCAGGGCCTGTTGCTCGTCGATGCGGGGAAATTCAATGAGGCGGTAGTCGCTTCGGAACACATTGCGCGCCATGCCGGCCCGCAGGCCGCCATCGGATTGCGCGTAAAGATAGCGAGCGGCCTGATCGGCAAAGGCAGCAAGCTGACGGCCGTGGGCCAGACTGCCGAAGGACTCGCCGTCTATGATGAAATTATCAGGCGATTCGGCGACGACCCGGCGCCGCCGGTGCGTGAGAAATTAGCGCGGGCGCTGTTCAATCGCGGATTATTGTTTTCTCACCTGGAGCATGCCACGGAGGCGATCGCCTCCAACGATGATTTGTACCGGCGCTTTGTTGACGATCCCTCGCCCGCACTGCGCGAAATCGTCGCCATGGATCTGTTGAATAAAACCGCCAATCTGCTCAAGCTGGGACAAGCAGAGCAGGCCCTTGCCGTCTTTGCAGAAATAGACCAGCGCTACGGACAGGATGAAGACCCCAAGCTGCGCGTGCATGTCGCCTCCAGCGTGTTCAAGAAAGGTCAGCTCTGGGGTTACCTGGCCCGGGAGGACCTGGCCATGCAGGCATATGACGATCTTGAACAGCGCTACGCGCACGACAACGTTGAGCAAATACGGTACATGGTCGCCGACAGCTGCGTTACGCGCGCCAAGCTGCTGGCGGCCCGCGGGATGAGCGCGGAAGTCCAGGCGATTTACCAGACGATCATACAGCGCTACGCGCACGACCCGGCGCCCGCCATGCGGCAATTGGTGGCATGGGTCAAGGCACAGCCGCCGGCGCCGGCCAGCGGCGCCTGAATCAGGAAGCCAGGTAGCCGCGCATCATGCGCACGGCGCTATCTGCAAACTGGTCCGGGCTGACATCGGCAGCCCGGTACTTCCAGCGTTTCACATACCAGTCCTGGAACATCGCCATGATGTGCGCCGCCTGCAGCTCCGGGCTGCCGGCCGGACGGTGCGGCAGCTGCGCGATCACGCCGGCGAACAAGGCCTGCACATGCAGCTCCGACTCCTTGGCCGTGGTGCGCTGCGCCGTTTGCAGCACCCGCGAATCCATGAACACGAAATAAAACCACGGTTGCAGAATCTCGGACACATAGATCGAGGCGCGCATCAGCGCTTCCAGCTTGTCGAGCGGCTCGGTGACGTCATCGAACAGGCGCGGCATCTCCTGGGTGGCGTAGCGCACCACGTCCTCGATCATCTCCGCCAGCTGGTCCTTGTTGCTGATGTAGCCGTACAAGCCGCCCATCGACAGGCCGGTCTCCTGGCACAGGTCGCGCAGGTTCATGGCGCGGAAGCCGACGTCGTTGGCCAGCTTGAAGGTGGCGCGGAAGATCCGCTCCAGGTTTTCCAGCGCCGGCTTGCGGCGCTTGACGGTGATGCGTTCCGCGTTGTGATCGAGCAGATATGCCCAGATATTGACGCCGTCCAGCGGCGTCATCCCCTGAAATTGTTGGAAGTCGAATCGCGACGGCAAGGTAGTCTCTTTATTTGAGTTTTGGTCTCGATTATAGCGCAGGAAAACAACTGGGATCAGAGGCCCGTCAGATTGGCTCCCAGGGCCTAGCGTGCGGACTGCAAGGCCAGCGGCGCGGTGCTACATTTTGTTGACCGGGGAAATACCCGGACCTCAAAATACAATCGGAGACTTCAATGAAAAAACGCATCTGGAAGTACCTCGCACTCTGCCTGATCGCCCTGACCGCCCTGCCCGCGCCATCCTGGGCGAGCGGTTACACGCAAACCAAGTACCCGATCGTGCTGGTGCACGGCCTGTTCGGCTTCGACAACATCGGCCCGGTCGACTACTTCTACGGCATCGCTTCGGGGCTGCGCAGCGGCGGCGCCAATGTGTATGTGACGTCGGTGTCGGCCGCCAACAGCACCGAGGTGCGCGGCGAGCAGTTGCTGGTACAGGTCAAGCAGATCCTGGCCGCGACCGGCGCCTCCAAAGTCAACCTGATCGGCCATAGCCACGGCGGCCCCACCGCGCGTTACGTGGCGTCGGTGCGGCCGGACCTGGTGGCGTCGGTCAGCAGCGTCGGTGGCGTCAACAAGGGTTCGCGCGTGGCCGATGTGCTGATCGGCGCGGTGCCGGACGTGACCTACAGCCTGGCCAACGCGGTGTCCGGCTTGATCAGCTTCCTGTCCGGCAGCCCGACCTTGCCGCAGAACGCGCGCGCGGCGGCCACCTCGCTGAGCACCGCCGGCACGCTGGCCTTCAACAGCAGCCATCCCGAAGGCGTGCCGACGTCGGCCTGCGGCGAGGGCGACTACCAGGTGCGCGGCGTGTACTACTTCTCGTGGAGCGGCGCCCAGCCCTACACCAATCTGCTGGACGTCAGCGATCCGGTGCTGGCCCTGACGGCGATCGCCTTCAACGGCGCCAAGAACGATGGCCTGGTCAGCAGCTGCTCCAGCCATCTTGGCCGCGTGATCCGCGACGACTACGCGATGAACCATCTGGACGAGGTGAATCAACTGGTGGGCATCACCAACCTGTTCGAGACCAGCCCGGTGACCATCTTCCGCCAGCAGGCCAATCGCCTGCAGGGACTGGGACTGTAAGGAGCGCATGATGAGCACAAACGCGAAACTGCTGCGCTTCGGCGCGCTGGCCGCCGTGGTCGGCGCCGGCCTGTATCTGGCGCTGCCGCGCAGCGAGGCCCCACGGGCGCGCGCCGCCGATCCCAACTATTTTGCGTTTGTGCCATCGATGATCGGCACGCGGCCCGACGGCGACGTACGCCAGACCGCGGCCGACAAGCTGACCGTCAACGCGGAGCTGGCCTACCTGTTCGACTACTATCTGGCGGGACTGGGCGAGAAACCGCTGGAGGCGATCCGCGTCGAGATCGGCCGCGAGCTGGATCGCCGCCTGAGCACAGCGCCGGCGGCCCAGGCCAAGCGCCTGCTGGACGCCTACCTGGCCTACAAGCGCGCGCTGGTCGACGAGGAACGCGCCTTGCCCGCCACGCTGGATGTGGCGCAGGGTGCGCGTCTGCGGCTGGAGGCCATGCAGCGTTTGCGCCGCTCGTATTTCACCGTAGCCGAAGCCGAGGGACTGTTCAGCGCCAGCGACGCTTACGATCTGGACGCGGTGGCGCGGCTGGAAATCAACGCCGACAAAGGCTTGACCGATGCGCAGCGCAAGGAGCGTATCGCCGCGCTGGATGCGCGCATGCCGCAACAGGCGCGCGACGAACGCGATGCCCCGACCAAGGTGCTGAGGCTTGAGGAAGCCGTGGCGAAGGCGCGTGCGCAAGGCATGGGCGACAACGAGATCTACCGTCTGCGTTCCGCCGCGCTATCGCCGGAAGCGGCAGCCCGCCTGGCCGACGTCGACATCGAGGAAGCCGACTGGCGCCACCGCATCGCCGTCTATCTGGCGCAGAGCCAGCAGCTGGCTCCGGGTGCGGACCCGGCCTCGCTGCAGAAACTGCGCGACTCCATTTTCTCCGCCGACGAACGGAAGCGCCTCGCCGCTTACGAATGATTTCAGTGTACGTAGCGCGCGATGAAATAGACGCCGCCCATGAGCAAGGATGCAAAGCCGTAAAGCTTCCAGGTATGGCTCATCAGGGTCTTGTGAAGTTCGACCCGCTGCTCCACCATGGAAGCGGTCAAGTCTTCCCGTTGCATGGTAAGGGCAGCAGTCAAGTCTTCGCGCTGCTTGGTAAGGGCCGCAGTCAAGTCTTCGCGCTGCTTGGTAAGGGCCGCAGTCAAGTCTTCGCGCTGCTTGGCAAGGGCCGCAGTTAAGTCTTCGCGCTGCTTCGCCAGCGCGATGGTAAATTCCAGCTTGTGCTCGTATAAAACCGTCATGATGCGTTCGGTCGCCGCATGGATTTCCGCGCGCAGCGACTGCACGTCATCTTGGGTGGCAAAACTTGTCCGTATCACAGCCACATCAACCTCCACTGCCGCGATCCGTGTTTCCATCGCAGCAAAGCGAACTTCCGCTCTTCCATCATAGGCGGCATGGGGGACATTTTCAATAGGATCGGTATTACCAACGGAAGGCATGTTCGCACCTCGTGGCTACATGGTCGAGCTGCAAACGTAGCATCGACGACCTCCGCTACGATTGAGTCAGATCAAAAAAAGCGGCCCGAGGGCCGCTAGACTTTGCTGCTGCGCCAGAAAGTGGCTTACTTTTTTGTTAGAACGCTTCCCAGTCGTCGCCCGCCGCAGTGGCCAACTGGCGCACCGGGGACTTGGCCGCCGCGGCCTTCAACGCCGGACGCGCGGCCGGCGCCGCCATCGCAACCCGCACTGGCGCAGCCGCCACGCGGGTCTGCCGCCGCGCCATCGCCTGTCGCCCCGGCGCCGCTGCCTGGTCCAGCTTGAACACGCTGACCACTTCCGCCAGCGCAGCCGCCTGTTCCTGCAGCGAGGCCGCCGCCGCTGCCGCTTCCTCCACCAGCGCCGCGTTCTGCTGCGTCACCGTATCCATCTGGCCCACCGCCATATTGATCTGATCGATGCCCACGCTCTGCTCCTGCGTCGCCAGCGTGATCTCGCCCATGATGTCGGTCACGCGCTGCACGCTGGAGACGATTTCGCCCATCGTCGCCCCGGCCTCCGCCACCAGCTGGCTGCCCGCGCCGACCTTGTCGACCGAATCGCCGATCAATTCCTTGATCTCCTTGGCGGCCGTGGCCGAACGCTGCGCCAGGTTGCGCACCTCCGACGCCACCACCGCGAAGCCGCGTCCCTGCTCGCCCGCCCGCGCCGCCTCCACCGCCGCGTTCAGCGCCAGGATATTGGTCTGGAACGCGATGCCGTCGATCACGCTGATGATGTCGACGATCTTGGACGACGAGGCGTTGATCGACTCCATCGTGTCCACCACGCGCGACACCACATCACCGCCGCGCACCGCCACGCCGGACGCCGACGCCGCCAGCTGGTTGGCTTGGCGTGCGTTGTCCGCATTCTGCCGCACGGTCGATGTCAGCTCCTCCATCGACGACGCGGTCTCCTCCAGCGAACTGGCCTGCTCCTCGGTGCGCGAGGACAGGTCCAGGTTGCCGCTGGCGATCTGCGTCGACGCCGCCGCTATCGTCTCGGTCCCGCCGCGCACCTGGCCGACGATGCGTATCAGGCTGGCGTTCATATCCTTGAGCGCCTGCAGCAGCTGGCCGGTTTCCTCGGTGGTCCCGACCTCGATCCGGCTGGTCAGGTCGCCCGACGCCACGGTCTGCGCCACGCGCACCGCCTCATTGATCGGCGTCGTGATCGCCGCCGTGATGTAGGCCGCGCAGCCGATCGCCACCAGCGCCGCGATCACGCCGGACGCCACCATCGCCCATTCGGCGCGCGAGATCGCCGCCGCGCCCTCGTCCACACTGGTGGCCGCGATGTCCTCGTTGAGTTTTTCTATCTTCATCAGCGTCGCCTCGGCCTTCAGGAACAAGGGCCGCGACAGCTGATACTGCGCATAGAAATCGACAAACAAGTCCTTCTGCTTTTGCTCGTCCTTGTTGGCGGCCATGGCGCCGACGATGGCGCCGATCTTGTCGTCCACCGCTTTCCACGCGGCCCATTCGCCGGTGAACTGCTTCCACATCACCGCTTCCTCGGCCGTTTGCGGCAGCGGCTCGTAACGCTTCCAGCCGGTATCGATATTGGCCCAGGCTTTCCTGCGCAGCTCCTGCGCTTCGCCGAATTTATCCTGCGAGTGATAGTCGTTCTCGTAGACCGCCGTGTACAGCGTGGCCGCCGCCACCGCCGTCTGGCCCTCGCTCATCGTCAGCAATCCCTGGATCGATGGCAGCCGCACCACGCCGATTTCGGTGACGGCGCCGCCCACCTTGACGATGCCGGTGTAGCCCGCCGCGCCCACCACCAGCAACGCCAGCATCATGATCGCCACCAGCACGGCAAGCTTCCACTTGATGAGTAAATTCTTGAACATCCAGTACCTCTTGAAGTGGTTAAATCGGCGAGAGAATGTGTGACAATTCCCCCAAGGCACAATATGCTGCCCGTACATGTCAGCGTCAACCAGATTCGTTCGGTGTGTGGCGCCATGCGCACAGATGTAGGTTAAGCTTGCGGCTTTTACACCACCCCAAGCAAACATGGAACCACTAGACATCGTCGACACCCGGAACGACACCCCCGCCGGCGGCCGCAAGCTCAATGCCGCGGTCGCCATCACGGTGGCGCTGCTGGCCACCTTCATGGGCATCTGCAAGGTCAAGGACGACAACATCAACCAGGGCATGCAGCAGGCGCAGGCCAACCGGGTCGACCACTGGGCCTTCTACCAGGCCCGCAATGTGCGCGAGGAAGTCGCCAAGTCGACCGTCGTGCAGCTGCGCCTGGCCGCGGCGGGCAAGCCGGCGGTCGAGCAGGCCGCCTATCAGGAAGCGATCAGGCAGTACGAGAAAGTGGCCCAGGACCAGAACAGCAAAAAGGCCGAAGCCAAGGCCCAGGCCGAGCAGGACCAGAAAAGCTACGACGCCGCCAACTTCAGGGACGACCAGTTCGACCTGTCGGACGCGCTGCTGGCGATCGCCATCTCGCTGCTGGCGATCACCGCGCTGACCCAGTTGTGGGCGTTGTACTTCGCGGCGCTGGTGCCGACCGCGTTCGGTGTGCTGATGGGCTTATCGGGGCTGGCCGGCTGGGACTTCCACCCGGCGGCGCTGATCGCGCTGCTGTCCTGACGCCGGCGGCCGGCGTTCAGCCGCCGATCACGCGGTTGCGGCCGGTGCGCTTGGCCTCGTACATGGCGGCGTCGCCGGCCGAGATCAGGGCGATCAAGTCATAGCCATGCTGGTCCGAGGAGACCACGCCGACGCTGGCGGTGTAGCGCACCGACAGCGCATCGATCTCCACCAGTTCCAGCTCGATCCGCGCGCGCAGGCGCTCGGCCACCTTGGTCGCGGCCGCGAGATCGGAGCCGTCCAGCACCAGCACGAACTCCTCGCCGCCGAAGCGCGCCAGCAGGTCGTAGGGACGCAACTCCAGCTTCAGTATCCCCGCCAGATGGCGCAGCACCTCGTCGCCGACCGGATGGCCGTAGGTATCGTTGATGGTCTTGAAGAAGTCGACGTCGATCATGATCACGGCCAGGCTGCGGCGGCCGCGCTGCGCGCGCAGGGCCACCCGCTTGCCGTGGATTTCCAGGCCGGCCCGGTTCAGCGCCCCGGTCAGCGCATCGAGCGTCGACAGGCGCCGCAGCCGTTCGGCGTAGCGCCACATCACCATCAGTATCAGCCCGAATGCGATGCAGACCTGGGCCAGCGGTATCACCAGCATGCTCGCCCCCATCACCAGCGAACTGGGCACGTCGGCCGGGTCGCCGTGGAACAGCATGTGCACGCCGCGCAGGAACAGCGCCAGCCCCAGCACGGTAAAGCCGATCACGCTGATAATCACACCGCGCCAGCCGCCGTGGCGCGCGATGGTGACGGCGCACAGCCAGTTCAACAACGCAAAATAGAAACCGCTGAAGCACAACCGCGCCCGCAAGCTGGGCACGATCAAGCTGAAGTACGCGGAGACCAGCAGCGCCAGCACCGTGATGACGGCCACGCCGCGCCAGCTCAGCGTATCGGAACAATGCACGCGCAGGCCGCGCAACACCAGCCCCAGGCCGAAAGCGATCACGCCGTAGCCGACCACCATGCTCAGCACGACCGGCAAGCCGTCGAGGTTGGTCATGGCCAGGCCGACCGACACCAGCAGATTGCCCAGCGCCCACCAGCGCAATTCGGGCGGGCTGCCGGTGTAGCAGGCGGAGGCGACCAGCAGCGCCGTCGTCAACAGCGTGACGCAGACCTGTACCAACAATAGAGTGTCGAGATTGAGCACGCCGGATTCCGCCTGGTGGATGCCTCAATGTATCCCAGCGCACGGCCAGTGGCAATCGCACATGCAAAAAAGAAACAAAAAAAGCTGCCGAGGCAGCTTTTTTCGCGACGCCGGCCTTGATCAGGCCTTGCGGCGGCGTGCCACCACGCCCATCAGCGCCAGGCCGCCCAGCAACATGGCATAGGTTTCCGGTTCAGGAACCGGGGTGGCGACATAGCCCTTGAACGGCTCGTAGCCGATCTCGACCGCGCTGACCATGGCCCGGGCCACCACGCTGCCCTCCAGGTGGCCGGCGCCGGACAGCACGCCGTTGTTGGCCAGCACCGAGCCCCAGACGAAGGTGTTGATCTTGACGTCGGTGGCGTCGTTCAGGTTGAACAGCACGTTGGCGCGCAGGTGCTCCAGCAGGCCGTCCTGGCCGCCGCCGAAGACCACGTCGCCGGTGCCGGTGACGTTGATGACCACGGTGGCGCCGTCTTTCACGTTGCTCAGCGTCAGGTTGCTCAGGTTACGGGTGTTGACGTTGAACACTTGCAGGCCGGTCGTGTTGTTGCCCACCAGTTCGATGCCGCCGTTGGCGAAGTTGACCGTGCCGTTGGCGGCCTGGCTGTTCAGCGTGCTCGACAAGGCGGTCAGCTGGGTCTTGGCAGCGCCAAAGTCGGTGTAGGTCGAAATATCGGCCTTCTGCAGATTCAGGTAGGACGACGACGCGTTGGTGCTGCCGTACACGCCATAGCCATTGTAATTCTTGGTGTATTCGGTAATCGGGCCGATGGAGGCGTTGGTGTCCACATTGCTCAGCGGCGCGGCGTAGATGTCGCCGCCATTCAGGCGGACGTAGCTGCCCACGACCAGGCTGGGCGCGGTCACGCCGAACGGGGTGCGGTAGCCTATCGATGCGCCCGAGGTGATGGCGTAGCCGCCGACGGCCATGCGGCCTTCGATATCGGTGAAGTTGGTGGCATTACCATAGAAATAGGCGCTAAAGTCCGACGCCGGACCCAGGTTGAAACTTGGCGCCGCGGCTTGGGCGCTGCACAGGGCGGCCGCGCCCAGCACCAGCGGCAAAATACGGTGCATCAGAGTGGAAATGGTCATGGTATGTAATTGGTATGTTCGTTAAGAAACGGAGGAAACCCGCAAGCAAGGGCTGAATTATATCTCATTAACAACAAGAATAACATAATTGATAATGAAAATATGCATACTATATGACCAATACAGTACCAATAATATGCCGCACGCCATACGGGCGTATCGGTTAAAGTGATGCATATAGCAACCTTCAGCAACCCACCGACAAGACCATGGCCTATCCTATCGAGCACAAACTGGTGATCGGCATCGCCTCCAGCGCGCTGTTTGACCTGACCGAATCGCACAAGATCTACCTGGAAGGCGGCGCCGAGGAGTACCGCAAGTACCAGGAGCAGCATATCGACGTCATCCTCGGCAAGGGCGTGGCCTTCCCCTTCATCCGCCGCTTCCTCAACATCAACAAGCACTACGCCCAGTCGGCGCCGGTGGAAGTGGTGCTGATGTCGCGCAATTCACCGGAAACCGGGCTGCGGGTGATGAATTCCATCGCCCACTACGGGCTGGACATCTCGCGCGCCTGCTTCGTCACCGGCAAATCGCCATACAACTACCTGCCGGCCTTCAATACCTCTTTGTTCCTGAGCGCCAACGAGGAGGATGTCCGCAACGCGCTGGAGGCCAATTATCCGGCCGGCCTGGTGCTGCCTTCGCGTACAGAGGACGACGACGACGAGGAATTGCGGGTCGCCTTCGACTTCGACGGCGTGATCGCCGACGACGAATCGGAGACCGTCTTCAAGCGCAACAACGATGTCGACGAGTTCCATGCGCACGAGCGCGAGCGGGTCGCCATCCCCCACCAGCCCGGCCCGCTGGCCGACCTGTTCCAGAAACTGTCGCTGATGCAGCGGCTGGAGGAGCGCGCCCAGCGCCGCGATCCCTCGTATAAGCGCATCCTGCGCATCGCCATCATCACCGCCCGCAGCGCGCCGTCGCACGAGCGGGTGGTCACCACGCTGAAGAGCTGGGGCGTGTCCGCCAACGAGACGTTTTTCCTCGGCGGCATGGAAAAAGCCCGGGTGCTGGGCATCTTCAAGCCGCATATCTTCTTCGACGACCAGCTCAGCCACCTGAAGTCGGCCGGCGGCAACATACCGATGGTCCATGTACCGTTCGGCATAGCCAACCGGGTGCCCAGGCCGGAGTGAGCGGAGTTGGGAGCAGACCGGCGGGCCGGCGGTGCTTCGTCTATAATGTCGGCAGCGGCATTGCCCCTCTGGCGGTGCGCCTTAACCGTTGAATGTGTGTTGTGTCCCTGGTCTTAAAAAACTCCCTACCAAAACCCGGCACCCGCTTCGCCCTGCCTGCGCTGCACGGGTCGTCGGACGCCTACGCATTGGCGCTTGCCGCGCTCGAACTCAAATCCCAGGGCCAGATGCTGGCCGTGATCGTCGCCAACGCCAGCGACGGCCAACGCCTGCTGGACGAGATCCCATGGTTCGGCGGCGACCAGCTGCGCTGCCATTTGCTGCCGGACTGGGAAACCCTGCCCTACGACGCCTTCTCGCCGCACCAGGACCTGGTGTCCGAGCGCTTGGCCACGCTGCACGAAATCTCCAGCGGCCAGTGCGACGTGATGCTGGTGCCGGCCACCACCGCGCTGGTGCGCATGGCGCCGCCGTCCTTCCTGGCGGCCTACACCTTCTTCTTCAAAAAAGGCGAGTCGCTCGATGAAGCGCGCCTGAAGGCGCAGCTGACATTGGCCGGCTACACCAACGTGGCGCAGGTGATGTCGCCCGGCGAGTACTCGGTGCGCGGCGGCCTGATCGACCTGTTCCCGATGGGCTCCGCCCTGCCCTACCGGCTCGACCTGTTCGGCGACACCATCGAAACCATCCGCACCTTCGACGCCGATACCCAGCGTTCGCTGTACCCGGTCAACGAGGTGCGGCTGCTGCCCGGCCGCGAGTTCCCGATGGACGAAGCGGCGCGCACCACCTTCCGCAACCGCTGGCGCGAACAGTTCGAGGGCGACCCATCGCGCTCGGTGGTGTACAAGGACATCAAGAGCGGCATCGCCTCGGCCGGTATCGAGTACTACCTGCCGCTGTTCTTCGAAGAGACGGCCACGCTGTTCGACTACCTGCCGCAGGGCGCGGCGCTGGCCCTGGTGGGCGACATCGACGCCGCCATCAAGCGCTTCTGGACCGACACCGGCTCGCGCTACCGCTTCCTCAAGTCCGACCGCGACCGCCCCATCATGGCGCCGGAAGCCTTGTTCCTGTCGGACGAGCAGTTCTTCACGCTGGCCAAGCCCTACGGCCGCCTGGTGATCTCCAAGGACGCCGACGCTGGCGCCTCCGAGCTGTCTGCGCCGGTGCCCAACATTGCCGTCAACCGCCACAGCGAAGACCCGCTGACCAATCTGCGCGCCTACCTGCTACCGGCTGGCCGCCGCGTGATGATCTGCGCCGAGACCAACGGCCGCCGCGAAACGCTGCAGCAGTACTTCACCGAATACGACCTGGCGCTGACGCCGGTCGAGGGCTACGAGGGCTTCGCCACCTCCGCTGCGAAGCTGATGCTGGGCGTGGCCCCGCTGCACGCCGGCTTCGAACTGTCAACGCCCGACGAGAACCTGATTTTCATCACCGAGACCGAGCTGTATGCCGGCTCCGGCCGCCGCGTCGGCAAGAAGAAGCAGGAAGCCGTCACCCAGGTCGAATCGATGGTGCGCGACCTGTCGGAGCTGAAGATCGGCGATCCGGTGGTGCACATCAACCACGGCATCGGGCGCTACATGGGCCTGACCAGCATGGATCTGGGCGAAGGCGAGACCGAATTCCTGCACCTGGAATACGCCAAGGACACCAAGCTGTATGTGCCGGTCTCGCAGCTGCACGTGATCTCGCGCTATTCCGGCGCCTCGCCGGAGGACGCGCCGCTGCACGCGCTGGGTTCCGGCGCATGGGAAAAAGCCAAGCGCCGCGCCGCCGAACAGGTGCGCGACACCGCCGCCGAGCTATTGAATCTGTACGCCCGCCGCGCGCTGCGCCAGGGCCATTCGTTCGAGTACTCGGCGCATGACTACGAGCGCTTCGCCGACAGCTTCGGCTTCGACGAAACGCCCGACCAGCAGGAAGCAATCAACAACGTCATCAAGGATATGACCTCCGGCAAGCCGATGGACCGCCTGGTGTGCGGCGACGTCGGTTTCGGCAAGACCGAGGTGGCGCTGCGCGCGGCCTTCATCGCCGTCATGGGCGGCAAGCAGGTGGCGATCCTGGCGCCGACCACGCTGCTGGCCGAACAGCATGCGCAGACCTTCGCCGACCGCTTCGCCGACTGGCCGGTGCGCATCGCCGAAATGTCACGCTTCCGCACCGGCAAGGAGATCACGCAGGCGATCAAGGGCATGGCCGACGGCACGCTGGACATCGTCATCGGCACCCACAAACTGCTGTCGGACGACGTCAAGTTCACCCGCCTGGGCCTGGTCATCATCGACGAGGAACACCGTTTCGGCGTGCGCCAGAAGGAAACCCTGAAATCGCTGCGCGCCGAAGTCGACGTGCTGACCTTGACCGCCACGCCGATTCCGCGCACGCTGGGCATGGCGCTGGAAGGCCTGCGCGACTTCTCGGTCATCGCCACCGCGCCGCAAAAGCGCCTGGCGATCAAGACCTTCGTGCGCAGCGAGGGTGAATCCATCATCCGCGAAGCCTGCCTGCGCGAATTGAAGCGCGGCGGCCAGGTCTACTTCCTGCACAACGAGGTCGAGACCATCCAGAACCGCATGGCGATGCTGACCGAGTTGCTGCCGGAGGCGCGCATCGCCGTCGCCCACGGCCAGATGCACGAACGCGACCTGGAAAAAGTGATGCGCGACTTCGTGGCGCAGCGCTACAACATCCTGCTGTGCACCACGATCATTGAAACCGGCATCGACGTGCCGACCGCGAACACCATCATCATGCACCGCGCCGACAAGTTCGGCCTGGCGCAGCTGCACCAGCTGCGCGGCCGGGTCGGCCGTTCGCACCACCAGGCCTACGCCTACCTGCTGGTGACCGACGTGCAATCGCTGACCAAGCAGGCGCAGCGCCGCCTGGACGCGATCCAGCAGATGGAAGAACTGGGCAGCGGCTTCTATCTGGCGATGCACGACCTGGAGATCCGCGGCGCCGGCGAAGTCCTGGGCGACAACCAGTCCGGCGAGATGACCGAGATCGGCTTCCAGCTGTACTCGGACATGCTCAACGAGGCGGTACGCTCGCTCAAGGCCGGCAAGGAGCCGGACCTGGCGGCGCCGCTGGCCACCACCACCGAGATCAACCTGCACGTGCCGGCGTTGTTGCCGGCCGATTTCTGCGGCGATGTGCACGAACGGCTATCTATTTACAAGCGCATGGCCAACTGCAACGTCCAGGACAAGATCGACGACATGCAGGAAGAGATGATCGACCGTTTCGGCAAATTGCCGGACCCCGTCAAGGCCCTGATCGAAACCCACCGCCTGCGCATCGCCGCCAAAACCGTGGGCATCGTCAAGATAGACGCCCATGGCGAGGCGGCCACCTTGCAGTTCATGGCCAAGCCGCCGATCAACCCGATGCGCATCATCGAGCTGATACAGAAGAACCGCCAGATCAAGCTCAATGGCCAGGACAAACTGAAGATCACCGTCTCCATGCCCGACCTGGCGGCACGTGTCGCCCAGATCAAAGGTGCGATCAAACAGTTGACCGCGTGAGTCTAAACACGTAACTTGGGCGCTTAGCCCAAAAAACGCTATACGCATTTATGAAGACTGCAAAAAATACTATGAATCTTGTGCTGCAAGGGTTGGACGACTGCAAGGCCAGACTGGAACGCATCGCGGCGCTGACGGCGCCGAAGAACATCACCTGGTTGAATGAACGCGCGCTGCGCTGCGAAGGCATCAGCTTCTCGCCGGCGCTGCGCCAGACCATCGAAGTGGCGGCCCAGGCGGCCCAGCTGGACGCCACCTATTCCATCGGCATGCACAAGATGAGCGAATTCAAGCTCGTTGCGATGGACATGGATTCGACGCTGATCACCATCGAATGCATCGACGAAATCGCCGACATGCAGGGCCTCAAGCCGCAAGTGTCCGAGATCACCGAGGCGGCGATGCGTGGCGAGCTCGATTTCTCCGAGAGCCTGAAGCGCCGCGTGGCGCTGCTGGAGGGCCTGGAGGCATCGGCGCTGGAGCGTGTGTACGAGGAACGGCTGCAGCTGTCGCCGGGCGCCGAGGCGATGCTCAAGGCGGTGCAGCAGGCTGGATTGAAAACGCTGCTGGTGTCGGGCGGCTTCACCTACTTCACCTCGCGGTTGAAAGAGCGCCTGGGCCTGGACTACACCCACGCCAACGAGCTGGAAATCGTCGACGGCCGCCTGACCGGCCGCGTGGTGGGCGGCATCGTCGATGCCGAGGAAAAGAAAAACACCGTGGAACGCGTGTGCGCGGAGCTGGGCATCGAGCCGTCGCAAGCCATCGTCATGGGCGACGGCGCCAATGACTTGAAGATGATGAGCATCTCGGGCATGTCGGTGGCGTTCCGCGCCAAGCCGGTGGTGCGCGGGCAGGCCAACGTCGCGCTCAACTTCGTTGGCCTGGACGGCATCCTTCCGCTGCTGACCTGACAAGCAGGCGCCGGCTCAATCCTGCCGGCGTGCCACCTGTTCCGGCCCCAGCAGGCGAACGCCGGCGACGTTGCCGTTGTCGCGCTGGTCGAACTCGACGCGCAGCCCGCCCCAGCGGGTGATGAATACGCTCTTGCCGGCCGGCTCCAGTTCGACCTCCGGACCGTTATTCATCTGCACAAACAGTTTCTTGCGGTGCTGGGTGACCGTCAAGGTGCGGCCGTCCGCCAGATCGTACTGCCCCTTAAATTCTTGCAAGTCAGTCTGCTGCAACGGCTTCTCGGCCGCGCCCGCGACGCCGGGAATGCAGCAGCCCAGCAGCAATGCCCACACAAAAGTACGCATGATATGTCCAATCCAAGTAGATATCGCCATCGCTCACAATGTGGATGGCAATAGCCACACTCTAGACAAAAAACAAGCTTTTGCACGGAGCATCGGACGGACGGTAGCTGCCGCCGGACGAACGGTTGTTATGCGGGGATGAATGGGCGGGCAACGGCGGCCAGGTGGGCGCGCAAACGGGCGATGTCGCCATCCACATCGGCCTGCTTCATGACGTCGTGAGATGAGAAGGCAGGAAGCACTTCGGCGCCGCAGAACTTGTAGTTGGCGCTATTCGAGACCAGCACGTCATCCACAGACTTGCCTGCGAACAGCGACTGGCGCCGATCGTCGAATGCTTCCTTGGGCGCGTTCCAGGTCAGGAATATCATGCAGCTTGCCGCCGCGGCCGTACTGCTTGCTGCCGTCGTCGCGGCGGCGGCCATCGTTGGTCAACACTAGTTCCTAGACAGGAAATCCTTGAGGTGTGCCGCAAATTCGACGACCTGAGCTTCATTCTTTGAACACAAATAATCAAAAATTTTCAATTCCGATAATACTTTCATTGAAATAAACTTCGCAAATAATTTCTTAGGATCATTGGTTGCATAATTTCCCAACAGCCTCAACTTCCCATCCATATAATCGCTATAAATTTCCTTCTCCACACTTTCGAATGGAATAAATAAAATACGATCGCCTTGAGCATATTTTTCTTCACGTTGATCACCATCCAAAACCGAAATGACGTGATCTTTCTTCGAGAAAAACTCTTCGCGCTCGTTCCGTCTCATCAAGTCAACAACACTTCCAGCCGCACCGATATAAATAATCTTATACTCGTAAAAAACATCGCCACAAAACTGGTTTATTACATATTCCAAAAATCGCATTAGAACTTTATCTTCTGTCAGTACATAACGATCCCAGCCTCGAAAACCAAATAACGTACTTTTAATATAAGCATATGACTCGGGCAACACTTCAATTCCATCAACACCTTCTCGCATATGATAAAGTTCGCCATCAAGTAAAGTCTGCATCATCGCCAACGAGTGCGTCGTAAACACAACATTTACCTCGTACTTTGTGCAAAATTCACGTAACTTTTCAATTAAATGCACTTGAGCAGCAGCATCCAGTGAAATATCAATTTCATCTATCGCAATAAGTTTACAACGGAGTTGAATCTTCCGATAGAGGTTAATTAGGAAAAACTCACCAGAACTTAAGTAATCTTCCCGAATATAACGATTATCTGGCAATATAATACAGTAATGCGGAATTCCTTTTACCCGAACTTCCACCAATTCATCAAACTTGTTTGAGCTATAAATCTCATTCAAAAATTCGATTAATTCCACAGGGCGTGAGTAGTCTTGCAACACAACCGCTTGCCTAATTTTCGAGTCCGCATCGCTAATGCTTTGATAAAAATTAAATCGCTGCCCAAAAGGCATTGGAAGCTCGACATCGACAATACCACGTAGCGTGTCTGAGATGGATCCCTTTGAGTTCAGGCTACCAAGTGCGGCATCATACATAAAATTAATTTGTGTATCGCCAAGTTCATATTCAATTGCACTAGCTTCCGAAAAAATGCGGTCTGACGAAGTCTTCAAAAACGTGTCGGCAGATCGAAGATTTTGAATTGCCTTCATTAAGGTCGTCTTTCCAACACCATTTCGGCCGACAATTCCCATAAGTTGATTTCTCTCCAGATCAACTGAAAACTCCAGCAACTTAATATGCTGAACATTTCGAATTTTCACGCTTAGTTTCATAGGTTATTTTTTTGGCGTATAGTGAAGAAACATATCAACCACGGTCATACCATATTTTTTCCTCAATTTGTTGAGGTAATCTTTATCAACAGTATTGACATAACTAAGATAGCCGGATATTTTTTCCATTCCACCTTTTAAATCCGATTCGACCAAATTGAAAAATTTAGTACGATTCTTAACGTAAAAATGAAGTAGAACCTCAATATTATCCTTAAATTTCTTATCGACTGATACTTTCCCATTTGGAAGAATTACCATTCCAAGTAGCTTTATCTTGCTACCAGCATGAGTGAATTTCGTTTTTGAAATATTCAATGAAATTAATCCACCAAATAGGTCTAACATTGTCCTCTGGAGAAATTCAAAAATACCAATTAATTTACTCTTTTCCAACGAGGAAAAAATCAAATCGTCAGAGTAACGAGTGTAAATTATCCCATTCTCACTGCAATATTTTTGCACCAAATTATCAAAACCAAATAAACACACATTACTTATCAATGGAGATGTCGAAAAACCAACCGGCAGAAACCCATCAACCATTACCAACTCAACGATTCTTTCAATACAGGTATCAAAATCAGATACTGGCGTACAATTTTTATTTTGCAAAAATGTATCTCTAACCAAATCCACACCTATGCTTGGGAAAAATTTAGAAATATCAGTCTGAAAAAAATGTTTACTGAAAGCATGTTTCGAAACGGCATCGTAAACATTAACACCTTTTCGATATGAAAAAACCACTTCCGCATTAACAGGAAATTTTTCCAAAACGAAAAGATTAATGAAGCTGTGATAGGTTTTTAACTTTTTATTTGGCCGATAGATGGTGCGTTCGCCAACAGTGAACATATCAAAGTCACTGCAGATATCACCTTGAAGAAAATCTTGAAAATCGTACTTACCATGATACATGGCTTCAAACAAGATTTTTAGGGGCTTTGCGTTCATAGTAGTAGTTCGATGGGGATGTACGACTATAACTCAAATTCACGTCAATCGAAGATGGCTATGGCAAAAGCCAAAAAAATTAAAGAAGCAGCTCACTCAAATGAACGGGAATTTACGCCACAACAATTGGGAAGTTTTAGGAGGGAAAGTGATAGGGAGAAAAATTTACAATATGTGCGTGCCCCAACTTGGGACACGCACAATCGTAACTTAATCATACCCGATAGAGGTCAGGCTCAAGACTGGAGATGCTCCTAGTCGCTGACATGCCGCTATTCTACTCTAGCCTGCCATAAAAGCAATCGACTCGATTCGAACGCATATGAGTCCATCCAACTTCCGCCAGCACTTTCGCGTGTTGGCGGGCATGAGCTCCTTGCAGTACCTGAAGCAACTGCGGCTGCAGGATGCGCGCCAATTGATGCTGAATGAAAACATCGATGCCGTCAGCGCGGCGGTCCGCGTGGGCAATGAGAGCGCGTCGCAGTTCAGCCGCGAATACACCCGCCTGTTCGGCGCCCCGCCACAGCGGGACATGCGGCGCCTACTCGAAGGAAGTCCCGTCGACCCGCACGATCTTGATGCCACGGCGCGTCGATGAATAAATGACCTTGCCGATTCTTTCGTAGAATGGCGTCCCTCCATCCGGCTCGTCGTCGCGTACGCTCTCCAGCTCGATGCGCTCGATCTTGTGCTCAGCCAGGAACACCAGCAGCTCGTCGGCGGTTTGCATGCGCGCACCCAGGACTTCGATCACCTGCGGCCCCACAACTACCAGCGTCGCTTGCGCCGGCGAGGCGGAGCCAGCAATGTCATTTATTGTCACATCGTCCATATCAAGTCAGCCTTCCAGCTTTTTGGTCAGCGCATAGCGCGCTCCGCCCGGCGGGAAATCGGCAAGGCGGCTGAATACTGTGTAGCCCAGCTTTTCATAGAACGGCAAGGCCTGGAAGCTGAGCGTCTCGACGAAAGCACTGTGTACGCCGCGCCGCACGCCCTCGCGCTCCGCGATCGCCATCAACTCGCTGCCGTAGCCCTGCCCGCGCACACTGTCGTCCAGCCACACCACCTGGATCTGCAGCCATCCGAGATAGGTGGCGCCAAGCAGGCCGCCAACCAGCCTGCCGCCGTCGTCCTTGACGGTGGCAACCAGGTAGCTCGGGGTTTCTCCGTTGGCCTGCGCGGCGTTGTAGGCGGTCAGTCCTTTGACCAGCGCCTGCATGTCGCCGCCATCGGGCGACTCTTCCAGTTTGACGATATGTGCGTTCATGTCCTGATCATCGAGGTTGGGTGGGACGGATGCCGGTGTACTGCGCGGAAGCGAGCTTCCACTTGCCGCCCTCGTTCACGGCGACGTAGCCGGCGCGCAGCGCGAAGTTGCGCTTCTCCGCATTCACGGTCACGCTGCCGGACAGCTTGACGACCACGGTGCCGGTGTTGCCGAACACCTGGACCGCCGGCTCGGACACCTCCATGGTCGGCGCCTCACGCTTGTTGGCCGGCAGGTAGAAGCCCAACACCTTCTCGCGCGGATCCACCTCGCCGAGCGGCGACACCTCATAAAAGTCGCGGGTGACGATGGCGTCGATCTTCGATGGTTCGAAATCGCGCTGCGCCTCGGTATAGCTTTGCACCAGTTTGAGCAGCTGCTGCGGCGCGCTTTCCTGCGCATGCAGCTGCGCCGCGGCGAGCGCGATCGTCGCCAGCAAAACAGATTTGAATTTCATACGGTCTCCTTATTGGCCGGCGGCCGGGCTGTCATCGGCAGGCGCCGCTTCGTCCACGCGCGGCATACGCATATCGTGACCGCCTTGCAGCAGCGTGACCGCGACCACCTTGCCGGCCGCGTCGCGGTGCAGCGCCAGCTGCGCATCGACCTTGCGCAGGAATAGCTTGTCCGCCGACTCGGCGTAGATCGGCAGCGACGCCTGGCCTTGCAACTGGGTCGTCATGCCGCCGTTACTGGTGCGCAGCCACAGGCGGCGGCCGTCCGGCATGGTGTAGGTGCCGGCGATGGCTGCCATCTGCTCAGCCGGCAAGGCGATATCCTTGCGCTCCGTCGGCAACACATAGGTGGCGCCCCGTGCGGTGGCGGTCAACCCGGCGGTCAACGAATCGAGCTGGCTGCCTTCGACATTACTGAGCACGATCACGCTGATCTTGTCGGCCATGCGGTAATGCACCTCGGTGGCGAAACCTTCGATGCCGCCGCCGTGGCCCACCTCCTTGCCGCCGTCCTTCTGCTGTATGCCCAGCCCGAATCCATAGCCGGAGTGGTAAGGGGTTGTCATCGCCGCCAGCGACGCCGGCGACAGCAGCTTGCCTTCATACAGGCCGCGCTGCCAGCGCAGCAGGTCGCCGGTGGTCGAGTACAGCGCGCCGGCGGCGTGCGGGATGCTCATGTTGATAAAGCCGGCGTTGGTCATGCCGTTCTTGCCGCGCGCATAACCGGCGGCGCGGTTCGGCAGCACGTTGGCGTTCCAGTCGTAGCCGCTGTCCTTCATGCCGAGCGGCTCAAAAATATTCTGGCGCACGAAGGCGTCGTAGGTCTGGCCGCTGACCTTTTCAATCAGTGCGCCCAACAGCACGTAGCCGGTATTGCTGTAGTTGAAGCGGGAGCCGGATTCAAACTCCAGCGGCTTGTCGCGCACCAGCGCCACGGATTCCTCCGGTTTCTTGGTGAACGGCTCGATCGCCTGGTATTCCTTGGTCGACGTGAAATTGGCGATGCCCGAAGTGTGGTTCAACAGCTGGAAAATCGTCACCTTGCTCCACGCGGCAGGCAGGCCGCTGAGGTATTTGCTGACCGGATCGGAGACGGCGAGCTTGCCGCGCTCCTGCAACAGCAGCACGCTGGCCGCCGTGAACTGTTTGGTCACGGAGCCGAGGCGGAACTTGGTGCTCGGCGAATTGGGGATATTCCATTCCAGGTTGGCGGAGCCGTAACCCTTGTCCAGCAAGACCTGGTCCCCTTTGGCCACCAGCACCGCGCCGGAAAAATGATCCTGGACGACGGCCTTATCGACCAGCGTTTCAAGACGTTTCAGATCCTGCGCCTGCACGGCGCCGCCCAGCAGCACGGCCGTAGCCAAGCCCATGGACAGCATCCAATTGCGATGTTGTGACATATTTTATCTCCCGATGCGGATCGCTCTCAATTGGCGATCAACCGGCGTATGCTGCCATCAACTTATCTTTTTCGCAATCGCTTTATTTCTCGCTCAATGCGGCGATCAGGCCATCGGAGGCGTCTTCGATATAGTCCAGCACCATGTCGAAACCGCGGCCGCCGCCGTAGTATGGATCGGGCACCACGTCGGATGCGCTGCGGCGCGCATGCGCCATGAACAGGCCCAGTTTGTGGCGGTGCTGCGGCGGACACGCCGCCTCCAGCAGGCGCAGATTGTCGTGGTCCATCGCCAGCACATGATCGAAGGTTTCGAAATCGCTGGCCGTCACCTTGCGCGATCGCTGCGCCGACAAATCGTAGCCGCGGTTGGCGGCATGCTCCATCGAGCGCCCATCAGGCGGTTCGCCGACGTGGTAGCCGTGGGTGCCGGCGGAGTCGATGAGGAAGCGGTCCGCCAGGCCGGCCGCCTCGACGCGATGGCGGAACACGCCCTCCGCCGTCGGCGAGCGGCAGATATTGCCCATGCAGACAAACAGCACCGAAGTTTTCTCAGCCACTCCCGCTCCTTATATAATCAACAGTGTTGTATTTTATCGGTTTTAGTACAAATGAGCCTCCCCAACGACCAGTCCCCGCGCGCCGAATATGCGCGGCGCATGAACCGCGTGCTGAACTACATCGACGCCCATCTGGATCAGCCGTTGGAACTGGCCCAACTGGCCGACGTCGCTAACTTCTCGCGCTTCCACTTTCACCGCATCTTCCAGTCGTGGATGGGTGAAACCCTGGGCGACTACGCGCGCCGCCGGCGGCTGGAAAAAGCCGCGTTCCGCCTGAGCTGCACACCGCCCGAACCGGTGCTGGAAACGGCGCTGGCCACCGGCTTCGGCTCGGGCGAGGCGTTCGCGCGCGCCTTCAAGCTCAGGTTCGGCTGCACGCCGACCGAGTGGCGGCGCGACACCCAGGATCGGCTGGCCTCGCAAGCGCTGGGCGGCAACCGCCGCGCGCAGAGCAATCTGGATCAGGTGTTGAGCAATTACGATCAGACGCCGCAAACCGCCATCGGCGACGATGACATCTCCAACCACGAATCAGGAGATTTCAACATGGACGTTAAAGTGATTGATTTGCCCGCCGCGCGGGTCGCCTATCATCGCCACTTCGGCCCTTACGGCCCCGGCATCGGCGCCTTCTGGCGCGGCACGGTGGCGCCATGGATACAATCGCACGGCCTGGACCAGCAAGTATGCTACGGCGTCAGCTACGACGACCCGAGCATCACGCCGCCCGACAAGTGCCGCTACGATGCCTGCATCACCGTGCCGGAAAGCTTCACCGCCACCGGCTCGGCCGACATCGCCACCCTGCCCGGCGGCCGTTACGCCGTCGCCCATTTCGAAGGACAGCCCGCCGAGATCAGCGACGCCTGGACCTGGATGACGCGCAACTGGCTGCCTTCCAGCGGCTTGCAGTGCGACGACCGTCCTTGCTTCGAAATGTTCCAGCCCGACCAGGCGATGGACCCGAAGAGCTGTGCGATGACGTTTGACATCTGCATTCCCGTTCGACCGCTGTAAGGAGCAAAACATGGTTCAGGTATGTGGTTGTCGCCTGGTCGACATCGAAGACGCGGTGCAGGGTGCGGTGGTGCCGCTGGCGCTGCTCTATCCCGCCGCCGGCGTCGAAGCGGCCGAACACTTCGGGCCCTATACCGTGAATGTCGCCAGGGATGCGCCGCCGGCCGCCGGCGCGCATCCGCTGGTGCTGATCTCGCACGGCAATGCCGGCACCCCGTGGGCCTACCGGCAAATGGCCAGGCACCTGGTGCAGGCCGGCTTTGTGGTGGCGCTGCCCGCGCATACCGGCAATACGCGCCACGACAACAGCCTGGCCGGCACCGCCGCCAACCTGGCCAACCGGCCGCGCCACATCACGCTCGCCATCGACGCGGCGCTGGCCGATCCCGTCCTCAAACACCACATCGCCGATGATGGCGTCGCCGTGATCGGCCATTCGATCGGCGGCTATACGGCGCTGGCGGTGGCCGGCGGCCAGCCCTGGTCCGGCCCGCGCGAAAGCAGGGACGGCCAGCCGCAGCCGGTGTCGGTGCAAGCCGACGCGCGCGTGCGGGCGCTGGTGCTGCTCAATCCCGCTACGTTCTGGTTCATCGACGGTTCGCTGCGGACGGTGCGCTTGCCGATACTGATGCGCACCGGCGAACAGGACGACATCACACCGGCCGAACATGCACGGAAAATCATCGATGGCGTAGCCGATCCGGCGCTGGTCGAGCACCGCGAGATAGCAGGCGCCGGACACTTCGCCTTCATGAGCAAGTTCCCGCCGGAGATGACGCGGCCGAACTTCAAGCCGTCGCAAGACCCGCCAGGCTTCGACCGCGATGCCGTCCAGCCGGAGCTGTTTGCCGACATCACGGAATTTTTGCGGCGGACGCTGGCCGTCGCCGGCGAAATGTGATATTTTTCGCAATATCCACTACACGAGAGAGCGCGCCACACGCAGCAAGAAAGGCAGGCGCTGTGCGCCGCGAAAGCTGCCCTGTGGCTATACTGGCAACCATTATTCAAGCAAAGGACTGATCATGTCGCAAGAACTGGTTCTGGACGGCCGCCTCGAATCGGCCAAGACTACCGCATGGTGGCTCTATATCGTGCACGCGGTGAGCTTCCTGTTTTCACTCGGCCTGTTTTCCGTCATTCCGCTGGCGCTCAACTACCTGCAACGCCCTACCACCGAGGGCACGTTCGTCTACAGCCATCACAGCTGGATGATCCGCTCGTTCTGGTGGTACGTGGCGTTGGTCGTCGTTGGGGCGCTGCTGTTTGTCACGATCATCGGCATTCCGCTGGCCTACCTGGTCTGGCTGGGCGCCTGGCTGTGGAAGGCCTATCGCCTGATCGTCGGCATCCAACGCCTCAACCGTAACGAGCCAGCCGCTATCAGCAGCTAGCTCGCACGTCACGCCGACGGCAGTATCGCTTTCAGCGCATCGACCAGCTTCGCGCACTCCTCGTCCGTGCCGATGGAGATGCGCAGGAACTGCTCGATACGCGCCTGCTTGAAGTGCCGCACCAGGATCGCCCGTTCGCGCAAGCACGCGGCCAACTGCGCCGCGTCGTGGCCAGGATGACAGGTGAAGATGAAATTGGCCGCCGACGGCAGCACCTCGAAGCCCAGCGCCCGCATCTGCGCGGCCAGCCACGCGCGCGTGGCGATGATAGCTTGCGAGGTTTGCTCCATGTGGGCCAGATCGTCAAGCGCCGCCACGGCGCCGGCCTGCGCCACCTGCCCCAGGGGGTAGCAGTTAAAACTGTTCTTCACGCGCTCCAGGCCCGCGATCAAGTCGGGATGGCCGACGGCATAACCAACCCGCAGCCCGGCCAGCGAACGCGATTTGGACAGTGTCTGGATCACCAGCAGATTGTCGTGGCGGCCCAGCAGCGCAATGGCGCTTTGTCCGCCGAAGTCGACGTAGGCTTCGTCGACCACCACCACCTGGTCGGGATGATCCGCCAGCAGCGCCTCGATCCGCTCCAGTGGCAGCGCGATGCCGGTCGGCGCGTTCGGATTGGCGATGATGATGGCGCCGCACGGCTGCCGATAATCCGCGACGTCGATCTCAAAGCGCTCGTTCAGCGGCACCTGCACCGCCTTAATGCCGTACAAGCTGCAATAGGTCGGATAAAAACTGTAGCTGATGTCCGGGCAAAGCAGCGGCAGCTCATGCTTGAGCAAGGCGTGGAAGGTATGCGCCAGGACCTCGTCCGAGCTGTTGCCGATGAAGACCTGCTCACGCGCCAGGCCGAAGCGGCGCGCCACGGCGTCCTTCACGACGGCGTTGCCGGGATCGGAATACTTGCGCAGCTGGGCGCCGACGGCCGCCTGCATCGCCGCTATCGCCTTGGGCGACGGGCCGTAGGGGTTCTCGTTGGTGTTGAGCTTCACCAGGCCAGGCATCTGCACCTGTTCGCCCGGCGTGTACGGCGTCAGGCCGTGGACCACATCACTCCAGAAGCGGCTCATTGCAGCGCTCCCAGTGCGCGCTCGATATCCGCGATCAAATCGTTGACGTCCTCCAGGCCCACGTTGAAGCGCACCAGGATGCCCTTGTCATGCCAGTCCTTGCGCATGTGCTGGATACGGTATGGCATCACCAGGCTGTTCGCGCCGCCCCAGCTGTAGCCGATCTTGAAGAACTTGAGCGCGTCGATGAAGCGGTCGGTCTGCTCCTCGGTATAGCGCTCGTCGAACAGAACCGAGAACAAGCCGCCGGCGCCGCTGAAGTCGCGCTTCCAGATCTCGTGGCCGGGGCAATCGGTGAAGGCCGGATGCAGTACCTTGGTGATTTCCGGGCGAGCCTGCAGCCATGCGGCCAGCTTGCGCGCCGCCGCGTCGTGCGCGTCGAAGCGCAGACGCATGGTCGGCAGGCCGCGCGAGACCAGGTAGGCGTCATCCGCGCCGACGCCCATGCCGAGCCGCATATGCGAGAGACTGAGCTTTTCGTGTAATGCCGGATCGCGCGTGATGACGGCGCCCATCAGCACATCCGAACCGCCGGACTGGTACTTGGTCAGCGCCTGCATGATGATGTCGACGCCCAGCTCGAAGCCGCGCAGCGCCAGGCCGGCCGACCAGGTGTTGTCCAACGCGACCACCACACCGCGCTCGTGCGCCGCCTTGCAGATGGCCGGAAGGTCCGGCACCTCCATCGACACCGAACCCGGCGCCTCGGTCCAGATCAGCTTTGTGTTCGGCTGGATCAGCGCGGCGATGCCCTCGCCGATCAGCGGATCGTAGTAGCGCGCGGTGATGCCGTAATCGGCCGACAGCCAGCGCCCCAGCTCGCGGTTGGGGTTGTAGACGTTATCGGGCAACAGCAGGTCGTCGCCGGATTTGAGCAGCGCGAAGTCGACCATCGCGATGGCCGCCAGGCCGCTCGGCGCAAGCAGGCAGTACTTGCCGTCCTCGATCTCGGCCAGGCGCGCCTCCAGCGTGAAGGTGGTCGGCGTGCCGTGCAGGCCGTAGGTATAGGCGTTCTTCTCTTTCCAGTCGCCCGAACGCATGGCCGCCACGTTCTTGAACAGCACCGTCGAGGCATGGTGGATGGCGCCGGGGAAAGCGGCAAAGCCCTCCGGCGCCTGGTAGTCGGTATGTACGAGTGCGGTCTGCGGGGATTTTTTGATGGTCATGCTGAAATTATAAAATTTTGTGCGAACTCGCAGCTTACACCTATTCCAGAAACCATTTCACGGTAGAGTCGAACGCGCCTAGCATCGCTTCCGGCCCATTCTTGCCGGGCGTGGCCAGATTATGTCCAGCCGAGTCATGAAAATCGCTCACCACATCCCGTCCTCGCCGGAGCAGTTCGGCAAATAGCAGCTTTGCCGCGCTGGCGGGAACGACCGTGTCGCTCAGGCCATGCACGATCCGCACCTTCGCCGATGAGCGCAATGACTCGTCCAGTACCGAAGTCGCCAGGAAAGAAGACCAGCGGCGATAGGGATGGCCCCATGCGAATCGCGTGGGGCTGTCCGGTTTGCTGTGGATGGCATGTAGTTGATGACGGATGAGCGCACAGCGGTCTGCGTCCGGTGCCGCGCAAGCGCACTCGCCATCGCGCTCGTTCTCCAGCAGGTCGAACAACTGCGTCGGTCCACTGCTGCCGAACAAGGCAAGGTGGGTTACCGCATCGAACTGCGCGGCGATCTTCGCGGCGACAATGCCTCCCTCGGAATGTCCCACCACCAGCATCCTGGAGAGACTCACATGATCGAGCCGGCGCGCGGCCACTACCGCGGCAAGGATCGCTTGCGACCACCGCTCGAGCGTGTGTTCGCGGAGAAACCGCGGTCGGCAACCGATCGCCGTGCCGCCTTGCCCACCCGGATCGAGGTAGACCACACCAGGTTTCTCGACCACCAACACACGCACTGCGCCCCGGCTGGAATCCAGCAGCAGGTTGTGATATCCGCCCAAGATCCCGCCATCAGCGTGCCGCCTAAAAACCGAGTGGCAACCCGAACCCTGGATGTAGAGCGCGAGCGGCCTGGAGTCCCCCGCGGTGGTTTCCTTTGAAACAAAAAAGGAAATCCGCCGGCCTAGACTATCGCTGGTATGGTAGCGTTCAAACCGCTCCGGCAGCAATCGCGCCAATGCCTGATTAATCATCCACGCAGTGACTGAGCATCGCCGGCGCGTAGCGGCGATCCAGCGATGAAGTCCACGCGTCCATCCACTGCAGGAACTCCTGGCCTGCGGCGGTGAGTCGTGCATGGGACTTCAAACAGGAGGCGGCAAACCGCAAGCCCTGAAGCCGCCTTTGCAGCACCGGCGCCAAGGCATGCGCCCCGCAGGCCACGCGCCTGAGCTCGGATTCAGCGACGTGCATGAAAACAAACAGCCCCTCCATTACCCCTGGCAAGGGTCGTTTGTCCGCTCGCCAGGGTACATGCACCCTGATCGACTCATCCAGCGGGTCTTCCAGCAGCGGGTCGATCGCCTGGATTTGCCTGAGCTTTACGTGTGCAAACTCATGCAGCAGCATTTCGATCGTCTCATCGACTTGGGCATTGCCGACGTAGATCGCCCCCTGACGTGAACTGACGGTGAAAGCGCAATTCCGCGGTTCGCTCGCACCGGGTAGACTAAGCCGTGTTGCAACCGGGGTGCGAATAGGCACGATCACCTGCACGAACTGGCGCAGATCGGCGTACGCCTCCGGCCAATGGGCATGAAGGCGTTGCAGGGCGAGTGCAAGCGTGTCAAGCGGGGGCGCCGTCGGGTAAAGCTCGTCGTCCACCTGGTAAAAGTCGATGCCGTCGTTGCGCTGGTTAGTGCCGCTCAGCTTAGCCCTGAGCCACTCGTCACGACTACCTACCTGAATTTGTCCATGTGCCAGCGTGTCGTATAGCGTCAGATCGTAACCGTTCGCCTCGATGGTCGGTAACGGGGTTTCGATGTCGGCCGAGGCAAGGTCGGCATGGGGCAGGCGTCGCTCCATGCCGTCTTCGGTGCGCAGCAAGATTTCGCCTTGGCAGGGAATGACCTGCACGGCTCGTTTCACATACGCGCTCCCCAGCTCAATGTGGCGGCCGCGCGAAGGACAACGCACGCCTCCACGGTCATCCGTGACGAGTTGCACCGGCGATGGCGCGCAACCCGCCAAAACCGCCTCGGCCCAGATCAGATCACGAAGATGGGAGCTAAACTCCGCGTTCGCTTTGTCCGGACCTGTGCGTACACTCCTGCGCATGCCTTGGAGCCAATATCGGAATGTCGGGTGCAGCATGACCGCACGGCGGCGCTCGGGCGCAAGGCCTTCCAGCACGGCGTGCCAGGCCATGGCGTCACAGTCCGCTGTTGCCGCCGCGTGCATCAGTATGGATTCGCGGCTCATCGCCGCCAGCCGCTCGACCACCGCATCCTGGATACGCGAGGAAAAGGCTGGCTCCGGCTCCGGCCCCAGCAAACAGAAATTACCAACCAACATAGCCATTCTCCCTATGCCAAAACCGCCTCACGCATCTGCGGCGGCAGCGAGTCGAGCACACGGCCGCGGATGTGCCGTATGAGCATTTGCAGGTCGTCGCAATAGATCGACGGATTATCAAAGCCGCGCTCCCTGCTGTACCGGTGCGGCATATACCCGCCGCCGCAAACCTCGTTGAGCTCACATGCCTGGCAGCTGGCGCACAGTCCCGGCGTTCCGCGCTGGAGTGTCTCGACCAGGGCGATTCCGTAAAGGTCGTCGAACTCCGCAGTATGAACATTCAATCCGAGTTTGGTCACGCCTTCCTCGCAGCATTTAAAGGCATCGGTTGGTTCGATGCCGCCATCGGTCTCCACCACGACGACACCAACCGGTTTGCCGCCTATGTTGTCGGTACTCACTGGATAGCCGAACAGCATGCGCAGGATGTTCTCGAAGTAGCGGACGCTGCGGTCAGGTCGGTTCTGGTCGAACCAGAGGTCGAAGAACGCCCGCAGCCATTCGCCGTAGCTCATGCGAGAGCGCCGGGGTGGGTGCAGATGGTTGGCGTGAGGAAGGCTGAGATCGAAGCCCGGCACGTCCAGGAATTGCCAGAACTCGAACAACATCTTTGGAGGAATGTCCGGATTCACGACCGACATGACGCAGGAAAATATTTCGCTGCCCCGCGGGTGCATCTGGAGCGTGCGGATGGCGGAGATCACATTGTCGAACGACCCGCGTCCCTTGTGGTCCACCCTGTACATATCGTGATAAACCTTCGGCCCGTCGACGCTGATGCCGATGCGAACCTGCAGCTCTGCGAGCAAGTCTATCCACTCGTCGTCGATCAGCGTGCCATTCGACTGAATGCTGAACGACGCCAGGATTTCCCCAAGCGACGTGCGGACCAGCCCGACCCACTCGGCGAGCCGCGCCCTTCCCATCATCAACGGCTCGCCTCCATGCAGGATGATGTGCACCCAAGGCACGCCATGCCGACGTGCATGCGAGGCTATCCTGAGACACATGGCTCTGGTCGTATCTGGCAGCATCACCCCCGGTTGATCGCGATAGCTGCGGTCCGCCAGGTTGTACATATAGCAGTATTCACAGTTGAGATTGCAGCGGCTGACAACCTTAACAACGTATGTGGTAAATGGAACGGATTTTTCTTCCTGAGGAAGTTGTGTGCTGGCGGTCATGGTATTTTTCCACATAAAAGGGAGAAAGCGAGCTCGATGCGACGCCGGCCATGTCTCCCTTGTTGGAGGGGGCGGCGCTTCATTCCACGCGACCGATGACCTTGCCGATGATGGGATTGTTAATATTTTCAACGATGTCCATCGGCCGCCCGCCGAAGGCGGCACCCGACCCGAACGTGGAAAAGGTCGAGAAAGTCGAAAACGTTCCAAAGTCTTCCAAGACGCTGCCCTTGCCGTTCCCACGTAGCAAGCCTGCCGCCGCCAGCATGGCCGCCTTGACCGCTTCGCTCCGCACAGCGGTCAACTGCTCCTCGGTCAAGTGCAGTCCAGCGAGATCGAGCTTGAACTGGTTACTTTTCGGAACGGCGAGTTGAATTGCACGTGGTTCAACTTGCGAAAACGCTTTGAGTGCGCGTGGCATAAAACCTCCTTGAAGTAGTGGCACTGTGCGAAAACGCTGTGCGCCATTACCGGATTATCAAACCGATCAAGGGCGGCGTAACGACCCAGCTCAATGCGCACCGCCGAACTAAATAGCACGAAGGTGGTCCCCGACCGCTGCCATCGCGCTGCGCGACCGGCATTGCGAGGCGTCCCCATCTCGCCGAGCTCGCCACCGGCGTATCCGTGACGCTTCCGCAAAAAAAAGCAGACGACGTTTCCGCGGTCTGCTTTTCATGCCGTTGACAACTGGCTTTATTGCGCCTCGCCCCACAGGTCGTGGGCGTCGGAGGTGGTGATCTTGACGTCGAAGAACTGGCCGACGGCCAGCTTCTTGTGCGGCTCGTATGGCGGCTTGACGTACACCACGCCGTCAATTTCCGGCGCGTCGGCGCTGGAGCGGCCTACGCCGCCGCTGCGGTTGACTTCATCGATCAGCACGCGCACGGTGGTGCCGACCTTGGCCTTCAGGCGCGCTTTCGAGATCTCTTCCTGCAGCAGCATCACGCGGCCGCGGCGCTCTTCGCGCACTTCTTCCGGCACCGGATTGGCCAGTTCGTTGGCGGTGGCGCCTTCGACCGGCGAGTAGGCAAAGCAACCCAGGCGGTCGATCTGTGCTTCCTTCAGGAAGTCCAGCAGGTATTCGAATTCGGCCTCGGTCTCGCCAGGGAAGCCGGCGATGAAGGTCGAACGGATGGTCAGGTTCGGGTTCATCGCGCGCCATGCCAGGATGCGGTCCAGGTTCTTCTCGCCGCTGGCAGGACGCTTCATGCGCTTCAGCACATCGGGATGCGCGTGCTGCATCGGGATGTCCAGGTAAGGCAGGATATGCTCGCCCATCATCGGGATCACCTGGTCGACGTGCGGGTATGGATACACATAGTGCATGCGCACCCAGGCGCCGTAGGACTTGGCCAGCTCACCCAGCGCTTCCATCAGCTGCGTCATGTGGGTCTTGATCGGGCGGCCGTTCCAGAAACCGGTGCGGAACTTGACGTCGACGCCGTAGGCGGAGGTGTCCTGCGAAATCACCAGCAGTTCCTTGACGCCGGACTTGAACAGGTTCTCCGCTTCCAGCATCAGCTCACCGATAGGACGCGAGACCAGGTCGCCGCGCATCGAAGGGATGATGCAGAACGAGCAGCGGTGATTGCAGCCTTCGGAAATCTTCAGGTAGGCGTAGTGCTTCGGCGTCAGCTTGATGCCCTGCGCCGGGATCAGGTCCAGGAAAGGCTCGTGCGGCTTGGGCAGGTGCAGGTGGACCGAGTCCATCACTTCGGCCAGCGCGTGCGGGCCGGTCACGGCCAGCACCTTCGGGTGCACCTTCATGATGATGTCGTCGCCGGCCGCGTCTTTTTTCGCGCCCAGGCAACCGGTCACGATCACGCGGCCGTTTTCGGCCAGCGCTTCGCCGATGGCGTCGAGCGACTCCTGCACGGCGGCGTCGATGAAGCCGCAGGTGTTGACGATGACCAGATCGGCGCCGTCGTAGGACTTGGCAGTCTCGTAGCCTTCGGCACGCAGCTGGGTCAGGATCTGTTCGGAGTCGACCAGCGCTTTAGGGCAGCCGAGCGAGACGAAGCCGACTTTAGGCGCAGGTGCGCCGGTTGCGGGCTTGGGGAGACGATTGAGTGGTTGCGATTGCATGATAGGTTGCTTTATACGCCATGAAAATTACGAGCAATCGAACATTATACCCCATTCCCCATAGGGAGATCATGATAGGATAGAGGCTAACCCAGTGGCCCGCATCGGCGCGGCTTCCATCCCCCAGTTCAGGAGAATTCGTGGCAACGCTGAAAGATGTCGCAGTGCTCGCCGGTGTAGGCATGTCGACAGCATCGCGCGCCATTTCTGGCGCCGGTCCGGTATCGGCCGAGGCGATGAAGAAGGTCCAGGCCGCGATCGAACAACTCAATTTCCGCCCCTCGTCCATCGGCCGCTCGCTGTCGGCGCAGTCGCTGGGGATGATCGGCATCTTCACGCCCTCCTTCTTCGGCGCCTACTATGGCACCATCCTCAAACAGACCGACGTCGAGCTACGCGCCATGCGCCGGCATGTGGTCGTCGCCACCGGCTGCGGCGACAACTCGCCGCGCGACGAGGCGGTCGAAGCGGTCAAGTTCCTGATCGGCCGCGATTGCGACGGCATCGTGGTGCTGGGTCATGACCTGTATGACGAGGACCTGATCTCGCTGCAAAAAATGCATCCGAAGATGGCCTTCCTGAACCGCCGCAGCCCGCAGTTGCCAGATGCCTCGTTCTGCCCCGACCATTTCCACGGCGGCGAACTGGCGGCGCAGACCTTGCTGCAAGCGGGGCACCGCGAACTGGCGGTGATCTCGGGGCCGGCCTCCACGTCGGACAACAAGGAGCGCCTGGACGGCTTCTTCGCCGAGCTGCAACGCGGCGGCATCGAACGTTCGGCGGTACGGCTGATCGAGTCGGACTTCTCGCGCGAGGGCGGCTTCAGCGCCACGCAGCAGTTGATCAACGAGGGCCTCAAGTTCACGGGGCTGTTCTGCGCCAATGATGAAATGGCGGTTGGCTCCCTGTCCTGCTTCCATCGCGCCGGCATCAACGTGCCGGAAAAGGTCTCCGTGATCGGTTATGACGATGACTACTCGGCAGAGTACTCGTCGCCGGGCCTGACGTCGGTGCATATCCCGATGCAGCAGTTGACGCAGAACGCCGTGCGCTGGCTGCTCAACCTGTGCTACGGCACCCAGCATGAAATCGTCCGCGAATTCCCCGTCACGGTGACGATGCGCGGCTCGGTCGCTCCGCGCAAATCGTAAAAAAGGCCGGCATCTCCGCCGGCCTTCCTTTTAGAACTTCATCGACACACGACCGCCAAAAGTGCGCGGGTTGTTGTAGTACGCCGCCCAGATCTGCTGCGTCGGCTGGCATGGCGCGCCAACCTGTGTGCAGACTTCGATGGCGTCATACTTCACGGCCTTGTCGGTCGCGTTGTTGACGAACAGCTCCGCCGTGTAAGCCTTGTTCAACGGCTCGTAGCGCACGCTCAGGTCCAGCGTGGTGTAGGCCTTCTGCTGCTTCACACCCGGATGGCCCGGCACATCGGTATTGAACGCGCCCGAACCGACAAACGATTCCGCCTCGTAGTGCGCCGAGGCGCGCGGCGTGATGCGGCCCTTGCCGGTATCGAAGTCACGCTCGTACATCAGCGTCGCCGCAAACGTCGGCGCGTGCTTCAACACGGCGCCGCCGACATTGACGGTCGGCGCGGTAGTGCCGCAAGCCTGGTTGTTGGCGCGCGCCGCATCCACGTCGCAGGACAGGAAATCATCATAACGCGCCTTCAGCCACGTGGCGTTGCCGCTGAAGCGATCTGCGCTGGTCGGACGATAGCTCCATTCCGCTTCAACACCCTTCACCGAGGCGCCGGCCGCGTTGAAGTTTTGCAGCGTGTTATTTACCACCTGCGATTCCAGCTTGTCCTTGTACTTCATCCAGAACGCGTCCAGGTTCAGCGACAGCTTGCGGTCGAACAGATCCGACTTGAAGCCCACTTCATAGCTGGTCAGCTTCTCCGGCTTGGTGGTGGCGCCGCCGTCGCCGATGGCCGGCGAGTGGAAGCCGGTGGTCACCGAGGCGAAGGTCAGGATGTCCTTGGTGGGCTTGTACTCGACGCGGCCCAGCCACGTGGACTGGCCGTATTTCAGGTCGGCCGTGTTGTCGCCGTAGGTATTGCCGCAGGTCTGCTGGTTCACCACCCCACCGGGGCCGATGTTGTGGGTGTTGATGGTACCGACGCCCGGCGTGACCAGCTGCGCGATCTGGTTCGGCGTCAGGTTGACGGTGCCGCGCGGCGCGTTGTCCGGCCAGTTCGGGCAGGCCCAGTTCTGGCCACCGATGTCGAATTTGTGGTCCTTGGTGTAGCGCGCGCCGCCGGTGACCTTCCACAGCGGATCGATGTCGTAGCTGGCCTGCGCGAACACGGCTTTCGAATGCAGCTCGCGGTCGCCCTGGATGAAGGACATCGCCGACGCATACTGGCCGACGGTCGGCTGCACGAAGATCACGCTGCCGCTGGCGATATCCTGGTCCAGCATCGCCTGCGAGATCTGGCTGCGGTCGATGTCGAAGCGGATCTTGTTTTTCTCGCGGAAGAAGAACAGGCCGCCCACCCATTGCAGCGGCGAATCCGAATCGGAGCGCAGCTGGATCTCGTTGGAGACGCTGTCGAACTGGCTCCACTCGGTGCGGTTCTCGGCCTTGAAGCCGGGGTAGAAACCGGCGTCGGCATCGCTGCCGTTGGTGCGCTTCAAACGGCTCCACGCGCCCAGGTACTGCGTAGCCAGGCCGTCCATTGGACGCCATTCAACCTTGGCCTTGGCGCTGATGATGGACTGGTCCAGCGTGCCCGGCGTGTCGATCAGCGCCGAACGCAGGTCCTGGCCAGCTTTCGGTTCGGCCGACAGGTAGATGTTGCCGGCGCCGGTGTCGCTGTAGTAATCGCCGATGAAGGTGGCCTTCAGGTCTGGCGAGAACTTCCACAGAAGCGAGGCGCGCGCGCCCTGCTGGTCGCCGGCGCCGTATTTTTTGGTGCCCGGCTGGACGTTCGATCCTTTGAGGAAGTCGACGTAGCCGTCGTGCTGGTCCTTGATGGCTGCGATGCGCAACGCGATGTCCTCGCTGAGCGGGATGTTCATCATGGCCTGGGCCTGGATATGATGGTAGTCGCCCAGCGTGATGCTGGCGGAGCCGAAAGTCTTGGCGGTGCTGGGCGCGCCGGACACCAGGTTGACCGCGCCGGCGGTCGAGTTACGGCCGTTCAGCGTACCTTGGGGGCCGCGCGCGACCTCGACGTGGTTCAGGTCATACATCAGCGCCGTCGCGCCTTGAGGGCGCGGCACATAAATGCCATCGACATAGAACGCCACGGCAGGATCGCCCAACTCAGTATGGTTGGCCGAGCCGACGCCGCGCATGTAGACGTGCACGCCGCCCGAATCGCTGTGCGGTTCCACCACCAGGCTAGGCACCATGGCGGTCATCGTCGCCAGGTCCTTGACCTGGTTGTTGACCAGCGTGTCCTGCGTGTAGGCGGTGATCGCCAGCGGCGTGTCCTGCACCAGCGTGTCGCGGCGGGTGGCGGTGACGATGATCTTTTCCACTTCGCCGCCCGCTTGCGCCACCGGCGCGGCCTGCTGCGCCAGGGCGCCGCCGGCAAATGCGAACTGCGCGATCTGCGCGATACTCAAGGCTAAAATCGTTTTCTTCATTTTGTCTATCCTCGCTTCTTCCATCAATTAAGTTGGCGTGCCCTGTTCTCTATGACAGTTTATACACGAGTGGAACCGGTACCACCGCAAGACGCACCGACGCGGCGGGCCATACCGTGGCGGCCCGGAACTGACCCCCAACGGTTTTAGAGCCGCTGTTCGCTGGCCCCGTCGAAAAGTGAGATGCGCTTGGTGCGGATCGAGAAGCTGATGTCTTTCTCGGTTTCCAGATGCTGCTGGTCCTGCACGATGCCCGCGACCTGGGTGCCGTGAAAGTCCAGCCACAACACGCGGTGCGCGCCCATCGCCTCGATCAGCGAGACCGATGCGCACACCACGTTTTCAGCGCCGTCGCAATTGCCGACGTCGATGTCTTCAGGCCGCACGCCCAGCACACATTCGTGCTTGCTGGCTGGCTGCTGCTTGAAGGGATAATCCGTCACATCGACGGACATGTGTGCGTTGCGGAACACGGTGCGTCCGCCCTCCTGTTCCAGGCTGCCCTTGAACAGGTTCATGCCCGGCGAACCAAGGAAGGTGGCGACGAACAGGTTAGCCGGCTCGCTGTAGATGTTGGCAGGAGTATCGAACTGCTGCACCACGCCGCCCTTCATCACTGCCATGCGCTGCGCCAGCGTCATTGCCTCGACCTGGTCGTGGGTCACGTAGATCATGGTGGCGCCCAGCTGTTTGTGCAGCTGTTTGAGTTCGCGCCGCAGTTCGGTGCGCAGCTTGGCGTCGAGGTTCGACAGTGGTTCGTCGAACAGCATCACGTCCGCTTCGCGCACGATGGCGCGTCCGATCGCCACACGCTGACGCTGGCCGCCGGACAGGTTGGCCGGCTTGCGCTTCAACAGCGGCCCCAGTTGCAGCATGTCCGAAGCGCGCGCGACGCGACGGGCGATTTCCGCCTTCGGTGTGCCGTTGATGCGCAGCCCGAAGGACATATTGGCCTCCACGTTCATGGTCGGATACAGCGCGTACGACTGGAACACCAGCGCGATGCCGCGATCTTTCGGGTCGGCCCAGGTCATGTCCTTGCCGCCGATTTCGATCTGTCCGGAGGTGGTGTCGATCAAGCCGGCGATGGAATGCAGCAGCGTCGATTTTCCGCAGCCCGATGGGCCCAGCAGCACCACGAACTCCCCTGCTTTCACGTCCAGGTTCAACGACTCGATGACCTTGTTGCCGCCCAGCTGGATCTGCAGATTACGAATAGCTACGTTAGACATGTTTAACCCTTCACAGCGCCGGAGGCGATGCCGCGCACGAACCAGCGGCCGGAAATGAAATAGAGAGCCAGCGGCACGACCGACGTCAGGATGGTCGCAGCCATGTTGACGTTGTACAGGCGCTCGCCGGTGGTGGTGTTGATGATGTTGTTCAGCTGGACCGTCATCGGCAAATGTTCGGAGCCCGCGAACACCAGGCCAAGCAGGAAGTCGTTCCAGATGCCCGTGACCTGCATGATGACGGCGACCACGATCACCGGCGTCGACATCGGCAACATCAGCTGCAAGAAGATGCGCCAGAAACCGCCGCCGTCGATACGGGCGGCCTTGAACAATTCCATCGGCAGCGCCGCGTAGTAGTTGCGGAACAAGAGCGTCATCACCGGCATGCCGAAGATGGTGTGGATCAGCACAATGCCCGGCAAAGAGCTGAACAGATTGACCGCAGCCAGCACGCGCACCAGCGGATACACCATCACCTGCACCGGAATGAAGGCGCCCATCATCAGGATCGCGAACAGCAGCCCCGCGCCGCGCGGCCGCCAGAACGACAGCGCATAGCCGTTCACCGCGCCGATGGCGATCGACAGGATGGTGCTCGGCACCACAATGGCGACCGAGTTCCAGAAGCCACCGCGGATACCGTTGCATTCCAGTCCTGTACAGGCCGACTGCCACGCCTGCAGCCACGGCTCCAGTGTCGCATGCATCGGCAGCGCGAACAGCGTGCCGAGGCGGATCTCCTCCATCGGCTTGACCGACGTCACCAGCATCACGTACAGCGGCAGCAGGAAGAACAGCGCCGCCACGATCAGGAAGCCGTAGACGCCGATGCGGGCCGGCGTCCACGCCAGCTTGCGGCGCGGCTTGATGGCCGGCGGCGCGCCTGCGGTGCTGTCGTTGGCGGCGGCTCCCGGCGCCAGCCCTGCTGCTTTTTCCATTCCTGCCTTATCGAGTTTGACGACCTGTCCCATCATGCCCCCTTGGCCGCGCGGCGGTTGCGCACATAGTACAGCGGCGCGACGATGGCCAGCACCGTGGACAGCAGCACGATCGACGCAGCCGAAGCGAGACCGATATTGGCGCGGCCGAACAGGTAATCCATGATGAACTTGGCCGGCACTTCGCTGGCCGTGCCCGGACCGCCCTGCGTCATCGCGACCACCGAGTCGAACACCTTCACCACCATGACGAACAGCAGCACGAAGGCGGTGGAGACGGATGCCCCCAGCATTGGCAGCACGATGCTGACGTAGACGCGCCAGCGTGGGATGCCGTCGATGCGGGCGGCCTTCCACAATTCCTCGTCCACGCCGCGCAGGCCGGACAACATCAGCGCCATCACCAGCCCGGAGGCTTGCCACACGGTGGCGATGACGATGGTGTAGATCGCCATGTCCTGGTCGACGATCCAGTCGAACTTGGCGTCGGCGAACCCCAGCTTGTGCAGCACTTCCTGGATGCCCAGTTCGGGATTCAATATCCACTGCCAGATCAGGCCCGTGGCCACGAATGACATCGCATACGGATACAGGAAGATGGTGCGCAGCGCGCCTTCAGCCATCACCTTCTGGTCGATGAACACCGCCAGCAGGAAGCCGATGACCAGGCAGGCAGCGATGAACAGCACACCGTACACGGCGACGTTTTGCAGCGACAGCAGCCAGCGCTCGTTGTTAAACAAGCGGATGTACTGCGAGGCGCCGACAAAGTCGCTGGCCGGGAAGGTGCGCGAGCTGCTGACCGACACGCGGGCCGTCCACAACATCGTGCCCAGGTAGGCCAGCAGCACCGTCAAGGCCATCGGGATCATGGCGATGTAGGCGGCGATGGAAACGCTTTGACGCTTCTTGGCCATGGCTTATTGGTCCTTCAGCGCGCGGGCAAAGGCTTTTTGCGCGTCGTCCGGCGACTGGTTCTTGTTCCAGTAGCTGGTCAGCACGTCCTGCAAGGCGCCAGTGGTGTCCGGCGTCGCCAGCATTTCGGCGTTCGGCAGCTGACGGCTCTTGTCCTTGATGATGGCCAGGCCCTGCTTGGCGCAGATGTCGAGCGTCGATTCATCGACGTCGCCACGGATCGGGATCGCCCCCTTGCGCGAATTGAAGGCCACCTGCGCGGCCGGAGAAGTGACCACCGTCGCCAGCAGCTTCTGCGCCTTGATGGCGTTGGCGTCCGTGGTTTTCGGGAACACGAAGGCATCGCCGGCGACGATGTATGGCGCTTTCGGGCCGAAGCCGGGGAAGCAGCCGAAGTCCTTGCCCGCCACTTGCTTGGCCGACGAGAACTCGCCCTTGGCCCAGTCGCCCATGATCTGCACACCGGCCTTGCCGCTGACGACCATCGCCGTCGCGTCGTTCCAGTTGCGGCCCGGCGAGCCTGCATCCACAAAGGCTTTGAGCTTCTTGAAGTCGACCAGCACCTGCCTGAAGGCCGGCGACATCACGGCTTTCTGGTCGCGGTCGCGGTACACCTTCAGGTACAAGTCGGAGCCGCCCACCATCGCGAAGATGGCGTCGAAGGTGATCTTCTCCTGCCATACCTGGCCACCGAAGGCCAGCGGCACCAGGCCCGCAGCCTTCAACTTGGCCAGCTGCGCCAGGAACTCGTCCCAGGTCTGCGGCTCGTTGGTGATGCCGGCTTTTTTATACGCGGCCTTGGAATAGAAGAACCAGGCCGGCATATGGATGTCCACCGGCGCGGCGTAGAAATGGCCGTTGATCTTGATCGCGGCCAGGATCGACGGCGGCATGATCTGGTCCCACTTGCCGGCGGCTGCCACGTCGTCGACGTTGTTCAGCAATCCCTGTTCGACGAAATCGCGGAACTGTTTGGAGGTGTTGAACTGCGCGGCCGTCGGCGCATTGCCGCCGACGATGCGGTTGATGGTGGTGGCGCGCGACTGGTCGGCGCCGGCGATGGCGTTGTCGATCCACAGGCCGCCGGCCTTGTTGTACACGTCCGCGAACTGCTTGACCGCCTGGGATTCGCCGCCCGACGTCCACCAGTGGATCACCGTCGCTTTCAACGGTGCTTGTGCATGGGCTGCGCCGCATGCCGCCACGGCAAGCGCGATGGCGCCCGCCAGTTTTGAAGCCTTGAACATTCTGTCTCCCAGTGGGCGTCGAGCGCCCATTTTATTCGGATAGCTTTGCCGGATGTCTAACTTTTTGCGGATCTCTCGGCCAAAAATTGCGCCACCAGCCTGGCGCTGCGCTTCAGCGTGCGCTTTTGCGTGGCGTAGTCGACATGGATAATACCGAAACGACGCTCGTATCCGAAGGCCCATTCAAAATTGTCCATCAGCGACCAGATAAAGTAGCCGCGCACATCGACGCCCGCCTTCACCGCCTGGTTCACCGCCTCCAGGTGACGGTTCAGGAACGAGATGCGCTGGCGGTCGTCCACTTCGCCGCCCACCACCTCATCGTCGGTGGCCATGCCGTTTTCGGTGATGTAGATCGGCGGCAGGTTCGGGTAGTCGCGGTGGAAGCCGACCAGCAGGTGGCGCAGGCCGTCCGGGTAGACCTCCCAGCCCATCTGCGTGCGCTCCACGCCCTCCAGGTCCACTTCGTGATAACCGTGCTTGCCGTCGCTGACGACGTTGGTGCGGAAGTAGTAATTGATGCCCAGGAAATCGAGCTTGCTGCCGATGATGTCCATGTCGCCGGCCAGCATCAGCGGTTCGGCGCCCGGCCACAGTTCCCACAGCGCCGATGGATAGGACTTCTTCAGCAGCGGATCGAGCACCCAGTTGTTGTGCTGAAGTTCAAAGAGCCAGGCCGCGCGCTGGTCGGCGGCGCTGCCGCCGGTGCTGGTGCCCCGGCCGACATTGGCGACAATGCCCACCTGCGCCGCCGGATCGTTGGCCCGCAGGTGCGCCACCGCCAGGCCGTGGCCCAGCAGCAGATGGTGCATGGCCTGCGTGGCGAAGACCACGTCCTGCTTGCCCGGCGCGTGGTGGCCGGTGCCGTAGCCGTGCATGGCCGAGCACCACGGCTCGTTCAGCGTGGCCCAGGCGTCCACCAGCCCGGCCAGCTCCTTGCTGATCATGTCGGCGTATTCGGCGAAGCGGTAGGCGGTGTCACGGTTGACCCAGCCGCCCTGGTCTTCCAGGTGTTGCGGCAGATCCCAGTGGTACAGCGTGACGTAGGTCTTCAGGCCCTTGGCGCGCAGCGCCGTCAGCAGCTTGCGGTAGAAGGCGATGCCCAGTTGGTTCGGCTGGCCGTCTTGCGTCATCACGCGCGGCCAGGAGATCGACAGGCGATAGGCGCCGACGTTCAGGCTGGCCAGCAGTTCGATATCCTCCGGCCAGCGGTGGTAGTGGTCGCAGGCGACGGCGCCGGTGTCGCCGGCCAGCGTCTTGCCCGGCGTGGCCGAGAAGGTGTCCCAGATCGAGGGAATGCGGCCGTCTTCGGCGACGGCGCCCTCGATCTGGTAGGCCGCCGTGGCGGCGCCCAGCAGGAAATCCTTGTTCCACAGGACCGAATCGGCCGGCGGCGAGAACGTCTGTTCCAGTGCAACTGATGCATCAACTACCACAGCAACTCCTTCGTCTATGCGTGAAGTGGAAGCGCTTCCACCGATGTTGTCGATAGTACTACTGAAGAAATTCTGGTGTCAACGAAATTCTGGAGTTTTTGTAACTTGGCTACAAAAACGGCACAGCGACCGAGGTGGCTGTGCCGTCTTGACTGCTGCGGACCGTGAAGGATTACTTCTTGTCGGTCGGTGGCACGCCCGGAACGAAGGGGAAGGTGCCGAAGATGTTCTTGCTCTGGCTTTGCATCTGTTCCTGCATCTGCACGAACAGGCTCTTGCTCTGGTCGATGTAGTTGTTCATCATGCCCTGCATCATCGGGCCCTGGACGTTCATGAACTGGGTCCACATTTCCGGGCTGAAGGGCTTGCCTTCCAGGCCGCCGGCGGTGGTGCCGGTGAACTTGCGCTGGATGTCGGTGAAGGCCTGGACGTTCTTTTCCAGGTAGGAACCCATCATGCCCTGCATGGCGTGGCCGTAGAAGCGGATGATCTGCGCCAGCACGTCGCTGGAGAACATCGGCGCGCCGCTGGCCTCTTCTTCCAGGATGATCTGCAGCAGGATGCTGCGGCTCAGGTCTTCATTGCTCTTGGCGTCGACCACGGTGAATTCTTCATTGTCCAGCACCAGCTGCTTGACGTCGGTCAGCGTGATGTAGGAACTGGTCTGCGTGTCGTACAGACGGCGATTCGGATATTTCTTAATCAGGCGTTCAGCATTTTTTTTCGCACTACTCATCACAAGTCCACTTATTGCGCCGCAGCGCGTACTCTAACAATTCGAAAAAAAAGCGAACTTCGGTCCGCTTTCCCACTAGCCTACTTTTTCTATTATAGAGGGGAAAAAGCATGTCTTGCACAATCTGATATAACTTTTGGGTTTTATTGCAACGCAACCAAATTTACAGATAGACAATAGTATGCTTTTTCCCTGCTGAAATTAATCTGCACGTACCTTCACATAGCGGCCGGGGGCCGGTTCGATGGCCTGGTAGCGGGCATTGCCGGGCTTGGCCTTGGGCTTGACGTCTTTGCCGCCGTGCTCGGCCAGGAACTTGGCCCATTCCGGCCACCAGCTGCCGGGGTTTTCCGTCGCGCCGGCCATCCATGCTTCGCCATCCTGCGGCTTGGCGGCGGCACGGCCCAGCGGCTTGTCGTTGGTCCAGTAGCTGCGCTTGTTCTTCGCGACCGAGTTGATCACGCCAGCGATGTGACCGGACGCGCCCAGCACAAAACGGTTGGCCTTGACCTTGCCCGGATTGAGGATGTTCATCGAACTGAAGGCCGACATCCACGGCACGATGTGGTCTTCGCGCGAGCCGTAGATGAAGGCCGGCGCCTCGATGCTGCTCAGGTCGACCTTCTGGCCCGCCACTTTCAGCTTGCCGGTCTTGAGCTGGTTTTCCAGGTAGGTGTTGCGCAGATACCAGCAGAACATCGGGCCCGGCAAATTGGTGCTGTCCGAGTTCCAGTACAGCAGGTCGAACGGCGGCGGTTCGTTGCCCTTCAGGTAGTTGGACTGCACGTAGTTCCACACCAGGTCGTTCGGACGCAGGCTGGAGAAGGTGCTGGCCAGGTCGCGGCCCGGCATCAGGCCGCCGCCCTTCAGCTGCTGCTCGCGCATCGAAACCTGGGCTTCGTCGACAAACACGTCCAGCACGCCGGTGTCGCTAAAGTCAAGGAAGGTGGTCAGCAGGGTCAGGCTGGAGGCCGGCTTCTCGCCTCGCGCCGCCAGCACCGCCAGCGCCGTCGACACCAGCGTGCCGCCGACGCAGAAGCCCAGCATGTTCATCTGGTCCTGGCCGCTGATATCCTGCACCACATGGATCGCTTCGATCACGCCCTGGTCGACATAATCGTCCCAGGTGGTGCCAGCCAGCGACTGGTCGGGATTGCTCCACGAGATCAGGAACACACTGTTGCCCTGCTCCACCGCAAAGCGCACCAACGAGTTTTCCGGTTGCAAATCAAGGATGTAGAACTTGTTGATGCAGGGCGGCACCATCAGCAGCGGGCGCTGGTGCACCGTGGCCGTGGCCGGCTTGTACTGGATCAGCTGGAACAGCGGATTTTCATACACCACCGTGCCCTCGGTCGTGGCCAGGTTGCGGCCGACCTCGAACGCCGATTCGTCCGACAGCGAGATATGGCCCTTGTTCATGTCGGCCAGCATATTGGCCAGGCCCTTGGTCAGGCTCTCGCCCTTGGTTTCGATCAGCTTTTGCTGGGCTTCGGGATTGGTGGCCAGGAAGTTGGCCGGCGACATGGCGTCGATGATCTGCTGCACGGCAAAGCGGATCTTCTGCTTTTGCTGGCTCGAGGTGTCGACCGTGTCGACCATGGCATTCAGGAATTTGGCGTTGAGCAGGTATGATGCCGCATTGAACGACGACATGGGATTGCCCTGCCAGGCGGACGAGGTGAAGCGGCGGTCGGCCACATCGGGCGACTTGCCGGACAAGAACTCCTGCCATAAATCGCCAAAATCTTGCAGATACTGGTTTTTCAGCTGCTCCATGGCCTCTGGTTTCACCGAGGCGCCCACATCCTGCATCATGGCGGCCAGCGGATTGGCGTCGGTGGTGGGCGCCATATTGAACCAGGATTGCCACTGACCGGGGTCGCTCATCTGCGACATCCAGGCGTTGGCAATGGCTTGAGGATCTGGCAAATTCATGTTTGATTCCCTAAAAATAGTTTAAATATCTTTAACTGGGCTGCTGATGCTGATTGTTGCTATTGCTTGGATCTACGTGGTCGGACTGATGGCTCTGACCGAGCCCACCGTCGTTGCGGGAATTGTAACGTTTTTGTTCTACTGCGTGCTGCCCTTGAGCACGTTGATTTACATCTCGGGCACCGGCAAGCGCAAAGCCCGGCGCCGCGCGGCCGAATTGGCGGCACACGAGGCCCGTCAAGCCGCGGCCCAAACCGCAGCCGAAGACTAAGCCAGCGCCGCGTCGATTCATTTGATCCAGATCAGCGCCGCCTGCCGGCCGGTGACGCCGTCGCGCCGGTAGGAGTAAAAGCGGCCGGAATTGGACACGGTGCAGAACTCGCCGCCATGCACCTGCATCACCCCTGCCCGATGCAGCACGTAGCGCGCCAGCGCGTAGATATCGGCCAGGTACTTGCCCGGCTTGCCGGCTACCGGGGTAAACGCCGCTTCCACGTGGCGCACGCCGGATGCGTCGACCGCACCGTTGAGGAAAGCTTGCTTCACCTCATTGCCGACCTCGAACTGGTAGGCGCCGATCGCCGGGCCCATCCAGGCCATCAGCTCGCCGGCGCCGGCCGCGCGCATCGATTCCACAGTATGTTCCAGCACGCCGGCGGCCAATCCGCGCCAGCCCGCGTGCGCGGCCGCCACGGTCTTGCCTTCGACATCGCAGAACAGCACCGGCAGGCAGTCGGCCGTCATGATGACGCAGGGCTTGCCCGGCGCGGACGAGAAACTGGCGTCCGCCTCCGGCACCTCCTGCGGCCCGATCCGGGCCACATCGACCACCGCCGTGCCGTGCACCTGCGACAGCCAGGCTGGCCTTCCCGGCAGCAAGGCACACAGGATTTCGCGGTTGCGGGCCACATTGTGCGGCTGGTCGCCGACGTGGGTGCCCAGGTTCAGGCCGCCGCCGCCCATGCCGTCGTCATACGGCACAGGGCTGACGCCGCCCCGCCGCGTGGTCGACAACGCCCCCACATTGCCTGGCAAGCCAGGCCAATGCGGGACCAGCCAGTGTGACGGCGTCGACATCAGATACCTTCCGGTACCTCGATGCCGGCGCGCGTCAGCAGCTCGGCAAAATCGTCGGCCAGCGGCACGGTCCACTCGCATTGCTCGCCGGTGGCCGGATGCACCAACCCCAGGCGACGCGCCTGCAGCGCCTGGCGCGGAAAATAGTCGGCCAGGTGCTGCTTGCCGTAGGTGGTGTCGCCCACCAGCGGGAAACCGATCGACATCATGTGGACGCGAATCTGGTGGGTGCGGCCGGTTTCCAGACGGCACTGAACCAGGGTCACGGGACGGCCTTCGCCCAGCTTGCCGCCGCCCAGCACCTGGTAGTGGGTGATGGCCGGCTTGGAGCCCATGCCGGTCGACACCGCCATCTTGATGCGGTCTTTCGGGTGGCGGCCCATCGACGAGTCGATCGTGCCGCTGATGCGCGGCATGCCCCAGACGATGGCGAAATACTCGCGCTTGACGGTGCGCGCGGCCAGCTGGCGCACCAGGTCGGTCTGGGCCGGCAAGGTCTTGCCGACCACCATCAGGCCGCTGGTATCCTTGTCCAGCCGGTGGACGATGCCGGCGCGCGGCACGCCCGACAGCTGCGGGCAGTGGTGCAGCAGGCCGTTCAACAGCGTGCCGGACCAGTTGCCGGCGCCAGGATGGACCACCAGGCCGGCCGGTTTGTTGATGACCATCAGGTGCTCGTCTTCGTAAACGATGTTAAGTTCCATCGGTTCCGGTTTAAAAGCCTCGTCTTCCGGCGCCGGTTGGGGCAGAATGACGATCTTCTCGTCGCCGTAGACGGTGTCCTTGGTGCTTTTGGCCGGTTTGCCATCGACAGTGACGAAGCCGTCGGTGATCCACATTTGCAGGCGGCCGCGCGAGAATTGCGGCACCAGGTGGGAAATCACCTTGTCCAGGCGTTGGCCGCAGACTTCGGGGGTCAGTTCCAGTTGGATCGGAGCCAGACCGTCATCCTCGCCAACATCACCGTCTTGCGCGTCCTCGAGGTGCAGCAGGTCGGCGTCGGATTCGTGATCGGAGGAAGATTCGGCCAAATTCGGCTTTGGAGTTAATATCACAGCATTCCCATCGGCTATAATCAGCCTATTGTAAAACTTTGGTTAAACAGCTTCTTGCAAAACATATGCAAAAAAAATTGAAAGTAGTCGCAGCAACGTTGGTTCTGCTTAGTTTGTCCGCTTGCGGTTTGTTCTCGGAGAAAATCGACGAGACTAAAGGTTGGAGCGCTACGAAATTATACTCGGAGGCGAGCGAAGAGCTGGAAGGCCAGCACTACGAACGCGCAATTCAGTTGTACGAGAAGCTGGAATCGAGCTATCCGTTCGGCACCTACGCCCAGCAGGCGCAGATGCAGATCGCTTACGCCTACTACAAATCCCAGGACCAGGCCCAGGCGCTGGCAGCCGTGGAGCGCTTCATCAAGCTGCACCCGAACCACGCCAACGTCGACTACATGTACTACCTGCGCGGCCTGATCAACTTCAACGACCAGATCGGCTTCCTGAACTTCATCTACGAGCAGGATGCCACCGAACGCGACCCGAAAGCCACGCGCGAAGCTTACGCGGCCTTCAAACAGCTGGTGGACAAGTTCCCAAACAGCAAGTATACGCCGGATTCGCTGGATCGTATGCGTTATCTGATCAATGCGATGGCTTCGTATGAAGTTCACGTGGCGCGTTACTACTACCGTCGCGGCGCCTACCTGGCAGCGGCCAACCGCGCCATGGGCATCATGAACGACTACCGCGACTCGCCGGCGATCGAAGAAGCGCTGTTCATCATGATCCGCAGCTACGACAAGCTGGGCATGACCGAACTGCGCGACGACACCATGCGCGTGTTCAAGCTGAACTACCCTGCCAGCAAGTTCCTGGACGAAGGCAAAAAAGCCGAACGTCACTGGTGGAAGCTCTGGAACTAAGTTAAAAGCTGACAAAAACCGGGACCCAGGTCCCGGTTTTTTATTATTTACAACGGGGTCAAGTCTGACATTCGGACACGAGCTCTGCCGTAACAGCGCCTACGGCGGAGCTCGTGTCCGAATGTCAGACTTGACCCCAGTGGGTTTATTCAAGCCGGCGGCGGAAAATCCAGGTTTTGTCGTCCGAATCCTTCTTGTCGAAGGCATAACCGTCGACGTTGAATTTCTTCAGTTTCTGCGGATCGGTGATGCCTTTGACGGCGGCGAAACGCGCCATCAGGCCACGCGCGCGCTTGGCGTAGAACGAAATGATCTTGTATTTGCCGTTTTTCCAGTCTTCGAACTGCGGCGTGATCACCGGCACGTCCAGCAGCTTGGGCTTGACCGACTTGAAATATTCCTCGGACGCCAGGTTGACCAGCGTCTCGGCGCCCTGCTCGGCCGCGGTCTGGTTGAGCGCCTCGGTGATGGTCTCGCCCCAGAAGGCGTACAGGTCCTTGCCGCGCGGATTGGCCAGGCGGGTGCCCATTTCCAGCCGGTGCGGGTGGATCAGGTCCAGCGGCCGCAACATGCCGTACAGGCCGGACAGGATGCGGATGCGCGCTTGCGCGTAATCGAGCTGGACCGGCTTGAGGCTGCGCGCGTCCAGGCCGCCGTAGACGTCGCCGTTGAAGGCCATCACGGCCTGGCGCCCTTCGGCGGTGTCGTGGGTCCAGCTTGCGTAGCGGGCAACGTTGAGCGCCGACAGGTTGTCGGACAGGTCCATCAGCTCGCCGATCTGCACCGGCGAAAATTCGCGCAGGCGGGCTATCAGCTGGGCCGAGTGGTCGAGAAAATCAGGTTGGGAGTGCAACTTGGTGGTCGGAGGGGTCTCGAGGTCGAGACTTTTTGCAGGCGAAAGCACTATCAGCATAAGATTCCAGATAAACATTTTTACGAACTAAGCACATGATACCTGTTCCAGAGAAACTCACACCGACGCGCATCGTTATCGATACCAACGTCTGCCTCGACCTGTTCGTGTTCAAGGACCCGCGCTGGGCCGCGCTGCTGGCCGCGCTGGAAAACGGCACGGTCGAAGCCATCACCCGCTCCGATTGCCGCGACGAGTACAACATCGTGCTGCACTACAAGCACCTGCCGCTGGACGACGATTCCCGCCCGCTGGCCGCCGCCCGCTTTGACCAGCTGATCACCGTGGTCGCCCCGCCCGAGTCCGGCATCCGCCTGCCGGTCTGCACCGACAAGGACGACCAGAAGTTCCTCGAAGTGGCGCGCGACGCCAACGCCGCCATCCTCATCACCAAGGACAAGGCGCTGCTGAAACTGGCCCGCCGGCTGGCCAAGGCCGGCATGTTCAAAGTCATCGTGCCAGAGGCGTGGAGCCCGGAAAGTTAAGGTTTTTTCACCACACTAAACCCGGCGCGCTGAGCTAGAATAGGCTATCTGTCCACTCTACAGCCGCCATGAATAGCCGCAATAATCTGCCGAACAGCACGCCGACCACGCCGACCTTGACCAGCCGCCTGCCGGCCGTCGGCACCACCGTGTTCACCCGCATGTCCGTGCTGGCCGCGCAAGCGAACGCCGTCAACCTGGGGCAGGGTTTCCCTGATTTTTCCTGCGAGCGCAGCCTGCTGCAAGCCGTCAACGACGCCATGCAGGCCGATTTCAACCAATATCCGATGATGACCGGCGCGCCGGTGCTGCGCCACGCCATCGTCGACAAGATCGCCGCCATCTACGGCCACCAGTACGACGTCAACACCGACATCACCGTGACCGCCGGCGCCACCGAGGCGCTGACCACCGCCATCCTGTGCTGCGTGCATCCGGGCGACGAGGTGATCGTCATCGAACCGAGCTACGATAGCTACGTGCCGGCCATTACGCTGGCCGGCGGCGTGCCGGTGCTGGTGCCGATGCAGGCCGGCGCCGACGGCTATTCGGTGCCATGGTCCGAGGTAGCGGCCGCGGTCAACGGCAACACCCGCCTGATCGTCATCAACAGCCCGCACAACCCCACCGGCAGCGTGCTGCGCGCGGCCGACCTGGACGCGCTGGCCGACATCGTGCGCGGCACGGACGTGCTGATCCTGTCGGACGAAGTCTACGAACACATGGTCTACGACCGCCAGCGCCACGAATCGGTGTGCCGCCATCCGGAACTGGCGGCGCGCGCCTTCGTCGTCTCCAGCTTCGGCAAGACCTACCACGTCACCGGCTGGAAGATCGGCTACGTGGCCGCGCCGGCCGCGTTGTCGGCGGAGTTCCGCAAGGTGCACCAGTACAACGTCTTCAGCGTCAACACGCCCATGCAGCACGGCATCGCCAGCTACATGAGCGATCCCAAACCCTACCTGGATCTGCCGGCCTTCTATCAGCGCAAGCGCGACCTGTTCCGCAACGGCCTGAAGGGCTCGCGCTTCGAACTGCTGCCGGCCGACGGCACCTATTTCCAGTGCGTGCGCTACGACAAAATTTCAACGCAAACGGAAGCGCAGTTTGCGGAGTGGCTGACCACCGAGATCAAGGTGGCGGCGATACCGGTATCGGCGTTTTACCAGCAGGGCAAGGAATCGGGCATCGTCCGCTTCTGCTTTGCCAAAAAAGATGAGACCCTGGCACTCGCGTTGGAGCGACTGGGCAAAGTTTAATTCGGGGACAAGAATCATGGCCGATACCAACCAAGCAGACGCGCCCCTCACAGCGGGCGAGTTCGCGGAACCAGAGCCGCCGCCATCGGTGCTGCACTTGCTCAACCAGTCCAACCGCCGGCTGGAGCGGCTGCTGCAAAACCTGCGCAACGAACACAACGCCGAGAGCGAATTGCGCGACATCGCGCGCGACGTGATCCACGCGGTCGACCTCAATCCCGACATCGCGCTGGCCTGCATCTTCCTGTGCCAGATCGCCGGCAGCTACGCGGTGCGCCATTGCATCGAGACGGCCGTGGTGGTGGTAGTGATCGCCCGCAGCCTCAACAAGAACGCCACCGAAACGCTGACCGTGACGGCCGCCGCGCTGACGATGAACGTCGGCATGCTGCGCCACAACGACACCTTCCAGAACAAGAACACCCCGCTGACCAGCGAGGAAATGTCCATTGTCCGCCGCCATCCGGAGGAAAGCGTGGACATGCTCAAATGCGCCGGCATCCAGGACGACGAGTGGATCTCCTGCGTGCTGCTGCACCATGAGAACGACGAAGGCAGCGGTTATCCGGCCGGCGTCGCCAGCCCCGAGGTGACGCAGAACGCCAAGCTGCTGAGCCTGGCCGATCGTTATTGCGCGCAGGTGTCGGCCCGCAATTACCGCCGTTCCATCCTGCCCAACCTGGCCTTGCGCAACCTGATCGAAGACAAGGCGGCGCCGGTCGACGCCATGCTGGTGCAGGTGTTCCAGCGCGAGCTGGGCGATTTCCCGCCGGGCGCGCTGGTGCGATTGCAAAGTGGAGAGATCGGCGTGATCAGTCGCCGTCCGGGTGGCGCCGGTGGTGTGCTGATCCATTGCCTGCGCGATCCATCGGGTGCGGTGTTGTCACCGGCCCCGCTGCGCAGCGCCGCCGACGAGGCCGGTACGATAGCCGAGGCCTTGAGCGAAGACGAGGCGTCGATCCGTTTCAGCATGAAGCAGATCTGGGGCCAGCAGGCCAGCCTCTAGCGCGACAGGGAATCGATCTTGCGGTCGATGAAGGCTTGCAGCTCCGGCGACAGGCCGTTCGACGCGCGGGCGCGGCGATAGGCTTCGCGCGCTTCCGGCAGATGCATGTCCGCTTGCAGCGAAATGCCCAGCCCCATCCACCACACGCCGTTGCGCGGCGCCAGCTTGAGCGCCTCACGATAGTATTGCGCCGCCTCGGTGTGACGCTGCTCGCGCTGCAGCACGCCGGCCAGGAAGGCCTGGTACTCGGCGCTGTTGCCGGCGTACGGCAAGGTCGTCATCAAGGTTTCCAGCGCCGGACCGCCCTTCTCCAATTGCAGGCGCGCCAGCACCATCGCCAGGCCGGGCTGGCGCGGATCGATGCCCAGCGCCAGACGCAACTGGCGCACGGCGTCATCGTTGCGCTTTTGTTCCAGCAGCAGGCTGATGTTGGTCTGGCGCGCCGCTTCGTTGCGCGGATCGATTTCCAGCGCGCGGTCGAGGTCGGCCAAGGCGGCGCTGATGCGGCCTTCCTGCAAGGCCACCAGCGCGCGGCGATAGGTGTTTTCCGCCATCTGCTGCGGACTGATGTCGTGCGTGATCGTGCCGACGCCGGCCGTGTCGTCGGCGCCACGCGGGGCCGCCTGGCGGGCCGGCTTGCGTTCGGCCGGTATTGCGACGGGCTTGCGCGGCGCAACTTCAGCCGGCGCCGCTTCCGGCATCGCGGCGACCTTGACAGCCGCCGATACTTGCTCGGCGGCAGGCGCTGGCGCGCTTGCCTGAGCCGGCGCCACTATGGGCGCGGGCGCCGCTGCCGGTGCCTTGGCCGGCGCGGCAGCCACGACAATCGGCGTTGCCGCCGCGCGATGGGCCTGCCAGTACTCCCAGCCATACCAGCCGCCGCCCACCACCACCGTCGCCAGCACCAGCACGCCGCCGATCACCAACGGCCGCTTGTCGCGCACCTGTCCACCCACCGCGTGCAACTGCTGCTGGCGCAAAGCGCCATCGCCCGCCCCGCCGCGTGCATCCAGGTCCTGCAACATTTTATTAATCAAACTCATTTCGTCAACGCCCAAGTCAGGCCGCACGCGGCGATCAGCAAACTGACGCCGGCCACCAGCCATCGCCAATGCAAGCCCGTCTTCGACGGCACGGTGTCGACCGCCGCCATATCCACATGGCGGCGCGTCACCTGCTGCTTGCCTTCGCCGAAGCATAGCATCAACGACTTGTTTGCCATAATGTTCACCAAACGCGGTATGCCGCCGCTGGCCTTGAACAGCCGGCCGATGGCGCTGCGACTGAACAAACGGCTGCCGGTATAGCCCGCCACGCGCAGCCGGTGGGCCAGATAATATTCCAGATCGTCGCGGCTGAGCGGCCCCAGGTGGTAATGGAAAGTGATGCGCTGCGCCAGCTGGCGGATCGAGTTGGTCTGCAAATGCTGGTTCAGTTCCGGCTGCCCGAACAGCACGATCTGCAGCAGCTTGCGCTTCTCGGTTTCCAGGTTGGTCAGCAGGCGCAAGGCTTCCAGGCTTTCCAGCGGGATCGCCTGCGCCTCGTCCAGGCACATCACCACCTGCTTGTCCTCGCGCGCCAGGTCCATCAGCCGCAGCGTCAGCGACTTGAGCAACTGGTGCTGGTCGACGTCGCGCTGCAGGGGCAGTTCCAGCTCATCGGCCAACGCCAGCATCAGCGTGCGCGGCTCCAGGTAGGGATTGGGGATGTAGGCCGTGACAAAACCCGGCCCCAAGGTCGCCATGAATTTGCGGCACAGCAACGTCTTGCCGGTGCCGACTTCGCCGGTGATCTTGATGAAGCCCTCGCCACTGCGCGCCGCCACCAGCAGCGTGTTGAGCGCCTGCTGCGAATGCGGGCTGGTGAAGAAGAAGCTGGTGTCAGGCGTGATCCCGAACGGCATCTCGCCCAAGCCGAAATGGGCCCGGTACATTTATTTGCGTCCTCCCGCAGGCGGCGCCAGTTGCTGGACCCGGCGGCTGGCGTCGTCGAGGTCCTGTGCATAACTGGCCGCGCCATCAACGATGGTGGGCTTGATCAACACCACCAGCTCGCGCTTCTGCGTGCTGCGTTCGGTGTTGCGGAACAAGGCGCCCAGCACCGGCACACTGCTGATGCCGGGCGCCTGGCTGTTGTCGTCTACGCTGGACTGGCGCATCAGGCCGCCGATGGCGACGATGCGCCCGTCCTGGCCGCGCACCATGCTGTCCATTTCCGACGTGCTCGACGCCGCCAGCGGCAGTTGCAGCGAGCCGGCACTGCCCAGGTTGACGACCTTGTTCACGGTCGACACCTGGCTGACCGACGGATGCACATGCAGCATGATGTTGCCTTCGTCGTCGATCTGCGGCGTCACGTCCAGCACCACGCCGGAGAAGAACGGCTGCAAGGTCACGTTCGGGCTGGTGGTGTTGCCGCTGACGTTGGAGTTGGTGGTGGTGCTGACCCCGGTCACATAGAACTCGTCGGTGCCGATCTTGAGCACGGCCTTCTGGTTGTTCATGGTGGCGATGCGCGGGCTGGACAGCACGTGCACCGAACCCTGCGACTCCAGGAAGGAAATCATGGCGGCGAAATTACTGGTCTGGAACGCCAGGCCGAACAGCGAGCCGGCGTTGTTGGCGGCGCTCACCAGCGCGGAACCGGTGATCGCCGAAATCCCCGCCGTGCCGCCGCTGGTGATCACCGCCGGCTGGCCGCCGCTCGCCGGCAGCGGCGCCAGGCCGGTGCCCGGCGCCAGGAAGCCGCCCGACAAACGATTGCTGCCGCCACCGCCGAACGAGGCGAAGCTGGCCCAGTTGATGCCGCTCTGGAAGCCGCTGTTGAGCTGGACTTCGAGGATCTTGGCCTCCAGGATCACCTGGCGCTCGACGGCCAGGCGGGTCGCCTTCAGATACTGGTCGACGCTGCGCAGCTGCTCCGGCAAGGCGCGCACCACGACCACGCCCGACTGCGGGCTGATCACCACGCTGCGGCCGTCGCCGACACCGCCGACCAGGGCCACCAGCGCCTCCTTCAGCTCGGTCCAAAAATCGGTGGCCGACGAGGTCTTGACGTTGCTGGAGTCTTCCATCGCGTACTGCTGGTTGCCCTGCCCCTGCTGCTGCGGCTGGTTGCTCTGGCCGTTGCTGCCGCTGTTGCCGCTCTGACCGGACACCACCGAACCCACCGTGTTGACCGACGTCGACGACACCCGCACATTGGAGGTGCCCTTGCGCGAAGCGCTCAGGTAGTTGACCTGGAAGATACGGGTCTGCATCGTCAGCGGCCGGATGTAGATGCGCGTGCCTTCCACCTTGTAGTCGTAGCCGTACATTTCGCGCACCGCGTCGAGCGCCTCGAACAGCGTCACGTCTTTCAGGTTGGCGGTCACGGTGCCGCTGACGTCCGGGTGGATCAGCATGTTGTAGCGTGTGCCGGCCACGATGGAATTGTAGAACTGCTGCACCGGCACCTGGTTGAAGGACACATTGAAACGCTCCTCCATCACCGCGCGCGCCTTGGGCAGCTCGGCCGCCATGGTCGCGGCCGGCGGCGGCAGCAGCGCCGCCTCCACCGCCGCCGAACTGGCGGGCTGGGCACGGGCATTGGCGGCGGCGTCGCGCACCTGCTGATCGATGGTGTTGTAGGTGTCGCGCGGCGCCTGCGTCTGGCAGCCCGCCAGCGCGGCGGCCGCGCCCAGGAAGCCGGCCCATCGCAGCAGTGGATGCAGGGAGTGTTTACGTTTGCTCATTTGTTTTTCCCTGTCGGGTCAGCGGCCTCGGCCGGTTTGGGAAACAGGGTCAGGGTTTCCAGATGCTTGCCACGGCGGAGGACCACCGTGTTGTCGTTGATGCGTTCGAGCACCGCGTCGCCCACCTTGGCGCCGGTGCGCACGGTGGCGCCGTCGATCACCGCCAGCCGCCGGCCGCCGGGCGCGCGGCCGATCAGGATCGATTGCAGGCGCGGTCCGGCAGCGACGGCGCCCTCGACTGCGGCCTCGCTTTCGGGCGCGGCCATCATGGCCGGGGGACGGGTCGGGTCGGCCAGCTTCTGCGCGGACGCCGGCAGCGCCAGCAGCAACGGCAGCAGCAACGGCAGCAGCCATGTCAGCCGGCGGTTCATAGTGCTATCCATTTCTGGTCCAGGCTCAGGGTGTACAGGGTCAGCGTCAACCGGGCTTGCGGAAATTGTCCGGCGTCGAGGGCGGCGGCGCCCCACAACAGCTGGGTCGGCATGGCCTCCAGTGCTTCGAGGTAATCGATCATCTCCAGGTAGCTGCCTTGCAGCACCAGTTGCACGCCATGGCGATACAGCAGCGGCGTCGGCGCGGCCGGCGCGGTGGCCGGCGTGCTGGAGACTGCGGCGCCGGCGGACGGCTGCTTGGCCGTGGCCGCTGCCGCCTGCGCGATGGCGGCCGGCGTCGGTTGCGGCGCAGCGGCCGGCCGCACCGGCGCCGGTTCAGGCGCGTCCAGCGCGGCGAAGGTGCCGTCCACCGTGCCTTGCGGCGGCAACGTCTTCAAGGACACCAGGCGCAGCTTGCCGTGGCCTTGCACCATTTGCTGCAGCAACGGCCCCATGCGGTCCGGCGCGACCAATCCTTTTTGCGCGCTGCGCAGCTTGCCGCGCAAGTCGGCGCTTTGCTGCTGCAACGCCGCCAGCCGCTCGCGCACTTCGCGGTCGGGGTCACGGCGCGAGGCCGCATCGAGCTGCGCCAGTTCGGCATCGATGCCGCTGATCTGCACCCGCTGCTGCTGCATGGCGGCGCGCAGCGCGCGCTGGCGCGTGTAGGCCGGGTCGAGCACCAGCTGGAACACCAGGTAGGCCAGCATCGCCGCCGTGGCGCCCACCACCATCAGGCGCTCACGCTGGTTCAGCGCCATCAGCCAGGTATCGAATCTGATCCAGTAGGCTTTCATGGTTGCGCCACCTTGCCGTGCTCGCCGGCGGAGGCCGACTGCAGGCTGAATTCCACATAACGCGGCGCCACCGGCGCCGACGCGCCACCGGCCACCGCTGCCTCGGCGGCAGGCTTGGGTTCATTCATCTCCAGCTGGCCGAAGCTCTTGCCTCGCAATACGGCCTCACTGGCCAGACCGCTCAGGTAGCCCGGCAGCAGGCTGGCCTTGAGCGCCCGCCCCTGCAAGCCGATCGCGTCGCCGCTGCCCTGGATGGTCACGCCGGTCAGCCACAAGCCTTCCACGCCGCGCCGCGCGAAGGCGCGGAAGTAAGCCGAATAGCCGCGCGTCGCGCCCGGTTGTCCCTGCTCCAGGATCGCGGCCACCTGTTGCAGATTGCGGTATTGCGCGCCGGCCTGGTCCAGTTCCTGTTGCAATGCGTCGCTCTTGCGCGGCGCCACGAAGGCGGCGGTGGAGGCGGTCCTGCGCGCTTCGCCGCGGTCCAGCCCGGCCTTGACCGTCGCCGCCTCGCTCTCCAACGCCGCCAGCTCGCTCCTGGCCATCAGCGAGGCGCCGGTCAACACCAGCGCCAGCGCGCCGAGGCCGGCCACCAGCACCGGCGTACCGGCATAATTGGTCTTGCGCTGGCTGCCGGCGTTGAACAGATTGATTTGCTGGCTCATGCACTCACCTGCTCGCGCAAGGCCGCGCCCAGGGTGCGCAGGAAGCCTGCCTGCTGCGCCGGATCTTGCAACAGCGGCGCCTGCTCCAGGTCCAGCACGCTCGCCAGGTCCAGCTGTTCCACCGGCAGGTACAGATTGGTGGCGAGGTAGGTGCGCAAGGCGCCCTCGCCCACCGGCGCCAGCATCAGCTTGGCCACGGCGATGGACGAGAACTGCCGCTCGAAGTGGTCCAGCGAGCGTTGCAGTTCGAGCGTGATGCGGTCGTGCAGATGCTGCACGCGCTCCGGGTCGGGATCGAGCAGCTGGTTCAAGGTGATGTCGATGCGGCGCGCCAAATAGAGTTCGGCTTGATAGCTGACGGTCAGCAGGCCGCCGTCGGCGTCGAAGGCCAGCAGCGCCAGCCCGCGCCCTTCCGGTTCCAGCAGCGCCGAGATGTTCCGCTGCGCCATCTCGCCGATGTCGATGGCCGACAGCGCGATCTTGTTGTCGGCGAACAGCTGCTGGTAGGGCTGCAGCACGCTGTTGCGGGCCGCCACCGCGAACGCCTGGCGCGCATGGTTGGAGCCGCTGGCCTGCGGCACCATCGCCATGTCTAGGGTGGCTTGCTCCAGTGGGAAATCGATCATGTCCTTGACGCGCCAGCCCAGCGCGGTCTTCATTTCCGCCTCCGGCACATTGGGCGCCTCGACCATCAGCAACTGGTAGCCGCCCGCGCCGAGCAGCGTGGTGCAGCGATAGCGGCCGGCCTGCAATTCCTTGCCCAGACGCGCCAGGCTGGCGCCGGCCTGGTCGGCCTGGCCGGGGTAGGAAGCGGCCAGCAGCACGCGCGGCAAGGCGCCGCTGCGGCGCTCGATCGCCGCCGCCTGCACACCGTCCGCCGTCAGGCCGATGGCCAGCCAGCCGTTCTTCTTCTCCGCTTTTCCAAATAAACCCATCGATTGTCTCAAATGATTAAGCACGAGATTCAAACATCGCCGCACATCGTTGATTATATTCAAGTTTCATTGCATTACCGTGCCAATTTCTGGCCTTGCCTCCAGTTTGCCCTCTTATTGCAGGGAACCCAAATAAAGTGACGCGGATTCAATACACTTCCCGCAAGAAAATCACCGGGCTGCGATAAACGCCGAAGGTGACCCGCCCCTGGCTGGTCGGCAGCCAGACCGGCCCATTGACGACGGTGACGTTGGCGCCGCTCTTGCCGGTGGTGCTGCCGGCCTTCAGCGCGGCGGTGGCGCTGCCGTTCTTCATCGTCAATGACGGCGCCGAATTGGGCGCCAGCGCCGGGCAGGCCAGCAGGCAGCTCGCGTATTGGAAGCTGGTAGCCGACGTCAGTGTGGTCACGCTGTCGCTGGTGTTGTTGCGCCAGGCCAGCACGGTGGCGCCGCCGACGGTGCTCTGGCCGTAGTACTGCGCGCCCAGTGCCAGCGCTACCGACAGGCTAGAAGAACCATAGGCGTTCGGCACAAACAGGCGGCCCGCGACAACCGCCACGCCGCCTTCGGCCGCGCCGCTGCGCAGCGAACTGACGCCGTCGTTCGGGGAGCCGGTCTCGGTGGCGCGCAGGTACACCAGCGTCGGCGTCACCCAGTTGTTGGCGTAGGGCGCGCTCGCCACGAACGGCCGTGGCAGCGTGTAAACCGGCAAAGCACTGGCCACCCCTGGCGTGGTGGCGGCAAAGCTGCCGGCGGCGATGCCGTTGGCGCTGATCGCCGCGCCGGACGGACTGGCCGGCGGATTGGCGGTGGTGCTGCTGCCCGCCGCCGACCAGGCCGACAGCGCCACCGCGCGCGCCAGCGCGCCGCGGTAGTTGACCGTAGGCTGATCCTGCAGGTTCATCGCGGTGACGGTCAGATTGAACGGCTGCCCCGAATACGCCATGCCGACGGTGGCCGGGCAAGTCATGCCGGCCGGATCGCAGGCCATGGGCGGCGTAGCGATCGCGGTGTTGAAATGGTCGGGCACGAAGCGGCCGACGTTGACCGGCAACGAATCCACGTCGCCGGTATTGAGATAGCTGCCCTTGATATTGTTGCCGGTGACAGGATCAATCGCAGAGATCAGCGGCGTGATTTCCAACACCCCGACATCGGCATAAGAAAACGCGCTGCCGGTGGCGCTACCGCCGCTGAACGCGCCCAGGCTGCCATTCAACACCAGTTCCGCCTCGGGATTCCTCGGGGCGCCCTGCCCGTCGAACAGCATGTCGGCCAAGCGGTCGCCGACCTGGTCCTTGGCAGCCAACACGGCCAGCCTGACCACGACCGGTGTACTTTCCTTGCCGAAGTTGGGCGCCGGCACGCCGTTGTACATCAGCGCGCTGACCGTCAGCGGGAACGCGGTGCCGGCGGCGATGAATTTGGGATCGCTGAGCGAAGCCGGGAGGCTGGCGTGGTTGCTGGACGGGGCGATCAGCACCAGCTTCTCCGGACGTTCGACAAAGGGTCCGCTGGTGCCGAGGCGAGCGGTATTGTCGCTGACCAGGAATTCGATGCGGCCCACGTCGGCGTAATGGAAGTTGTACTGGCTGCTCGAGCTGGCTTTGCCTCCGACCATGACCACGTCATTGAGCGCGGTCCAGGTGGACGAGTTCTGCGCCGGCTGCGCGCCGGAACGCGCGCACAGCGGCAGCGTGACAGGCGAGCCGCCGACCACGCCGAAGGTGGCGCGCACGCCGGCGTCCTGGGCCGGATCGTGGCAGGACAGCGCGTACTTGAGCTTGATGGTGCTGTCGGTGTTGGCCAGCGCCGTCGGCACCCCCGAGACCACGAAGGTCAGGTACATCGGCATGTCCTTGTTGGCCAGGTTGGTCGTGCCGGTGAAGTTGACCAGCTTGCAAGTCTGGCCGGGATCGTCGAAGGCCAGTCCGTTCACGCACTGGCCGTCGGTGAACATATAGCTCGGCGTAAAAGCCGCCGCCCCCACCAGCGAGCTGACGGTCGAGGTGTCGTTGCCGTCGTAGTAGTCGAACAACTGGCCGCTGACGGTGGCGCTGTTGGTGACCAGGCCGCTGGCTGCGGCCGCCGTGGTCACCCGCAGCGTGATCGGCGGCAGCGTGACGCCGGCCGCCATCGCGCCGCTGTAGGTGCAGGTGAGCGTCTGTCCGGCCATGCCGCAGGTCCAGCCGGTGCCGGTGGCGCTGGAAAAGATCAGCGCCGCCGGCAGCACATCGACCACCTTGGTCGGCCCGCCCTCGGTCAGCGGGCCGTTGTTGCTCACGCTGATGATGTAGTTGCTGACCTGCGAAGGCTGCAACGGCGTCTGCAAGATCATCGAGATGGCGCGGTCGGCGGCCGGCACATTGGGCGCGGCGATCACCTCGGCGTTCAACAGCACCAGGTCCTGGCCGGACTGGTAATCGCTGCGGGCCGAGGTCTGGCCGGCCTTGATGGTCGGCGACGCGACGGTGTAGGCGTCGAAGTCGATGCCGTAGGACTTGTCGTCGCCGTCGATGTTGGAAACCGAGTTGAACTGGTTGCCGGACGGGTTGAGCGCATCGACCATCTCGACGCTGTTGTAGCGCAGGATTTCGCCGCCACCCGACAGCGAGGCGTCGCCCTCCCACGTGATGTGGCCGATCTTGCCGGTCAGGGCGCCGATCGGCGTGGGGATCTTGAAGTTGGCCAAGGTCAGCGTCACGGCCGAATTGCGGATGTACTGGAAGCCTTCGTAGACGTTGAGCACCCGGAACGTCTCGCTGGGATCCGAATACACCACCAGCAGCTGGAAGCCGCCCAGCACGCCCTCCACCGCGCAGTAGGGACTGCCATTGTTGATGGTCAGGTCGTCGATCTTGTAAATGCCGTTGCCCTTGGCCACCACCTGCGCGGTCACGTCCACCGCGCCGGCAAAGAAGTCATAGCCCACCGTGGCCGAGGTGTAGCGGCGGTTGCTGGGCGCTGTCACGGGGTCGCCGTCGAAGCTGACGTCGTAGTCAGGGATCGAGTGGGAGCCGGCCCAATACAGCTGGGCGCTGATGATGGTGGCGCCGTGCGGCACGTCGGTCAGGTGCAGATGCTGCTGGCCGTTCTTGAGCTCGCAGGGGCCGGAGTCGTTGTCCTTGGCGCGCAACGTGGTCTGGGCGCCGGTGAAGCTGACGTTGCCGGCAAAGCTCTTGAACAGCGTGATCGGCGCATCGGCGCGCGCCGGCGCGGCGGCCAGGCCGCACAGCAGCGCCAGCAGACCGGCCAGCCAGCGCGGCGCGGGGTTCAGGAATTGGAAGATCGCTCGCATGTCCGCCTCCTCAGAACTGCGCCGTGACCGTGCGCTGGACATAATCCGGGCTGGTGGGCGCGGGGTTAGGACAAACGCCGCCGGCCGGCTGGTTGCAGGCAGTGGCCGTGACGGTGGTCTGGTTCATGCTCGCGCCCATGCCGGGCGTGGCGTTGACGGTGCACAGCACGGTGACGGTGAAGCTCGACAAGGTGGCGCCAAGCGGGAAGCTGCGGGTCGCCACGCAGCTGCCGTTGATCTGCTGCTGATACAGGCCGTACTCGACGCCGGCGCGCGACGCCTCGTAGGCGCGCGCGCCCAGCACATCCAAGGCCGAGCTGGTCTGCTGGGCGGTGGTCAGGCTCATCACCGCCACGGCCAGCGCCGACAGCACCACCACCAGGAACAGCGCGGTGACGATGGAGAAGCCGGCGGCGATCCGGCGCGGCAGCGGGCGCGGCGTCATGGCGTGTTATCCAGGTGAACCTGGCGCGACAGGGTGATGTTCTCGCCATTGTTGCGGGACAGCGTCAGCGACACCCCGACCAACGCCGCGTTGGTGTTGGCCAGCACGGTGTAATCGAAGCCGCAGGACGTCACCAGGTTGGCCAGCAGCGCCGGCGCGCCGAACGGCGGTGCGCCCAGCCCGTTCAGACCGATGATCTGGTTGGTGAAATTGCGCGTCAGCGTGCCGCCGGCGGGCGATGGCGCGCACACATAGGTGACGGTGCCGGTCACCACCTGGAAGCGGTTGCTCGGCGACGGCATCGACGGCGACTGCGTGGCGAAAGGATTGCTGGCCATGGTGATGCGGGTGCCGTTGACCGCCGTCACGCGCGCGATATTGCCGAAGGTGCGGGCATCGGCCGGCGCCGTGCCGACGTTGAACACGGCGATCCAGTCGTTGACCTGGACGCCCAGGCGGCCGCTGGGCGCGACGCCGGCCATGTTGAACGACAGATTGGCCGCCGGGCTGAAATCGAGCGGCAGCAGTGCGGCCGGAGGCGCATCGCCTACGTCGATATAGCGGCCGCCTATCCTGGTCAGCAGGAACTGCAAGGTCTTGCGGTCGGCCGAAACCAGCACGCTGTTGGGCAGCGCCAGCCGCAGCTCGCGCGTCATGCGGCGCAGCGTCAGGTCGGCGACGTCGGTCATCTCGCCGCGCGCGGCGATGTCGATGTAGCTCTGCACCGGCGTCTTGAGGAATACCGCTACCATGCCGGCCAGGATGCCCGTGACGACCATGACGATGATGACTTCGACCAGCGTGAAGCCGTGTGGGCGTCGGATCATAGCGACCTCGGCGCATAGCGCGTGCGGTAGCCGTCCAGCACCACGTCGTCGTCGCCGTTATGTCGCACGGTGACGGTGATGCGCAGCACTCTCATATTGTCGGGCAGCGCCACATCGGAGGCGATTTGCGCGCCCGCCGGGCCCAGTGTGCCATCGGTGACAACCACCACGGTGGCCGTATAGCCCGCGGGGAAAGGATTACCAGCGGCATCGTTGGTGTAGCTGCCGCCGTAATCGTTGACGTTGTCGAACGGGCGGCTATTATTGGCCTCCTGGCCCATCCCTTCCTTGATCGCACAGTCGGCCGTGCTCAGCGTTTCCGGCAATTCGGCCTTCGGATCGTTGCCGTCGCAAAAAGTGAAGTGCGCCAGCCTGACCTCCTCCATCATGCTTTCGGCGATGGCCAGCGCCTGCTTGCGCCGCATCGGGTCGGGACTGTTGCGCGCGCCGAGGTCGAACACCCGCAGCACGCCCACCACCGCGATGCCGACGATGACGATGAACATCACCAGCTCAATCAGGCTCACGCCCGATTGCGCGCGCCGGGCCGGCTTAAAAGACATAGCCGGTCACCGGAGTGACGGTGACGTTGTGGGTGACGCCGTCGCCGGTGACGGCCACCGTCAGCGCGGCGAAGGTGGCGTTCAACGCTTGCGGCGCGTCGGTGCCGGCAAACGGTTGGCCGGTGGGATCGAAGAAAAAACCTGCGGCAGACGAGACCGCCAGGCCGTTGGGCACACCTTCGCACGCCCAGTTGCCGGAGCCGCCGCAATTGGCCAGGGTGACGCTGCTGCCGCTGTTGGCGCCGCCCGGCGCCGTCACACGCGCGTTAAGGCTACACGCCAGGTCGTAGCACAGCGCCACGCTATTGCCGTTCAAGCGCACGAACACATTGCGGCTCTGGGCGATGGCGATTTTCTGGCCGTAGCGCAGCATGGCGCGCAACTGGTCGGTGTAGGCCCGCGCATCAAAGCCCTGGCGCTGGAAGAAACGCGGCGCCGCCACGCCGGCCATGATGCCGACCACCACCAAGACCGTGATCAGTTCGACCAGCGTGAAGCCGCCCGGCCCCGTGGACCGGGGGCATCGCCGCAGCGCCGGCGCCATCACGCCACTCCCCGCCCGGTCATCGCCGGTGGATTAGCAGCTGTCGCCGGCGGGCGCGGCAGACACCGTGCCGGTCGCCTCGGTATAGGTGACACTGCAGCCGGTATGCCCCGAGTCGGCGCTCAGCACGCCGGTGGTAGCAAACGCCGTGGTGTCGTAATCGGCGAAGCCGCCACCGCCGACCAACATGCCGGCGTTGGTCGGGAAACCGGTCGCGTTCATAACCACAGTCGTTTCGAAGGTGATGGCGGCGGGGGAACCGGCCGCCAGCCAGCGGCCATGGTACATATTGGACGCACTGATGATGGCGGCGCGCGCGGCGTTCATCTTGGCCATGCGTGCGTCGCCGCCCAGATTGGCAAATTTGGGTAGCGCGGTGGCGGCCAGTATGCCCAGAATGACGATCACGACAATCAGCTCGATCAGCGTGAAACCGCCTTGTTGTGACCGGCTACGGAAAACGCTCGCTTGTGGGGTTTGCATATAAATCTCCAGACCTGGCTACGAAAAGTTCATCAACGCCTTCCTGCGGCAAATAGCGGCAGCGGCAATTATTCGGGGACTTCGTTCAGCGCGACGCCGGGATTTCCTCCCGGCGGGCGCCCTGCGTTGGCGTTTTTTGAGGGCAAGCGCAGTGATTCTACCTTGAAACAAATATTCTTTGAGGCACCATTTAACAAATTCTCTTGCGCGCCCCTCACGAATTTCAGCTTTTGTTGCTCCAGATCAAAATACCAGTTGCCAGCTTTAACACTTTTGGCCGCGTCCGGCCTCAATTCGCCGACATAGTTGTCCGGCGGGCGCTCCAGCCAGGCCACCGGATTGGCGCCGGCCAGCGCCGCGATGTCCTGTTCCCTGCCCTGCGCCTGCAAGGCCATGACCTTGCCGGACAAGGCGCTACGCATATTCGTCACCAAGGCCTGCACGCCCGCCTCGTCGCCGGCGCGGCGGTAATACGCCACCCGCTCCAGTGCCACCATCATCAGCAGGCCGAAAATGCAGGCCACCACGGCGAACTCGAACAGCGTGAAGCCCGCAGCCCGCCTTCGTTGTGGCCGCACAACACTGCTGAATGCCCGGCGCGCCATCAATGCGGCAACGCCACTTTGCCCAGGTCCCAGATCGGCACGAAGATGCCCAGCGCCAGCACCAGCACCAGCACGCCGAGGAAGGTGATCAGGATGGGCTCGATCTGCGCGGCCAGCGTTTTCAGTTCGTAGTCGACCTCGCGCTCATACATCTGGGCGATCTCGTCCATCAAGTCATCCAGCGAACCGGACTCCTCGCCGACCGCGATCATTTGCAGCACCACCGGCGTGAACACCTTGGCCGCCATCGAGGTGCGCAGGATGCTGTCGCCGCGTTCGACGCCGTCGCGCATCTGCTCGACACGCGAGCACAGGTAGGCATTGTCGACCGTCTGCGACACCACCGTCAGCGCCTGCACAATGGGCACGCCGCTGCGGCTCGACAGCGAGAAGCTGCGGGCAAAGCGCGCCATCGTAGCTTTGTGGATGATCTTGCCGGCGATGGGGAATTTGAGCTTGTGGCGGTCCCACAGGAAGCGGCCGGCGCTGGTGTTGACCCAGTAGCGGAAACCGAACACCGCGCCACCGGCGGCCACCAGCAGCTGCGGCCAGTAGTTGACGGTGAAGTGGGAACTGCCGATCAGCAGGCGCGTCATCAGCGGCAATTGGGCATGGAAGCTCTCGAACACCTTGACGAACTGCGGAATCACGAAGATGTTGACGATCACCATCGCGATGACCATGGCGACGATGACGAAGATCGGATAGCGGGTGGCGCTCTTGACGCGGGCGCGCATTTCGCGGTCGAACTCCAGGTGGTCGAACAGGCGCAGGAACACTTCCTCCAGGCGGCCGGTCATCTCGCCCACCCGCACCATCGACAGGTAGAAGTCGTTGAACACGGCGGGATGGCGCCGCATCGCCGCCGACAGTTCGCGGCCGGCGTCGAGCGATTCGCGCAGGTCCTTGAGCACCTTGCCGAACGCCTTGCTGATCGCCGATTCCTGCAAACCGGCCAGGCCGCGCATGATGGGCACGCCGGACTTGAGCAGCGTGTACATCTGGCGGCTGAACAACTGCACATCCATCGACGTCACCTTTTTCTCGAACAGCTTGACCCACCAAGCCTCGCCGCCGGCGGTGCCGGTGGCGGCCTTGTTGGTCAGCGCGATCTCGACCGGAATGGCGCCGGCGCCGCTCAGGTGGTTGGCCACGGCGTTGCTGTCGGCCGCCTCCAGCACGCCCTGCATCAACTCTCCGCGCGCGCCGCGCGCCTTGTAGGCATAGAACGGCACGTCAATCCTCCGTCTGGTTACTGATGCGCATCGCCTCGGCCACCGTGGTGCGGCCCTGGATCACCAGCGCCACCGCATGCCGGCGCAGGGTCTCGCCCGCCATCTGCGCCGCCGCCGTGCGCAGGAAATGCGAGGGATCGGGGTCGTTGGCGGCATCGACCACGTCGCGCGTCATCTCCAGCAGCTCGTACACGCCGGTACGGCCGCGATAGCCCATGCCATTGCAATGCGAACAACCCTTGCCATGGAAGTAGCGCGCCTTGTCCACCTTGTCGTGCAGTTCCATGCGCAGCCACTCGTGTTCGGTCGGCGTCAGCTCATACGGCGTGGTGCAGCTTTCGCAGATCACCCGCACCAGCCGCTGCGCCAGCACCGCTTGCAGCGAACTACCCACCATGTAGCGCGGCACGCCCATGTCCATCAGGCGCAGCGGCGTGCTGGCCGCGTCGTTGGTGTGCAGGGTCGATAATACCAAGTGTCCGGTCATGGCGGCGCGCAAGCCGATCTGGGCCGTTTCCTGGTCGCGCATCTCACCCACCAGCACGATGTCCGGGTCTTGCCGCAGCGCCGAACGCAGCACGCGCGCGAAGCTCAGCTCGATCTTGTCGTTGACCTGCACCTGGTTGATGCCGGGCAGCCGGTACTCGACCGGGTCTTCCACCGTGATCAGCTTTTTCTCCACCGAATTGAGCTCGGCCAGCGCGCAGTACAAGGTGGTGGTCTTGCCGCAGCCGGTCGGCCCGGTCACCAGCACCAGGCCGTTGGGCCGCTGGACGATGGCGCGGAATTTGTCCAGGACGGCCTTGGGCATGCCGATCGCGTCCAGCCGCAGCTGGGTGTTGCTCTGGCTGAGCAGACGCATCACCACCGATTCGCCGTACTGGGTCGGCATGGTGGAGATACGCACGTCGATGCGCTGGTTCTTCACGCGCACGGCGAAGCGGCCGTCCTGCGGCAGCCGCTTTTCCGAGATGTCGAGGTCGGACATCAGCTTCAGGCGCAGCGCCAGCGACGGCGCGATCTTGATGTCGGCCTCGGTCTGCAGGTGCAGCACGCCGTCGATGCGGAAGCGGATCTGCAGCCGGCCTTCCTGCGGCTCGATGTGAATGTCCGAGGCGCGCACCTGGCTGGCGTCGTCGAACACCGACTGCAGCAGTTTGACGATGGGCGCCTCTTCCAGGTTGGCGTTGGCCGCCGCCAGCGCGCCGAAGTCGACCGAGGCGTCGCCGAGGTCCTGCTCCAGCTCGCGCGCCAGGTCGGAGATATCCTCGGTGCGGCGGTAGATGCGGTCGATCACGCCCAGCACCTCGGTCTCGTTGACCACCGCCAGTTCGATCGGCTGCTTGACGATGCGCACGATCTCGTCGTAGGCGAACAGGTCGGTCGGATCGGACATGCCGACCAGCAGCGCGCCGCGCCGGTCCTCCAGCACCAGCGCGCGGAAGCGGCGGGCCTGGGTTTCCGGCAGCAGGCGGACGATCTCGGGATTGACGTTGAAGAACTTCAGGTTCAGGTAGGGGATGTTGAGCTGGCGCGCCAGCGCGCCGGCGATCTGTTCCTCGGTGACATAGCCGTTTTCGATGAACACGCGGCCCAGCTTGCGCCCGCTGCGCTTTTGCTCGGCCAAGGCCAGGCCCAGTTGTTCCTCCGACAGCAGCTTCTGCTGCACCAAAATTTCCCCAAGCCGCACTTTCTCTGGCCTTGCCATGCCCCGCTCCTTGTGATCTCTGCCCGACTGTCAGCGTGCGGCCATTCTAGTGCAGAACCCGGTGCTTGCGACAGTCATCGTGCGCCGTGCGCGACAGGGTGTCGCTTTCTTCGCACGAATGCGCTAAAGTGTCGTTCGTTTCCCGGCCCCATAGTACAAAGCAAAGCCACCACCTTCCATGACCGTCCCTGCCCTGCGCTTTCAGCACGTCGTCAAACGCTATGGCCAGGCCAGCGTGTTGCAGGGCGTGGACCTGGAACTGCAAGCGGGGGAATGCTTCGGCCTGGTGGGCGTGAACGGCGCCGGCAAGACCAGCCTGATCAAGTGCCTGCTGGATTTCTGCGCCCTCGACGGCGGCGCCATCGACATCTTCGGCCAGCCGCACCAGCGGCCGTCCAGCCGCCAGCCGCTGGGCTTCCTGCCGGAACGCTTCACCCCTCCCTACTATCTGACCGGCGCCGATTTCATCCACTACCTGCTGACCTTGCAGGGCCTGGCCTATGATCCGGCCGCCGTGCGCGCCATGCTGGCGGCGCTGGACCTGGACCCGGACGCGCTCAAGCGCACGGTGCGCGGCTATTCCAAAGGCATGACGCAAAAGCTCGGCCTGGCCGCCTGCCTGCTGGCGCGCAAGCCGCTGTATGTGCTGGACGAACCGATGAGCGGGCTCGACCCGAAAGCGCGCGCGCTGCTCAAGCAGCAGCTGCGCCGCCTGCACCAGGAAGGCTGCACGCTGTTCTTGACCTCGCACATGCTGGCCGACGTCGACGAGCTGTGCGACCGCATGGCCATCCTGCACGAAGGCCGCATCCGCTTTGCCGGCTCGCCGGCCGAATGCCGCAGCCGCTACGGCGCGGCCAACCTGGAGCAAGCCTTCCTGGCTTGCATCGCTTGAACATGTACCAATCCCACTTCGGCCTGCGTGAAACGCCGTTCGGCATCACGCCCAATCCGGCCTTTTTCTACGCCGGCAACACCCGTGGTGAAATCCTGCAAGCCCTGCTGTATGCGGTCTGCCACGGCGAAGGCATCGTCAAGGTGACCGGCGAGGTGGGGACCGGCAAGACCATGCTGTGCCGCATGCTGGAGCGTCAGCTGCCGCCCCATGTCGACGTGATCTACCTGGTCAATCCCAACCTCGACCCGCAGGAAGTGCAGTACGCCATCGCCGCCGAACTGGGCATCGACGGCCGCGGCCTGCGGGTCGACGAGGTCCAGCGCCGGCTGCAGGCCGACCTGATCGCGCGCCACAGCCAGGGCCGCCAGGTGGTGCTGCTGGTCGAGGAAGCCCAGGCCATGCCGCTCGACACGCTCGAGGCGATCCGCCTGCTGACCAACCTGGAGACGGCGCGCAGCAAGCTGCTGCAAATCGTGCTGTTCGGCCAACCGGAGCTCGATGCGCACCTGGCGCTGGCCAGCATGCGCCAGTTAAAAGAGCGCATCACCCACAGCTTCGAGGTGCCGGCGCTGGCGCCGGCGCTGGTCGGCGAGTTCCTCGCCTTCCGCCTGCGCGCGGCCGGCCACGACGGCCCCGCCGTGTTCAGCCCGGCCGCCGCGAAGTTGATCGCCGAGCGCTCCGAAGGCATCGTCCGCCGCATCAACATCCTGGCCGACAAGGCCCTGCTGGCCGCCTACGCGGCCGACGCCACCGTCGTCAGCGCCCACCATGCGCGCCAGGCGATCCGCGAATCGGCCTTCCGCCGGCGCAGCTGGCGCCAGGCTTTCCCTTTGCACGCTGTTGCTGTGGGGGCCTGCGCGGCCCTGCTAATTTGGGCAATTTACGGCGCCATCCTTGCGGTGGCACCGAATTTGTAAGATCATGGTGTCCATATTGCAAATACACAACATCCTGCATTCCCCCTGGGCCGGAAAGAAATAATGAAAAAACTCGCCTCCCCCATCGTCCCCATGGTGTGCAGCGTGTTGCTGAGCGCGTGTGCGACCCATACCCTGCCCATCTCGCCGACCCACATCACGGAAGCGCCGCGCGCCACCGGCTCCATCCCCGAACCGGTGCAGCAGAGCGCGGCGCTGCCGCCGCCGGCCGCCGCCGCCAAGGTCGAAACCTATAGCGTGACGGTACACAAGGTGCCGGTGCAGTCGCTGCTGTTCGCGCTGGCGCGCGACGCCGGCCTGAACATCGACATCCATCCCGGCATCGAGGGCAGCGTCACGCTCAACGCGCTGGACCAGACCCTGCCGCAGCTGCTGAACCGCATCCAGCGCCAGGTCGACCTGCGTTATGAAATCAACGGCGGCACCTTGACGGTGTTGCCGGACACGCCGGAATGGCGCAACTACAAGGTCGACTACGTCAACATCGCGCGCAGCACCAGCAGCAGCGTCAACATCGCTACCCAGATCTCGACCACCGGCGGCGGCGGCAGCAGCGGCGTCGCCGCCAATCCGCAGGCCGCCACCGCCGCCGGCGCCCAGCAGCAGAACCCGACCCCGGCGCCGGCCAACAACGGCGCCAACGGCAACGGCAGCAACAACTCGACCACCGTGGTCAACAACCGTTCCGACAACAACTTCTGGTACAGCCTGGAAAAGAATATCCGCGACATGCTGCGCGCCTCCAACCTGGCCGACAACCCGGTCGACCCGCTGGCCGGGCTGGCCGCCGCCGCGTCGCCGCAAAACGGCCTGGCGGCGCCGGTCGACCCCGGCAGCTTCGGCGCGCGCGCGGCCAGCGCCCAGAACGGCTCGTCGGTCATCGTCAACGCCGAGGGCGGCCTGATCGCCGTGCGCGCGACCGGCCGCCAGCATGCCAAGATCCGCGAATTCCTCGACATCGTGCTGGGCGCGGCCAAGCGCCAGGTGCTGATCGAGGCCACCATCATCGAAGTGCGGCTGAGCGACCAGTACCAGCAGGGCATCAACTGGCAATCGCTGGCCAAGGGCGGCCTCAAGCTCAACCAGGGCGCGCTGGGCCAGGTCACCATCCCCACCGCCACCAATCCCGGCGTGTTCCTGCTGAACTACACCAACCCGACCAGCCGCCTGGGCAATATCGCCGCGACCATCGAGCTGCTCGAATCGTTCGGCAAGGTCAAAGTGCTGTCCAGCCCCAAGATCAGCGTGCTCAACAACCAGACCGCGCTGCTCAAGGTGGTCGACAACAACGTCTTCTTCTCGATCAAGGTGACGCCGGCGGTGCTGGGCCAGAACGGCACGCCGATCTCGCAAGCCACCTACGAGTCGCACCTGGAGACGGTGCCGGTGGGCTTCGTCATGAGCGTGACGCCGCAGATTTCCGACAGCGACGAAGTCACGCTCAACGTGCGCCCCACCATCACCCGCATCGTCGGCTACGTCAAGGACCCCAATCCGGCGCTGGCCGACGCCAAGGTCGAGAGCCAGGTGCCGGTGATCCAGGCGCGCGAGCTGGAATCGCTGATGAAGGTGTCGAGCGGCCAGATCGCCGTCATGGGCGGCCTGATGCAGGACTCGGTCGACAACGCCAGGGACGGCATGCCCGGCCTGAGCAGCGTGCCGCTGCTGGGCAACCTGTTCGCCCACCGCAACGAGACCGCCACCAAGACCGAGCTGGTGATCTTCATGCGGCCGGTGGTGGTCAAGGACGCCAGCGTCAACGGCGACTACAAGGACTACCGCTACATGCTGCCGGGCGAAGTGCCCGACAAGGCGCCCTACCCGGTGCCGGCCCCGGCATCCGCCCCCAACGCCAAGGCGAACGGATCATGAGTCTACTAATGCAGGCGCTGAAGAAGGCCGAACGCGCCAAACAAGGTTCGGCCAGCGAAGACGACGGCGGCAAGCCGTCGGAAGCGTTCGACGCCATCCTGGCGCTGACGCCGGACGCGGCGCAGGCGCCGGCCCGCGCGGAGCCGCAGCTCAACCTCGACCCGCTGGCCGGCCTGAGCCTGGAGCCGATGGCGCCGGCCACCAGCCTGACGCCGCGCCCGACGCCCGATCCGCTGCCCGCCGCCAGCGACCACCAGCCGGCCGGCCTGACGCTGGACCTGGCGCCCGACCCGGCCGCGGCAGCCCCGCTGCATGCGCCGACGCCGACCCCGGCGCCGGCCCCAACGGCGGCCAAGCCGGCCGCCAAGGCGCAGCCGCGCGCCGAGCACGTCGAAAAACAGGACAAGCCCGACAAACCCGAGAAAGCCGGCAAGCCGCGCGGCGCCGCGCGCGCGCGCGCCGCCGCCGAGGCGGTCGAGCCGGCCGGCATCGATCCGGCGCGGCTGCGCCTGATCGGCCTGGTCGCGGCGCTGCTGCTGATCGTCGCCGGCTTCGGCTATTACTATTGGCAGGCGATGGTGGCGCCGGGCGCGGGTGCGCGCCTGCCGCCGGTGCCGATGCCGCCGCCCGGCGCCACCGGCGCCACGCCGGCCCAGCTGGTGCGGGCCGCGCCCGACGGCCAGGGCGCGGCGGCCGACGCCGCCGATCCGCTGCTGGCCCAGCCCGCCAAGCGCGACGCCGCGCGCGACGACCTGGAACGCCGGCTGGCCCAAACCGAACAACAACTGGCCGCCACCCAGCAGGCGATCCAGGCCCAGCAGAACACGCCGCAGCCCGAACGGCTGCCGCCGCTGGCCGCGCCCGACAACAGCGAGATCAAGGTGGCGCGCGCGGTGCAGGCCTCGCCGCTGGCGCCGGCGCTGAACGGCGCCTACCAGTCGCTCAACAACGGCGACCTGTCCGCCGCCCAGCAGCAATACGAGGCCGCGCTGCGCCAGGACCCGAACAGCCGCGACGCCCTGCTCGGCCTGGCCGCGCTGGCCGCGCGCGCCGGCCAGAGCCAGAGCGCCGCCGGCCACTATCTGCGCCTGCTCGAGCTCGATCCCAACGACACCGCCGCCGTGGCCGGCCTGGTGGGCCTGCGCCAGGGCGACCCCGGCCAGAACGAGCTGCGCCTCAAGGCCATCCTGGCCGCCAATCCGGACGCCGCGCCGGCCCAGTTCGCGCTGGGCAATCTGTACGCCCAGCAGGGCCGCTGGTCCGAGGCCCAGCAAGCCTATTTCCGCGCCTTCAGCGCGGCGCCGGACAATCCGGACTACGCCTACAACCTGGCCATCGGCCTGGACCGGCTGAACCAGGGCAAGCTGGCGCTGGGCTATTACCAGCGCGCGCTGGCGCTGGCGCAGAGCCACGCGGCCGCCTTCGACCGCGGCGCGCTGCGCACCCGCATGCATGAATTGACCGCCGGCGCGCGCTGAGCCGGCAGCGAGAGAACAGATCCATGGCAGAACAAGCAAAACTCCCACTCGGCAAGCTGCTGATCCAGAAAGGCGTGATCAGCGAGGACCAGCTGCGCATCGCCCTGATCGAACAAAAGCGCAGCAGCGAGCCGCTGGGGAAACTGCTGATCACGCTCGGCTTCGTGACCGAGGCCACGGTGCGCATGGCGCTGTCGGAAAACCTCAACCAGCAGAGCGCCGACCTGACCAGCCTGGTGGTGGACGCGATCGCCCTCAAGCTGATCCCCAAGGACGTGGCCAAGCGCTACCACGTGTTCCCCATCGTCTACGAGCGCGACACCGACAACCTGATCCTGGCCATGTCGGACACCAGCAACATCGTCGCGCTGGACCAGATCAGCGCCATGCTGGTCAAGGGCATCACCATCAGCCCGCTGCTGGTGAACGAGTCCGACATCCAGCGCGCCATCGACCAGTTCTACGGCTTCGAGTTGTCGATTGACGGCATCCTGCACGAGATCGAAACGGGCGAAGTCAATTACGCCAGCCTGGGCGGCACCTCGGACGAGTACAGCCAGCCGGTGGTGCGCCTGATCGACGCCATCCTGGCCGACGCGGTGCAGAACGGCGCCTCCGATTTGCACTTCGAGCCGGAGCAATCGTTCCTGCGCATCCGCTACCGCATCGACGGCATCCTGCGCCAGATCCGCAGCCTGCACAAGTCCTACTGGCCGGCGATGGCGGTGCGCCTGAAGGTGATGAGCGGCATGAACATCGCCGAGACCCGGGCGCCGCAGGACGGCCGCATCTCGATCAAGTTCTCCGGCCGCCAGATCGATTTCCGCGCCTCGGCCCAGGCCACCACGCACGGCGAGAACTTCGTGCTGCGGGTGCTGGACCGGCAGAAGGGCATCGTCCCGCTCGACGGCCTGGGCCTGGGCGAGAACGAGCTCAGCCTGCTCAAGCTGATGATCGCCCGTCCCGACGGCGTGATCCTGGTGACCGGCCCGACCGGCTCGGGCAAGACCACCACCCTGTATTCGATCCTCAACCACATCAACACCGAGAGCGTCAACATCATGACGCTGGAGGACCCGGTCGAATACCCGATGAACATGATACGCCAGACCGCCGTCAACGAGGCGGCCAAGATGGGCTTTGCCGACGGCATCCGCTCGATGATGCGGCAGGACCCGGACATCATCCTGGTGGGCGAGATCCGCGACCGCGAGACCGCCGAGATGGCCTTCTCGGCGGCGATGACCGGCCACCAGGTGTATTCGACGCTGCACACCAACTCGGCCATCGGCGCCATCCCGCGCTTGCTCGACATCGGCGTGGTGCCCGACATCATGGCCGGCAACGTGATCGGCATCATCGCCCAGCGCCTGGTGCGCAAGCTGTGCCTGGCCTGCCGCGCGCCGCACGAGGCCGACGGCGTCGAGCGCCGCCTGCTGGGCCTGGACCCGTCCGCCCCGGCGCAGACGCTGTACCACGCGGTCGGCTGCGAAGCCTGCGGCCACCAGGGCTACAAGGGGCGGCTGGCGATCATCGAACTGCTCAAGATGACGCCGGCACTGGACGAACTGGTGGCGCGCCGCGCCTCGACCCGCGAACTGAAGACGGCCGCCGCCGCCGGCGCCTTCCACACCTTGATCGACGACGGCGTGCGGCGCGTGCTCGAGGGCGTGACCACGCTGGAGGAAGTGGGCCGCGTGGTCGACCTGACCGAGCGCCTGACCGAACAGCCGAGCGAGCGGCCCGCCTGATGGCCCAATACTACTACCGCGCGATGGACGCCACCGGCCAGATCCAGCCGGGCAATATGGACGCCGCCAACGAGCCGGACCTGGAGCTGCGGCTGCACCGCATGGGCCTGGACCTGATCGAGTGCCGCGCCACGCGCACCCGGGTGCTGGCGCTCAAGCGCCTGATCACGCGGCGCGACCTGATCAACTTCTGCTTCCACATGGAGCAGCTGACCGGGGCCGGCGTGCCCATCCTGGACGGCTTGAACGACCTGCGCGAGAGCATCGACCATCCACGCTTCCGCGAAATGATCACCGGCCTGATCGAGAACATCGAGGGCGGCCAGCAGCTGTCGGCGGCGCTGGCGGCCTATCCGGAAGTGTTCGACCTGACCTTCGTCAGCCTGATCACCGCCGGCGAGCAGAGCGGCAAGCTGGCCGAGGTGTTCAAGAACCTGTCGGACAGCCTGAAGTGGCAGGACGAACTGGCCTCGCAGACCAAGAAGATCGTCATGTACCCGGCCGCCGTCGGCACCTTCGTGGTCGCCGTCACCTTCTTCCTGATGATCTACCTGGTGCCGCAGCTGACCTCCTTCGTCAAGAACATGGGCAACACCCTGCCGCTGCACACGCGCGCGCTGATCTTCGTCTCCGACATCTTCATCAACTACTGGTATGTGCTGGTGGCGCTGCCGCTGATCGCCTGGTTCGGCGGGCGCGCCTGGCTGGCGCGCAGCGAGCAGGCGCGCTACCACGCCGACGGCCTGACGCTGCGCATCTGGATGATCGGCCCGGTGCTGCACAAGATCATCCTGGCCCGCTTCGCCACCTTCTTCGCCATGATGTACGGCTCCGGCATCACCGTGCTCGAATGCATACACCTGTCCGAGGGCATCGTCGGCAACCGCGTGATCGCGGCCGGGCTGCGCCGCGCGGCGCAGCTGATCTCCGAGGGCCAGGGCATCACGGCGGCGTTCCAGATCACCGGCATCTTCCCGCCGCTGGTGATCCGCATGCTCAAGGTGGGCGAGGCCACCGGCGCGCTGGACGGCGCGCTGCACAACGTCAGCTACTTCTACAACCGCGAAGTCAAGGAGATGATCGAGAAGGTGCAGACCATGATAGAACCCGCGATGACCGTGATCCTGGGCCTGATGGTGGGCTGGATCATGCTCTCGGTGATGGGGCCGATTTACGACACGATCAGCAAGATCCGAACCTGAGGCGGCCGTGCTAATTAGCAAACACTTATTCTATCTGAGCGGCGACCAGCTGTGCGCCTACCTGTGGCAGGGCGGGCGCCTGTCGGGCGGCGAACTGTTCAGCAACGACCACGCCGGCGTCGAGCGCTTCCTCGACTATGTCGACAGCCACGGCGTGCTGCCGGCCTATCTGCTGGCCGACCTGATCGAGGAGGATTTCCAGCGCGTGCAGCTGCCCCACGTGGGCGGCGCCGGCGGCCGCAAACTGCTGCAGCGCCGGCTGCTGCAGCAATACCGCGAAACCCCCTACCGCCACGCCGAGGTGCAGGGGCGCGAGAGCGGCGGCCGGCGCGACGACATCGTGCTGCTGGCGGCGCTGACCAATGTGGCCGCGGTGCAGCCCTGGGTCAGGGCGCTGGAACAGCTGAAGATGCCGCTGGCCGGGCTCTACACCACCACCCTGCTGAGCGCGGAGCTGTTGCGCAAGCTGGGCCTGCGCGACGAGCACCTGCTGCTGATCACCCAGCACAGCGCCGGCTGGCGCCAGAGCTACTTCCAGCACGGCCAGCTGAAATTCTCGCGGCTGACGCCGGCCATCGACCGCGACAACCGGCCGATCGACATCGGCGCCGAGACCGCCAAGACGCAGCAGTTCCTCAACAGCGTGCGCCTGCTCGGGCGCGGCGCGGTGCTGCACGCGGTGGTGCTGGCGCCGGCCGCCGCCACGGCGGCGCTCAGCGCGCAATGCGCCAACGGCCCGGAGACGGCGTTCCGCTTCATCGCGCTGCGCGCCGCCGCCAACGCCATGGGCTTGCGCAGCGACGACAGCGCGGTGGCCGAACTGGGCGCGCGCGTGGCCGAGCCCATGCTGCTGGCCCAGCTCGGCCGTCAGGCCCCGGCCGGCCACTACGCGCTGGGCGCCATGCGGCGCTACTACCTGCTGTGGCGCACCCGGCTGACCTTGTACGTCGCCAGCGCCGCGCTCGGCCTGTGCAGCCTGGTGTGGCTGGGCGCCAACCTGTGGCAGACCCAGACCGCCGACGCCGCCAGCGCGCGCCTGCTGGCCGAGGCCGGCCAGTACGACCAGCGCTACCGCGCCGTGATGGCGGCCATGCCGCCGCGCGTGACCAGCACCGCCAATATGCGGGCCGCGGTCAACGTCGAGCGCATGCTGGCCACGCAGGCGCCGTCGCCGCTGGACATGGTGGCCATGGTCAGCGCCGCGCTGGAGCAGTCGCCGCAGATCCGCCTGCTGCAGCTGGACTGGAAGGTCAGCCTGCCCGGCGCGGTGCCGGCCGCCGGCCAGGACGAGACCCAGGCCGTGCCGATCTCGTCGCTGCTGGCCGGCATCCCCGGCCGGCCGCCGCAGGCGCTGCTGGTGGAGGCCGAAATCGTCGCCGACCAGGACGACTACCGCGGCGCGGTCGACAGCATGAACCATTTCGCCCAGCAGCTGGCGCGCCAGCCGCACCTGACGGTGGCGATCGACAAGCCGCCGCTCGACACCCGTTCGTCGGTCAAGCTGAGCGGCAAGGCCGGCCCGGCCACGGTCGAGGCGCGCGCCAAATTCTCCCTCAACCTGGTGTGGAATCCATGAGCGCCCATCCCGTCCCCGGCAAAAGCAAGAGCAAGACCAAGGCCACCATCGCGCTGCCCTACTGGGTGGCCGAGTTCGCGCTGATCCGCACCGCCGTGCTGGTGGCCGTCGCCTGCGTCACCATCAGCCTGACGGCGCTGCTGGTGAGCGGCTGGAAGCTGGGCGAGGCCGACGAGCGCCTCGAGCAGGCCCAGCGCACGCGCGACGTCGCCTATGCGCGCTTCGCCCACGTCGACAACGAGAAGCGCGACATCCGCAATTTCCAGCCGCGCTACATCGAACTGCGCGACCGCGGCCTGATCGGCGCCGAGCGGCGCCTGGAATGGGTCGACATCATCCGCCAGTCGCAGGAGCGGCGCAAGCTGCTGCCGCTGAGCTACGAGATCGAGCCGCAGCAGGTGGTGCGGCTCGAATCGGCGCTCGACCTGGGCGACTACCAGCTGCACGGCAGCCGCATGCGGCTGCATATGGACTTGCTACACGAAATGGACTTGTTCAATTTCCTCGACGACCTGCGCCTGCGCAGTTTCTTCGCGGTGCAGGATTGCGCCATCAAGCGCCTGGGCCGCGCCGCCGGCGCCGTCGGCGGCCCCACGCTGGGCGCCGACTGCACGCTGAACTGGATCACGCTCGACACCGCGCCCAAGGCCGAGCCGGCGCCGGCCACGCGCAGGAGGGCGCCATGAGCGCGCGCCTGCGCGTGGCCGTGCTGCTGGCTGCCTGGCTGGCGCTGCCGGCGGCGGCGGCGGCGCCGCCGGCACTGGGCCGGCTGTTCGCCACGCCGGCCGAACGGGCCGAGATGGAAAGCCATCGCGGCAGCAGCGCCGCGCTGATGCCGCAGACCGGCGCCGAGGCCGAGGCCGCCTTCGGCGCGGCCGGCACGCCGCCGGCCGCCCAGGCGCCGGCCGGCGCAGCGCCGGCCGCGCCGCCGCCGCCGCCGCCAACGCTGGTCATGAACGGCGTGCTGCGCAGCAGCAGCGGGGACAGCACCGTCTGGCTCAACAACGTGCCGCAGCGCGGCGCGCAAAACCACTTCGCCAACCGCGGCGGCAGCGCGCTGACGGTGACGCTGCCTTCCGGCAAGCGCATCGTGCTCAAGCCCGGCCAGCGCTACGACCTCGGCGAGGGCCGCATCAAGGATGTCAATGAACCCTAGTCTGCGCGCGCGCGGCCAGCGCGGTTTTACGCTGGTGGAAATTTCGATCGTGCTGGTGATCGTCGGCCTGCTGATCGGCGGCATGATCGCGCCCCTCAGTTCCCAGCTGGAGCAAAAGAAGGGCAACGAGACCCGCCAGGCCATGGAGCTGGCGCGCGAAGCCCTGTTCGGCTACGCGCTGCGCAACGGCTACCTGCCCTGCCCCGCCATCTCCGCCGTCAACGGCCTGGAGGACCGCACCGGCAGCGCCTGCAACAAGCGCTACGGCTACCTGCCGTGGACCACGCTGGGCGTGGGGCGGCTGGACGGCTGGAACCGCATCCTCGGCTACACCGTCACGCCGGCCTTCAGCGACAGCGTGCTGTTGTTTACGCTCAAGACGGCGCGCGACATCACCGTCGTCACGCGCGACAGCCAGGGCCGGATCACGCCGCTGACCGACAACCACGACGTGCCGGCCGCCCTGATTTCGTTCGGCCGCAACGGCTACGGCGCCACCAGCGACCAGCACACCCGCCTGGCCGACGGCGGCGCCGGCAACGACGACGAGAAGACCAATCTGCGCAGCGGCACCACGCTGGTCAGCCGCGACGCCAGCGACGACCCGCGCGCGCCGGGCGGCGCCTACGACGACATCGTCCTGTGGATCTCGCCCAACATCCTGTACAACCGCATGGTGGCGGCGCAGCGCCTGCCATGACGCCGATGCTGCCGGCCGCGCTGACCATCGCCCGCTACACCCTGCTCGAAGGGCTGCGCAACCGCCTGCCGTGGCTGCTGCTGGCGACGGCGCTGGCCGCGCTCGCGCTGGGCGGCTTCCTCGGGCGGCTGGCGCTGACCGAGGGCGTGCAACTGCAGGCGGCGCTGCTGGGCGCGCTGCTGCGGCTGGCGGCGGTGTGCGTGGTGGCCGGCTTCGTCGTCACCAGCATGGCGCGCGAGGCGGCCGACAAGGGCCTGGAACTGCTGCTGGCGCTGCCGCAGCCGCGCGCCGTTTACCTGGCCGGCAAGCTGGCCGGCTTCGGCGCGCTGGCGCTGGCGCCGGCGCTGCTGTTTGGCGCCCTCGGCCTGCTGTGCGCGCCGCTGCCGCAGGCCGCGCTGTGGGCCGCGTCGCTGCTGTGCGAATGCTGGATCGTGGCGGCCTTCTGCGTGCTGTGCATGCTGACCTTGAACCAGGCGCTGCCGGCGCTGGCGGCCGCCTGCGCCTTCTACCTGCTGGCGCGCGTGATCGGCACGCTGCAGCTGCTCGGCCACGGCCCCCGCCAGGACGACGGCCCGCTGCAGCGGGCGCTGGGCGCCGGCGTCGACCTGCTGGCGCTGCTACTGCCCCACCTCGACCAGTTCACCCGCAGCAGCTGGCTGGTGTACCACGACGGCAACGCCGCCGCACTGCTGGCGGTGGCGGCGCAGACCGCCATCTATGTGGCGCTGCTGGCGCTGGCCGCGCTGTTCGACCTGTACCGCAAGAATTTCTGAGCATGGCCGCCACCGCCCTCAGGCCGCTGTCCTCGGTGCCGCGCGCCGTGCCGCTGCTGCTGGCGGCGGCGCTGCTGCTGCAACTGCTGTGGCAGGGTGGCCGGCCGGCGCCGCGCGCGCGCGCGCAAGACCTGCCGCCGCCGCCGCCGCTGGTGGCGCTGCAGCTGGCCAGCCTGGGCGAGCCGGCCGCGCTGTCGCGCGCCACCATGCTGTATGTGCAGGGCTACGACGAGCAGGCCGGCGTCAGCCTGGCCTGGCGCGCGCTGGACTACGGCCGGCTGGCGGCCTGGCTGCAGCGGGCGCTGGAGCTCGATCCGCGCAGCCAGTATCCACTGCTGGCGGCCAGCGAGGTGTACGGCGCGGTCAGCGACCCGGCGCGCAGCCGGCTGATGCTCGAGTTCGTCTATGCCCGCTTCGCCGAAGACCCCGACCGGCGCTGGCCGTGGCTGGCGCACGCGGCGCTGGTGGCGCGCCACCGGCTGCACGACCTGCCGCTGGCGCGCCGCTACGCGCAGGCGATCCGGCTGCGCGCCACCGGCCCCCGTGTGCCGGCCTGGGCGCGCGAGCTGGAAGTGTTCATGGCCGAGGACATGAACGAACTCGACAGCGCCCGCGCGCTGATCGGCGGCCTGCTGCACGACGGCCTGATCACCGATCCGCACGAGCTGCGATTCCTGGCCCGGCGGCTGGACCGGCTGGGCCCTCCGCCCGCCCCCAAGCGCTGAGCATTGTTGTAAGATAGCGTCATTACAAGAAAGGAACACCATGCCTGCCATCCAACTGCGCCAACGCGGCTTTACCCTGGTCGAGATCGCCATTGTGCTGGTCATCATCGGCCTGCTGCTGGGCGGCGTGCTCAAGGGACAGGGCTTGATCGACAGCGCCCGCGTCAAGAACATCATCCAGCAATCGACCTCGCTGACGGCGGCCGTCAACGCCTACCAGGACAAGTTCCGCGCGCTGCCGGGCGACGATCCGCAGGGCACCACCCACGCGCCCGGCGCCACCGGCAACGGCAACGGCGACGGCCAGATCGCCGAATACCAGCTGGCGCCGCAGCACCTGGCGCTGGCCGGCTTCATCACTGGCTCGTTCAACGGCACCACCGACTTCATGACCAGCGCGCAAGGCGGCGCGGTCTACATCTACAACGACGTGGTCGGCGGCCGCGGCGGCAACGGTGTGCGGCTCGACAACCTGCCCGACTCCTTCGCCGAGCAGGTCGACAGCAAGCTCGACGACGGCAAATACAACACCGGCTCGGTGCGCGCCACCGCCGCCTACAGCAACAACGGCACGGTCATCCAGCGCACCGCCCTGTTCTTCTGATGCGGAGGCTGCCCGGACTGCAGATCCTCAACCTGCTGCTGGCGACCGCCTGCCTGGTGCTGTGCGCCGGTTATTTCGCCTCGGGTCGGGTGCAGGATGGCTTTTGGAGCGTGGGCACCACGCTGGCCTTTGCCGCCGTGCTGCTGTTTAACGCCTTTTGGAAGCGTAAGGAAATCAAGCCGGCCACCTTCTGCTTCATGCTCGCTGCCGGCGTGCTGCAAGTCTATGTCTTCATCCTGAAAGTCAGCGTTTGAAATCGCGCCTTATCGACGTATGATCAACCCGGAAGGACAACGGGGGCGGAATCAAACAAATGGCTAATCGCCTTCAACACGGAAGTCTTAACCTGGTGGGTACTGCTGGTCCGCGGCGAAATGTGCGTGATGGCAGGCTCCGTTATTCTGAGGCCAGCTCTCACAGCTGGCTTGGAGGCGTCGATGCCAATGTTCAGGCTTTCGATAGTTCCCTCGTGATATACCCCCTGCTTGGGGCGACTGCTCAATACTACAGCCAGCCCGGCAGGGCCCAATGCGACGATCAAATCCACGACAGCTTGCTGGGTCATCTGGACGCCCCAGAAATCTATCTTTGGGACGATACGATCAATTCGTTCCTGAAAGTCACAATGAGCATAAGTATGACCATTCAACGCATGTCTGACATCCTTCTCATATAAATTTACAGTCCGTCCATTAACATTTTCGTGCCAAGCCAGACGACTACCATTGTTGGTGGGAACTGGAGCAACAGGGGTTGCAGCATGCGCAACCGGAGCCGCATCGAGAGGCAACAGCCCCAAGGGAAATGTTCCACCGGCTGCCCCCGGCCCAAAGGGCGCGCGGCCAAACCGTACAAAGGACGTCAGAGGGGCGATGACGTCCAGTGAAATATTTCCCCCGCTAACCATCGGTATCTCATCCAGAAACCTCCCGAATCGCACTGCCTTACTGCCGGTGACTTTAGAAAGAATGAACAACAAAAAACCTGCGTCTTTTTCTGGAATATTTCGGGTAAACATCTTGTCCAGCGCCTTGCCAATATCGCTGCTTGAGACCAAGGCGTCGATGGCCAGTTTGAGCTGTACCCCAAATTGCGTGCCACCGTAGAGTGATCTTTCAAGCACCTGGGCCAACCAACTTGCCCGTCTTATATTCGGATTCTCAGCTGGAAACATTGCGATCAAGATGTCATGCATCTGCTTCGCCCCGACGCGGGAATTTGCCAAGTGCGTCACGAGCGCATGCATGTGCATCGGATAGCCTTCCCCGCGCAAGACATAGCGCTCCGTCATCAGCTTGATCTCACGTCCCGTCAAAACACTCGCCAGGGCCCCGGTTGCCATCGTCGCTGGACTCGGACGCAAACGATCGATCAGCGTCCCCATCTGGATGAGGGTCAACTTACCGGCTCCCGCTCCGGCACCGCCCACGCGCCACCAAGCTATCAATGCAAAAAAATCGCTGTGGTCCAAATTACCCGCAGCATTCTCCGTCATGCACAATCTACTGACAATGCCATAAGCAACTTTACTGTCCCATGTCTCTGGATGATCAAAATTGCGAATAGGAGGCACGGACAAGAAATCTATGACCGGCCTCGGATCCAACTGCGCGCACAGCTTGACACATACTGCATCGAATTGCGTACCATTTATCCCAATGGTTTCCACACAAACCCTTTTGATTAATTCTGCCGCTTTCTTCGGTGCGATTGCATGCGGCCCCTGCACGAATCTCACGAGGGTATCGCGCGCCTTAACAGGAGTCAGCGGACTCAAGCACGTCTTGACATCTATCATTTCCTGGATACTCATCGCTCCTGGCCCTCGACAGAGAAGCCGGACCAATGTGGCGAACTCTGTCGGTGTAAGAAGTGCCGCAGGATCATCAGGACCGTCCCAAGCATCCACTAGCAAGGCAACTTCGGCGACAGATGAGAAAAGTAAGCAAAGATCGTAGCTCAACCTGCCCGCGTACCAAGCGCGACGATTATCTGGCAGACCAAATATATCCACTACCGATTGCTTGTCAAAAATGAGCGCCAAAGCGTATTCCATATTTCCTCAGATAAATTCAAAGTCAACGATAGGGACTTTATGCTCGATTGCTCCATCTCAAACAACGCAAAAAATGTCATTTTAACAAATGCAACGGTGCGCTCCCTAAATTCTTTTGCCTACTAGAAAACGATGCGAAATTGCCGGCCGGCGTAGCCGCCTCTCTCCCTCCGCTGCACAATCAATATAAAAAGCACGCACGTACTATTATTCGGCTAGAATAGCTGATACCTACAACGCGGGAGACAGCATGTTCGAAGAATTCATCGGCACCAAGGCGGTGTCGGCGCGCCACCAGTTCGACGTGGCGGCGCTGGACGCCTATCTGCGCCAGCACGTGGCCGGCTACCCGGACGGCGCGCTGGGCGTGGAGCAGTTCAAGGGCGGCCAGTCCAACCCCACCTACAAGCTCAGCATCGGCGGCCAGCACTATGTGTTGCGCACCAAGCCGGCGCCGGCCGCCAAGCTGCTGGCGTCGGCGCACGCGATCGAGCGCGAGTACCGCGTGATGGACGCCCTGAGCCGGCACGGCTTCCCGGCCGCCCGCCAATATGCGCTGTGCACCGACGAGGCGGTGATCGGGCGCGCCTTCTACGTGATGGAATTCGTCGAGGGCCGGGTGCTGTGGGACCAGGCCCTGCCCGGCATGACGGCGGCCGAACGCGCCGCCATCTACGACGAGATGAACCGCGTGATCGCCCAGCTGCACACGGTGGACTACGCCGCCATCGGCCTGGCCGACTACGGCAAGCCGGGCAACTACTTCGCGCGCCAGATCGAGCGCTGGAGCAAGCAATACCTGGCCGCGCAGACCGAATCGATCGCCGCGATGGACCAGCTGATCGCCTGGCTGCCCCACAACATTCCGCCGGGCGAAGACACGGCCATCGTGCACGGCGACTTCCGCCTCGACAACCTGCTGTTCCACCCGAGCGAGCCGCGCATCCTGGCCGTGCTGGACTGGGAGCTGTCGACCCTGGGCCACCCGTTCGCCGACTTCTCCTACCACTGCATGAGCTGGCACATCGAGCCCGGCCAGTTCCGCGGCATCGCCGGGCTGGACCTGGCGGCGCTGGGCATCCCCTCGCAGCAGGACTACATCGCCCGCTATGCCGCGCGCACCGGCAAGACCATCCGGCTGGAGGACTTCAATTTCTACCTGGCCTTCAATATGTTCCGCCTGGCCAGCATCATGCAGGGCATCATGAAGCGCCATGTCGACGGCACGGCCGCCAGCGCCCAGGCGCTGGAATCGGGCCGCATGGCGCGCCCCATGGCCGAGCTGGCCTGGAGCTACGCCTGTGGCAAGCCGATCTGAACCTTGCTGGTGGAGGACAAAATCGCTTTCTGAAACGGCCCGCGTCAGCTACTATCGTGCTGCCGGCGCCATGCCGGCCGCCGCCGCCGGGGTCCACTACGTGCCAGAATCACAACGCTCACGCCTGCCCTCCATCCGCTCGCAGATCGCGCTGCTGGTGCTGGCTTGCGCGTTGCCGACGGTGGTCGGTTTTTGCGCCGTGCTCGGCCAGTTCTACCAGCGCGAGCGCGACACCCTGATGGAAGACACCCGGCAGTCGGCCCGGCTGGTGGCCGCCGCCATCGACCGCGACCTGCTGCAGGCCGACAGCGCGATCCGCGCGCTGGCCGCCGCGCCCAGCCTGCGCAGCGGCGACCTGGCGGCGCTGCGGACCCAGGCCGCCACCCTGCTCGGCCCGCAATTCCCGGTCGCCCACTTCCTGCTCAGCGACGCCGCCGGCACCGTCGCGCTGCATCTCGGCCCGGACTTGCCGGCCAGCTTCAGCAGCGGCGACAACCGCCGCCGCCTGGCGCTGCTGTACGCGCAAGCGCGGCCGCAACTGTCGATGCTCACCATCGACGGCCAGGGCCTGCTGGCGATCGACATTCCGGTCATGCTCGACAACCGCCTCAGCTACTCCCTGACCGCGCTGCTCAAGCCCGAGCGCCTGGCCCACATCCTGCGCGACGAGAAAATCGGCCGCCACCAGGCCATGACCCTGTACGACGCCGACGGCCAGTTCGTGGCCCAGGCCGGCGGTCCGCGCCAGCTGCTGACGCGCAGCACCGGTGAGGCGATGCGGGCCCAGCTGCGCGCATCCGGCGAAGCCCTGCTGTCGACCGAGACCGCCGACGGCACGCCGATTTATTTCGGCTTCAGCCGGGCGCCGGTCAGCCGCGTCACGGTCGCCATCGCCACCCCGCAGGACCAGGCCCTGCACGAATTGCTGGGCGCCGCCACCACCATCTCGCTGACCATGACGGCGCTGCTGCTGGCCGGCCTTGCGCTGGCCTGGTGGGTCGGCGGCCGCATCGCCGGCTCGGTGCGCGCACTGGTCGGGCCGGCCCGGGCGCTGGCCAGCGGCAGCCCGTTCACGCTGGGCGCGCCGACCTTCCGCGAAGCGAACGAGGTCGGCCTGGCCTTCCTGGCGCTGGAGGGCGACCTGCGCCGCAGCAAGGCGCAGCTGGAACAGCTGGTGGCCGAGCGCACCGCCCAGCTGGAAAAAAACCGCGCCCAGCTCGAAACCCTGTACGCCACCGCGCCGGTCGGGCTCAGCTATGTCGACAGCGAACTGCGCTTCGTCCGCCTCAACGACTACCTGGCCGCGCTCAACGACCAGCCGGTGATCGCCCACCTGGGCCGCCACGTCGGCGAGATGATCCCCGACCCCGAGGTGCGGCGCGGCGTGCTGGCCGACTACCGCGCCGTGCTCGACAGCGGGCGGCCGCTGACCGGGCTGCAGCGCTCGGGTTATCCGGCCGCCTCGCCCCAGCAACTGTGCCACTGGGTGCTGAGCTACTACCCGCAGTTCGGCACCGACGGCCGCATCATCGGCATCACCGCGCTGCTGATGGACGTGAGCGAGCTGAAACGGACCGAGGCCGAACTGCGGCGCTCGCGCCATTTGCTCGGTTCGATGCTGGAAAACATGCCGGCGATGATCTTCCTGAAACGCGCGGCCGACCTGCGCTACGAGCTGTTCAACCGCCACGGCGCGCAGATGTTCGGCCGTCCCAACGGCGAGGACTTCATCGGCAAGAGCGACTACGACCTGGTGCCCACCGCCCAGGCCGACTTCTTCACCGCCGCCGACCGCCGGGTGCTGGCCTCGGCCCACGGCGAGGTGACCGAGATCGCCGAGGAGCCGATCACCGACGCCTGCGGCCAGACCCGCTTCCTGACCACCCGCAAGGTGGCGCTGCGCGACGAGCACGGCGCCGCCACCCACGTGCTGGGCATCTCGCTCGACATCACCGAGCGCAAGGCCGCCAAGGAGGCGCTGCGCGCCACCGTGGAACGGCTGGCGCAGAGCGAGCACTTCGTGCGCACCGTGACCGACAACCTGCCCGGCATGGTGGCCTACTGGGACGCCGGCCTGCGCTGCCGCTTCGCCAACCGCTACTTCCTCGAATGGCACGGCCGCAGCGCCGCGCAGATGCAGGACGCGCTGATGCCCGAGGTGCTCGGCGCGGCCCAGTACACCGTCAGCGCGCCCTATGTGCAGGGCGCGCTGGCCGGCCAGCCGCAGGCCTTTGCCGACCAGCTGCGCTGGCCGTCGGGCGAGCTCAGCCACACCTGGGTCAACTACATTCCGGATCTCGGCCAGGACGGCCGGGTCGGCGGCTTCTTCGTGCTGGTGTCCGACGTCAGCGAGCTCAAGGAAACCGAGCTGCACCTGCAGGAATTGAACGAGGAGCTGGTGCTGGCGCGCGACCGCGCCGAGGCCGCCAGCCGCGTCAAGAGCGAATTCCTGGCCAATATGAGCCACGAGATCCGCACACCGATGAACGCCATCATCGGCCTGGCGCGGCTGCTGGAGGAAGCCGGGCTGGCGCCGCGCGAGCGCGCCTACCTGGACAAGATCCAGCTGGCCACGCAATCGCTGCTGGGCCTGGTCAACGACGTGCTGGACTTCTCGCGGGTGGAGGCGGGCCAGCTGGTGCTCGAGCACGCCAGCTTCAGCCTGGAGCGCGTGCTCAGCAGCATCAGCGTGCTGGTCAGCGGCAGCGCCAGCGACAAGGGCATCGAGCTGGTCTACGACATCGACCCGCGCCTGCCGGCCGAACTGGCGGGCGACCCGATGCGGCTGCAACAGGTGCTGCTCAACCTGATCGGCAACGCCATCAAGTTCACCGAGCGCGGCGAGGTGGTGCTGCAAGTGCGGCCGGCGCCCGGCGCCATCGCCCCGGAACAGCCTGGCGCGCCGGCCATGCGCGCCATGCTGGTGGAGTTCCGCGTGCGCGACACCGGCATCGGCATTTCGCCGGAACAGCAGGCCCACATCTTCGGCGCCTTCTCGCAGGCCGACAACAGCACCAGCCGCCAGTTCGGCGGCGCCGGCCTGGGGCTGGCGATCTGCCGCCAGCTGGCCGACATGATGGGCGGCGCGATCGAGGTCAGCAGCGAAGCCGGCGTCGGTTCGGAATTCCTGTTCACCTGCCCGCTCGAATGCGGCGCCGCGGCCGCCGCGGCGCCGCTCGCCGCCGGCCTGACGGTGTTGATCGCCGACGACAACGCCAGCGTGCGGCTGGCCTTGCAGCGCGCCTGCGAGCACCTGGGCTGGGTCGCCAGCGGCGCCGCCGACGCCGCGGCCGCGCTGGCCCTGCTGCACCAGCACCAGCGGCTGGGCCAGCCCTACGGCCTGATGCTGCTCGACTGCGAACTGCCGGCGCCGCACGGCGCGCCGCTGCAGCACTGGCTGCACACCGGCCAGCCGCTGCCGCCGGTGCTGCTGATGGCGTCCGAGCACGTGGTCGCCGCCCAGGCCCAGCGCTGCAGCGGCCTGGGCGCGGCCGGCATGCTGTCCAAGCCGGTCAGCCCGGCGCGGCTGCTGGAGCGGGTCGCCTCCTTGCTGGGCGGCGACAACCACGACGCCGGCATGGCCCCACCCAGCGCGCATTCGCCGCTGCACGCGCGGCTGGCCGGCATGCGCGTGCTGCTGGTGGAAGACAATGAAATCAACCAGGAGGTGGCGCAATACATGTTGCACCACGCCGGCGCCAGCGTCGAGACGGTGGCCAACGGCCAGCTGGCGGTCGACGCGCTGCTGGCCGATCCGCAACGCTGCGACGTGGTGTTGATGGACGTGCAGATGCCGGTGCTCAACGGCTACGACGCCACGGTGGCGATCCGCGCCGCCGGCGGCGCGCTGGCCCGGCTGCCGATCGTCGCCATGACCGCCAACGTGATGGAGGACGACCGCCGCCGCGCCGACCAGGCCGGCATGAACGCCCACGTGGCCAAGCCGATCGACGTCGAGGAAATGATCGCCGTGCTGACCCGGCTGGTGCCCGGCCAGGCCGGGGCGGCACCCGCCAGCGACACGCCGGCGCCCGCCGCCGCCGCGCCGCCGCCGTCCGCCGCGCTGGCCCGGCTGGGCGGCAACGCCGCGGCGCTGGCGGCGCTGCCCGGCGTCGACCTGGACGCGGCGCTGGCGCGGCTGGGCGGCAACGCCGACGCGCTGGTGGCGCTGCTCAAGCGCTTCGAACAGTCGCAGGGCGACACCGTGGCCGAGGTGCGGACGCTGCTGGCGGCCGGCCAGCGCCAGCAGGCGGCGCAATGCCTGCACCGGCTGCGCGGCGTGGCCGCCAACTTGGGCGCCATCCAGGTCGCCGGCCTGAGCGCCAACGTCGAAGCCTTGCTGCACCACACCGCCCCCGAGCCGGGCGCGCTGCACGCCGCGCTGGAGCAGCTGGCGGCGGCGCTGCAGCGGCTGACGGCGGCGGCGCGCCAGCTGGCGGCGCCGGATGTTCCTCCAGGCAACATTGTGACGCACGACTTACCGCAAAAGCTGGCGGAGTTACAGTGTTTGCTTCAGAATAACAACTTGAAAGCTTTGGAACACTTCCGGGCACTGCGCCCGGCACTGGCGGCAACGGCGCAGGCGGATGCGCTGGCGGAAGCGGTCGAGACGCTCAATTTCACCGTTGCGCAAAAAATGGTGGCCGATATGTTGCAACGAAAGGACAGTGCATGAGCTGGACCAACCTGGCCAGGAATGGACGCATACTCGTGGTCGACGACGCCATGGAGAACATCCAGATCCTGCATCACGCCCTGCGTGACGAGCACGACGTGCTGTTCGCGCTGGACGGCGAAAAGGCGCTGGAAGTGGCGCTCGCGCAGCAACCCGACCTGATCCTGCTGGACGCGGTGATGCCCGGCATGGACGGCTACGCGGTGTGCGCGGCGCTGCGCGGCTCGCCGCGGCTGCAGGACATCCCGGTGATCTTCGTCACCGCGCTGAGCCAGCCGGAAGACGAAACCCGCGCGCTGGAGGCGGGCGCGGTCGACTTCATCAGCAAGCCCTTCAACGTGGCGGTGGTGCGCGCGCGCGTGCGCAGCCAGCTGACCATCAAGCGCCAGGCCGACGCCATGCGCGAACTGAGCATGACCGACGGCCTGACCGGCGTGGCCAACCGCCGCAGCTTCAACGACGCGCTCGAGGCCGAGTGGCGCCGCTGTGCGCGCGCCGGCCTGCCGCTGTCGGTGATCATGATCGACATCGACCACTTCAAGCTCTACAACGATCATTACGGCCACCAGGCGGGCGACCTGTGCCTGCAACAGGTGAGCGCGGCCATGGCGGGCTGCGCCGCGCGGCCGCAGGATTTGCTGGCCCGCTACGGCGGCGAGGAATTCATCCTGCTGCTGCCGCAGGAGGGGCCGGAAGGCGCCGAGGTGGTGGCGCGCCGCATCCTCGACGAGGTGCGCCGGCTGCAGCTTCCGCACGCCGCCTCGCCGAGCGCGCCGCACGTTTCGGCCAGCCTGGGGGTGTGCACGGCGCTGCCGCCGCTGGACAACCTCGACAGCAGCACCCTGATACGCGAGGCCGACAGCCAGCTGTATCTCGCCAAGCAGGGCGGCCGCAACCGCCACTGCACCAGCACGCTCGGGCCCGGCGCGGCCTAGGCCGGCCTCAGTAGCGCCGCATCACGAACTCGGCCACGCAGACCGGCTTGTCGCCGCCTTCGCGCTCGATCACCACGCCCCACAGGACCTGGGCGCCGTCGGCGATATCGTCGATCGCGGCGATGGTCAGCCGCGCCCGCAGCCGGCTGCCGACCGGCACCGGGGCCGGAAAGCGCACCTTGTTCAGGCCGTAGTTCAGGCCCATCGTCATGTCCACCATGTGCAGCGCATTGACCAGCAGCGCCGGCAGCAGCGCCAGCGTCAGGAAGCCGTGCGCCACCGTGGCGCCGTAGGGCGATTCGCGCGCCGCCCGTTCGGCGTCGGTGTGGATCCACTGGTGGTCACCGGTGGCGTCGGCGAACAGGTCGATGCGCGCCTGGGTGATGTCCACCCAGTCCGACACCGCCACCTCGTTGCCGATCTCGGCCTTCATGGCCGCCAGGTTGGCGAAGCTGCGCATCAGGAATGCTGCTGGAAGCCGCGCTGGGCGATGAAGCGCTCCAGGTGATGGTCGACATCGCCCAGGCTCACCTCGATCATCGCCAGGCGCTTGAAGTGGTGCGCGGCCGGCAGTTCGTCGGTCACGCCCATGCCGCCGTGCAGTTGCACCGCCTGCTGGCCGAGGAACTTGGACGCCTGCCCCACCCGCACCTTGGCCGCCGACACCACGCGCCGGCGTTCCTCGGGGTCGCCGCAGGACATGCGGGCGGCCGCCAGCATCGCCATCGAACGGGCCTGCTCGAGGTGGATGTACATGTCGGCCATGCGGTGCTGCAGCGCCTGGAAGCCGCCGATCGGCGTGCCGAACTGCTTGCGCGTCTTCAGGTAGTCCAGCGTGGCGGCGAACAGCGCATCCATCGCGCCCACCGCCTCCGCGCACAGCAGGCTGGCGCCGTAGTCGGCCGCCTCGTCGAGCATGTCCCAGCCGCCGCCCAGCTTGCACAGCAGCGCCGAGGCCGGCACCGCCACGTGGCTGAACTGCACCGTGGCGGCGCGCTGGCCGTCGACGGTGCGGTAGTCACGCACGATGACGCCCGGCGTGTCGGCCGGCACCACGAACAGGCTGATGCCGTTTGTGTCGCGCTGGGCGCCGGCGCTGCGGGCCGAGACGATCAGCGCGCCGGCCTGGGCGCCGTGGATCACCACGGTCTTGCTGCCGTCGATGCGGTAGCCTTCGCCGTTGATGCTGGCGATGGTCTTGATGTCCGACAGCTCATGGCGCGCGTGCTTCTCGCCCAGCGCGCAGGCCAGCTTCAGTTCGCCGCTGGCGACGTCTTCCAGCAGGTGGTGCTGGTTGCCGGCCAGCTTGAGGAATTGCGCGCCCCACACGGTGGCGAAGTAAGGCTCGACCACCAGGCCGCGGCCGATCTCCTGCATCACCACCCACAGGTCGACCGCGCTGCCGTTGAAGCCGCCCTGCTCTTCCGGCACCGGCAAGGCCGTCATGCCCAGTTCCACCAGCGTGCTCCAGGCCAGGTCCGACACGCCGCTTGGCGAATGGACGATGCGCTGGCGCACGTCGAAGCCGTAATCCTTGGCTACCCAGCGGCGCAGCGCGTCGGCGAACTGCTGCTGTTCTTCTTTCAAATTAAAATCCATCGCTGCCCCTTACAGTCCCAGGATCATCTGGGTGATGATGTTTTTCTGAATCTCGTTCGAGCCGCCGTAGATCGACGTCTTGCGGAAATTGAAGTAGTAGCCGGCCAGTGGCGCGGCGGCGTCGTCGCCGGTGACGGCGTGGTCGGCCTTGCCCTCGAGGTAGTCGGTGTCGAACGGCAGCGCGTCCGGGCCCAGGGCCTCGACCATCAGCTCGGTCAGCAGTTGCTGGATCTCCGAGCCGCGCACCTTCAGCAGCGAGGCCTCCGGTCCCGGCGCGTGCGATTCGCGCGTGATCACGCGCAGCACCGTGGTTTCCAGCGCCATCAATTCGATTTCGAGACTGGCCACCTTGGCGGCGTAGACCGGGTCCTGCAGCAACGGCTTGCCGTGCTTGTAGTGCTCGGAGGCGATCTTCTTCAGGAACAGCAGCTCGCGCTTGGAGCGGCCGACCGCCGCGATGCCGGTGCGCTCGTGGCCCAGCAGGTACTTGGCGTAGGTCCAGCCCTTGTTTTCCTGGCCGATCAGGTTCTGCACCGGCACCTGGACGTTGTCGAAGAAGACCTCGTTCACCTCGTGGTCCTCGTCGAGCATGATGATGGGGCGCACGGTGATGCCCGGCGTCTTCATGTCGATCAGCAGGAAGGAGATGCCCTCCTGCTTGCGCACGGTGGTATCGGTGCGCACCAGGCAGAAGATCATGTCGGCGTGCTGGGCCAGGGTGGTCCAGGTCTTCTGGCCGTTGACGACGTAGTGGTCGCCGGAACGTTCGGCGGTGGTCTTCAGCGAAGCCAGGTCGGAACCGGAGCCGGGCTCGGAATAGCCCTGGCACCACCAATCCTCGCAGCTGAGGATGCGCGGCAGATAGTGGGCCTTCTGCGCCTCGTTACCGAAGGCCATGATGACCGGCGCCACCATGTTGACGCCGAACGGCAGGATGGGCGGGGTGCCGGCGCGGGCGCACTCTTCCTCCCAGATGTGGCGCTGGGTGGCGCTCCAGCCCGGACCGCCGTGCTCGACCGGCCAGGCCGGGGCGGCCCAGCCCTGTTTGGCGACGATCTGGTGCCAGCGCACATAATCCTGGCGGCTCAGGCGCAGGTGATTGCGGACCTTCTTCTGCAAATCGCTGGGCAGGTTCGCGTCGAGAAAGGCGCGCACCGTATCCCGAAACGCCAGATCCGCCGCCGAGTAGTTCAAATCCATGCTGTCTCCATATTCTTGTGACCCCGCTAAAAAAGCACGATCGTTCAAATAATTGTACTCGATATCCTGCCTGGCATTGTGGCATTTTTAAAGGGCGACAGAATGGCGTCATTTCCAAAACCCACGGGGGTCAAGTCTGACATTCGGACACAAACTCAGCAGTAGCATGCCGCTACGGTTGAACTCGTGTCCGAATGTCAGACTTGACCCCAGGTTGGTTTATTTCATGGTGTAGCTTTGCTGCGCGGTGTCGACGGCGTAGTTATGCGCCGTGTCCCAGTAGGTGAAGCTGTAGTTCACCACGTCGCCGATCTTCAGGCCGCTCGCGGTGTAGCTGTTGATGCCGGCGTTCTGCGTCATCCGCACGTTCAGCTGGCCACCGGCGTTGACGCTGTAGTGCACGTCCGCCCAACTGCTGGAAGCGAGCGAGAACTTCAACATCGTCGCGCTGGTTTGTTGCGCGGCCGGTGTTGGGGTTGGGGTTGGCGTCGGCGTTGGCGTTGGCGTTGGCGTGGGCGTTGGCGTTGGTGTCGGCGTTGGTGTAGGTGTCGGCACGCCGGTATCCCAGACAATGTCGTCGATCGCCATCTGGAACGCCGAGCTTGGCAGTGCGGCGCCGTCGCTGGCGATCTGGAACAGGTCCAGCATCGACTGCAAGGCGATCTTGCTGCCGGCCAGGTCGGCCACCGGGATGGTCGCCGTGCCCCAGTCGCCATTGCGCACCAGGCCATACGTGGTGGCGTTGGCCGCGAACTTGACCGCGTTCTGGTTGGTGTAGGTGTCCTGCACGCCCACCGTGAAGGCAACGTTGGCCGGGATCTTGATCTTCAGCTTCATGCTGCCGTTGCGGAAGTTGCTCATGTCCCGCGCCTGGCGCGACTCCACGCTGCCGCCGAACCACTGGCCCGGCGTGTTGAAGCTCCACGCCATCACGTTGCTGCCTTCATACGGCGGCAGGTTGCCCTGCGTGACCGAGGCATTGTTCCATACAAATATGTCCGAACTGGTGCCGGCCTGCAGCTTGTTGTTGACCACGGTGTTGTCGGTGAACACGCCGAACTTGCCCACCTCCGGCGTGCTCTGGCTGCCCAGCTTGACCGTCCCTTTGCCGTCCAGCTGGTACACACGCACATAGTCGACATACATGGTGCCCGGCAGCGGCGCCGTCACCTGCCCCGGCGTCGCCGCGTCGGTGAAGTTGCCGCCGACTGCCAGGTTGAACAACAGGTAGAACGGCGATTGCAATGCGGTCGAGTTGACCGGCAGCGGATTGTTGTACATGTCGTACTCGACACCGTTGTCGACCACCGTGAAACGCATCTGCGTGTCGGTCCAGTACAAACGGTAGATGACGAAGCGGTTCGCCAGCGACTGGTTCGGCGTGTACCAGTTCTTGGTCTGCCACGCGGTCGAGGCGGCGCAGCTTTCATTGCCCGGCACGCAGGCGGCCTGCTGCCAGGTGATGACGTTGGAGCCGACGAAGTTGTCGATCCCCGGCGTCGGCGTGCCGGCCGCCGCGCGGCTGCTGGCCTTGTGGCCCATCTCGATGATGTCGATCTCGCCGTTGCGCGGCCAGGTCTGCGGACTCACACCCAACATCCACGCGGCCGGCCACAGGCCGATGCCCAGCTGCGGCGTCGACATGCGGATCTCGACCATACCGTACTGTACCTGCACCTTGCCGAAGGAGCCGATTTTTCCGGAAGTGAAAACGTTGCTGCCCACCGTCTGGTTCTGCGCCTTGATCGCCAGCGCCCGCGTGTTCGGCTCGAACGGCACGTTGGCGATGGCGACGTTGTTGGGGCTGTAGTACTCCAGCTCCTGGTTGCCGTAGCCGCACAGGTTGATCTGGCAGCCGTTGCCGTCCACCGCCGTCCACAACGTGGTGTTGAGCGTAGCGCCGTTGAATTCCTCGGACCACAGCAAGGGCCCGATGACGGGACTGGTGACACTGGCCGACACCTGCGTGCCGTACGCCATCAAAATCCCGGCGGCAACGGCGGACAGAACGAATTTCTGTTTATTCACAATGTATGACTCCTCGTATCCATACTTCCTCATTTCGAACCGGACGGCCGTCCGGTTCGCACCTTCGCCGGCAACGCCGGCTATTCCGTTCGCGGTCAGGGAGCATGGAGCGAGGTGCGGCTCAGCAAAAAAATGGGCGCAGGGGCGCCTTCGCTACGAGGCGTTTCGCTTGCTGTTGCAGTCTCCGTGCCGACCGGGTCGTGGCCCGGACTGTGTCGCTGATTAGAATTGGAAACGATTCCAATTCCATGTTCAAAATATATTCTGATTAATATTTTTTGTCAACGATGCTGCGCAACCGTGTGCAAGTTCACACTGCTATTTCTTGCGCGTACGCCTCAGCCACAACGGCAGCGCGTTGAAGAGGCGCACCAGCGCATGCATCTGCCAAGGGAAGACGCAGCACTCGTCGCGCCGGGCGATGGCGGCGGCGATGCGCCGCACCGCTTCCTGCTCGGACATCAGGAAGGGCTTGCGGCTGGCGTCGCCGTTATTGAGTTCGCGCAGGCGCGCGGTGTCGACATAGCCGGGGACGATCACCGTCACGCCGATACCGAACGGCGCCAACGCCTTGCGGTAGGCGTCGCAGATGGCGATGGCGGCGCGCTTGCTGGCACTGTACAGCGAGCCGCCCGGATAGTCTTGCTGCAAGCCGGCGATGGAGGCCACCGCCACCAGCCGTCCCTGCCCGCGCGCCATCATCGCCTCGGCGGCGGCGCTGAAGGCGTGATCGAGACCGCCCACGTTCACCCGCAACACCGGCAAGGAGCAGGCGGGATCGCGCGCGATCGCGGCGGCGTCGGTGTACTGGCCGGCGGTGACGATCAACAGGTCCAGGCCATCGGCCGCCACCAGGGCCACCGTGCGCGCCACCGCCGCGCGGTCGGCGATATCGCACACGTGGACGCTGACGCGCTCCTCCCCCAGCAGCGGCGAACCATCCAGCTTGCGCGGATGCCGCCCGCAGATGGCCACGCGCGCGCCCTGCCGCCAGTAGTGCTGCGCCAGCCCCAGGCCGATGCCGCTGGTGCCGCCGATGATCATGACGTTCATGTCGCGGCCTTGTTGTGCTTATCCTCGTTGCGCATGGCGGCGCGGCGGCCTTGCGCGGCCAGCTCGTAGGCCTCCTGCGCGCGCCGATAGCCATATAGCCATTGGGTTTCCACGTCGGCCACGTATTGTTCGTAGCTGGCCGGCGCCACCAGTTGCACGCGGTTGTGCCGCCACGCGATGCGCTTCTGGACACCGGTGCCGCGCAAGGCCACGCTGACGTCGGACGTATCGATCCACACGTCGACCGACTGGCCGTGCACATGGCGCAGGCGCTGGTTGGCGTCAAAGCCGAACACCGAGCGCAAGGCGGGAATCGCGGTGAACTGGTCGTAGGACTGTTTCATCTCCATGCTGATGTGCTGCGCCAGGCACTGCGCCAGCTCGATCGGGAACAGGTCGATCACGCCGCCGGTGTAGTCGGCGCCGCCGGCGGACTGGCAGCGGAAGTAGACCATGTCGGCAATCGAGATGCGGGCGGCGTCGGCCAGCGACATTGCTGTGTCGATCTCCAGCTCGTGCGCGACCGCGTTGGTCCAGCCATCGCGGCCGATGGCCGATGGCTGGCCGGCCGCCAACGCGGCGGTGCGCGCATCGCCAAACAAGGTGACGCGATAAATGGCGCGCCCTTGCCGCAACTGCCCTACTTCACCGGGACCAAACAGCAGCCTGCCGCCCAGGATGGCCAGCGCCGGCGCGCACGCGGAGGCAAGCGCGGGCTCCGGCGGCAACGGCAGCACCGGCGGAATCTCGAACAGGTAGTCGTTGTACAGGTCTGGAATATGCGCCGCCCTCGCACCATTCAAGCGCCGCAGCGCGATGCTGGTGACCGCCCGCAGCGGCGTGGCGCGCGAGCCGGAGCGCAGGCTGCTGAAAAATGCGTACATCTGCGGCGACGCCAACCAGGCTTTGCGCGCCGCGCTGTCCGGCAGGTTGCGGATGATGGCGCCCGCCACCGAACCGCCGCAGGTGGCCAGCAGCAGGTCCGGCTCCTGGCCGGCGTCGATGGCCGCCGCGTGCATGCCGAGGTAGTAGCCGAAGCGGAAGCCGCCTCCGGCCAGCACCATGCATCGTTGGTAGCGTGGGTCTGGTTGGCGTCGCGCGGCTTGGGTCATGCGTGACATAATGCCTCAATTACATCATTTTTCACAAGGACAGCACGACAATGAACCGGGACGCCGTGCCGAGCATGCAGCAACGCGTGACCCAGCTTGCGCTGAACGGCGCGCTGTTCGGCGTCTGCTACCCGCTGACCCACTACCTGGCGCAACGCCACCAGGACGTCGGCAACGTCGCGATGGCGTGGGAGTCGGCGCTGCCCTTCCTGCCGTGGATGGTGCTGCCGTACATGACGTCCGGCCTGTTCTTCGTGCTGAGCTTCCTGCTGGTGCGCGACCGCGCCGGCCTGTCGGCGCTGAGCCGCCGGGTGGCGTTTGCCACCGTCGTCGCCTGCTTGGTGTTCGCCGCCTGGCCGCTGCGCTTCTCGCTGCCGCGACCCGCCGTCGACGACGCGCTGCCCGCCTGGCTGTTCGCGCAGCTGGCGGCGATGGACCGGCCCTACAACCAGCTGCCGTCGCTGCACGTGGCCTACTGCCTGATCTTCTGGGCGGCGCTGCGCACCGCCTTCAACTCGACGCTCGCGCGCGCCGCGCTGGCCGCGTGGCTGCTGCTGGTGGCGCTGAGTACAGTGTTCACCTACCAGCACCATGCGCTCGATGTCGCCGGCGGCGCCGTGCTGGGCGCCCTGGCGCTGCATCTGCTGCCGTCCGATGGCGATGTCCGCAAGCCGGTGGCGTTCTGCTACACGGTGCTGGCGGGGTTGGCGGCGCTGGCGTGGTTCGCGCAGGGCGCCCTGGCGTGGCTATACCTGTGCGCCAGCCTGCTGCTGGTGGCGCGCGCCTACTATCTCCACCACGCGGCCTTCCTGCACAAGCGCGACGGCCGTTATCCCTTGTGGATCTGGCTGTTGTACGCGCCCTACCTGTGCGGCTACCTGCTGACCTGGCAACTGGTACGCTGGCATGAACGCCATCGGCCGCCGTTCGTGCGCCATAGCGAAGGCCTGTGGGTGGGCCGCCGCCTGACCGAGGCCGAGGCGGCGCAACTGCCGGCCGATTGCGCCGTCATCGACCTGTCCAATGAACTGAGCGAGACGCATGTGCTGCGTGGCCGCAGCTACCATCACTTTCCGCTGCTGGACCTGCAGGCGCCGGATGCGCAATCGGCCCGCCCCATCCTCGCAGCCATCAGCGCCCATGCGGCGCAGGGCCGCGCCATTTACCTGCACTGCGCCATGGGCTACCGGCGCAGCCGCCAAATCGCCCAACTTTACAAGGAGCTGCACCAGCAATGAGTTTTTCGATCTACCAGTTGAAACCCCAATTCCAGCAACTGCTGCAACCGTTGATGCGCGCGCTGGTGCGCTGCCGCGTCACGCCGAACCAGATCACGCTGGCGACGATGCTGCTGTCGGTGGTCTATGGCGCGGCGCTGGCGATGCAGCCGCAGCGCGCCGGCCTGTGGGCGGGCCTGGCCGGCTTCCTGCTGCTGCGCATGGCGCTCAACGCCATCGACGGCATGCTGGCCAACGCCACCGGCCAGAAGACCCGCCTCGGCACCCTGCTCAACGAGATCTGCGACCAGGTCTCGGACGTGGCGCTATACCTGCCCTTCATGCTGGTGCTGCACGCGCCGCTGGTGGTGCTGGCCGTGGCGGCCGCGCTGCTGGCGGAGTTTGCCGGCGTGCTGGCGCTCAGCGTGGGCGCGGCGCGCCGCTTCGACGGGCCGATGGGCAAGAGCGACCGCGCCTTCTGGTTCGGCCTGCTCGGCCTGCTGATCGCCTGGGGCGCCGCTCCCCTGCTGCTGCACGGCGTCCTGGCGCTGGTGATCGCCCTGTCGGCGTGGACCGTCGTCAATCGCCTGCGGCAGGCGCTGCGGGCTTCTGCGCCAGCGACACCGTAAAGATCCCCTCCAGCCCGATGCGGGTGGCGATCTTGCGGCAGCCCGCATGCGCCACCAGGCCATCCATCTCCGCCTGCGGACGCGGACGCATCTGCCACGGCTTGCCCTGGTGGCTGGTCAGGGTCAGCGCGATCATGTCCAGCTGCGGGTGCCACGGCTGGCCGGTGTAGATCAGGTGGCCGCCGGCGCGCAGCACGCGGGCGATGCCTTGCAGCGACGCCGCCACCGGCGCGTTCTCGCTGAACAATTCGTACAGGCCGGAGACGATCACGATATCGTACTCGCCCTCCTCCGCGCGGTAGCTGTCGGCGCTGAAGGCGTCGCGCAGCTGGTAGTCGATGCTGGCGCGCAGTTGCAGCTGCTGCGCCAGCACGCGCGCCTGGTCCAGGTTGTGCTGGGTGTAGTCGCGCAGCGTGACGTCGATGTCGCGGTCCTGATAGCGCTTGATCGTCTCCAGCACGTAACGGCCGGAGCCGCAGGCCACATCCAGTATCCGCAGCGGCGCCTTGCCGTCATGGGCGGCGATGCGTTCGCCCAGCATCTGCTGCAACTGGCGCTTGCGCAGGCGGATGCCGCGCCAGCCCACCGCGTCCAGATAGCCGCGGTCCATGATGCCGCCGAACAGGAAGCTGCCGCCGGCCTGGTTGCGGTACACATAATCGAGCGAGGCGCCGGAATCGAAGCCGTGCTGCAAGCCGATCTTCATGCCGTTGCTGATTGGCCCCATCATGCCCAACATCACCCGCTGCATGCCGAACCAGGCCTTGGCCAGCGGGCCGCAGCTCTGGCCCGCCTGCAGCGCCGCATACTGGCGGGCGCTGTGGCTGTCGCAGTCGGCGCCCAGGTAGTGCGACGGCGCCAGCGGCGCGCGCTCAAAGCATTGCTCGACGAACTGGCGGCTGGCCTCCAGCGCCACGCTGGTGTCCTGCTCGTAGAACAGCGCGTGGAAGGCGTCCGGCAGGTGCATGTAGCGCTTCAGCGGCGACGACAGGCGCTGGTAAAAGTCCTGCTGCGGGCCTTCCTTGACCACGTAATCCTTGCCGGCGGTGAGCATCAGCACCGGCGTATCGATGGCGGCGGCGTCCCGCACGATGCGCTTGGCGGTATCGGCAAGGCCCAGCAGCACGCAGGCGGAGATGGCTTTGGCGATCAGCGGATCGGCGGCGTAGGCGGCCGCCTCCTGCGCCGAGTGGGTCAGCATGCCGGGGCGGATGTAGCTGGTCACGAACAGCTCCGGCTTGAAGCGGCGGGCGAAACGCAGCGCCGGCTTGGCCAGCGGCACGTACAAGTTGATGTCGAACGCGGCGGCCGCCATGATGACGCCGCGCACGCGCGGCGCGTAGTCGTGCAGCCAGGTGGCGGCGATCACCGCGCCGACGCTGTTGGCCACCACCAGGATGTTCTCCGGCGCGATGCCGTGCGTGGCGACGATGTGGGCGATGAAGGTGTCGAAGTCCTCGACCAGCGCCTCGAAGCTGGGGGCGTCGCCGCGCTCGCCGGGCGAGTAGCCGTGGCCGCGCGCGTCCCAGGCGAAGGCCCAGTCCTGGGTGTAGCCGAACTGCTCCACCAGCGGCTGGATGCGCCCCGAATGCTCATGGCCGCGATGCAGGAACACCAGCGCGCGCTGCGGTCCATCCTCACGCGGCGACATGGGCTGCCAGGCGCGGTAGAACAGGCGCACACCGTCGTTGCAGTCGAAGCCCGATTCGGTGGTGCGCCAGGCCAGTGAGCGTTCAGCTTTCATTTTAGTTTCCCAGGAGATGAGTGATGAGGAAATACAGCAGCGGCGCAGTGACGACCAGGCTGTCAACGCGATCGAGGATGCCGCCGTGGCCGGGTATCAGTTGCGAGAAATCCTTGACGCCCAGCACCCGCTTGGCGGCCGAGAACATCAGGTCGCCGCAGAAGCCGCCCAGCGACAGCAGCAAGGCGAAGCCCGCCAGATGCGCGGCGTCGGCCAGGTGCAGGTGGCGGCCCAGCGTCAGCGACAGCGCGCTGGTGACCATCACGCCGCCGGCCAGTCCCTGCCAGGTTTTATTGGGGCTGATGCCGGGCGCGATGCGGTGGCGGCCGAAGATGGTGCCGCTGATGAATTGCGCGACGTCGTTCAGCGCGGTCAGCACGTAGAGGTAGAACAGCCACGCCAGCCGCAGATGCGGCTCCAGCGGCAGGCTGTCGTAGAGCGGCAGGAAGCGGCAGCTGTAGCACAGCACCAGCCACAGCAGCCAAACCAGCGCTGGCCGGCTGCGGCCGCGCCAGAAGATTGCGCCGGCCACCGCGATGGCCGCCGGCAGCGCCACCAGCGCCACAGTCGAAGGCAGGAATAGCGCGCTGCCGAACACGGCGGCGGCCGGCAGCGCGAAGCCGCGCGCGCCGAACGGCGCCAGCTCGCGCAAGGCCAGCAGGCCGATCAGCGCCGCCAGCAGCGTGGCGCCCAGCGGGTGCAGCAGCAGGCTGACGGTGACCACCGGGAAGATCCACCACCAGGCGTTGACCTGCGCCCGCAACTGGCTGTGCGGCCGCGCGCGCAGCTTGACGCCGACGCCCAGCGACGCCATGCCCAGCATCAGATACAGCATGGCGAGCGCGGTCAGGATCTCCGAGCCCAGCAACGGAAACAGCAATTGCATAAATGCCTCAATTATTTTTAAGGCAATTGTATAGCGTTTTCCTGAAAGTAGCTCAGTCTACGGTGATCAACAGATCGCGCCCCTTGCTGGCGGCGTTGCCGGCGTAGTCCTCGGCCGTGATGCGCAGCGTGTAGTTGCCGGGGCCGAGGGCGCCGACCTTCCAGCCGCCCGGCGTCAGCTTGCCGTGGATGAGCGTGTTGTTGATGGCGTAGGAAAAGCGCGTTTCCGCCGCGCCGTGGACGGTGATGCCGCTGGTGGCAGCGTAGGCCAGCTTGACCGCGTCGCGGTTGCGCGGCAGGCGGTCGTACAGCTGGGTGATCAGCGGCTCTTCCATGCCGGGGATGATCTCGCCGTCGGCGTTCAGCAGCTGGTAGCCCAGCTTGTACAAGCCGAGGCGGCGGCGCGCCTGGTTGCCGTTCATCTGGTCGAAGGCGTCGACCACGATCTGCACTTCGCCCAAGGCGCGCGGGACGAGCAGGCGGCCGTCGGCCTTCTCCTTGAGCAGCTTGCCGCTGCTGTCGGCCAGCGCGATGGACTGGATCTGCGGCGCGATCGTGTCTTCCAGGTCGATGAAGGGCAGCGTCAGCGGATTGAGGGCGTCGCCGTTCGGCTTGTAGTCCAGGTGCACGTGCGCCATGCGGTTGACGGTGCCCAGCGTTTCGCCCACCAGGAAACGGGTGCCGCGCTTGACGCGCACGGCGGACGGCACGCCTTTTTCATCCTTCAACAACTGGAAGCGCGGATCGAGCGGCTTGTCGTTGGCGCCGCGGCCGACGCGCAGGTGGATGTATTGCAGGCCATCGAGCGCCACGCCTTCGGACAGTTCGCCGTAGCCCCAGCTGGCGCTGGGATCGCTGATCTTGCCGGCGGTGACGGCCAGCACCGGCGTGCCGATGGCGGCCTGGACGTCGAGCCCGGAATGGAAATGGTCGCGGCTTTCGCCGTCGAAGTTGCCGCGCACCTCGCCCATCAGGCCGACCACTTCGTGCGGCTTGTCCTGCGGCTTGACCGGCCACAGCATCGTGGCGCCGTGGGCCGGCGTGCCGGACAAGGGCAGCTCCGGCGCGGCCGGTTCGCCGGCCAGCGCCAGGGCCACGTGGTGCAGGCGGAAGGTGGCGGCGTCGGTGACGAACAGCGAGCCGTCCCTGGCCAGCGCCAGGCCGCGCGGTGCGTAGAAGCGCACGCTGCCGTCGGAGCCGTAGCCCGGTTGCGGCGGGTGGTCGGCGTCTTCCAGCGTCAGCACTTCGCCGGCCGGGGTGACCTGCGCCAGGCGGCCGTGGGCGTTGCTGCTCACGTAGAGGTAGCCGTCCGGCGTCATCGCCAGCCCGACCGGCGATTGCAGCAGCGGCGACACCGAGCCGTCCTTGGCCTGGACCACGGTGCTGACGCTGCCATCCTTGGCCAGCTTGCGGATCGCGTGGTTGCCGGTGTCGGCGATGTACAGCTCGCCGGCGGCGCTGAGCGCCAGGCCGGTGGGCGTGCTGAACAGCGCTTGCGCGCCGGCGCCGTCGGCATCGCCCGCGCGGCCGCCGCCGGCGATGGTGGTGACCTCGCCGTTGGCGGCGATGCGGCGGATGCGGTCGTTGTAGGTGTCGGCCACGTAGACCACGCCGGCGGCGTCCACCGCGACGCCGACCGGGCCGTTGAACTGGGCGGCCGCGCCACGGCCGTCCTTGTCGCCCGGCAGGCCGTCGCCGGCCAGCGTGCTGACCACGCCGTCGGGCGTGACCTTGCGGATGGCGTTGTTGCCGGTGTCGGCCACGTAGAGGTTGCCGGCGGCGTCGATCGCCAGGCCGGACGGGGTGTGGAAGGCGGCCGCCTTGCCCGCCCCTTCCGCATAGCCTTCGACCGCGCCGGCCAGGGTGGTGGTGGCGCCGTCCTGGGCGATCTTGCGGATGCTGTTGTTGTTGCCGCCGTCGGCCACATACAGGTTGCCGGCGCCGTCCACGACCACGCCGAACGGGTCGGCGAAACGGGCGCCGCGGCCGCGGCCGTTGTTCGCGCCCGGCATGCCGTCGCCGGCGATGGCGGTGACGCGCGCGCGCCAGTGCGGCTGCGTGCCCTTCAAGGCCGACGGCCGCGCCACCTCGGCGCCGGTGTCGGCGCCGGGCCGGTGGGTCAGGAAGTAGGCCGCCCCGCCCCCGCCCAAGGCGCCACCCAGGGCCAGGGCGGCGGCGATTAACTTGAATTGGGTAGGAGTCATGTTGCGCACGCCTAAACGTTGATCGAAAGAAAATATCTTAACCGATCTTCGGGGCGGCGGCTACCGGCAAGCGCCGCGTCAGTCGCGCAGCTGGCCCGCCAGTTGCGCGACGCGGGCGTCATCCGCCCGCAGCGCGGCGGCCAGCGCGCGGCCATAGCCGGCGTCGGCTTTCTGGAAGTAGGACAGCATGGTGTATTTCACGCTCTCATCCTTCACCTGCCCCAGGTCGCCCGCCAGGTTGGCGACCAGGTTGGCCTGCTGCGGCGCACTCAGCGATCGATAGAACTCCCCGGCCTGCTTGAAATTCTGCGTCCTGGCGATGCGGGCCTGCTGGGTGGCGCCGCTCAAGGGCAGCTGGCTGGACTTGTATTGCGCATCGTCGGCCAGCTCCGCGTGCTCGCTCGGCTGGTAGTTCACGTCGCCTTTGCGGCTGCCGCCGTTCTGCGCGCCATCCTGGTTGTAGTTGGCGGCCACGTTGCGCGGACGGTTGACCGGCAATTGCAGGGCGTTGGCGCCGATCCGGTGCAGCTGGGTGTCGGCATACGAGAACAGGCGGCCCTGCAGCAGGCGGTCCTCGGACGCCTCGATGCCGGGCACCAGGTTGGACGGCGCCAGCGCCGACTGCTCGGTTTCCAGGAACACATTGTCCGGGTTCTTGTTCAGCGTCATGCTGCCCACCTTCACTTCCGGCACGCCCGGCCAGGTCTTGGTCGCGTCCAGCCCGTCGAAGTCCAGCGCCGCCAGTTGCGCCGGCGTCAGCGTCTGGATGTACAGCTCCCAGCGCGGGAACTTGCCTTGCTGGATGGCGCCGATCAGGTCGCGGGTCAAGTGGTTGAAATCGGTGGCCTGGATGGCCGTCGCCTCCTTGGCGCTCAGGGTCTTCTGGCCTTGCAGGCTCTTCCAATGGAATTTCACGTAGTGGACCTGGCCCTGGGTGTTGACGAATTTATAGGCGTGCACGCTGTTGCCGTCCATTTCGCGGTAGCTGGCCGGCGTGCCGAAGTCCGAATACACGCGCGTCAGCATATGGGTCGCTTCCGGCTGGTGCGAGAAGAAATCGAAGTAACGGTTCGGGTCCTGGATATTGCTGTCGGGCGCAGGCTTGAGCGAATGCACCATGTCCGGGAACTTGATGGCGTCGCGGATGAAGAACACCGGCAGGTTGTTGCCGACCAAATCCCAGTTCCCCTCGCTGGTGTAGAACTTGGTGCCGAAGCCGCGCGGATCGCGCAGCGTTTCCGGCGAGTGGTTGCCGTGGATGACGCTGGAAAAGCGCACGAACACCGGCGTCTGCGTGCCCGGACGGAACACGGCGGCGCGGGTCAGCGCGGACAGGTCCTGCTCCGCCACGAACACGCCGTAGGCGCCGGTGCCGCGCGCATGCACCACCCGCTCCGGCGCCCGTTCGCGGTCGAAGCGTTGCAGCTTCTGGATCAGCTGTACATCCTGCAGCAGTACCGGACCGTTGGGGCCGGCCGTTTGGGAGTTCTGGTTGTCGCCGACCGGGGCGCCGTTGTCGCGCGTCAGCGTGGTACCGGCGACGGCGGCGCCAGCCATCAAAGGCAAAGCCAGCAGCAAGATGCGGGCCGGGGTTTGAGTTGGATACATTCTGGTGTCTCCTGGAACAGTTGAGGTTTAATCACTATATTCCGGACACGACCATTGGTATACTTAATTAATACTATTAAATCGATAGTTATTTCAACCGCAAAGACCAAAAAAAAGCCCGCTGCGGGAGCGGGCTAAGTCTATTTCCTTGGAGGAGATAGAGGAGACAGGTGAATGATGCTGCATCGCGGCATATAGATCCAATTTATATTGGCAATAGCAGTGATTTCCGCTGTGAATAACTCGAAAAAAAGCCCCGCAAACTACACGGGGCTTAATCGGGAGCGACAGCTTATTTGCTGGCGTCCACCGCGTACGGCAGCACGCGCGAGGCCATGCGGGTGTCGGTTTTCAGGAAGCCCACCTCGTCGGCCAGGATGTGGACCGCTTCGTTCAGCAGCACGTCCTTGGCGGCCTTGGCGGCTTTTTCCGCGTCCAGCTCGGCCGTCAGCGAGCGCTCGTCGCCTTGCAGGCCGTCGTCGGTGCGCAGCGCGCCCTTGACCGCCGCCACTTTCGGCGATGGCGCCGCCTTGCCGTTGGCCGGCTTGGCGGAGATCGCCTTGTTCAACGCGTCCTTCGGATCAGGCAGCAGCACCGGATCGTCCGCGCCCAGGGTGGTCGACAGCAGACGCGCCTCGCGCAGCTTGGCGCGTGCTTCCTGGGTGTCACGCTCCTTGCGGCGCAGGGTCTCGTTGAGCGAGATCAGGTTGTCCTTGCGCTGCTTCTTCACCAGGGCGATGTCCTCGGACAGGTACTGGAAGTCCTTGTCCTTGGCCACGCGCGCCTCGTGCTTCTTGTCCAGCAGCGGCAGGATGTCCTTCAGGTCGCCGGTCGGGATGTACGGCGCCGGCGCGATCGAGGTCCACGGCAAGGCATTGTCGTAGCTCGATTCGCCGAAGGTGTCCGAATCGCCCATGGTCGGCAGCTTGATGTCCGGCGTGACGCCGCGCAGCTGCGTGGTGCCGCCGTTGATGCGGAAGAACTGGGCGATGGTCATCTTCAGCTCGCCGTAGTGCACCTTGTCGTTCTGGGCGAAGCGGTCCAGGCCGAAGATGGTTTGCACCGTGCCCTTGCCGAAGCTCGGCTCGCCGATGATGACGCCACGGCCGTAGTCCTGGATCGCTGCCGCGAAGATCTCGGAGGCCGAGGCCGAACCGCGGTTGATCAGCACGCCCAGCGGACCGTCCCAGGCCATGCCGGCGTTGGTGTCGCTTTCGACTTCGATCTTGTTGTCGCCGGTGCGCTGCTGCACCACCGGGCCCTTGTCGATGAACAGGCCGGTCAGCTGCACCGCCTCGGACAGCGAGCCGCCGCCGTTGTTGCGCAGGTCGATCAGTACGTTGTCGACTTTTTCCTTCTTCAGCTCGCCCAACAGGCGAGCCACGTCGCGGGTGGCGCTCTTGTACTCCTTGTCGCCCTTGCGGCTGGCTTCGAAGTCCTGGTAGAAGGTCGGCAGCGAGATCACGCCGATGCGGCGCTTGGCCGTGCCGTCCTTGACTTCCAGGATGGACTTCTTGGCCGACTGCTCTTCCATGCTGATCTTCTTGCGCACCAGCGAGATGGTGGTGTGCTTGCCGTCGACGCCGGCGTCGACCGGCTGGATGTCCAGGCGCACGGTGGAGTCTTTCGGGCCGCGGATCAGCGCGACCACGTCGTCGATGCGCCAGCCCAGCACTTCGGTCATCGGCGATTTGTCGTCCTTGGCCACGCCGAGGATCTTGTCGCCGACCTTGATCTTGCCCGACAGTCCGGCCGGGCTGCCCGGCACGACTTCGCGCACCACCGTGTATTCGTCACGGGTTTGCAGCACGCAGCCGATGCCTTCGAGCGACAGGCGCATGGCGATGTCGAAGTTTTCCGCCGCGCGCGGGCCCAGGTAGTTGGTGTGCGGCTCGATCGACATGGCGTAGGCGTTCATGAAGATCTGGAACACGTCTTCATTGGTCAGCTTGCGCGAGCGGCTGACGTAGTTCTCGTAGCGCTTGTCGAGCGTGTCGCGGATGCCCTTGTCGTCCTTGCCGGCCAGCTTCAGGCGCAGCCAGTCGTTCTTGACGCGCTTGCGCCACAGTTCCTTCATTTCAGCGTCGCTCTTGACCCACTCTGCCTTCTCGCGGTCGTACTGGTAGCTCTCGTCGAGCGAGAAATCGGGCTTGGTCTTGAGCAGTTCGCGGGCGTAGGCGATGCGCTCGTTGAAGCGCTGCTGGTACTGGTTGTAGATGGCGAACGGCACGCTGAGGTTCTCGCCGGTGATGGCGTCATCCAGGCGGGTGCGCACGATGGCGTACTGGTCGAGGTCGGCCTGGGTGAAGAATAGTTTTTCCGAATCCAGCGATTTGAAATAGCGGTCGAAGATCTTTTCCGACATCGCATCGTCTAACGGAGTGGATTTGTAATGCAGTTTGGTCAGAACCCGCGAGGCCCAGACGGCCGCCTGGGCTTGGCCCGGCTGGGGTTTGAGTACGGTCTCCGCCGCCGCTTTTTCTGGCACGGCCGCGCCGGCCTGCACTGACAGCGCCGCCAACACGGCCACTAACAGTATTTGCTTCTTCATCGGCTTACTCCGAAACGTAGTGTTATCAATTAATCGTCGCGCGCAGTGCTCCTGCCTGCCGTTCCATTCTACAGGATAGGCTGCCCTGCGGCGCTGGGAGTTTGCAGTGTCCCTGCCCAAGCTTAAGCAGGACTGAAATGGCGCCCGCCGCACTTTCATCGCCACATTGATTTCCGCGAAGAAACTAATGGCATATCCGTTGCGGATGGAAGTTAATTATTTGCCCTATAATTCCGGCATGGGTAAATTTCTGAAGCACCGGCGCGGCCACAGCCTGATCGTATGCATTGCGATATTGCTGAACCTGCTCGCCCCGGCGATCGGCCATGCGATGGCCACGCTGGCGCGCGATCCGCTGGCGGTGGAGGTTTGCAGCGCCACGCCGGCCAAGCCGGCGCCGGGCGACACGTCGACGCACGCGCTCAAGCACTGCGTGTTCTGCGCCACCCATGCCGACACCTACGCGCCACCGCCGGCGCCGGCCAGCCTGCTCGCCGTGCTGCGCGGCCACGACGCCTATCCGGCACTGCACTACCAATCCCCCACCCCGCTGTTCAACTGGTCGAGCGCGCAGCCGCGCGGACCGCCCGCCCTGTCCTGACGTCCCTGTAAACCGCATGCAGCCGCGCCCCTCCGGCGACGGCTGGCGTGCGCCTGATCAACGACTCACAGGATTAACCATGCAACGCCGTACCCTACTTACCGCGCTGGCCGCGACGGCCACTGCGGCCGCATTGCCGTTGGCCGCGCATGCCGCGCCGCCGGCCTACACCGGCATCGACATCACCGGCAGCAGCATCGGTCCGGACTTCCGCCTGTCCTACGGCGACGGCAAGCCCGCCTCGCTGCAAGACTACAAGGGCAAATACGTGCTGCTGTTCTTCGGCTTCACACAATGCCCGGACGTCTGCCCGACCGCCTTGTCGCGCGCGGTCGAGGTCAAGAAGCTGCTGGGCGCCGATGGCGACAAGCTGCAAGTGGTCTTCGTCACCGTCGATCCGGAGCGCGACAGCGCCGCGCTGCTGGCCGAATACATGCGCGCCTTCGATCCGGCCTTTGTCGGCCTGCGCGGCGACGCGGCGCAAACCGCCAAGGCGGCCAAGGACTTCAAGATATTCTATCGCAAAGTCCCCAGCGGCAGTTCCTACACGATGGACCACACGGCCATCACCTATGTGTTCGACGCCACCGGCAAGATCCGCCTCGCCTTCAAGCACGAACAAACCGCCCAGCAATGCGCAGCCGATCTGCGCACACTGATGCAACCTAAAAAAGAAACCAGCTTCCTGAAAGGATTATTCTCATGAAACGCATGATCTACCTGATGCTCCTCGCCGCCCTGCCCGCCTTTGCGCAAGTCACCGTCAACGAGGCCTGGGTGCGCGGCACCGTGGCCTCGCAAAAAGCCACCGGCGCCTTCATGACGCTGACCTCGGTGAAGGACAGCCGCCTGGTCGGCGCCAGCTCGCCGGCGGCCGGCGTGGTCGAGGTGCATGAGATGAAAATGGTGAACGACATGATGAGCATGCGCCAGATCGATGGCCTGGCGCTACCTGCAGGCCAGGTGGTCAAGCTCGCCCCCGGCGGCTATCACTTGATGCTGATGCAGTTGACGCAACCGCTGGCCGACGGCGCCAAGGTTCCGCTGACGCTGGAGTTTGAGGACGCGAACAAGGTCCGCAGCAAGGTGGCGGTCGATGCCGTCGTCAAAGCATTGAACAGCGCGCACCAGCACTAAGCGCGGCCGGTGGCCGTCAGATCGAGTTCAGCAACGGCCACCAGTAAGGCACCGCCCACCACAGCAAGCCGGCGATCAGCAGGTAAGGCCAGGAGCGCAGCGATATCTTCCAGTCGACCGTCGACGGCCAGCAGGCCAGGAACTGCGGCGCCACGGCAAACGCCAGCGCCAGGTCGATCCACTGGAAATTCAGCCCGGTCCGGGTACGCCACCACGCCACCACGAACGGCAGCAGCACCACTACAAACGGCGCCAGCGCGGACGGCGCCGCGTTGTACCAGCGCACCCGCGTCAAGCGCACCGATCCCAGCTCCCAACCCTGCCCGACCCGGCGCGGTATGACGGTGAAGGCGGCCGGCCGCGCATACGTGACCAGGCCGGCGACGAAGTGCGCCAGCTCGTGGCAAATGGTGCCGGCGACGGTGAACAGAAAAAAGAAAGGATGCCGGGCCGACAAGGCACGGATCAGCAGCGCCAGCACTAGCGACGGCGCCAGGTACAACAGAATGTCGCGGTGATGGCATAACCACGCCGGCGCGAGCGTACTACATTCAAACAGGCTGCTCATGGCCGCATCGTCGCACGGCGGCGGGGCGGCGTCAATTGCGCACAATATAGTTGTACGATGTCTGACATCTAAGTTATGATCGCTTAAAAACCACCATAGCAAGGAGACCGCATGACACCGCATCCAACAAAAGCGAGCCGGGTACGCTGGCTGATACTCGCCATCCTGTTCGCCGTCACCACTATCAACTACGCCGACCGCGCCACCATCGCCATCGCCGGGCCGGAACTGAAGAAGCTGCTCGGCCTGTCGCCGGTGCAGATGGGCTTTGTGTTTTCAGCCTTCGCCTGGTCCTATGTGCTGGCGCAGCTGCCGGGCGGCTGGCTGCTGGACCGCTTCGGCTCCAAGCGCACCTATTTTCTCAGCATCTTCCTGTGGTCCAGTTTCACCATGTTGATGGGCACCGTCGGCTTCCTGACCGGCGCCGCCGCTGTGACCACGCTGTTCTGCCTGCGCCTGCTGATCGGCGCCGCCGAAGCGCCCTCCTTCCCCGGCAACAGCCGGCTGGCCTCGGCCTGGTTCCCGACCGCCGAACGCGGCACGGCGGCGGCCATCTTCAACTCGGCCCAGTATTTCGCCACGGTGCTGTTCGCGCCACTGATGGGCTGGCTGGTCCACAGCTTCGGCTGGGAAAGCGTGTTCTATGTGATGGGCGGGCTGGGCATCGTCATGGCCTTCATCTGGCGCAAGACGGTCTACGGCCCGAAGGACCACCCTGGCATCAACGCCGCCGAGCTGGCCTACATCGAGGCCGGCGGCGCGCTGGTGGATTTGGAAAGCAAGGACAAGGCGGTCGCCACCACCGAGCTCGACACCTGGTCGTGCATCCGCCAGCTGCTGGGCAACCGCATGCTGCTGGGCGTCTACATCGGCCAGTACTGTATCAACACGCTGACCTACTTCTTCCTGACCTGGTTCCCGGTCTACCTGGTCACCGAACGCCACATGACGATCCTGAAGGCCGGCTTCGTGGCCGCGCTGCCGGCGGTGGCGGGCTTCCTCGGCGGCGTGCTGGGCGGCGTGATTTCGGACCGCATGATCAAGTCCGGCACCTCGCTGTCGATGGCGCGCAAGACGCCCATCGTCGGCGGCATGCTGCTGGCGATGGCTATGATCGTCTGTAACTACGTCGACGCCGACTGGCTGGTGGTGCTGGTGATGTAGCTGGCCTTCTTCGGCAAGGGCATCGGCGCGCTCGGCTGGGCCGTGGTGGCCGATACCTCGCCCAAGGAAGCGGGCGGCATGAGCGGCGCGCTGTTCAATACCTTCGGCAACACGGCCGGCATCACCACGCCGATCGTCATCGGCTACATCCTGCAGCAGACCGGATCGTTCGCCGGCGCGCTGGTATTCGTCGGCGCCAACGCCGCCGTCACCGTGCTGTGCTACGTGCTGATGGTCGGCGAGATCAAGCGCTTCGAGTTCAAGACGCCGGTGCTGCGCCGCATCGGCGGCGCGGCACCGGCCGCGAGCGCTACTGCGCCGTCAACGACCACCAGTTGATGTTCCAGCCGCCGGCGCGGGCGAAGATCGCCAGGTCTTGCTGGCCCGCCGTCAGGTAGACCGTGCCGGTGATGGTGGTCCAGTTCTGCCAGCCGCCGGTGTTGGGCACCGCCAGCGCGGCCAGGTCGGTGGCGTTCTTGCTCAGCACCAGCTGGCCGCCGTTGTTCGGACTGGCCACGCGGAATTGCAGGTTGTACCCGCCCGTCTTTGGCACGTTGATCGGATAGCTCATCCAGTCGTTGGTGTCGATGTTGCCGACATTGAAGCCGCCGCCGGTGTCGGTGGTGGTCTCCATGCGCATGCCGCTATGGTTGCTGAACATCTCGGCCTCGATGCGCTGGCCCGCCTCGGCCTTCCAGTTCATCCAGTAGGCGATGCTTTCGTTGCGCACCAGCGCCTGCGTGCCGAAGCCGCGGAAGTAGCTTTCGATGGCGGCGTTGGTGGCGCTGCCCACGTCCAGCGCGCCGAAGCCGCCGCCGTTGCTGCTGTTGCTGACCAGGCCCCAGCCCCATGAGTTCGTATCGCCATTCGAGCCGCCGTAGCTGACCGTCTTGTACGCCCAGCTGGTCGCGGCCCAGCCATACATATTGTAGATGTCGTAGGTCTTGCGGGTGATCTGGCCGCCGTAGCTGCCGGTCAGCGTCCACGGCTGGAATTCGCCGATCAGGAACGGCGTGTTCAGCGCGGTCAGCTTGTTGTTCCAGTCGCAGCTCTCGCCGGTGCCGCTGGCATTGCAGTGCAGCCAGGTCGCATGCATATTGGCCTGGGCGGTGGCGCCCTGCACTTCGTTCCATCCCCACAGGCCGGGATAGAAGTGCATCCAGAACGCCACGTTGCTCAGGCCGCGCGTGTTCGGATTGCCATAGGCGTCGATGCCGGAATTGTGGCCAGGCAGCAGGATCACGTGGTTGGCGTCCTTGGCCCGCACCACGTTGAACAGCTCATAGGCAAAGTTGGCAAGCGTGGTGGCGTCGGTGCCCCACGGCTCGTTGAGCAGGTCGTAGGCCGCGACCGAGCTGCGGTTCTTGTAGCGGCTGGCGATCATGTCCCACAGCCATTTGGTGCGGTCGCGGTAGGTGGTGTTGGTCCACATTTCCGCCGCGCCGGCGCAGCCGTCGTGCTGCTCGCTGGCCGCCGCCTGGCCGCCGGCCGCGCCGTGCAGGTCGAGGATCACGTACATGCCGCGCTTCTCGGCCTCGTTGATGGCGTAGTCCAGGTATTTCCAGGCGTCGGGGCGCAGCGTGTACGGATGGGCGTCATCCTCGATCAGGCTGTACAGGAAAGGCAGGCGCACCACGTTCATGCCCATGCCCTTCATCAGGTCGAAGTCGCGGCCGCTGATCCAGCTGTCGCGGAACACCGACATCAGCCGCTCCTTCTCCGCCGCGCCGAAGCGGCCCGACAGCGCCGACTCCAGATGGCACTGGTCGCCGATGCCGGCGCCGTTGTTGGACAGGTTGCTATTCATCATCCACATTTCCAGCGCCAGCCAGTTGCCCAGGTTGACGCCGCGCAGGTTGACGCGGTTGCCGGCGTTGTCGACCCAGAACTTGCCGTTCTGCCGTATCGCCGGCAGCGTCACGCCGGTGGTCTCGGGTGAGAAGTTGATCCAGTTGAGGTTGAAGCCGCCGGCGCGCGCCTGCACCGTCAGGCTCTGCGGACCTGCCGCCAGGAACACGTGCGCGCTGACGGTGGTCCAGTTCTGCCAGCCGCCGGTGTTGGGCAGCGTTGTGGTTTCGCCGATGGCCTTGCCGTTTTGCGCCAGCACCACCTGCCCGCCGCCGGTGGCCGAGGCCACGCGGTACTGCACGTTGTACCAACCGGCGCTGCCGGGGTTGACCGAGTAGGTCATGCTGTCGTTGGCGTCGATCCAGCCGACGTCGCTGCCGCCGCCGGTGTCGGTGGTGGCTTCCAGCGCGACGCCGGTCATGCTGGTGTAGCTTTCCGCCTCCAGCTTGCCCGGCAAGGCGGTTTGCGCGTGGCCCGCGCCAGCGACGGCCAAGCCCGCCAGGGCCAGCAACCATTTGACGCGGTAATGCAGTGTCGTCTTCATGTAGTCTCCATTGGTTTTTGTGATGAAGGACCGCAGCACAGATATGGAAGCGCTTCCACATTAGAATGGAAACGTTACCAAATTTGTACAAAAACTATACCACGATGGTTGTGAAGGTCAATCCCGATGTGTTGTCGTGCGCGGCGTGCTCATGCGGGCCTGCCACCGCCGCCACGCTGCTGTCGTACGAAAAACCGTGCTGCTGAAGGATGTCGATCAGTTCCACCGGCGTGCTGCCCAGCTTGAGGCTCTCTGCCAGCCAGGCCCGCAACGCTGGCGCAATGGCTGCCGGCTCGGGAGTCAGCTCGGCGCCGGTGATGATGACGGCCAGCAGCGCGTTGAGCCGCTTGGTGTCGATCAAGTGCTGCACCACCGTGTGGCCCGAATACGGAAACGGATACAGCGTGCAATTGCCCACGGCCGCCAGCCGGTGCGCATGCATCGCATCGAGGTTGACCGACTCGGTGGAGTTGGGTTGATCGGGTTTGGTGCCGAACGCGATATGCAAATGGGTCTGCCCGCCTGCCCTGTCCCGCCGCAACGCCGCCAGGTCGTAGTAGCCCGAAGCCGGCGGATTCTGTTGCAGCGCGCGCATCACCGCGATCCAGCGACGGTCGTTGTAAAGCAGCGCCTGTCGCACATCGAGGAAGGACAGCGGCCCGAAAGCGATCACCTGCTGCACGTCGAGCAGCAGGCCAAACATGACGGCCGCGTAAGCCCCCATCGACTGCCCGATGGCGACCACCTTGCTCGGCTTGATCGCGGCGATCAGCGCCCGCAGCCGCGCCACCGTGTCGTCGGGGTGCGCGCCCAGGCCAGCGATGCTGCGGTGATACCAACTGTTGCCGGAATCGCGCACCAGGATCTTGTTCAGATGGCGTCCGCTGGCCTGCTCCAGCTTTTTCAAGCGGCCGAAGAAATCGAACTCCGGCCGCGTTTCCCACGACACGAAGCCGAAGGCGATCACCAGGATCTCGCCGGGCACGACGCGGTCGATCAGCACATCCTCGGCGCTGGTCTTGACGCGCCGGTTATCCAGCGCAGGCACATCGGTCAAATTCAACGACATCGCCCGCACTCCCGGTTTTAACGTTTAATGACTGTCCGTGTAAAAGCAACGCCCGCAAGCCTGGCGATAACTCTCATTGCCGCCGATGCTGATCTGCTCGCCTTCCTTCATACGCTTGCCATCCTGGTCGACCCGGATATTCATGGTCGCCTTCTTGCCGCAACTGCAAATATTCTTCAACTCTTCAATATCGTCGGACAGCGCCAGCAGGTAGGCCGAACCGGGGAATGGCTCGCCGCGGAAGTCCGTGCGCAGGCCGTAGGTGATCACGGGAATGCCGCGCACCTGCGCCAGCTGGTGCAACTGCTGCACCTGCACCGTGCTGAGGAACTGCGCCTCGTCGATCAACAGGCAGGCGATCTTCTGGTCGATCAGGTCAAGGAAGTTGGTGCCGGCGTCGAACACTTCCGTCTGCCGCTGCGGTCCCAGCCGCGACGTCACCTGACCCACGCCGTAACGGTTGTCGATGGCGGCGGTGAACAGGCGCACCTGCTGGCCCTGCTCTTCATAATTGTGCGCCACTTGCAGCATCGCAGTGGATTTTCCTGCGTTCATCGCAGAATAACGGAAATAAAGTTTAGCCACTACTACCCCTTTTTGAAGTGCGGGATTATAAACCGCCCCTTCAGAAAAAGGAGCATACTTGCTTTTCCAGCAGCAGTGTAAATCCGGTATTTTTTTCGCATATACAAACTCGGAAACATTCCTTTCCAGCGCCTACAGAGCGGCCTACCATCCGCTCTTTACAAAAAAGCACGAGCGAACACAATTCGTCCGTGCCCACAGTTCGCAAGGAGAACCGCATGCCTACCCCCGCATTGTTTAAGCTCATCGGCAACACACCACTGGTCCAGGTCACGCGCCTGGACACCGGCCCCTGCCAGCTGTTCCTCAAGCTCGAATCGCAGAACCCCGGTGGTTCGATCAAGGATCGCATCGGCCTGTCCATCATCGAAGCGGCCGAGGCCGACGGCCGGCTGAAACCGGGCGGCACCATCATCGAGGCCACCGCCGGCAACACCGGACTGGGCCTGGCGCTGGTCGGCCGACTCAAGGGCTACCGTGTGCTGCTGGTGGTGCCGGACAAGATGTCGACCGAAAAAGTGCTGCACCTGAAAGCGCTGGGCGCCGAAGTGCGCACCACCCGTTCCGACGTCGGCAAGGGCCACCCCGAGTACTACCAGGACTACGCCGCCCGCCTGGCGCGCGAGCTGCCGGGCTCCTTCCTCGCCGACCAGTTCAACAACCCGGCCAATCCGCTGGCGCACGAAACCACCACCGGCCCGGAGATCTGGGACCAGATGGGCCACGAGGTCGACGCCATCGTGGTCGGCGTCGGCTCGTCCGGCACCTTGACCGGACTGAGCAACTACTTCCGCAAGGCCGCGCCGCACGTGGAATTCGTGCTGGCCGATCCCAAGGGCTCGATCCTGACCGAGTACGTCAACACCGGTCACGTGTCCGACACCAGCGGCTCGTGGGCGGTGGAAGGCATAGGCGAAGACTTCATTCCCTCGATCGCCGACCTGAGCGGCGTGCGCAAGGCCTACACCATCACCGACCAGGAAAGCTTCGACAGCGCCCGCAGCCTGCTGCGCGCCGAAGGCATCCTGGGCGGCTCGTCGACCGGCACCTTGCTGGCCGCCGCGCTCAAGTACTGCCGCGAGCAAACCACGCCCAAGCGCGTGGTCACCTTCGTCTGCGACACCGGCACCCGCTACCTGTCCAAGGTCTACAACGACGGCTGGATGCGCGACCAGGGCCTGCTGCGGCGCGAACCGCTGCACGACCTGCGCGACCTGATCGGCCGCCGCTACGACGAGGGCGACGTCGTCAGCGTCTCCCCCGCCGACACCCTGCTGATCGCCTTCAACCGCATGCGCAGCGCCGACCTGGCGCAGCTGCCGGTGCTGGAGAACGGCAAGCTGGTCGGCATCATCGATGAATCGGACCTGCTGCTCAAGGTCGACAACCATGCGGAACAGTTTTCCAGCCTGGTCGGCGCCACCATGACGTCGCGCCTTGAAACGCTGCACCCCAGCGCCAGCGTGCAGGCGCTGCGCAGCACCCTGGACCGCGGCCTGACCGCCGTGGTGGCCGACGGCGACGCCTTCTACGGCCTGATCACCCGCTTCGATTTGCTGAACCACCTGAGAAGGACTTTATCTTGAGCGACCAACATCTGAACAAGCAAAACAAAGCCGCCCTGGCCACCCGCGTGATCCACGCCGGTCAGGCGCCCGACCCGTCGACCGGCGCCATCATGCCGCCGATCTACGCCACCTCCACCTTCGTGCAGGACAGCCCCGGCGTACACAAGGGCCTGGACTACGGCCGCTCGCACAACCCCACCCGCTGGGCGCTGGAGCGCTGCGTGGCCGACCTGGAGGGCGGCGCCCAGGGTTTCGCCTTCGCCTCCGGCCTGGCGGCGATCTCGACGGTGCTGGAACTGGCCGACGCCGGCTCGCACATCATCGCCGGCGACGACATGTACGGCGGCACCTACCGCCTGTTCGAGCGGGTGCGCCGGCGCAGCGCGGGCCACGACTTCAGCTACGTCGACCTGACCAAGCCGGAAAACCTGCTGGCCGCGATCAAGCCGGAAACCAGGATGGTGTGGGTCGAAACGCCGACCAACCCGATGCTCAAGCTGGCCGACCTGAAGGCGATCGCCAGGATCTGCCGCGAGCGCGGCATCATCGCCGTGGCCGACAACACCTTCGCCAGCCCGATGGTGCAGCGGCCGCTGGAACACGGCTTCGACATCGTGGTCCATTCGACCACCAAGTACCTGAACGGCCACTCCGACATCATCGGCGGCATCGCCGTGGTGGGCGGCGAGCCGCACCAGAAGGAATGGTGCGAGCAGGTCGGCTTTCTGCAAAACTCGGTGGGCGCCATCGCCGGCCCGTTCGACAGCTTCCTGGCGCTGCGCGGCGTGAAGACGCTGGCGATCCGCATGGAACGCCACTGCCGCAGCGCGCTGGAGCTGGCGCGCTGGCTGGAGCAGCAGCCGCAAGTGCGCAAGGTCTACTACCCCGGCCTGGAATCGCACCCGCAGCACGAACTGGCCAAGCGCCAGATGGACGGCTTCGGCGGCATCATCTCGATCGACCTGAAGACCGACCTGCCGGGCGCGCGCCGCTTCCTGGAATGCTGCTCGGTGTTCGCGCTGGCCGAAAGCCTGGGCGGGGTCGAAAGCCTGATCGAGCATCCGGCCCTGATGACGCACGCCACCATCCCGCCGGCGACGCGCGCAAAGCTGGGCATCGGCGACGGCCTGATACGGCTGTCGGTGGGAATCGAGGATATAGAGGACTTAAGGGCCGATATTCGCCGTTCGCTCGATGCGATTTAGGTGCTAGTATCCGGGAATCGCGTAATCAGCCCGAGACCTCATGGAATTCCTCTTAATCATCATCGGCGTACTGGCCATCGGCGCGCTGTACTCGCTCGGCGTGGCCAGCGCCAAGCCGGTGCCCGGCAGCGACTTCTACAAGGTGTCGAAGGATGGCCGCGTGCTGGCCTCCGGCGGCCCCAAGGTGACGGCGCTGCGGCCCAAGGTGACGCCGGACGGCTTGATGGTCAAGCTGCGCAACGGCAACCGCACCGGCGAGTTCCTGGTGCACGAGCTGGTGGCCGAAGCGCACCTGCCCAATCCATCGGGCTTGAAGTGGGTGCGCCACAAGGACGGCAACCCGCGCAACAACAAGGTCGAGAATCTGGCGTGGAGCAAGGAGCCGGAAGCCCCGCCCGTCGTGGCGTCAGCTCCACCGCCGGCGCCAGTGGCGTCGCAGACCCGCTATGCCTCGCCGGCGGCGCGGGCCGCCGCGGCAGCGCTGGCGGCGGCAGCGGCCGAAGCGGAAGCGCGCTCCGCTCCGGCGAAGACCATCGGCGACGCCCTACCCGGCGGCGCGCCTCAGTCGCCTGGGTGATATTTGCGTTCCAGGTGCTTTTCCACGTCCGCCTTGTAGAACAACACGTCCTTGAATTCCCCGCGCGCGTACATCGCGGCCTGGTCGCTGAAATGCGGCGAGGCCGGATTGCCGCTCTCCCCGCCCGCCAGGATGCTGCGCGCCTTGATGCGCGGCCCGAACTCCACCGCCGCCACGAAGCTGTTGCCACGCTCGCCGTAGATTTTTTTGGTCTTGGGCTTGGACGTCATGCCCGAAGTTGGCCCGAACGCGGCCAGCGAACCCCAGTTGGCTGACGCGAACGCCACTGGCAAACTGTGCTTGCTGTCGTCGAAAGGCTGGACGATGTCGCCGGTCAGGCGCTGGAAGCGATTGATCTCGCCCCACGGCGTCTGCCATGTGCCGAAGTCCGCCGCCAGCTTGGCCGACGCGCGCTCCAGCGCCTGCAAGCGCTGCTGCGGCGTGATCGCGGCCTGGATGTAGTCGAGCACCAGCACCTCACGTGCCTTGGCCGCCGCGCCGTAGGTGGCCGACAGGTCCTGCGCCCAGAAGATCGCCAGCGACGTCGGCACCGACGCCAGCGAGTAACGCATGTCCCAGCCGCGCAGCGCGGCGATCTGCGGCGCCAGCCCGGCCTTGAGCGCATCGCCCGCCGGCAGCTCATCCCACGCCGCGAACAGCTGCGGCAGCAGCGGCTCGAAGGCCGGCAGCTGCGTGTCGTAGGCGCTGGCGATCAGGCTGTCGAGTGTGAAGCTCTTCCTGTTCTCCAGCACCCGCACCGCGTGGATGCCGCGCGGGTTTTCGGGATTCATCGACATATAGGCCGGATAGTCGCGCGCCTTGGGACTGTACGCGCCGGCCGCCGTGTACGGCCAGTTGTTGGTGTTCTGTATCCAGCCGTTCTTCGGATTGAACAGCGTGATGGTGTCTTTCACCGCATGCAGGCCTTGCCATTCGGTAGCCGGATCGCTGCCGTCGACCGGATGCTTCCAATCGAACCTGGGATCGCGCTTGGGAATGAAGTTCCCGTGGAAGTAAGCGATATTGCCGTCCGCGTCCGCGTACACGGTGTTGTTGGACGAATTGGTGCGCAGCTCCATCGCCTTGTAGAAGTCCTTGTAGCTGCGCGCCTTGGTGCGGATATAGGATTGCGTCAGCGCCTTCAACGGCTCGTTCATCAGCCGCACGGCGATCCACTTGCCGTCCCTGGCGCGCACGATGGGGCCGTGGTGGCTGTAGTAGACCTTGACCACCTTGCTGGCCATGCCGGCCGCCGTCTTGTACGGCAACGTGATGTCGACCGCCTTCAACGCCCGCTGCTCCTGGCCGTACTGGTAGTAGAACTGGCCGTCCTTCTCGCTGATGGTCTCCAGGTATTCGTCGATGACGTCGCCGCCGCCGGAGGTGTGCATCCAGCCCAGCCGGTCGTTGAAGCCCTGGTAGACGAAGAACTGGCCCCAGGTCACGGCGCCGTAGGCGTTCAGGCCCTGCTCGCTGTGCACCTGCACTTCGGGACGGAAGTAGAACGAGGTGTGCGGATTAATCAGCAGCAGCGCGTGGCCGTCCTTGCTCAGCGCCGGGGCGATGGCGAAACCGTTGGAGCCGCCCGGCTCCTTGTCCAGGTCGATACCGTCGTCGCGCGCCGACAGCAGCACCGGCGCCGCCAGCGGCAGCCTGGCGCCGTTGGCGTACAGCTCCTGCAACGGCTTCAGGTCCACCGATTCGATGTCGCCACCGATGCTGCCTTCGCTGAAGCTGAGCGCCATCCACGGCTCGAAGCGGGTGATCAGCGCCGGCTTCACGTCCGGATGCGTGGCCAGGTAGTAGTTCAAGCCGTCGGCGTAGGCCACCATCAGCTGCTTCAGCCACACCGGGCTTTTGGCGTACTGCGCCTGCAAGTCCGCCGGATTGATGAACAGCTTCATGCGCAGGTCGCGATACAGCTCGGCCTCGCCCTCGACCTCGGCCAGCCGGCCCATGGCGTTGATGTAGTTGAGCTCGACCCGCTTGAAGTCGTCCTCGGCCTGCGCGTACATCAGGCCGAACACGGCGTCGGCGTCGGTCTTGCCGTAGACGTGGGGGATGCCCCACTTGTCGCGCAGGATGGTCACGCGCTGGGCCGCCGCCTTCAGGCGCGCGGCTTCCGCAACCGGCTTGGCCGCCGGCGGCGCCGCCACCGCCGGAGCTGTCGAAACACTGGCAACACAACACATCAGGGCTAAGCTTGAACGCATCGACAGACTCCGGGCGGTGGGGGAACTACAATTTAACTGGCGTCGACCAGCTCCGAGATACGCAGTTGCAGCGCGGTGATTTCCGCCCGCAGCGCCGCGTTCTTTTCCTTCAGCGAGGCGTTTTCGGCGCGCAGCTCGTCGACCTCGGTCAGCGGCCGGCCGTACTCGCCGCCACCCTCCTTGGCTTCCTTGGCGGGACGCGAGGCGGCACGCAGATCGCGCACTTCCTTGGCGGCCTTCTGCAATTCCTTCTTGCCGCCGGCCACCGCGGCCACCTGGTCGGCTTCCGGCAGCGAGGCCACGGTGGCGGCGGCGTTGATCGAGATCGTGCCCGAACGGACCGCCTCCACCAGCTCCGGCGTCGCCGTCTTCTGGATTTTTTCGATCTGGCTGATGGTGGCGCTGCTCAGGCGCGCGGCGCGGGCGATGTCCTCGCGCGAGGTCAGCGGCATGGCGGCCGGCTTGACCTTGGGCTCCTCGCCTTCCGGCGGCGCGATGGCGGCGTCCTCGGCGGCGGCCTGCGCGGCCAGCTCGACCACGCGGGCGGTGACGATCTCCTTCTTGCGCAGCGCCAGCACGCCGCGCTGGTAGTCGGAAATGCTGCGGCGGCCCAGGTTGTTATCGATCATCCACAGCTTGACGTCGTCGAGGCTGCGGAAACTGGTGTTTTCCGTGACCTTGAACGGAATGCCGTGCTGCTGGCAGATCTGGTAGCGGTTGTGGCCGTCGACCAGCACGTCTTCCCACAGCACCAGCGCGTCGCGGCAGCCTTCCACCAGGATGCTGCGCTCCAGCGCCGCGTATTCGGCCTCGGTCAGCGGCTCGATGTAGGCGCGCAACACGTCGTTGATTTTGATTTGCATAGTTATCCTCGAATTACCGGTGGGCCGGCGCCAGTGCGCCCGGCCAAATCGCCGTCCAGCATGCTACACCATCTGCGCACGCCGCCAAAGCCCCATGCCAGGATGTTCACTAAGGCAATCTTAAGAAATCTTCATTATTATTCTCCGCAGTCAACGAGCTTTCTCCGCCAATTGACACTAAGCCCCGACAGGTTTGCCGCCTGCTCGGGGCTTTTCCGCGTCTGGACGGGGAGGATTGCTTTTGCCCGTGCCTTGTTGCATGATTCATGCTTCCTCAATCAAGGCCTCACTATGATCCACTACATAATTAACGTGTCCTTTGCCGATGCCGCTCCCGATACCATGCTGCGCTTCAGCATTGAATTGTCGAAATATAATATCGCCGCCGGCATCAAGGCCGACGACGGCCGCGCCTACCACCTGCCGCCCGGCACCTTCACCTACGTCGGCAAGGAAACCATCAACGAAGTGCGCGACGGCGTGCACCGCCTGGCGGAAACCATCCAGACCGGCGCTTCGGTGCTGGTGACCGAGGCAACCACGCTGTCCTGGAGCGGCCTGAAGGAAGTGCCGGTCGCCTGAGGCTGCCGGCTAAGGCGTGACGGCGGGCACGGTCAGGGTGAAGGTGACGCCCTTGCCGCACGCGCTGTCGAGTTTGATGTCCCCCTTGAGCACGCCATGTGCCAGGTTGTGGACGATGAACATGCCGAGGCCGGAACCGCCCTGCCCCAGCTTGGTGGTATAGAAGGGCTCGAACACCTTGCGGTGCAGCTCGGGCGCGATGCCGGCGCCGTCGTCCTGGTAGATGATCTCGACCTGCTGCTGCAGCTGCCGGGCATCGATCATGATGTGGCCGCCGCCGGCGCCGAAGCCGTGACGGATCGAGTTCATGATCAGATTGCTGAAAATCTGTTCCAGGTCGCCGGGGTAGGCATCCATCTCGATGCCGGGCGGGATGCGTAAATCCACGCGCACTTGCGCATGCCGCATCGCCGTGCCCAGCGTGTGCAGGATGTCGCTGACCGTCTCGCGCAAGTCGAACACGCGGCGGCGCTGGCTGGTCTGGTCCACCGCCACCTTCTTGAAACTGTCGATCAACTCCCCGGCCCGCTGCGCGCTGCGCACCAGGATGGCGCTAGCGTTGATGCACTCGTCCACCGAGGCGAACAGCAGGCTCTTGGTCAGCGTGCCCTCGACCACTGTTTTCGACAACTCGGCGAGGCGGTCGCCCAGCGCCGAGGCCATCATGACGATATTGCCGATCGGCGTGTTGAGCTCATGCGCCACGCCCGCCACGATGCCCCCCAGCGAAGCGAGCTTTTCCGATTCGACGATCTGGTCCATCGCCCGCCTTAGCTCCAGGGTTCGTTGTTCGACCCGCCCCTCCAGGTCCTCGTTGAGCTGGCGCAGGCGCAGCTCGCTCTCCTTCAGCGCCGCCTCGGTGGCTTGCCGCACCTTGCATTCCTGCCCCAGGTTCTCGGCCAGCGCCGACAGTTCGCCGGTGCGCTCGCGCACCATGCCTTCCAGGTTGACCTTGCGGTATTCGATCTCCATGCGCTGGGCGTACAGCTCGCAGAACACCCTGACCTTGCTGCGCAACACCAGCGGCTCGATCGGCTTGATCAGGTAGTCCACCGCGCCGGATTCGTAGCCCTTGAACAGATGATTTTTCTCGTTCATGCCGGCCGTCACAAAAATGATGGGCAAGTGGCAGGTCTTGGGATTGGTGCGCAACAGCGCGGCCGTTTCCAGGCCGTTCATGTCGGGCATCTGGACATCGAGCAGGATCAGGGCGAAATCGCACTTCAGGCTCTGGCGCAGCGCCTCGTTGCCGGAGTTGGCGGCCACCAGCTCCAGGTCGAGCTCCATGTCCGACAACAGGGCGGCGAGCGCCGTCAGGTTCTCGGGCCTGTCATCGACCATCAGCACCGGAATCTTGTTAGCGTCCACTGTGTTTTCCTTTGCGTCCATGCGCGCCGGCCAGGGACTGGAACAGCGCCCCCAGGCCGGCCAGCGGCACCACATAATCGGCCCGCACAGCCGCCAGCGCCGCCAGCGGCATGCTCGGGCTGGCGGCGTCGGCCGGGTCCTGCACCACGGCCAGCCCGCCCTTGTCCTTGATCGCCCGTAATCCCAGGCTGCCGTCCGCGTTTGCTCCAGTCAATATTACGCCGATCAGGGCCGGGCCGAAAGCGCGCGCCGCCGACTCGAACAACACATCGATCGACGGCCGCGCGTAACTCACGGCAGCGTCCGTGCTTAGCGCCAGCGTGCCGTCGCGCTCCACCATCAGGTGGTAGTTGGCCGGCGCCAGGTAGACCGTGCCGGGCTCGATGCGCTCGCGCTCCTCGGCCTCCTTGACGCGCAGCGCGCAGCCCTGCTCCAGCACCCTGGCCAGGGAACCGTCCGAATCGGCCGAGATGTGCTGCACGATCAGCAAGGGCCAGGGCAGATCGGCCGGCAACGTCGCCAGTAGCGTCTTGAGCGCGCCGACCCCGCCGGCCGACACGCCCAGCACGATGGCCCGGTATGGCGCGCGCTTAGGCATAGGGCTTGCGGTAGATGCTCAGGTGGGGAGCGAAGCGCTCGTACTGCCGGCCCTGCGGGCGGCCGTCGAGCCGCTCCTTCATGCCCAGGCACAGGAAACCGCCCGGCTGCAGGCAATGCTCGAACAGGCGCAGGCAGCGGTCCTTGAGCTCCGCCTTGAAATAAATCATGACGTTGCGGCACAACACCAGGTTCATTTCGCCGACGTCGCTGTCGGTGACCAGGTTGTGCTGGACAAAAACCAGATGCTCGCGCAGGCTGGAGGCCAGCATGGCGTTGTCGTAGCAGGCCGTGTAGTAGTCCGCGAACGACGCCGTGCCGCCGCTGAGCTGGTAGTTGCGGGTGGCCGCCTGCATGGCCTTGAGCGGGTAGATGCCCTCGCGCGCGCGCCTGAGGACAGCCTCGTTGAGGTCGGTCGCATAGATGCGGTAGCGCCCGGCCAATCCGGATTCCTGCAGCAGGATCGCCATCGAATACGCTTCCTCGCCGCTGGCGCAGCCGGCGTGCCAGATCTTGACGAAGGGATAGGTCTGCAGGAACGGGATCACCTTTTGCCGCAGCGCCAGGAAAAACGGCGGATCGCGGAACATCTCCGTCACGTTGACGGTGATCCCCTGCAGCAGCGTCTCGAAGCAGGCGGGATCGCGCAGCAACCGGGCCTGGGCCTGCGAAAACGTCGCATGGCCGGAGCTGGCCAGCCACAGCCGCAGGCGGCGCTTGAACGAGGCCTCCGCGTAGCCGCCGAAGTCGTGGCCGTACACCTGGCGCACGCCCTGCAGCAGCAAGCCGATTTCCACATCCTCGATGGCGTCCGGGTCCATGGCTGCGTCCCTAGCGGCTGGTCCAGACCCGCAACAGCGACATCAGCTTGTCGGTGTCGATCGGCTTGGCCAGGTAATCGCTGGCGCCGGCCTCCAGGCATTTCTGCTGGTCGCCCTGCATCACCTTGGCCGTCATCGCGATGATGGGCAAGGCGGCGTAGCGGCGGTCGGCGCGGATCCGGCGCATCGCCTCGTAACCGTCCATCTCCGGCATCATGATATCCATCAGCACCACGCTGACGGCGGGATGCTGGTCGAGCCGCAGCAGCGCCTCGCGGCCGTTGTCGGCCTCCAGCACCAGCATGCCCTTCTCGGACAGCAGGCTGGTGAGCGAGAAGATGTTGCGCATGTCGTCGTCGACGATCAGCACGGTCTTGCCGTCCAACATGGCCTCCTTGTCGATCGCGGCCCGTATCATGCGCTGCCGGGACGGTTCCATCTTGCTCTCGACCATGTGCAGGAACAGCGTCACCTCGTTCAGCAAACGCTCCGGACTCTTGGCGCCCTTGATGATGATGCGCTCGGCATAGCGCTGCAACTGGCGTTCCTGCTCGCGCGTCAGGTCGCGGCCGGAATGGATGATGACCGGTATCCGGCGGGCCTGCTCCATGCCCTGGATGTGTTCGAGCAGCTCGAAACCCGACATGTCGGCCAGTCCCAGGTCGAGCACCATGCAATCGTAGCGGCCGGCCGCCAGCAGCGCCATCGCCTCGCGGCCGCTGGCGGCGACCGTCAGCACCACCTCGCGCTCGCCCAGCAGGGCCTTCAGGCTGGCCGCCTCGGCCGGATTGTCCTCGACGATCAGCAGCTGCTTGAGCGAATGGTCGAGCGCGCTTTCAACCGTGCCCAGCACCTCGTCCAGCTGGGCCGCGCTGACCGGCTTGGTGACCAGGCCGATCGCCCCCATCTCCATGGCGCGCTGGCGCTCCTCCAGGCAGGTGATGAAGTGGACCGGGATGTGGCGCGTCTCGGCGCTGTCCTTCAGGCTGCGCATCACGCCCCAGCCGTCCAGGCCCGGCAGCATCACGTCCAGCAGGATGGCGCTGGGCAGGTAGTGCCGGGCCAGCGCGACGCCGCCGGCGCCATCCACCGCGACCAGGGCGGCATAGCCGCGCTGGCGCACGAAGTCCATCAGGATGCCGGCGAAGTTGCGGTCGTCCTCGACAATCAGGATGCAACGCGCCTCCGGCTCCAGCGTGGCGCGGTCGTCGGCCAGCGCCTGCGGCGGCAGCGGCGCGATGGCGGCCATCGGCGCCGGCGCGGACGGCGGCACGGACGGCGGCGGCACGGACGGCGCCGCGTCCCCGCCGCCTCCAGCGGGCGTGGCGGGCGCCGCCAGCGGCAGGCACAAGATGAAGGTGCTGCCCTGTCCCTCGACGCTGCGCATGCTCAGGCTGCCCCCCATCTTGCGCGCCAGTTGCAGCGAGATCGACAGCCCCAACCCGGTGCCGCCGTACTGCCGGCTGATGCCGCCGTCGGCTTGCTTGAACGCTTCAAAGATCAAGTCCTGCTTGCTGGCCGGCACGCCGATGCCGGTGTCGCTGACGGCCCAGCACAAGGCCGGCTGCCCCAGCGGATTGACGGCCGCGTCGGCCAGCGACACCCGCAGGCCCACCTCGCCGCCGGGCGTGAACTTGATGGCGTTGGCGATCAGGTTCTTCAGGATCTGCGCGGTGCGCTGCGCATCGAGCGGCACCCGCGCCGGCACATCCGGCGCGATCTCGGTGTGCAAGCGCAAGCCCTTCTGCTCGGCCTGCAAATGGAACAGGTCCTGCAGCTCCGCGCACAGCCTGGACGGCTCCACCAGCTCGTAGCTGAATTCCACCTGGCCCGCCTCGACCTTGGACAGGTCGAGGATATCGTTGATCAGGTTGAGCAAATCCTGGCCGGCGCCGTTGATGGTGCTGGCATACTCCACCTGTTTGGGACTGAGCGTCTGGCCCTTGTTCTCCTTGAGCAGCCCCGACAGGATCAGCATGCTGTTCAGCGGCGTGCGCAGCTCGTGCGACATATTGGCCATGAACTCGCTCTTGTAGGCGCTGACCTTTTGCAGCTCCTCGGCCTTGCGCCACATGTCGCGGCTGGCCTGTTCCAGCTCGGCATGCTTGAGGCGCAGCTGTTCGCGCTGGGCTTCCAGCAGGTCGGCGCGTTCGGCCAGCTCCTCGTTGGTTTGCTGCAGCTCTTCCTGCTGCACCCGCAACTCTTCGGCCTGTTGCTCGGTCTCGGCCAGCAAGCCCTTGGTGCGCTGGCGCGATTGATTGACCTCGAAGCCGACCGCCAGCGCCTCGCGCACCGATTCCAGCAAGTCCAGCTCGGCCGGCCGGAAGGCGCGGAAAGCCGCCAGCTCGATGGCGCCGACCAGGTTATCGCCGTGCAGCAGCGGCACCAGCATCAGGTTGCCAGGGTCGGCGCGGCCCAGCGCCGACCCCACCGGCAGATAGCCGGCCGGCACGTCGTCCACCAGCAGGACGCGGCGCTCCCGCACCGCCTGTCCCAGCAAGCCGCCGCCGTTGGCGATGCGCGCGCCCATGTCGATGCCGGCCGGCAGCGCGTAGCCCGCCGCCAGGTACAACTGCTGGCTCTGCTCGTCGTGCAGGAAGAAGGCGCCGACGCCGGCGCCGCTGCGGGTGGCCAGGTAGCGCAAGACTTTCTCGGCCAGCAAGGCGGTCTCCTGCTCGCCGCGCATCAGCCCATTGAGTTCGTTCTGGCCGCTCTTGAGCCAGTCGCGCGCCTGCTCGGCGTCGCGGCTGGCGCGCAGGGACAGGCTCATCTTGCGCATCGCATGATCGAGCGCCAGCTGGGCCTCGCCGATGCTGAACACCGACCTCAGCAACTGCCCCACCTCGTCGGAGGAAATGGCGCGCCGATCGATGTCGGGCAGCCGGGCCAGCGTGATCTCGCGCTCCAGGTTGCCGCCGGCGATGGCCTCGACCGCCTCGACCTTCTCGGCGCTGCCGGCGTTCAGCGCGCGCGCCGCGTCGAGCGCCGTCGACAGCGGTTGCGCGATGCTGCGCTGGTAAAAGAGCCGGATGAACACCGCCAGCAGCAGCAACATCAGCGCCAGCCCGGTCAGCACCTGGTAGACGATGGCCTGGCCGCTGGCCAGTTGCCGGCTCGAATCGACCTCCAGCACACCGCGCACATCGCCCAGCTTCCAGTTGGTGCGCGGGCTGCCGGGCCAGCTGTTGTGGCAACTGACACAGGCCTGGGCCACCATACGGTCCGCCATCGCCACCCGCACCACCGTCTTGCCGGCGATGGTCTCGACGCGGGTGAAGATCTGATCGGGACTGCGCTGCAGAAAAGTCCAGGCATCCTCCCCGAACTGGTCGACCACCCGCTCGCGCCGGTTGGGGAAGGGATAGGGGCTGTACAGGCGCAGGCTGGTGCCCGATTGCTTGAGCAGCGCGCTCAGGTCGAGGATCATGGTGGCCGGCAGCGGCACGGTGTCGGGCCGCCCCAGATGGTCGAACGAAATCCGCAGCTTGCTCTCCGCCATCACCTTGGACACCACATTGTCGGTGTAATACTTGCGCAGCAATTGGAACTGCCGCACCGTTTCCTGGCCGGCGACGATGGCTTCCTGTTCCGCGTTGCGATGGATGACCAGCGGCAGCAGGACCGCCGCGGCCAGCGCGCTGAGCAGCAACAAGGCGCCGATCGGCACGAACAGTTTCCAGAACATCGAGTGCGCAAGCAAGGATCTCACGTTGCTACCCTCCCGCCAAGCACCAGCCGCATGCGCTGGCGCGCCAGGTTGGCGTCGAAGGCCAGTCGCGGGCGCGATCGTCCGCGCTGTTGGCGCGCAGCGCGATCTGGTCCGACTGGTACGCTTCGAGGATGAACAATGCCGAGGGCAGCGCCGCCAATAGCGCAAGCATGAAGAATTTTCGCCTCAGCAAAAGCCGATTCAGCCAGCCATTCATGTCCCCTCCCCGGCGCGGACATGGATGCCTGCCCGCCCCGCGCACCGGCGCGGTTATTTCCGAATAATTATAGGGGTATTACTTTGCGCCAACGAACATATTTGACGCAAGTGTGGCGGGCGGCGGCGATTTATGCGTGGCAGCCGGCTAGTTTCGGCCCGCCGCTTCGACGTAGACCTCGTCGCCGCAGCCGATTTCGCGCGGCGCGACGGCGGCGGCGTTGCCGACCAATTGCGGCAGTTCGCCGCCGGTGCTGAAGTCCAGCGGCAGCGCCACCCGGATCTCCTGCAGGTATTTGTGCTGGGTGCACACCAGCGTGATGCTGGCCGCCACCCGGTCGCCGTAGCGCGCCTTGACGCGCTCGAAGAACTCGCCGACGCGGAAGCTCTTGCCGGCGTTGTCCAGGACGATCTTGCCCACTTCGGAATCGTTCACCACCCGCACCGCCGACACCGCCTTGATGAAATACTCGTCCGGCGGCAGCGCCTGGCATTTGCCGTGCTTGTTCCATTCATAGGCGCCGAAGGTGCGCTCGAAGTAGAAATTGGGCATCCACGGCGCCACCTTGTCGATGGTTTCCTTGGTCAGCGCGAACGGCGCGCCGTCGCAGCTGCCGTAGCGGGTGCCGCATTCCTTCTTGTTGGGCCACAGGCCGTGCAGGCTCAGCGTCTTCGCTGGCAGCGCGCCGCTGTTCATGGCGTCGCACTCGGGCTTCTTGCCGTTGTAGGGCACGTGTTCGCAGAAGCCGGGCTGCCAGGTGATCGCCAGCACATAGCTGTCCTGCTGGTTGGCGATGCCGCAGGTCTCGCCGCCGCCGGACGGCGCCTTGAGCGCCTGCTCGGCCAGCGCCGGCGTGCCGCAGCTGCGCTGCACCCAGCGCAGCGACGGCGCGGCGCCCGGCACGTCGACCCGCAGCCAGTCGTAGTCGACCTTGTTGATCTCGCGCACCGTGTAGGCGGTGCCGGCCGCGACCTTGACCTCGCCCGGATTGGTGCGCTTGGCGAAGGACGCGAACGCCTCGCAGGACTGGGTCGCGGTGAACTGACCGCTGGCCGATTCGCTGGCGCCGGCGTCGAACGCGGCTAGGGCCAGCAGCAACAACGCTGCGAGGTGACGATGCATGGAAACTCCAAAGGTGGGGAAAAGTCGCGCTATTCTATTACAGCCAGCCGGCGTCGCGGGCCAGGCGGAACGCTTCGACCCGGTTGCCGGCGTCGAGCTTGCTGATCGCGTCGGAAAGATAGTTGCGCACCGTGCCTTCGGACAGGTGGATCTGGCGCGCGATGTCGCCACTGCTGCGGCCCTCGCCCGCCAGCCGCAGCACCTGCCGTTCGCGCTCGTTGAGCGGGTCTTGCTGCCCGCTCCAGCTCTCCAGCGCCAGCTCCGGCGCGATGGCGCGCCCGCCCGCGTGTACGGTGCGGATCGCCGCCGCCAGCGTCTCGGCCGGCGCATCCTTGAGCAGGTAGCCGCGCACGCCGGCGCCCAGCGCGCGGCGCAGATAACCGCTGCGGGCGAAGGTGGTGACGATCATCACCCGCGTCGGCAGGCTGTGGCCGGCCAGCGCGGCGGCCAGTTCCAGCCCGGTCATCAAAGGCATCTCGATGTCGGTCAGCAGGATGTCCGGCCGCAGCGCCAGGCATTGCGCCAGCGCCTCCTGGCCGTTGGCGGCCTTGCCCACCACGTCCAGGTCGCCCTCCAGCTTCAACAACGCCGCCAGCGCCCCCAACACCAGCGCCTGGTCTTCGGCGATCACCACGCTAATCATCGTCATGCGGCCGCTCCCATCGGCAAACTCAATTCCAGCGCCAGGCCGCGATCGGCGCGCAGCGCCAGCCGTCCGCCCAGCGCGGCCACGCGCTCCTTCATGCCGCTCAGGCCCGAGCCGTGCACGATCGCGCCGCCGTCCAGCGCACGGCCGTTGTCGCGCACCCGCAGCACCACCATGCCCGACTCCAGCGCCATCCGCACCTCGCAATGGGAAGCGTCGGCGTGGCGCAGGATGTTGGTCACCGCCTCGCGCAGCGCCAGCGACAGCACGTTCTCCAGCGCGGCCGGCAAGACGAACGGCTGCACCTGATCGGTGAAGCCGACATTGGCCGCCGCCAGGCTGGCGCGCGCCGTCGCCAGCTCATGCGCGAAGCCGGTCTGGCGGATGCCCGTCACCGCCGAGCGCACCTCGCTCAGCGCCTTGCGCGCGCTCTGCTCGATGTCCCGGATCTCGCTGCGGCAGGCCTGCGGATCGCGTTCCAGCAGCTTGCCCGCCAGCTCGGCCTTCAGGGTGATCATCGACAGCGTATGGCCCAGCAGATCGTGCAGGTCGCGCGAGATGCGTTCGCGCTCGGCGATGCGGGCCATGTGCGCCACTTCCTCCTGCTTGCGCAGCAGCTGGTCGCGCGAGCGCCGCATGTTCTCCTCCATGATGCTGGCAAATCCGACCGGACCGCCGACCACCAGCGCCGGCACCAGGAAGTTGATCTTCAGCGTGACGTAGGGCGTCATCAGGCAGGCACACAGCAGCACCAGGCCGATCGCCAGGTAGGCGTAGTGGCGGCGCTCGAAGCGCGAGCACATGGCGCTGGCGAAGATGAAGAACGTGCTGGCGCCGGCATTATGCGGCGCCCACAACACCCCCAGCAGCACCACGAACAGCAGCAGCGGCACCACTTGCAGATTGCTGCGCCAGAAGCTGGCGAAATACACCGGGAAGAACGCCAGCACGGTCAGCACCAGCCACACCAGCTCCGCCGGACTGGGACCGACGTAGGCATACTTCCACACGATGAACAGCAGCGACCAGGCCCACATATACGGTCCCTTGCCCATGGCGGGCGGCACCCACGGCCGCCCCAGCGCGCGCTTCAAGCTGCGTAGTATTCCCACTTCCGTCCTTTTTTATTCGTTCACCAGCCGCACGTCGGCGATCTGGAACTGGTATTCGCCCAATTTCGGCCCAGCGTTGAACGCTATCATGGTCACGGCGCCAAAGTCTATGCCCTTGAAGCGATCGAACGGCAAGACCACCTCTTTCCACTCGCCTGAAGTCTCGAACGACTGGCTGACCGGAATCTGCAGTCCGCTCGACAGGATGCCGACGCCGTAGCGCTGGCCGTCACCCTTGACGCGGAAGCGCAGCACCTTGGCGCCGCGCAGGTCGGCCGGCTGCATCATCTGCGTGCCGGGCATGAAGGCCAGGCCGGCCCACGGATAGGCAAAGCCGGGCTGCACTTTCGCCGTCACCGCCAGCGCACGCTGGCCGTCCACGCCAGCCTCCTCCACTTTCAGCTCGACGATCGATTTGCCGCCGGCGAATTGGTCGGTGGACGGCATCCAGCCGATGCCGAACGGGCTGGCCAGCTTATCGGCCGAGAACTGGCTGATGCGGCCACCGGCCGGCAGCGTCAGCGGCGCCTGCGTGCGCGGCGCCAGCTCCTGCGCCACCTTCTCCAGCTGGACCTGGCGCAGCGGGCTGACGGCGTCGCCGTCCTTCCACACTTCGACGATGTGGTGCAGCGCGCCGATATCGCTGCCGGCGTCGCCCTCCACCAGCAGCAGGTCGGCCTTGTAGCCCTTGGCGATGCGGCCACGGTCGGCCAGCTTGAAGGCGCGCGCCGGCGCCGACGTGGCGGCGGCCAGCGCCTGCCGCGGCGTCAGGCCGGCCTGCACCAGCGAGGCCATTTCGTGCAGCACGCTGATGCCGTACTGGGTGCCGGAGTTGCCGGCGTCGGTGCCGGCCAGCAGCGGCGCGCCGGCCTTGTTCAGCGCCGCCACCACCTGGTTCGGCGCCGCCATCAGCGCGGCATTGGCTTGCTTGCCGTAAGTGACCTTCAGCGGCGCGGCCTGCTCCCTGGTGAGCAAGGCGGCCAGGCCGGCGTCGCCCAGCACGTCGTCCTCGCGCATGCCGGCGATGCTCTCCAACACGCTCATGGTCGGGATGACGAAGGCGCGCTTCTGCCGCACCAGCTTGACGAAGCCGGCCAACTCCGCGTCGCTCAGGCGCTCGCCGTTGAACAGGTGGACCAGGCCATCGGCGCCCGCTTCCAGCGCGGCGCGGGCGTCGGCCAGGTTGCTGACGTGGACCACCGCCAGCTTGCCGCGCAAGTGGGCCGCGTCGACCAGGGCCTTGACCGTCGCCAGGTCCAGCGTTGGCGTCGCATGGCCGGGACGGCCCGGCTCCATGACGATCTTGATGAAATACGAGCCCTCGGCGATGCGGGCGTCGACGAAGGCCTCGGCTTCATCGGGCCGGGTCAGGGTCGGTATCGCCATGCCGTACTCGGTGCCGTGGCCGCCCGGCACGGTGGCCAGGGTGCCGGCCGAATACATGTCGGCCTGGTCGCGGTTGTCGTTGCCGCGCATCCTGGCGCTGATCTGCTGCATCGTCGCCACGCCGGTGAACATGTCGATCTGCGTGGTCACGCCGAACATCAGCGGCAGTTCCAGGTGGCGGTAGGCATGGACGTGGGCGTCGATCAGGCCTGGCAACAGTGTGCGGCCGGCGCCGTCGACGATGTGGGCGCCGGCTGGCGCGCCGCCGTGGAAGTCGGCGTCGGCGATCTTGTCGTCCTTGACCAGCACCGAGCGCCTGGCGTGCATCGTTACGCCGTCGAACACGCGGGCGTCGCGTATCAGCCAGGTATCGGCCAGCGCCGGGATGGACAGGCCGAGGCCACAGGCAAACAGCATCTTCGAAAGTACAGGGTTCATGGAGGTCTCCGGGTTGGTATGACGACAAGTGTGACGCGATACCGCCTGGCCCACCAGAAGCAAATGACACAACATTGACATGACAATTGTCAGATCCCCCGCCGCCCTGCCGATGCGGTTAGAATTGTACTAAACAAGTCCCCTCCGCCGATACGGAAGAAGAACACCGCATGTTGAATCCTCGCTTACGAACATTCGCCTGTCTGGGCGCGTTGGTTGTGTGCATGGCGCCGGCCGTTGTCGCGGCGCCGACGGCCAAATTTGCGCCGGTTCCGGTGGTGTCGATTTTCCGCCCGCTGCAGGCCAACGGCACGGCCGACGATGCGCTGGCCAGCGGCCGCGTGGTGCCGGGCACCTATGCGATGGCGCCCAAGGCCAACAAACACTGGCGCATCGCCTTCCTGTTCCCGCACCTGAAAGACCCGTATTGGGCCGGCTGCAGCTATGGCGTCATCAGCGAGGCGCGCCGCCTGGGCGTCGCCGTCGACATCCTGCCGGCCACCGGCTACGACGACCTGAATGGCCAGTTGCGGCAGATGGACGCCGCCATCGAGGCCAAGTATGACGCCATCGTCATCTCGCCGATCGGCATGACGGCCAATAACAACTCGATCGCCAAGGCGCGCGCCGCCGGCATACCAGTGTTCGAACTGGCCAACGACAGCCGCAGCGACGACCTGACGATCAAGGTCACCACCTCGCTGCGGGCGATGGGCATGGAAGCGACCCGCTGGATGGTGCGCGACGCCCAGCAGCGCGGCCTGAAGTCGGTCAACATCGGCCTGCTGCCAGGCCCGATGGGCGCCGGCTGGGTCAAGGGGGAAGTGGACGGCACGCGGATCGCCGCGGCGGAAGCCAGGATACCGGTCAACATCGTCGACATCCGCTACGGCGACAGCGACCGCAAGGTGCAGACGCAGTTGGCGACGCAGATGCTGGCCAAGCACGGCGCCAAGCTCGATTACCTGCTGGGCTGCACCGGCTGCGCGCCGGCCGCGGTCCAGCCGGTGAAGGCGGCAGGCTTGAACGGCAAGCTGCGCGTGGTGGCCTACGACCTGACCGACGAAATCGCCGGCATGGTACGCAGCGGCGACATCGCCGCCGCCGCCGACACCAAGGGCGTGAGCCAGGCGCGGGTGGCGATCAACGCGGCCGTCAACCTGCTGGAGGGGCGCGGCAAGGATCTGCCGCACACCATCCTGATCAACCTCGGACTGGTCGACCAGCAGAACTTCGCCAGCTATCCTTTCGATACCTCGATCGCGCCGGAAGGCTACAAGGTCGTGCTGTCCTACGACCCTGCCAAGAACTGATCAGGCCTGCCGCTTCAGTTCCACCACGCGGGCGGCGCGGAAGCGGGCCGCCAGTTCGGTCCACTGCGCGTCCGCCTGGTCCAGCGCCGCCAGCTTCACATGGCCGTAGCCGCGCACCTGGTCCGGCAACTGCGCCAGTTTCAGCGCCGCCTCCTTGTTGTCGGCCTTCAGGCTGGCCGCCAGTTCGGCGGCGAACGCCAGGTAGCGGTCGCGCAGCGCGCGTTCGCGCTTGCGCTCCTGCGTGTAGCCGAACACGTCGAGCGGTGTGCCGCGCAGCGACTTGAACCTGGCCAGCACGCCGAAGGCCGGCATCATCCAGCCGCCGAAGCGCATCTTGACCGGCACATCGGAACCCGGCTTGCGGCGCGCCAGCAACGGCGGCGCCAGATGGAAGGCCAGCTTGTAGTCGCCGTCGAACTGCGCGGCGATCTGCGCGCGGAAAGCCGGATCGGCATGCAGCCGCGCCACCTCGTACTCGTCCTTGTAGGCCATGACCTTGAACAGGTTGCGCGCCACCGCCTTGCTCACTTGCTTGCGCGAGCCGCTGCCTTCGAGCGCGATCTCGCGTTGTTCGACGGCGGCCACCGCGTCCGCGTACCGGCGGGCGTAGCCGGCGTTCTGGTAGCTGGTCAGCCAGTCGACGCGGAAGGCCACCATATCGGCCAGCGACGTCGGCGCGGCGAACTGGATCACCTGCTGCGACGGCTGCGCCAGGCGGTCCAGCGCCGTGCGGTCGGCGGCGGCCAGGCGGCCCAGCATAAAGGCGCGCTTGTTCATGTCGATGGCGACGGCGTTCAGTTCTATCGCCCGCATCAGCGCCTCCAGGCCCACCGGCACCAGACCCAGTTGCCAGGCAAAGCCCATCAACAGGATATTGCCGCCGATCGGATCGCCGAGGAAGCGCTGCGCGGTTTCCTGCGCGTCCAGTTGCCGCACGTTGGCCGCGCCGGCCGATGCCGCCAGCTTCTCCAGCAGGCCGGCCTTGTTGATCGAGGCGTCGCGCTCGCGGGTGAAATCGGCGGTCGGGATTTCGCGCTCGTTGGCCACCACCCTGGTGTGACCTTGGCGCATGACCGACAGGCTGTCCGGCATGGCGGCCACCACCAGATCGCAGGCGAACACCGCGTCGGCCTGGCGCAGGTCGATGCGCACCTGGTTCAGGCGCGCCGGCGACGACGCCACCCGCACATGCGACAGCACCGCGCCGCCCTTCTGCGCAAAGCCCATGAAGTCCAGCGTTGAAGCGCCCTTGCCTTCCAGGTGCGCCGCCATCGAGATCAGGGCGCCGACCGTGACGATGCCGGTGCCGCCGACGCCGGCCACCAATATTTCGAACGGCTTGGCCAGCGCATGGCGCGGCGGCGTTGGATAGGCGGCCAGCGCCCGCTCCAGGTCCGCCAGCGACAGCTTCACGCTTTCCGGCTTGCGCAGCGCGCCGCCCAGCACCGAGACAAAGCTCGGGCAGAAGCCTTCGACGCAGGAGTAGTCCTTGTTGCAGGACGATTGCTCGATCTGGCGCTTGCGGCCCAGCTCCGTCTCCAGCGGCAGGATGGACAGGCAGTTCGACTGCACGCCGCAATCGCCGCAGCCTTCGCACACGGCCGGATTGACCACCATGCGGCGCGCCGGGTCGGGGAAGACCACCTTGTCCGGCTTGTTCTTCTTGCGGCGGCGGCGCTTCTCGGCGGCGCAGGTCTGGTCGTACACCAGCACCGTCACGCCGGCGATCTCGCGCAGCATGCGCTGCATCGCATCGAGCTCGCTGCGGTGGTGCACGCTCACGCCTTCCGGCAGGCTCACGCCCTGGTAATTTTCCGGCGCGTCGGTCACCACCACGACCTTCTTCGCGCCTTCGCTGCAGACCTGCTGCACGATCTGCGGCACCGACAGGCTGCCGTCCACCGGCTGGCCGCCGGTCATCGCCACCGCGTCGTTGTACAGGATCTTGTAGGTGATATTGGTGCGGGCCGCGATCGCCTGCCGTATCGCCAGCGATCCCGAATGGTAGTAGGTGCCGTCGCCCAGGTTCTGGAACACGTGCGGCTCGCCGACGAAGCGCGAGGAGCCGACCCAGGCCACGCCCTCGCCGCCCATCTGCGCCAGGTAGTTGGTGTCGCGCTTCATCCACGTCGCCATGAAGTGGCAGCCGATGCCGGCCAGCGCGCGGCTGCCTTCCGGCACGCGGGTGGAGGTGTTGTGCGGGCAGCCGGAGCAGAAGTACGGCGTGCGCTTGACGCCATCGGCGCCGTTCGACAGCAGCTCGGCGGCGCAGAACTCCGGCAGCATGCGCGCCAGGTCCAGCTGCGCGAACTTCGGCGCCAGCCACTGCACCAGCGCCGGCGCGATGCGCGACGGCCGCAGCTCGCCCAGCGCCGACAGCAGCGCATCGCCATGGCGGTCGGTCTTGCCGATGACGATGGGACGCTGCTCCTGCGGCAGGTTGTAGAACAGGTTCTTGACCTGCTGTTCGATCACGGCGCCCTTCTCCTCCACCACCAGGATTTCGCTCAAGCCGGCGGCGAAGGCCGACAAACGGGTGCGCTCAAGCGGATAGGTCAGGCCCGGCTTGTACAGGCGCACGCCCAGTTGCTCCAGCCGTTCCAACGGCAGTTCCATGCGCTCCAGCGCCTCCAGCAGATCGAGGTAGGCCTTGCCGGCGCTGATGATGCCGATGGTGGCGCGCGGCGCCGGCACCACCAGCCGGTCGATGGAATTGGCGCGGGCGAAGGCCTGCACCGCCTCCAGCTTGGCGGCGGCGCGTTGTTCCAGCGCCAGGCCTGGCAAGTCGGGCCAGCGGTTGTGCAGGCCGTCCGGCGGCGCCACGTAGTCGGTCGGCGTGACGTACTGCGGCAGCGGCGGCAGCTCGACCACCGCGCCGCCCTCCACCGTTTCGGAGATGGCCTTGAAGCCGCTCCACGCGCCCGAATAGCGCGACATGGCCAAGCCGTACAGGCCGAATTCCATGTACTCCTGAATATTGGCCGGATTAATCACCGGCATGCTCCAGGCGATCAGCGCCTGCTCGCTCTGGTGCGGCATCGACGACGACACGCAGCCGTGGTCGTCGCCCAGGATCACCAGCACGCCGCCGGTCGGCGACGAGCCGTAGACGTGGCCGTGCTTGAGCGCGTCGCCGGCGCGGTCCACGCCCGGCCCTTTGCCGTACCACATGGCGAACACGCCGTCGACCTTGCGGGTCGGATCGGCCTCGACCTGTTGCGAGCCCATGACGGCGGTCGCGCCCAGCTCTTCGTTAATCGCCGGCAGGAATTCGATGTGGTGGCCTTGCAGCAGGTCCTTGGCGCGCCACAGTTCCTGGTCGACGGCGCCCAGCGGCGAGCCGCGGTAGCCGCTGACGAAACCGGCGGTCTTGAGGTGGCGCGCTTCGTCGCTGAGTTTTTGCATGCACAGCAGGCGCACCAGCGCCTGGGTGCCGGTCAGGAACACGCGGCCTTCGGCGCGGGTCAGGTTGTCGTCCAGCGCATAGTGCGGATCGGCCAGGAATGGCACGGGCAGGGTCATGGTGTTCATGGTCTCGTTTATAATTTTTTGATGAGAAAGGATATGTCCCCATGGGCGAAAAATTATTTCTATCTCGTCGCTCCAGAGCGCTAAAATGGCGAAAATCTTTCCCAAAACGAGCAAAATGATGAAAAACTTGTCTATCGATCCCGCCTCGGTGAAAATCCTCGCCGAGTTGCAGAAAAACGGCAGGATCTCGTCCAACGAGCTGGCGGAGAAGATCGGCATGTCGGCCAGCCCGTGCTGGCGCCGGCAAAAGGAGTTGGAGGACAACGGCTACATCGTCCGCTACACCGCGCTGGTGGACCGGCGCAAGCTGGGCTTGTCGGTGGTGTGCCTGCTGCACATTTCGCTGCTGCGGCATGCGGAAGGGGTGGTCGAGCAGTTCGAGGCGGCGATGCGCCTGCGGCCGGAGGTGGTGGAATGCTACGAGACCACGGGCAGTTCGGACTACATGGTCAAGGTGATCGTGGCCGACATGGACGCCTACCACGACTTCTTGCACAATGTGCTGGTCAAGCTGAATGGTGTATCGCAGGTCAACACCAGCGTGGCGCTGCGCGAAGTGAAGTACGAGACGGCGCTGCCGTTGTAGGCTGACTGGCCCGCGCTTGATCTGAATCAATCAATTTTCACATTGATCTCTCTAGGATGGCTGCATATGCCGTAGCACCCATCACGGAGGCAGCATGTCTTACAAAACAATACTCGTGCACGCCGACGGTTCGCCGCAGGCGGCGCAACGCATCCGGCTGGCGGCCCAGCTGGCACTGGCGCATGACGCCCATCTGGTCGGCGCCGCCATGACCGGCTTATCGCGCCACGCCCTGCCGGACGGCTCGATCGCGCCGCTGGGCGCCCCCTTTCCCTTCGACCAGCGCCTGCTGCACAGCCGCGCCGACGCGGCGCTGACCCAGTTCGCCGACTGCGCCAGCCGCATGGGCTTGCATTCCTTTGAAGCCCGCCTGGTGGACGACGCGGTGGACGACGGCCTGATTCTGCAAAGCCCCTATGCCGACCTGCTGGTGCTGGGCCAGGGCGACCCGCAGGGCCTGCCGGACGAATTGCTGAACCGGCTGCCGCGGGATGTGCTGTTCCAGAGCGCCCGCGCGCTGCTCATCGTTCCCCACAACGGCCAGTTCGACCAGGTCGGGCAACAGGTGCTGGTGGGCTGGGACGGCAGCGTGGCGGCCATCCGCGCCTTGAGCGCCGCGCTGCCGGCGTTGCGCCGCGCCGCCCGCGTCACGCTGGTGCCCAGCCCGTCACCGGACGGCCACGGACGCCAGGCCGACCTGCCGGGCGCCGAGCTGGCCCGCAATCTGGCGCGGCACGGCATCCACGTCACCCTGGCCAGGCTGGACGGCGGCCGCCACGCCGGCGCGGCGCTGCTGGAGCTGGCGTCCGACGTCAACGCCGACCTGCTGGTGATGGGTGGCTACGGCCACTGGCGCCTGCGCGAATGGATGCTGGGCGGCGCCACCCGTGGCGTCCTGCACGACATGACGCTGCCGGTCCTGATGGCGCACTGATCCGATACCCCCCACCTGAACTGGAGCACACCATGAGTCACCTTACCCCCACCATCCTGCTGTTATTGGGCGACCGCCTGCAACAGCGGCGCGAAGAACTGGCGCTCCAGCTGCGGCACCGCCTGCACCAGAACTACGAGCAACAGGAACTGGCGCTGTTCAACAACTACGCGATCGGCGCCGACGAGGCCGAAGCGTGCCAGCTGAGCGACACCGACATCGCGCTGCTCAACCACGAACTGGCGGAATTGCGTACTGTGGATGGCGCGCTGGCCCGCCTGCGCGAGGGCCGCTACGGCCGGTGCGCGCAGTGCGGGGAAGCGATAGGAGAAGCACGGCTGCAGGCGCAGCCCGACGCCGTGATGTGCCGCGACTGCCAGGCCGAGGCCGAACAGCACGGCGGCGCCCGGCCGCAGGTCGCGGCCGGCTGATCGGACTAGGCGTGGGCGGCCTGCATGAAGATCTGGGCGCGGGCCGGCGCGGCGGCGGCCAGCACGATGCCGGTGGCCAGTTCCTCCATCTTGGCGTGGTCGAGGATGCGCAGTTCGCGCTTGTCGACCGCGATCCAGCCGCTGGCGCGGAAGCGCGACAGCAGGCGGCTGATGCTTTCGATGGTCAGGCCCAGGTAATCGCCGATGTCCTCGCGCGACATACGCAGCTGGAAGCTGGAAGGCGAGTAGCCGCGCGCCGCATAGCGGGTCGACAGGTTCAACAGGAAGGTGGCGAAACGCTGTTCGGCGCGCATATTACCGAGGAACAGCATGGCGTTTTGCTCGCGCATGATTTCCTGGCTCATGATGCGGTGGAAGTGGCGCAGCAGCTGCGGCACTTCGGCAAACAGTTCCTGCAGGCGGGCGAAGGGAATCTCGCACACTTCGCTGTCTTCCAGCGCCACCACGCCGCAAGCGTGCTGGCCGTTGCCGATGGCGTCCATGCCCAGCAGTTCGCCCGCCATCTGGAAGCCGGTGATCTGCTGCTGGCCGCTGTGGTTGACGCGCGAGGTCTTGAAGTGGCCGAAGCGCACCGCGTACAGGCTGTGGAAAGGCTGTTCCATGCGGCACAGGTTTTCGTCGCGCTCAACGCGGCGGCGGCGGCCGATGATCTTGTCGAGCCGGCCGATCTCGCTGTCGGTGAGCCCCTGCGGCAGGCACAGGTTCTTGAAGCCGCACATCCCGCATTTGCTCTGCCCTGCACCCGCTGCGTCGTTGGATGTGGCCAGTCGTATAGTCGTCGTCATGCCGATGCTCCCTGTTGTGCTAGCCGCCGCATGGTGGCGACGGCTTTGGTATGGGATCAGTATCGACGATGGCGGAGCTGCCGCACATCGGGCTACACGGCTCTGTCGCGTAGGGGGCGGCCGACAAAAACCTGTAGGGGAAGCCCTACAAAACCTAGATCAGCCCGTGTTCCAGGGCGTAGCGGGTCAGTTCCGCATTGCTATCGAGTCCCATTTTTTCCAGGATGCGGGAACGGTAGGTGGTCACGGTGTTGGGGCTCAGGTGCAGCGTTTCACCGATGCGCACCAGCGATTCGCCGGCCGCGATCAGCTTGAGCACCTCCAGTTCGCGGTTGGACAGGGCGTCGTGGCCGGCGTTGCCGCCGCCGCCGATCAGGCTGGCCAGCTTCTCCAGCAGGGCCGGGCTGACGTGCTTGCCGCCCGAAGCGGCCTTGCGCACCGCCGCCACCAGGGTGCTGGTCGGGGCGTCCTTGATCAGGTAGCCGGCCGCGCCCAGCTTGAGCGCGCGCACCGCGTAGATGTCTTCCGAATAGGTGCTCAGCATCAGCACGGCCAGCTTGGGCCGCTCGCTGCGCAGCTGCTTGAGCAGCTCCAGGCCGTTCTTGCCGGGCATGGTGATGTCGAGCAGCGCCACGTCAAACTCCTGGGCCATGACCAGTTGCAGCGCCTCCTGCGCGTTGCAGGCCTCGCCGTCGACGCGGATGTCGTCGGCCGAACTCAGCATCAAACGCACGCCGTTGCGCGCGATCGCGTGGTCGTCGACCAGCAATACACGGATGGGATTAGTACTCATGTTGATCGTCCAATGGCAGGCGCAGCTGTAGGGTGGTGCCCTGGCCGGGCCGGCCGGTAATTTTCAGTTCGCCGTCGAAATGACGGCAGCGTTCATGCATGCCGAGGATGCCCCAGCTCTCGCGGTTGAGCAGGCGCTCGGCTTCGATGCCTTGGCCGTCGTCGCTGATGCGCAGCTCCAGCACGCCGTCGGCGTAGTCGACCTGCAGCGCGGCGTTGCTGGCGCCGGCATGCCGCACCACATTGGTCAGCGCTTCCTGGGCGATGCGGAACAGCATGGTGCTGCGGCCGGCGTCGAGTTCCAGCTCGGCGGCGGCGGCGGCCACCGTGCACTGGCAATGCAGGCCCGAGCGGCGCTCCACCTGTTCGGCGTACCACTCCAGCGCGGCCCACACGCCCAACTGGTCGAGCACGCTGGGCCGCAGGTCGGTGATCACGCGCCGCACCGTATCGATCGCGTCCTGGGCCAGCCCGGCCGCCTCGGCCAGCAAGGGTTCGGCCGGCGCGGCGGCGGCCGCGGCGCGCTCGATGCTGACCGCGATATACGCCTTGATGCCGGTCAGCAGCCCGCCCAGCTCGTCGTGGATTTCCTGGGCGATGCGCTTGCGCTCGTTTTCCTTGATCTGCTCCTGGTGCGCCGACAGGCTGCGCAGCGCCTGCTGCGAGGCCAGCAAGGCTTGCTCGCCCAGCTTGATCTGGGTGATGTCGATCATGATGCCCTGCATGAACAGCGGCTGGCCCTGTTCGTCGCGCACCAGCTCGGCCTGGTCACGCAGCCACACCGCCCGGCCATCGCGCGCGTGCAGCCGGTAGTCCAAGTGCAGCGGGCTGCCGTCGCGGCGGCTCTGTTGCAGTGCCGCCAGCGTCGCTGCGCGTTGCGCCGGGTCCATCAGGCGGCCGTGCAGCGCCGGGTCGGCCAGCCATTCGGCCGGACTGTAGCCCAGCAGGCCGATCTGCGGACTGATGTAACGCAGCGCGCCGCTGCCGCCCAGCTCGGCGATGTAGCTGATCGCCTGCATCTGCTCGACCAGGGTGCGGAACTGCGCCTCGACCTGGCGTTTGTCGTCGAGCAGCTGCTGCTCGCGCAGCATGCGGTGGATCGCGCCCGGCAGCAGTTCCAGGTAGTAGCCGTCGACGTCCTTGACCAGGTAGTCGCGCGCGCCGAGCCGCATCGCCTCGGCCGCCACGGCGGCGCTGTCGGCGCCGGTCAGCATCATCACCGGCGTGCCCGGCGCGGCGTCCTGGTTCAGGTGGGCCAGGAACTCCAGCCCGGTCAGGTCGGGCAAATGGTAGTCGAGCAGGATGCAGTCGGGACGCTGGCTGCGCGCCAGTTCCAGGCCCAGCTCGCCGCTATCGGCCTCCAGCAGATCGAAGCCGGCGTCGGCGGCGGCGAACGCGCGCCGGCAGGCCATACGGTCGACCGCGTCGTCCTCCACGATCAGCACGCGCAGCGAGGTACTCACGGCATCTCGCTGATGGTCCAGTACAGGTCGATCGAGCGCATCATCTCGACGAAGCGGCGGTAGTCGACCGGCTTGGCCATGTAGCCGGCCACGCCCAGGTCGAAGCTGCGCACCTTGTCCTGCTGTTCCTCGGAGGTGGTCAGCACCACCACCGGAATGCGGCGCAGCGACGCGTCGTGCTTGATCTGCTGCAGGAACTCGATGCCGTTCATGATCGGCATGTTCAGGTCCAGCAGGATGATGCAGGGCCGCTCCTGCGTCGGATCGCGCAGGTATTCCAGTCCCGCCTCGCCATGCTCCATGCTGACCACCGCGTTGCCGACATGGATTTCCTTCAGCGCGCGCTTGATGGTCATGATGTCGACGTGGTCGTCCTCGACCAGCAGGATGGGTTTGTTAATGACTTTCATGCAGGGTTTCCTGTTCTGGATAAGTGGGCGCCGGACTTGGGCAGCGTGAACCAGAAGGTGCAGCCCTGCCCCATCTGCGATTCAAGCCAGATCCGTCCCTGGTACATTTCAACGATTTTCTTGGCCAGCGCCAGGCCGACGCCGGTGCTCTCGACCCGGTCGCGCGAGGCCAGCGTCTGGAACAGCTGGAAGATGCGCTCGAAATGGCGGGTCTCGATGCCGGGGCCGTTGTCGCGCACGCTGAAGCGCCAATGGCTGCCGTCGTCCTCGCAGCCGATCTCGATCACGCCGTCCGGCTTGTCCATGTACTTGATGGCGTTGGAGATCAGGTTGTGGAACACTTGCTGGATGCGGGTCGGCTCGATCTGCACCGTCGGCAGCGCCGGCGCCACCGTGATGCGGAAGCGCGGCGGCGGCGCCAGCAGGTCCACCACGTCCACCAGCAGCTGGTTCAGGTCGACCGCCGACTGCGCCTCGCGCACCCGGCCCACGCGCGAGTATTGCAGGATGCCGTCGATCAGGCTGCTCATCCGGTGCACCCGGTTGATCAGCAGCCGCATGTGCTCCTTGCCCTCGTCGTTGAACTGCTCGGCGTAGTCGGTGGCCAGCCAGTCGGCCAGCGAGCCGATGCCGCGCAGCGGCGCCTTCAGGTCGTGCGACACCACGTAGGCGAAGTTGGTCAATTCCTCGTTGGCGCTGCTGATCTCCTGCATCAGGCGGCGGTTGTGCTGCTCGGCCCGCTTGCGCTCGGAAATGTCGCGCACCATGCCGGTGAACATGCGGCGCGCGCCCAGCTGCATCTCCACCACCGACAGTTCCATCGGGAACACGCTGCCGTCCTTGCGCAAGCCTTCCACCTCGCGACCCTTGCCGATGATGCGCTTCTCGCCGGTGTCGCGGTAGTGCGCCAGGTAGCCGTCGTGCAGCTGGCGGTGCGGCTGCGGCATCAGCATCGAGACGTTGCGGCCGGCCACCTCCGCCTCGGCGTAGCCGAACAGCCGTTCGGCGGCCGGGTTGAGCCGCTCCAGCACGCCCTGCTCGTCGATGGTGATGATGGCGTCGACGGCGGTCTCGAAGATGGCGCGCATGCGCGCCTCGCTTTCCTGCAGCGCCTGCTGGGCCAGCTTGCGCTCGGTGACGTCGCGCACCGTGGCCAGCACCAGCGCCAAGCCCTGCGAGGTGCGCAGCGGCGACAGGCTGACCTCGACGCCGAACTCGCGGCCGTCGCGGTGGCGTCCGAACAGCTCGGCGCCCACGCCCATCGCGCGCGCGCGCGGCTGGCCGAAGTAGTCGTCCCGCTGGCCGACGTGGGCGCCGTGGAAGCGGGCCGGCACCAGCGCCTCCAGCGCCAGCCCCAGCATCTCGCCGGCGCCGTAGCCGAACAGGCGCTCCAGGGCCGGATTGGCCAGCAGGATGTGGCCGCCCTGGTCGACGATCAGCATGGCGTCGGTGGCCGACGCCAGCAACCACTCCAGGCTCAAGCCCTCAATCCCGAGATTTTTCAACAGCGCGTCCTGTAAAACGATGCCCATCCGGCATCCAGACCCAAATCATACGATTGAATGCCCCGGAACACAAAAAAAAATGCCAGATCGGCAATCGGTGCCGCCGTGGCCGGCGCCACCCGTTAGTATTCTTGGGCATTTTGATCTGGATCAACGGCCGCTACAGACGGCGCCGGGGTGTGGCCGTACAGTGATGCCATGAATCCGTCCCTCCCCCCCGAACTGGAATGGCTGGCCACGCGCCTGCAGCGCCAGCGCACCGAACTGGCAGCGCAGCTGCAACGGCGCCTGGCGCCGGCGCCGCCGCCGCTGGCGTCAAACATTCTCGACGGCAAGGCCACGCTGGATGACCCGGCCGTGCTGCGGCAGTTGCCCGGCTGCGACCTGGCGCGGCTGGCCGAGGAGCTGGCCGCCCTGCGCAGCCTCGATGCCGCTTGCGCGCGCCTGGCGGACGGCAGCTTCGGCCGCTGCCTGAGCTGCGGCGCGCCGATCGCGCCGGAGCGCCTGCGGGTCCAGCCCACCGCCCAGAACTGCCTGCCCTGCCAGGAAGCGCACGAGCAGCGCCTCCATCGCGGCAAGCGCCTGACGCCGTGAGCGCCACCGGGCAAGCCGCCCTCCAGGCCTACGCCGCGGCCGAGGCCGACGCCGTCCTGGCCATGCTGGCCAGCCGCAGCGGCGGCTTGACGGCGCAGGAAGCGGAGGTCCGCCTGCGGCAGCACGGCCCGAACGCGGTCGCCCACCAGGCCCGCGGCAACGCCGCGCTGCGCTTCCTGAAGCTGCTGGCCAGTCCGCTGTCGCTGCTGTTGCTGGCCCTGGCGCTGGTCAATTTCCTCACCGGCCAGGCCTGGGGCGCGGTGGTGATCGCGGTCATGGTGGTGCTGTCCTCGTTGCTGGCCTTTGTCCAGGAGCACCGCTCCGACCTGGCGGCCGAGCGCCTGCGCAGCATGGTCGCCACCACCGCCAGCGTGCTGCGCGACGGCGCGCCGGCCGAGGTGGCGCTGGCCGCGCTGGTGCCGGGCGACATCGTCCAGCTGTCGGCCGGCGCGCTGGTCCCGGCCGACTTGCGCATCCTGTCCAGCCGCGACCTGTTCCTCAGCCAGTCGGCGCTGACCGGCGAGGCGCTGCCGGTCGAAAAGCACGGCCAGGCGCTGGCGGCGTCCGGCCTGCCCGCGCTGGAGCTGGGCAATCTGGCCTACATGGGCTGCACCGTGATCAGCGGCAGCGCCAGCGCGCTGGTGCTGGCCACCGGCCGCCACACCTGCTTCGGCCAGATCGCCGCCGACCTGGCCGGCGCGCGCGAGCTGACCAGCTTTGACCGCGGCGTCAACCAGTTCGTCTGGCTGATGGTGCGGGCGATGCTGGTGATGATGCCGCTGGTGTTCGTGCTCAACGGCGTCAGCAAGGGCGACTGGCTGGAGGCGCTGCTGTTCGCGGTGGCGGTGGCGGTTGGGCTGGCGCCGGAAATGCTGCCGATGATCGTCACCATCAACCTGGCCAAGGGCGCGCTGGCCATGTCCGGCAAGCAGGTGATCGTCAAGCGCCTGAACGCGATCCAGAACTTCGGCGCGATGGACGTGCTGTGCACCGACAAGACCGGCACGCTGACCCAGGACCGCGTGATCCTGGAGCGCCATGTCGACATTGAAGGCCACGACTCGGCCAAGGTCACCGAGTACGCCTACCTGAACAGCTACTACCAGACCGGCCTGAAAAACCTGCTGGACGTGGCCGTGCTCAATTATGTCGACGTGCACGAGCATCTGGACGCCGACCACGCTTTCCGCAAGATCGACGAGCTGCCGTTCGACTTCCAGCGGCGCCGCATGTCGGTGGTGGTCGAACGGCGCGACGGCAGCCGCGTGCTGATCTGCAAGGGCGCGGTGGAGGAAGTGCTGGGCGTGTGCGACCGCGCCGAGACCGGCGCCGGCGTGATCGCGCTGCAGGACCACCACGGCGCCGCGCTGGGCCGGGTGGTGGAGGACCTGAACCAGGACGGCTTCCGGGTGATCGCCGTGGCCTGCCGCGAACTGACGGCCGGCGAACAGGCGCTCGACAACACGGCCGAGGCCGACCTGCTACTGCTCGGCTACATCGCCTTCCTCGACCCGCCCAAGGACAGCGCGGCCGAGGCCATCCGCGCGCTGAACGACTACGGCGTCGCGGTCAAGGTGCTGACCGGCGACAACGAGACGGTCACCCGCAGCGTCTGCCGCCACGTCGGCCTGCCGGTGCAACAGGTGATGCTGGGCAGCGAGATCGACGCGCTCGACGACGCCGCGCTGGCGCTGCGCGCCGAAGGCGTGTCGGTGTTCGCCAAGATGGCGCCGCAGCAGAAGGCGCGCGTGATCCGGGCGCTGCAAAGCCGCGGCCACGTGATCGGCTACCTGGGCGACGGCATCAACGACGGCGCCGCGCTGAAGGCGGCCGACGTCGGCGTCTCGGTCGACAGCGCGGTCGACATCGCCAAGGAATCGGCCGACATCATCCTGCTGCAAAAAAGCCTGATGGCGCTCAAGGACGGCGTGATCGAAGGGCGCAAGGTGTTCGGCAACATCAGCAAATACCTGCGCATGAGCGCCAGCTCCAATTTCGGCAACATGCTCAGCGTGCTGGGGGCCAGCGTGCTGCTGCCCTTCCTGCCGATGGCGCCGGTGCAGATCCTGCTCAACAACCTGCTGTACGACGTCTCGCAGACCGCGCTCGCCAGCGACCATGTGGACGCCGCCTACCTGCGCCAGCCGCGCCGCTGGGACATCGGCAATATCTGGCGCAGCATGTTGTACCTCGGCCCGCTCAGTTCCCTGTTCGACTACCTGACCTTCGGCGCGCTGTGGTATCTGTTCGACGCCGCCCGCCAGCCGGCGCTGTTCCAGTCCGGCTGGTTCCTGGAATCGCTGCTGACGCAGACGCTGGTGGTGCACGTGCTGCGCACCGGCAAGATCCCCTTCGTGCAGAGCAAGCCCAGCACGCCGCTGCTGGCCACCACGCTGGCGGTCTGCGCGCTGGGCGTGTGGCTGCCGCTGTCGGGCGCCGGCGGCGCGCTGGGTTTCGTGGCGCCGCCCGCCGGCTACTGGCTGGCGCTGCCCGCCATCGTCGCCGCCTACCTGGTGTCGGCCCAGCTGCTCAAGCGGTCGCTGGCGCGCCGCCATGGCCAGCTGTAGCGGGGAGCGGCCATGAGTCTCAGCGCCCACGTGATCGGACTGGCCGCCGCCCTCGGCAGCGGCACGCTGATCGGCATCGAGCGCGAGCGGCGCAAGGGCGGCGGCAGCGGCCATGCGCTGGCCGGCGTGCACAGCTTCGCGCTGGTGGCGCTGTCGGGCGCGCTGGCCCAGCTCATCGACTTCAGGCTGAGCCTGATGGCGGCGCTGCTGGTGGCATCGTTCTGCGTCATCAGCTACTACCGCGCCAGCGCCGATGAAGCCGGCATGGTCACCGAACTGGCGCTGTTCCTCAGTTTTCTGCTGGGCGTGAACGCGGTCGACTATCCGGCCCTGTCGGCCGGCCTGGCGGTGCTGGTGGCCACCATGCTGAACCTGCGCGCGCCGCTGCACCACTTCATCCGCGTCACGCTCAAGCGCGGCGAATTGCGCGACGGCCTGATCCTGGCCGGCGCCGCGCTGGTGATCTGGCCGCTGTTGCCGGACGCCGCCAACGGCTGGCTGCTGGGCGTCAACCCGCGCCGCTTGTGGGGCCTGGCGGTGCTGCTGATGACCTTGCAGGCCGGCGCCCATATCGCCTTGCGCCTGGCTGGCCCGCGCATGGGGCTGGCCCTGATGGGGCTGGCCTCGGGCTTCGTCTCCAGCGTCGCCGCCACCGCCGCCATGGGGCAGCGCTACCGGCGCGAACCGGCGCTGCTGGGCGCGTGCGCGGTCGGCGCGCTGCTGTCGAACGTGGCCACCTATTTGCTGCTGGTGGTCGTCACGCTGACCATCGCGCCGGGCCAGCTGCTGCAGCTCGCGCCCACCCTCTCCTGCGCGCTGCTGGCCACGGTGCTGGTGTCGGCCGCGCTGATGCGCACCGTGGCCAAACCGGCCGCGCCGGCCGTGCGCGGCGGCCGCGTGTTCAGCATCCGGCAGGCGCTGCTGTTCGCCGTGATCCTGAGCGGCGCGACCGCGTTGATGGCCTACGCCAATGCCTATCTGGGCACGGCGGCGGCCACGCTGGGCGCTTTGCTGGTGGGATTGGTGGATGTGCACGCGGCGACCAGTTCCATCCTGTCGCTGCTGGCCTACCTGTGAAACGGGCGCGCGGTCAGCGGAACACCAGCACCGGGATCTGGCTGTGGGTCAGCACCTTCTGCGTTTCACTGCCAAGCAACATGCCCTTGACGCCACGGCGGCCGTGCGAGGCCATGCAGATCAGGTCGCAACCCTGCTCGCGCGCGGACTGGATGATGGCCTCATACGGCTGCTCGTGGTGCAGCGCCAGGGTCTTGCACGGCACTCCGAGCTCGCGCGCGCATTGTTCGATTTCCGCCAGATAGCGCTGGGCATGGGCGATGCTGTCTTGCCGGAACTGTTCGCGCGTGGCCTCCAGCATCTCGACCTGGTAGGTCAGCACATGGAATTCCGGGATCACGTGCACCGCAGTGATGCTCGCCCCGCATTCCTTGGCGAACTGGATGCAGGGCCGCAGGATGGCGGTGGAAATGGCCGAGCCATCGGTCGGCATTAAAAAATGTTTGAACATGATATTTTCCTGTGCGGGTCAAACAAGCCGGTGCATTGATTGGTGGCGCGCCGGCGACCGCGCCTTGGTTCCCGAACCACTGTAGCAACGAACCGGGACAGCGTCAGTAGCGGATTTTGATACAAGTCAAAACGGCCCCACAAATAGCCGCTGCCGGGCGCAGGACCGTCGAGCGGCGCCGAAATTGAATGCGATTTTGACCTGGATCAAGCAGCCGCCTGTGCCGCCACAAGCTCTGCCGCTACATTCGATGCACGCAACGCCGCCCCCACCCATTACTTCCGGAAACCGCCCCATGCGCCACCTTCTGCTTGCCGCCACCCTCGCCCTGGCCCTGCCGCCGGCGCTGGCCATCGACGGCGTCGTCTACAGCCAGGCCGGCCACGGCGCGATCGCCGGCGCCACGGTCACCTCCGGCGGCGCCAGCACGCAGACCGACGCGGCCGGCCACTTCCACCTGCCGGCGGCGGGACCCAGCGTGGCGGTGCGGGCGCCCGGCTATGCGCGCCGGCAGCTGCCCTACGCCGGCGACGGCGCGGCGCTGCGGCTGGAACTGGCGCCGTTCCAGGCCAAGGCCCTGTACCTGTCGTCCTACGGCATCGGCAGCGACGCCCTGCGCGAGGCCGCGCTGGCGCTGGTCAAGCAGACCGAGTTGAACGCGCTGGTGATCGACGTCAAGAGCGACCGCGGCATGATTCCCTATGCCAGCACCATCGCGCTGGCCGAGCGCATCGGCGCCCAGAAAGTACGCACCGTCAAGGACATGCCGGCGCTGGTCGCGCAGCTGCACCAGCGGAACATCTATCTGATCGCCAGGATCGTGGTGTTCAAGGACGATCCGCTGGCCAACGCCCGGCCCGACCTGGCGCTGAAGAACCGCCAGGGACAGCTGTGGCGCGACGGCGAAGACCTGTCCTGGGTCGATCCCACGCGCCAGGAAGTGTGGCAGTACAACCTCGACATCGCCGAAGAGGCGGCCCGGCTGGGCTTTGACGAAATCCAGTTCGACTATGTGCGTTTCCCGGACGCGCCCGGCGCGCAGTACGCCCAGCCCAGCACCCAGGCCAGCCGGGTCGACGCGATCAGCGGCTTTCTCGGCGCGGCGCGGGCGCGCCTGGCGCCCTACAATGTGTTCGTCGCCGCCGACATCTTCGGCTACGTGCTGTGGAATACCGACGACACCGCGATCGGCCAGCAGCTCGAGCGCCTGGCCGAGTCGCTCGACTATATTTGCCCCATGCTGTATCCGTCCGGCTTCAAGTGGGGCATCCCGAACTACCGCAATCCGCTCGAACATCCCTACGACATCGTGTACCGCTCCTTGCAGCGCGCCAGGCAGCGCACCGGCCTGGACGGCGCCCGTTTCCGGCCCTGGTTGCAGGACTTCAGCGATTACGCCTTCGACCACCGGCCGTTCGGCGCCGCCGAGGTGCAGGCGCAGATCGACGGCGCTGCGGCGGCCCAGGCCAGCGGCTGGATGCTGTGGAATCCGCGTAACCGCTATTCCAGCGGCGGCCTGCAATGCGAGGGCAACGATTGCGCCGCGCCGGCGCAGCGTGCCGAATGAGGCGCCGGCGTCATTGCCGGGCCGGTTCCCGCTGCGGCGGATAGCCCACCGTCTGCGCCGCCACCACGTGCTGGTGCGGCGCCAGCCCCATCACGGCAGCCAGCGCCGGGCGGTCGACCCAGCCGCGCACCACGGTGGCCAGGCCCTCGGCGGCGCAGAACAGGTAGACGTTCTGGCTGATGAAGCCGGTGTCCAGCGCGGCGTAGAATTTCTGCTCCTCTTCCGGGCGCGTGCTGTCGTCCTTGAGGCTGGCCACATAAATCAGGTTGAGGGGCGCGCCGGCGACGAAGTCCTGGCCGCCGGTGGCGGCGCGGACGTCCTCGGCCAAGACCGGCAACAAGGCCAGCTGCTGCGCATCGAAGCGGTACAGCCCGGCGCGCATGGCCACGTAGATGTCGATCTCCTGGCCGTTGTTGGCCGATGGCGCGGTGCGCAAGCCCAGGTCCGGCCGGTTGATGCCGAACGCCGCCCACAGCAGGCGCGACAGCGCGTACAGCGGCAGTTCATCGGCGCCGAACGCGCGGCTGGACTGGCGCCGCAGCAGCACCTTGAACAGGGCCATGCTCAACGGTGAAAATTCGGCGTCGAGCGCCAGCGCCTCGGGGGCGATCAATTGCAGTGCCGGCAAGCCGCCGTGGCTGGCGGCGCTCATTGCGGGTCCCAGTAAAAATACAGCTCGCGCGCGCCGTTCGGCTTGATCACCACCGTCTGCTGCAATGGCTTGCCATGCATCGTGGCCACGACCCGATAGCTGCCCGGGTCCAGTTTCAGATAGCACCAGGGGCCGTCCGAGGTCGCGGTGGCCACCGGCGTGCCGGTCTGGTCGTAGACGGTCAGCGCGACGTCGGCCAGATACTCGCCGCTGATCCTGGTGGCAAACGTCATCCGCAGGTTGTAGTCGTCGCGGGCCGCCAGCATGGCCTGCCGCTCGTCCTCGCCGACGCCGCCGCTCAGGTAATCGAGGCCTCGCGGCGTGCGCTGGGCCAGGTCGCCCGCCATCGCGCCGGCCTGGCAGCCCAGGGCCAGTATCAGTAGCCAACTTCTCACGTTGTTCATGTCATTCCTCCTTGTCATGCAACAACAATAGTGGCCCCGGCCCATAAAAGCACTAGCGGCTTCTGACCCAAATCAAAAAAACCAACAATTGTTCGCGGGGAAGTTTTTGATCTGAATCAAGGATTTTTTCCGGGCCGCTGGCCATAGTGTTGCTATAGCCCACCACCATGCCCTCGCGGCGGAAAACATCCATGTTCAAGACCATCTTATTGCCCAGCGACGGCTCGGAAATGTCCAAGGCGGCGGCCGTCGCCGCCATCGAGCTGGCGTGCACGCTCGGCGCCAGCCTGGTCGCCATGTCGGTCGCCGAACCCTATCCCTACTCGCCCTACGTGGAGTTCGGCGCGGTGATCGATGTCCAGGTGTATGCCGACGCCATGCAGGCGCTGGCGCACGCGCACGTGCAGGAGATCGCCGCGGCGGCCGCCGCCAAGGGCGTGCCCTGCACCACCCATGTGAGCACCTCGTTCAGCCCGTCCGATGAGATCGTCGACATGGCGCAGCAATACAAGTGCGACCTGATCTTCATGGCCACGCACGGACACGGCGGCCTGCAACGGCTGCTGCTGGGCAGTCAGACGCAGCGGGTGCTGGCCCATGCGGCCATGCCGGTGCTGGTGTTCCGCTGACCCGGACGGCGCCGCTAGTCCGCGAGCTGTCGCGCATACCGCGCCGGCGCCACGCCGACATGGCGCGTGAACGCCACGCTGAAGGCGCTGGCCGAGCCATAGCCGACGCGCCGCGCCACGTCCGCCACGCCCGCCGCTTCCCGCCGCAGCAAGTGTTTGGCGCTGGCCATGCGCCAGCGCAGCAGGTACTCCATCGGCGCCACGCCCAGCGCGCGGCTGAAGCGCTCGAAGAACGCCGAGCGCGAAAGCGCGGCCGCCTTGGCCAGCTGCGCGACCGTCCAGGGCGAGGTCATGCTCTCATGCATCTGCCGGATCGCCGGCGCCAGCCGTTCGTCGGCCAGGCCGCGCAACAGGCCCGGCGACGTGGCCGTCACGGCCGTTGAACGCAGCGCCTCGATCAGCAGCACTTCCAGCAAATGGGCCAGGATGACGTCCCGCCCCGGGCGCTGCGCGCGCGATTCCTCGCCCGCCAGTTGCACGATGGTCGACAGCCGCCGCTCGCCACGCACATGCAGCAGTTGCGGCAGCAGCGACACCAGCAACGCCGCGTCCGGCGAGCCGAAGGCGCAGTGGCCCACCAGCAGCCGTACCTGCGCCGGCACGTCCCGGGCGCCCAACCGGAACTCGCCATGCGGCAGCGCCACCGGTTCGCTGTCGGCGCTGCCGGCGCTGGTCGGCTCCATGCTCGCCATGCAGAAATCATGCGCCGCGGGAATCAGGACGAAGTCGCCCTGCTCCAGCAGCATGGCCGGCTGGCCGTCCAGCGTAAGGCGGCAGCCGCCATCGAGCACGACGCAATAGAAAGGCTGGCCGGCTTCGGCACGGTGGATGCGCCAGGCGCCGGCCCCGCTGACCACTTTCGAATGGCGGGCGCGCGGCTGGAGGAGCGTGACCACCTCCGTCAATGGATCAATCATTTCTGGACTCCTGCGAATGAAACTAGGACTTTCGATTGCAGCGAGTCCGGCGGCGCTTGGCTATAGTGCCGCCACTGCCCACCATTTACAGGAGTTCCCCATGAAAACCGTACTGATCACCGGATGCTCATCCGGATTCGGCCTTGAAACCGCCCGCTACTTCCTGGCGCGCGACTGGAACGTCGTCGCCACCATGCGCACCCCGCGCGCGGACCTGCTGCCGCCCTCGGCCCGGCTGCGCGTGCTGGCCCTGGACGTCACCGATGCGGACAGCATAAGCCGGGCCATCGAAGCGGCCGGCCCGGTCGACGTGTTGGTCAACAACGCCGGCATCGGCGTGCTGGGTGCGCTGGAAGGCACGGCGATGGCCAGCGCCCGCGAGGTGTTCGCCACCAACACCCTGGGCGTCATCGCCATGTGCCAGGCGGTGTTGCCGCAATTCCGCCAGCGCCAGGCCGGCGTCATCGTCAACGTGACATCGAGCGTGACCTTGATGCCGCTGCCGCTGCTGTCCGTGTACACGGCCAGCAAGGCGGCGGTCAACGCCTTCACCGAATCGCTGGCGCTGGAACTGCAGCAGTTCAACGTGCGCACGCATCTGGTGCTGCCGGGACGGGCGCCCTCTACCCGCTTCGGCGAAAACGCCCAGGCGCGCATGCAGGGCGCCATCCCCGAGGCCTACGCCGCGCTGGCGCAGCAGGTGTTCGCCGACTGGGCGCAGTCGTCCGCCATCACCGAGGCGGACGATGTGGCGCAGGCGGTGTGGCGCGCCGCCACCGATCCGGCCTGCCCGCCGCGCCAGGCGGCGGGAGCGGACGCCGTCGCCCTGTTCGTGCCGGACTGACGATCAGCCCGGCTTGCCGTCCAGGCGGCGGTTGGCCAGGTAAGGCGCATACACGCGCACATACAGGCAAAACGCGCCGGTCCAGCACAGCGCGCTGAGCGCCAGCAAGGCCGGGCCGTAGTCCCAGCCGAGCGCGGACAGCACACGGCTCAGGGCGCTCAGCTGGATCAGGCCGAACATCGCCGTCTCCATCTTGCCCGCGCGCAGCGGCCGGCCGGTGTGGCCCAGCGTGGTGCGCGTCATCATGCCCAGGATCAGGCCCGCCATCGAACCCACCGTCAGCGCGTGGAAGCCGGCGCTGGCGCTGACCATTTGCCAGCGCGACAGCACCAGCAACAGCAGGCCGGCGGCGATCCACGCATACGACAGGTGCATGATCCACAGCAGCGGATAGCTGCCGGTGCGCAGCGCCTGCCAGCGCCACAGGCGCAGCAGCACCAGCGCCGCCGCCGCCACGCCGAGCGGCGTGATCAGCCAGGCCGGCGCGACGGCCACCCAGGCCAGCGCGAAGCCGGCGATCAGGCCCAGCGACCAGCGGTCGAGCCTGGGCTGGACCAGCGGCGTGCTGCCCGGCGCGCCGTTGCGGGTGAACATGGGAATGATGCGGGTGCCGATGGCCGACTCCATCAGCACGATGACCAGGATCGCCGCCTGCGCCGGCGCGATCGGCGTGGTCGCCAGCCAGCCCAGCGCGATGGCGTGGAACACGCCGTTGGCCACCGCCATCAGCGCGAGCAGGCCCACCAGGAAGTAGTTGCGTTTGTTGCCGGACTTGCTCAGCACCTGCCACAACGGCCAGGCCGCGGCCGGCAGGAACAGCCAGTCGATCGCCGCGCCCACCAGCGGCGCCGCCGCCAGCATCGCCAGCCGGCCCATCAGCCACAAGGTCACCAGCGCCGCCAGCTTGCCGCGCACCGGCGTCCACGAACCGGTCCAGGCGAAGGCGGCGGTGTAGAGAAAGCCGACCACCACCGCCGCCGCCATGCCGAACACCATCTCGTGCATATGCCAGTTGAAACCCACATGCAGCCAGGACGCGACGTCCGCGCTCCACCAGCCCAGGTAGCGCGCCATCCACAGCGGTATCGCCAGCGCGGCAAACACCGCCGCCGCCAGATAGAAAGGCCGGAAGCCCAAGGCCCACAAGGGGTGGCTGCTGTCCCACGCGGACCTCGTGCCGGCGGGTTCTTCAATGTGAAGCAAGCTCATGATCTACATCCTGTAAGGGTACGCACCATTGTCGGCGCGGCATGGCGCGGCGTGAAGCCCGGCGCCCGTTTCGCATAATCTGGATCAAGAAAATCCAAATCGCCTTCGCCCTGCGTCGCGCTTTGGCTTAGGCTGTCGCTGTGGTTTTCATTCGGGTTCAACATCAAAAGGAATGCTATGCAAACAGAACTTCTCATCGACGGCATGGACGGCGAAGCCTGTGCCGACACCATCGCCAAGCTGCTGGCCGAAATCGACGGCGTCAGCGACGTGCGCGTCTCGTTGCGCGACCGCGTGGCCCGCGCGCGCATCGACGAAACACGCGTCTCGCCACACCGGCTGATGCGCACGCTGTCGCTGGCCGGCTATCCCGCCAGCGTCCAGCCGGCCGAGGCGCCAGCCGCGCCGGACGCCACGGCCGCCAACGCCGGCGGCTGCTGCGGCGGTTGCTGCGGCGGCTGACCTGCGCGGCGCCTTAGGCGCCGTTGTGCATGCGGTGTTCGACCGCGTACACGGCCGCCTGCACCCGGCTGCTCAGCTTGAGCTTTTTCAGCACGTTCTGCACATGGATCTTGACCGTGCTTTCGGCCAGGTCCAGCGTGCGCGCGATGCCCTTGTTGCTTTCGCCGCGGGCCAGGCAATCGAGGATCTCCCGTTCGCGCGGGGTCAGCTTGTCGAGTTCCGAGGCCACCGCCGGCGCCGCGCCGGACTGCAACTGCGCCACCAGCTTGGCCGTCATCGACTCGGCCAGCACGGTCTCGCCGGCCGCCGCGCGGCGGATCGCCCGCACCAGGAATTCGGTGTCGATATTCTTCAGCAGATAGCCGCTGGCGCCCGCCTTCAGCGCCACGCTCAGGTCTTCCGCGTCCTCCGACACGGTCAGCATCACCACCGCGCTGTCCGGGCAATCCTGGCGCAGCAGTTCCAGCGTTTCCAGGCCCGACATCCCGGGCATGTTCAGGTCCAGCAGCACCACCTGCGGCTTAAACTGCTGCGCCCGCTTGACGCCCTCGAAACCGTCGGCCGCCTCGCCCACCACGACAAACTCCGGGTGGCGCTGCAGCAGCGAGCGTATGCCGCTGCGGAACAGGGTGTGATCGTCCACCAGCAGCACGCTGATCGTATTTGCTTCCTTGTCCATCTACTCCAGCCTTTCTTGTTGGGGTTAAGCCGCGCGGCGCTGGGCGCGCGGCAGGCGCAGCAGCACTTCGGTGCCGGCGCCCGGCGCCGAGCGCAGTTGCAACTGCGCGGCGATGCGCTGGGCGCGCTCGCGCATGATGTTGACGCCGACATGGGCCTCGCCCTGCGTCTCCAGCGCGGCCGGGTCGAAGCCGTGGCCGTTGTCCTTGACGCTGAGCGTGAAGTCCTGGTCGTCCGTCAGCCGCACCCAGACCTGGCTGGCCGAGGCGTGCTTGCGCACGTTCGACAGCGCCTCCTGCACGATGAACAGCAGCTGCAGCTGATGCTCGCGCGGGAACGGCGCGCCGTCCGAATCGGCGCTGAAGTCGACCGCGATGCCGCTCTGGCGGCGGAACTTGTCGACCACCGTCTCCAGCGACGTCACCAGGTTGCCTTCCTGCAGCCGCGTGCGGAAGTTGTGCAACAGCTCGCGCACGTCCTGGTAGCTCTCCTCGACGCCGGCGCGCAGGGCCGGCACGATGCTCTCCACCTCGTCCATGCGCTGGCGCTGCAGCGACTGCTCCAGCATCTGCACCTGCAGGTTCAGGAAGTTCAGGCCCTGGGCGATGCTGTCGTGCAGGCCCTGCGCGACCAGGTTGCGCTCCTCCGAAATGGCCAGCTCGCGGTCGCGGCCCTGCAGGCGCTGGTTCTCGATCGCCGTGCCGAGCAGCTGGCCCAGGGTTTCCAGCAGCGCCGTCTGGGCCGCCGTGAACGTGGTGGACGCGCGGAAGTGCAGGTTGAAAAAGCCCATGTGCTGGCGCTGCGCGAAAATGTGGAAGATCGAAATCGTCGCGAAACCCTCGCGGTGGCATTGCAGCGTATGGCCGTCGGCGCGCCGCCGCAGGTCGTGGATCACCGCCAGCTTGCTGACCACCGCCTCGCCGCACAGGCACTCGCCCACCTTCAGGCAGCGCTCGGTCTCGACCAGCTGCTCCGATATGCCCTGATGCACCAGCATGTGCAGATTGCCGCGCAGCGGGTCCAGGATGCGCACCGAGCCGCCGTCGGCGCGGAAATACTCGCTGATGCGCTGCAAAAAGCCCTGGCACATCGGCTCGGCCGCCTGCGCCTGCTGCAGGAAGGAGGCGATGTCGTACAGCAGCGCCAGTTCGCGGTTTTGCAATTCCAGCTCGCTGGTCTTGAGCTGGACCCGCTGCTCCAGGTTGTTGTAGGAATCCTGCAGCTTGTCGGCCATCTGGTTGAAGCCGTTCGTCAGCTGGCCGAATTCGTCGTTGCTGTCGACTTCCAGCCGTACGCTGAAGTCCCGCTCGCGCATGCGCTCGATGCCGCCCTGCAGCCGCGTCACCGGCGCCACGATCATGTCGAACAGCAGGTAGATGATGCTGACCGTGCCCAGCAGGGCCAGCGCCAGCAGGGTCAGCTGCGAGGCGCGCAGCCAGAAGGTGCGGGTTTCACTGTCGCGCTCGATGCGGTGCACCAGCTGGTCGACGCGCAGCACGAACTGTTCGCTGCGTTGCTGGATCAGTTTGATCTGCGCGCCGTCGCGCACGCCGGCCACCAGCAGGCCGCGCACCGGCGGCGCCAGCTCGGCCTGCCATTGCTGGATCACCTCGGCGTAGGCGCCGTGGATGGCCGCGGTCGGCGGCAGGAACAGCGGCCGCTGCGGATCGCCGCGCCGCAACAGTTCCAGCGTGCGCTCCATGCGCCGCAGCTGCTCGCCGACCTGCTGCGCGCCGTTGGCGCCGCCATCCATTTGCGTGGCCAGCAGCGCCAGGCGATAGCTGTCCATGCGCAGGCTGCCGGCCACGTTGATGGCGGCGGCGCTGCCCTCGAGCTGCCAGGACAGCAGCAAGGTCGAGCCGATCACGACCAGCGCGATCGCGAGAAAACTCAGTAACAAGCCGACGATGCGGGTCGACAGTTTCTGCCAGCCGGCGAACAGTCCGGGCTTCAACATGGCGACTCCTGATATTGGTGACAACGGCCGAGTATACACGCCTGGCGTGTCCACCTAGCCGCCCGTTTGCGACATGAAGCGCACGATCTTGGTCGGTTCCCGCCCAAAATCGTGTTGCTGGGGCTTGAGTTCGATCGCTTCCCGGATCGCCTGCTCCAGTTCGGCGTCGCTGGCGCCGCCGCGCAGCAGCGGCGCCAGCGGATATTGCTGCTCCTGGCCCAGGCACAGGTACAGGGTGCCGTCCACCGCCAGCCGCACCCGGTTGCAGGTGGCGCAGAAATGCTGCGACAGCGGCGTGATATAGCCGATGCTGGCGCTGCCGTCGGCCGTGGACCAGTAGCGCGCCGGCCCGCCGCCCAGCTCCAGCGCCTGCGGCACCAGCTGGAACTTCTCGGCCAGCCGCTGCTGCACCGGAGCCAGGTTCAGGTAGGAGGTGTTGCGGCCGGTCTCGCCCATGGGCATGACTTCGATCAGGCGCAGCACGAAATGTTGTTCAATACAGAAGGCCGCCATGGTTTCGATCTCGGCGTCGTTGACGCCGCGCATGGCCACCATATTGATCTTGATCGGCGCCAGGCCGGCCGCCTTGGCCGCCTGCAGGCCGTCCAGCACCGCCGGCAGGCAGTCGCGCCCGGTGATGCCGGCCATGCAGTCGCGGTCCAGCGTGTCGAGGCTGACGTTGACGCGGCTGATGCCGGAGGCGGCCAGCGCCTCGGCGTGGCGCGCCAGCCGGGTGCCGTTGGTCGACAGCGACAGGTCGCGCACGCCTTCCAGGCTGGACAGGCGGGTCGCCAGTTGCGGCAGGTTGCGGCGGGTCAGCGGCTCGCCGCCGGTCAGGCGCACGCGCGTGGTGCCCAGGCGGGCGAAGGCTGCCACCACCCGCTCGATCTCGTCAAAAGAGAGCCAGTCGGGCGGGTCTTCGTAACCCTTGAAATCCTTGGGCATGCAGTAGGTGCAGCGCAGGTCGCAGCGATCCGTGACCGACACCCGCAGATAGTCGATCGATCGACCAAAACGGTCGCTTAACATCGTCGCTCTCCTGTCATGATTGGTGAGTCCATTGTAGCGGCCGGAAAGCGTCCTGCCACTGCGCATGACGGCTTAGCCGGCCTAGTTCGAAAGGACTAGTGTCCGAGGAGTATGCACATGGGGTGCACCTCCCCGCTCCTTGTGGCAAAGCCCCGATTTTCTCTTCGATTTTGCCCTGCTTTTTCAAGCATTGGGCTATTTCCGGAATTGCCGGCCTAAATTGGGGAAAACCGAAAAAAATAGGGGAGAAAATCGAAGGAATGCCACAATGACCGCGCAGGGGCACGCCCATGCCCTGCCCAATGCGCGGCCCCGCCCGGTCCGAACGGCCCTTATTGCACCAGCGGCGACTGTGCGCCGTCCAGCTCCACCCCGGCGATGTCGGCGCGGCCGACCAGGATGTGCAGGTATTGGTGCAAGGCGCGCTGCCAGGACTGGCGGCGCAGCTCGTCGGCGATCTGCGCCTGCACCGCGGCGAACGGCACCACGGCGCCGTTCACGCGCCGCCGGGCTTGCACGATGTGCAGGCCGAAGCGGGTTTCCAGCAGCCGTCCGGCCAGCTCGCCCGCTTGCAGGCGGAACAGCAGCTCGTCGAATTCCGGCACGCATTGGCCGCGCGCCACCTGCCCCAGGCTGCCGCCGACCGCGCCCGACGGACAGTTCGAGTACTGGCGCGCCAGCTCCTCGAAACGCTGCGGCCGCGCCTGCAGCTCTGCCAGGATCAGCTCGGCCGTCTGGCGCAGCAGCTCCAGCGGCGCCGCCGGCGTCACCTGGAACAGGATGTGGCGCGCCTCGACCAGGTCGCCGCTGCGGAAGCGCTGCTGCTGGCTCTGGTAATAGCGCTGGCAGCTGGCCTCGTCCGTGTCCGGCACCGTGACTTCCTGCGCGAACAGGGCCTCGATGCGCTGGTCGTCGTCGACGCCGGCAATGCCCAGCCGCTCCGCCTCCTGCAGCAATACGGTGCGCAGCACCACCTCGTGCACCGCCTGGCGCAGCGGATTGGCCGCCTGCGCCTGGTGCGGCAATTCCGCCGCGATGGCGCTGTCGTCGATGTCGACGCCGTTGACCGCGATACCCATGATGGTCTCCTTAGCGCGAACGCACCAGTTGATAAGCGCGGCTCAGGTAGGTGACGGCGCCAAAGCCGCTCCATACATGCACCAGGCGGGTGAACGGGAAGATCGCGAACAGCGACATGCCCATGAACAGGTGCAGCTGGAACACCAGCGGCGCGTCGACGATGAAGCCGGCGGCGTCGCCGCGCAGGGTGACCACGTGCTGCGCCCAGGTCATCAACTGGACCATCACGTGGCCGTCCATGTGCGAGGCCGAGGCGAAGATCGAGGTCAGGCCCAACAGCAGAGTGGCCAGCAGCCACACCAGCACCAGCTTGTCGCGGAAGGTGCTGCGGGCGCGCACCCGCTCGTTGCCCAGGCGGCGCGCCAGCAGCATCAGCAGGCCGACCAGGCACAGCGAGCCCATCACGCCGCCGGCCACCATCGCCACCAGCTGCTTGGCGCCGTGGCTCACGCCCAGCGTGTCCCACACCCACACCGGGGTCAGCAGGCCGGCCAGGTGGCCGAAGAACAGGCCCAGCACGCCAATGTGGAACAGCGGGCTGCCCAGGCGCAGCATGCCGTTGTGCAGCGTCTGGCTCGATTCCGACTTCCAGCTGTATTGCTCGCGGTCGAAGCGGATCAGGCTGCCCACCAGGAAGATCGCCAGCGCGATGTACGGATAGATGCCGAACACAAATTGATGTAGATAGTTCATGTGATACTCCTCAATGACGCTGCGGCGCCGCCGCCTTGGGATAGAAATTCACCGGATGGACGCCGCCCATGGCCGGCGCCAGCAGCGGTTCGATGCCGTCGGCGCCGGGGCCGAAGGTTTCCAGCGCCTCGTCCATGTCGCGCACCGGTGGTTCGCTCAGTTCCTCGGCCTGCACCGGCGTCAGGGTCTGCAGCAGGTCGAACAGGCAGGCATACGGGCTGCCGTTGGCGCGCAGCTTGCGGCCGACGAAGGCCAGCACGTGGATGGCGTCGCCCAGCATGCGCTCGGCCTCGTCCGCTTCCAGCTGCGACAGGAACTCCAGGAACAGCGGCACGTAGTCCGGCAGGTCGTTGCCGACCATTTGCAGGCCGTGCTTGCTGTACTCGGCCAGCAGGTCGACCATGGCCTGGCCGCGGTCGCGCGACTCGCCGTGGATATGCTCGAACAGGTGCAGCGAATGCGACGGGTTGCGGTCGAACGTCATCACATACTGCTGCTGCAGGTCGATCAGCGGCGTGCGGCGCAGATGCGCCAGCAGCTCGGCCAGCGCGCCGTGCCAGCGCGGTAGCGTGTTCTGCAAATAGCGCTCCAGCTGCGGCAGTTCGGCCAGCAGCTCGGGCTCAGGGTATTGCAGCAGGGCCGACAGCATGCAATAGCCGTGGCCTGCGGTATCGAACTCAGACATCGAGGTTCTCCTTTTTCTTGCGGGACTTCGGCATCGACATGAAGATCTCCGAGCCGTGCTTGCGTTTGCCGAACAGGCTGGTGTCGCTGACGCCGTCCGAGCAACCGTTGCCGAAACTGAAGCCGCAACTGCCCTTCTCGTTGAAGCTGTCCTCCGCCATTTCCTTGTGGCTGCTCGGGATCACGAAGCGGTCCTCGTAGTTGGCGATGGCCATGATGTGGTACATGTCCTCCACCATCTCCGGCTCCAGTCCGACCTGTTGCAGCACGTCGTAGTCCGGCGTGCCGGCCACATGCTTGCTGCGCATATAGGCGCGCATGGCCAGCATGCGGTCCAGCGCGCGTATCACCGGCTGCTGGTCGCCCGCCGTCAGCAGGTTGGCCAGGTATTGCACCGGAATGCGCAGGCTGGCAGTGTCCGGCAGGATGCCGTTCTTGCCCATGCGGCCCGATTCGGCGGCGGCCTGGATCGGCGACAGCGGCGGGATGTACCACACCATCGGCAAGGTGCGATATTCAGGATGCAGCGGGAACGCCACCTTCCAGTCGACCGCCATCTTGTACACCGGCGAACGCTTGGCCGATTCCAGCCACGAATCCGGGATGCCCTGGCGCCGCGCTTCTTCAATAATGGCCGGGTCGTGCGGATCGAGGAACAGGCCAAGTTGCGACGGATACAGGTCGCGCGGGTCGGCCACCGAGGCCGCCTGCTCGATCTTGTCGGCGTCATACAGCAGCACGCCGAGGTAGCGGATGCGGCCGACGCAGGTTTCCGAGCACACCGTCGGCTGGCCCGCTTCGATGCGCGGGTAGCAGAAGGTGCACTTCTCGGCCTTGCCGGACGACCAGTTGTAGTAGATCTTCTTGTACGGGCAACCGGAGATGCACATGCGCCAGCCACGGCACTTGTCCTGGTCGATCAGCACGATGCCGTCGTCCTCGCGCTTGTACACCGAGCCCGACGGGCAGGAGGCGACGCAGGTCGGATTGAGGCAATGCTCGCACAGGCGCGGCAAATACATCATGAAGGTATTCTCGAAGGTGCCGTACATTTCCTTCTGCATGTTGTTGAACAGCGTGTCCTGGCTGCGCTGGGCGAATTCGCCGCCCAGGTCGTCCTCCCAGTTCGGGCCCCACTCGATCTTTTCCATCTTCTTGCCGGTCAACACCGAGATCGGCCGCGCGGTCGGCGGCGTTTCCGACAGCGGCGCGTTCTGCAGGCGCTCGTAGTCGTAGGTGAACGGTTCGTAGTACTCGTCGATCTGCGGCAGGTTGGGATTGGCGAAAATCTGCGCCAGGATCTTCAGCCGGCTGCCCTGGCGCGGCTCGATCTTGCCGGCGTCGGTGCGGCGCCAGCCGCCGTTCCACTTGTCCTGGTTTTCCCAGTGCTTCGGATAGCCGATGCCGGGCTTGGTCTCGACGTTGTTGAACCAGGCGTACTCGACACCGTCGCGGCTGGTCCACACGTTCTTGCAGGTGACCGAGCAGGTGTGGCAGCCGATGCATTTGTCCAGGTTCAGCACCATGCCGATTTGTGCGCGAATTTTCATGCCAAGTTCTCCTTCCCAGTTGCTTCCTTCAACGGACCTTCCAGCCAGTCGACCTTGTTCATCTTGCGCACCAATACGAATTCATCGCGGTTGGAGCCGACCGTGCCGTAGTAGTTGAAGCCCCACGATAGCTGCGCGTAGCCGCCTATCATGTGGGTCGGCTTGGTGACGGCGCGCGTCACCGAGTTGTGGATGCCGCCGCGCTTGCCGGACATCTCGGCGCCAGGCACGTTGATGATCTTTTCCTGGGCGTGATACATCATGGTCATGCCCTCCGGCACCCGCTGGCTGACGACGGCGCGCGCGGTCAGCGTGCCGTTGACGTTGAACACCTCGATCCAGTCGTTGTCGACGATGCCGGCCGCCTGGGCGTCGGTCTCCGACAGCCACACGTGAGGGCCGCCGCGCGACAGGGTCAGCATGCGCAGATTGTCCGAGTAGGTCGAGTGGATGCCCCACTTCTGGTGCGGCGTGATGAAGTTCAGCGCCAGCTCCTTGTTGCCGTTCGGATGGGCGCCCAGCATCGCCGCCGTGGTCTTGGTGTTGATGGCCGGCTTGTACACGCACAGGCCCTCGCCAAAATCGCGCATCCAGCGGTGATCCTGGTAGAACTGCTGGCGGCCGGTCAGCGTGCGCCAGGGGATCAGTTCGTGCACATTGGTGTAGCAGGCGTTGTAGCTGACCTCTTCCGATTCCAGGCCCGACCAGGTCGGCGAGGAAATGATCTTGCGCGGCTGCGCCTGCACGTCGCGGAAGCGGATGCTGTCGTGCTCGCGCGGCAGCGCCAGGTGGGTGTGGTCGCGGCCGGTGATCACCGACAGCGCCTCCCAGGCCTTGACCGCCACGTGGCCGTTGGTTTCCGGCGCCAGCGACAGGATCATCTCGGCCGCGTCGATGGCGGTGTCCAGCCGTGGCTGGCCGTGGGCGATGCCGGGCGCGGTCACCGTGCGGTTGATGCCGCGCAGTACCTCGACCTCGTGGCCGGTCTTCCAGCCTATGCCCTTGCCGCCGTTGCCCAGTTTTTCCAGCAGCGGGCCGATCGAGGTGAACTTCTGGTAGATCTGCGTGTAGTCGCGCTCGACCACGGTGAAGTTCGGCATGGTCTTGCCGGGGATCGGCTCGCATTCGCCGGCGCGCCAGTCTTTCGGGTCGAACGGCTGGCCCAGTTCGCCTGGGGTGTCGTGCATCAGCGGGGTCAGCACCAGATCTTGTTGCGTGCCCAGGTAGGCGCCGCCGATTTCCTCGAACTTCTTGGCGATGCCCTTGTAGATTTCCCAGTCCGAACGCGATTGCCACAGCGGCTGCACCGCTTCCGACAGCGGGTGGATGAAGGGGTGCATGTCGGACGTGTTCAGGTCGTCCTTCTCGTACCAGGTGGCGGTCGGCAGCACGATGTCGCCGTACAGGCAGGTGGTCGACATGCGGAAGTCCAGCACCACCAGCAGGTCCAGCTTGCCTTCTGCGGCCGGACGCACCTTGACGTCGCGCGGCTTGATGCAATCGTCCTCGTTGCTCATCAGCGCGTTCTGCGTGCCCAGCAAATACTTGAGGAAGTACTCGTGGCCCTTGCCCGAGCTGCCCAGGATGTTGGAGCGCCAGACGAACATATTGCGCGGGAAGTTGGCCGGATTGTCCGGATCGTCGCAGGAGAACTCGAGTTTCTTGTCCTTGATCTGGCCGACCGCGTAGTCGACCGCGCTCATGCCGGCCGCGGCGGCGGCGCGCGTCACCTCCAGCGGATTGGTTTGCAGCTGCGGCGCCGACGGCAGCCAGCCCATGCGCTCGGCCTTGGCGTTGTAGTCCAGCAGCGTCATCGGCGCGACGTCGGGGCCGGCGGTGGGCGAGGAGATTTCCTCGGTGTGCAGTTTTTCGTGGCGCCACTGGCTGGTGTGGGCGTAGAAGAACGAGGTGCCGTTCATCTGGCGCATCGGACGGTTCCAGTCCTGGGCGAACGCCAGCGGCGTCCAGCCGGTTTGCGGACGCAGCTTTTCCTGGCCCACGTAGTGCGCCCAGCCGCCGCCCGACTGGCCGACGCAGCCGCACATCATCAGCATGTTGATGATGCCGCGATAGGTCATGTCCATGTGGTACCAGTGGTTCAGCGCGGCGCCGACGATGACCATGCTCTTGCCACGGGTCTGGTCGGCGTTCTCGGCGAACTGGCGCGCCACGGTGACCACGTCGGCGGCCTTGACGCCGGTGTGCTTGACCTGCCAGGCCGGGGTGTAGGGGACGTCGTCCTCGTAGCTGGTGGCGACATTGCCGCCGCCAAGGCCACGGTCGATGCCGTAGTTGGCCATGGTCAGGTCGAACACGGTGGCGACCAGCGCGCTGCTGCCGTCGGCCAGCTGGAGGCGCTTGACCGGCACGTTGCGCATCAGCATATCGCTGGCGTCCTTGCCGCCGAAGTAAGGGAAGCCGACCGCCACCACTTCATCGCTGGCGCCGATCAGCGACAGCTGCGGATCGACCGGGGCGTTATTGCCGCCCTCCTTCATTTCCAGGTTCCACTTGCCGGCCTCGCCCCAGCGGAAGCCGATCGAACCGGCCGGCGCGACGATGCGGCCGCTGGTTTCGTCGATGACCAGGGTTTTCCAGTCGGGGTTGTTGGTTTCGTCGAGCTTGTTGTCCAGCTGCGAGGCGCGCAGGAAGTATTCCGGCGCCAGGGTGCCGTTCTGCTCTTTCAGCAGCACCAGCATCGGGAAGTCGGTGTACTGCTTGGCATATTCCTTGAAATATTTGGACTGGTGCTGCGCGTGGTATTCCTTCAGGATCACGTGGCCCATGGCCATCGCCAGCGCGGCGTCGGTGCCCTGCTTGGGCGCCAGCCAGATGTCGCCGAACTTGGCCATCTCGCCGAAGTCGGACGACACCGCCACCGTCTTGGTGCCCTTGTAGCGCACCTCGGTGTAGAAGTGGGCGTCCGGCGTGCGCGTCATCGGCACGTTCGAGCCCCACACCATCAGGTAGGTCGAGTTGTACCAGTCGGCCGATTCCGGCACGTCGGTCTGCTCGCCCCACACCTGCGGGCTGGCCGGCGGCAGGTCGCAGTACCAGTCGTAGAAGCTCAGCGCCACGCCGCCGATCAGCGACAGGTAGCGGGTGCCGGCCGCGTAGCTGACCATCGACATGGCGGGGATCGGCGAGAAACCGACGATGCGGTCCGGGCCGTATTTCTTGATCGTCAGCGCGTTGGCGGCGGCGATCATCTCGTTGCTCTCGTCCCAGGTGGCGCGCACGAAGCCGCCCAGGCCGCGCACCGACTTGTACAGCGCGGCGCGTTCCGGGTTCTGGCTGATGTAGTCCCAGGCCGTGACCGGGTCCATGGTCTTGCGCGCCTCGCGCCACATTTCCATCAGGCGGCCGCGCACCATCGGGTACTTGACGCGCTGCGCCGAATATACGTACCACGAATAGCTGGCGCCGCGCGGGCAGCCGCGCGGCTCGTGGTTGGGCAGGTCGGGACGGGTGCGCGGATAATCGGTCTGCTGGGTTTCCCAGGTAATCAGCCCGTTCTTCACATACACCTTCCAGCTGCAGGAGCCGGTGCAGTTGACGCCGTGCGTGGAGCGCACGATCTTGTCATGCTGCCAGCGCTGGCGATAGGCGTTTTCCCAGGTGCGGTCCTCGTGCACGACGGCGCCATGGCCGTCGGAGAAGGTCGATACCGTTTTATTGAAGAACTTCAGGCGATCCAGAAAGTGACTCATGCTGCCTCCTAACTTGCACCCGGCGCTAGCCGGGCATGCGGTCGCATGCAACATGCATGGACTCGACGATGATTGCAGTCTAAGCAGCGCAGAGCCTGGTGGGAATCGGCAAGATGGTGGCCGGGCGGCGTGAGAAGGACTAGGCGGACTATGCCGAAGTGACTAGTTCACTGTGCGCGGTAGCATTCGCGGCTGGCGCAGACGGTCAGCAATTGCTGGTAGTCGAGCACCCGGGCGCCGGGCGCCGGCGAGGCCTTGCCGCCGGCATAGGCTTGCAGCGTCGCCGCCGCGCGGCGGTCAGCGCCCGTGTGGCGGACGTAGCGCGCTTCGCTGGCCGCCAGCCAGCGGCCGTCGCCGTCGCGCACGTACACATTGCGCACCAGGCCGGGATGCTCCATCGCGCCCAGCTGGGCGAACATGGCGTCCAGGCTGCAGAAACGCAGCACCAGCCCGCTGTCGTAGCGGATTTGCCCGGCAATCTCGCGGCCAGGGTAGCCGGCCAGCGGGGGCGGCGCATCGCAGCGCGCATCGGGCGGCGGCGCCCACGAGATCGCATCGGCCGGGCCGTAGTTGTGCCACAGGGCGCCGGTGGCGACGGCGGTGAGCAGCGCCAGCGCCACGCGGCAGGCGGGATGGTAGTTCAGATTGATACGCATAAGGCTTCCTTTCAACGCGGCCCCGGCTTGGGTCGCACGACCATTATTCGTCGCGGCCGGCGCGCCGGTCCATGACCTGGGTCATGGCTTTCCGGGCCGGTCTACGGCAAAGGAACTAGCCGGACTAGTCATTCATGGCAATGGGCAGCCGTGCCGGGACGCGCTATACATACAGACTGGATCACCGACTACCGAGGAAGCATATGAATATCGCCACATTTGAAGAATTACTGATCGCCGCCGCCCTGCAGCCGCAGCCGCAACGCCTGCTGCTGGCCTTCGCGGTGGCCGAAGCGGACCCGGACGCGCCGGCGCGCAGCACGCTGGTGCCGGTCATGTGCGTGGACAAGCAGGTGGGCGAGCTGGACACGTTCAAGAACCTGGCCGAGGAAGCGCAAGGCATGGGCCAGGCCTGGGACGTGCTGCTGATCACCACGCTGTCCGGCAGCGAGGGACGCCTGCCCGACCCGCAGCAGACCGACGCCGCGCTGAACAAGATGCTGGGCGCGATCCAGCAGGGGCAGATGGAGCGCTTCCTGGCGTTCGACCGCCAGGGCGAACTGATGAGCTACGCCTGACATGGCCAAGATCTTTCCGCTGCGCCCAACCAAGCCCGAGCTGATCTGCTGGGGCTGCGACCGCTATTGCCCGGCCAATTCGATGATCTGCGGGAACGGCTCGGACCGCAGCCAGCATCCCTACGAGCTATTCGGCGAAGGTTGGGAGAGCTTCGGCCTGAACGCGCAGGACCAGCCGCCGGCCGCAGACGATGCGGATGCACAAGATGGGGTCAAGTCTGACATTCGGACACAACCTCTTCCGTAGCGGCCGATACGGTAGAGGCCGTGTCCGAATGTCAGACTTGACCCCCAGCCGTTATGGCTTCGCGCGCGGTCAGCGGGCATACCAGCGGCAGGAATTGCTGGCGGCGCGGCGAGTACGCCATCAGCGCCCCGCTCTGCAAATCGAAATACCAGCCGTGCAGCTTGAGCTTGCCCTCGTCGACGCGGCGCTTGAGCCATGGATAGGTCAGCAGATTATCCAGCGACAGCAGGATGCTGGCCAGCTCGCACGCGTGGTGCTGCTCGGCGCTGTCGCGGTGGCCCAGGTCGCGCCGCACGCGCTGCGCCACCGGCTCGGCGATGCGCATCCACTGGCCGACGAAGTCGGTCTCGCGCTGCGCCGGACGCGGCGCCAGCAGCGCGCGGATGCCGCCGCAGCCGGCGTGGCCCAGCACGATCACGCGCTCGACCTCCAGCTCGCAGACGGCAAACTCGATCGCCGAGCTGACGCCGGCCGAGGCCGTCGGCGTACACGGCGGCACCAGGTTGGCGATATTGCGCACCACGAAGATGTCGCCCGGATCGCTGCCGGTCAGCAGCACCGGATCGACCCGCGAGTCGCAACAGCCGATCAGCAAGGTGCGCGGGCGCTGGCCGGCGCGCAGGCTGCCGTAGGGACTCTCGTCGTTGTTGAAATATTGCTGTTGAAAGCGGCTGAAGCCGCTGACGAATTTTTCGATGTCGTGCATGCTTGCCTCTCAGGCGGCGCAGCGCCGCAGCGCCGGCACGTCGAGTACGGTGACCTTGCGGCCCTTGAAGGTGATCAGCTGCTGCGTGCACAACTCGGCGAGGATGCGCGAGAAATGCTCGGGCGTCAGGTTCAGCCGCGAGGCCAGCACCGCCTTGGTGACCGGCAGCGTCAGCAAGCCGCCTTCGTCCTCGTGCAATTCCTTGAGCAGGTAGCCGGCCACGCGCTGGGTGCCGGAGCGCAGCGAGTACGACTCCATGTCGCACATCAGGCCGTGCATGCGCTGGCTCAGGCCGGCCAGCATCTTGCAGGCGAATTCGGGATCGTTGTGGATCTCGCGGTAGATCGCCGGCTTGGCCACGTGCAGCAGCAGCGTGTCCTCGGTGGCCTGGGCCGAGACGATGTAGGGGCTGCCCATGAACATCAGCGCCTCGCCGAAACTCTGGCCCGGCCCGATCAGCTCGATGACCTTCTCGCCGCCCGCCAGCGAGGTGAACGCCAGCTTGACCTGGCCGTACAGCACCTGGTGGAAGCCCACGCACGGGTCGCCGCGCTGGAAGATCATGCCGCCCCGCTCGACCCGCACCTCGGTGGTGCCGAGCGCGATGCGCGACAGTTCTTCCGGTCCCATGGAATTGAACAGCGGCACACGGGACAGAAAGGTCTGCACCTTGATTTTGTTTTTTTCCATGGTCAGTCCTCAGATGGTGCGCGAATAGCGGGCCGGCTGCGGCCCTTCGACTGGCGGCGCGTGCAGGTAGCTGTCGAAGGCCATGCAGATGTTGCGTATCAGCAGGCGCCCGCGCATCTTCACCCGCAAGCCCTTGCTGCCGATGCACAGCAAGCCTTGTTCCTCCAACGGCTTGAGGCGTTCCAGCGCGTCGGCGAAATAGTCGGCGGCGGCGACGCCGTCCGGCAGCGGCAGGCTGGCGTAGTCCAGCTCGAAGTCGCACATCAGCTGGCCGATCACGGCGCGCCGCAACAGGTCGTCGGCGCTGAGCACGATGCCGCGCGCGATCGGCAGCTCGCCCCGGTCCAGCCGTTCGTAGTACGCGGACAGGATCTTCTCGTTCTGGCTATAGCTGGCGCCGACCGCGCTGATGGCCGACACGCCCAGCGCCACCATCGGCGCGTCCGCATGGGTGGAATAGCCCTGGAAGTTGCGCTGCAACTTGCCCTCGCGCTGGCTGCGCGCCAGGTCGTCCTCCGGCAGCGCGAAGTGGTCCATGCCGATGTAGACATAGCCGGCCGCCGTCAGCCGCTCGATGCACAGGCCCAGCATGGCCAGCTTGGTTTCCGCGTCCGGCAGGTCGACGCTGTTGATCAGCCGCTGCGATTTGAACAACTGCGGCATGTGGGCGTAGTTGTAGATGGCGATGCGGTCCGGCCGGGCGGCGACGATCTTGTCCAGCGTCGGGCCGAAGCTGGCCACGCTTTGCAGCGGCAGGCCGTAGATCAGGTCGACGCTGATGGAGCGGAAGCCGCAGTCGCGCGCGGCCTGCAGCACCTCCATCGTCTCCTCGTAGGATTGGATGCGGTTGACCGCCTGCTGCACCGCCGGATCGAAGTCCTGGATGCCCAGGCTGATGCGGTTGAAGCCCTGCCGGCGCAAGGTGGCGATGCGCGCCGGCGTGACCGTGCGCGGATCGACCTCGATGGAGAACTCGCCCTGCTCGTCCGGCGCGAAGGCGAACTGGCCGCGCAGCGTGGCCAGCAGCTCGTCCATCTGCCTGTCGCTCAGGTAGGTCGGCGTGCCGCCGCCGAAGTGCAGCTGGTCTACCCGCCGCCCACCGCCGAGCACCTCGCCCTGCAGCGCGATCTCGCGGTACAGGTAGCCCAGGTATTCGACCGCCTTGTGCCGGTCCTGGGTGATGATCTTGTTGCAGCCGCAGTAGTAGCACAGCGACGCGCAGAACGGAATGTGGACGTACAGCGACAGCGGGATGGCCGGATCGACGCCGGCCACGGCGGCCCGGTACTGGGCGGCGCCGAAGCCGCCGTCGAAGCGGTCGGCGGTCGGATAGGAGGTGTAGCGCGGTCCCATCTGGTTCAGCTTGCGCACCAGCGCGGCGTCGAATTCGACCGACGGGGTCAGTGTGATCACTCGGGCGGATGGCATGGTCGTGGCTCCGTTCAGCAAGGCATGGCCGCGTTCTTGCGGGCGTAGCACCACCAGGTGATGGCGATGCAGCTGACGTAGAACGTGATGAAGCACCACAGCGCGGCGTCCGGGCCGCCGGTCATGGCGATCGAGGTGCCATAGCTCTTGGGGATGAAGAAGGCGCCGTAGGCCGCGACCGCCGAGGTGAAGCCCAGCACGGCGGCGCCCTCCTTGTTGGCTTCGACGATGGCCTGTTGCTGCACGGCGGCCGGCTTGCCGGCGCTGGCGCGCTGGCGCTCGGTCAGGAAGATCACCGGTATCATGCGGAAGGTCGAGGCGTTGCCGACGCCGGTGCCGGCGAACAGCAGCATGAACATCCAGAAGAAGCCGTTGAAGTTGCCGCCCGTGCCGCCATGCGGCAGGAAGGTGATCACGCCGAACACCGCGGCGATCATGACGGCGAAGGTCCAGACGGTGACGCGGGCGCCGCCCAGCTTGTCGGAGATGATGCCGCCGACGACACGCGCCAGCGCGCCGACCAGCGGGCCGAGGAAGGCGTATTGCAGCGGATTGACATCCGGGAACTGGGTCTTGATCAGCAGCGGGAAGCCGGCCGAATAACCGATGAAGGAGCCGAAGGTGCCGGTGTAGAGCCAGCACATCAGCCAGTTATGCTTGCGCTTGAAGATCACCGCCTGGTCGGCGAACGAGGCCTTGGCCGAGGCCAGGTCGTTCATGCCGAACCACGCCAGCACGCTGCTGACGACGATGAAGGGCACCCAGATGAAGCCGGCGTTCTGCAGCCACAGCGTGGTGGTGTGGCCGGCCTTGGTGGCGCTTTGCGGATCGCCGCCCAGGCTGCCGAACACGCCGGCGGTGATCACCAGCGGCACCACGAACTGCACCGCCGACACGCCCAGGTTGCCCAGGCCGGCGTTCATGCCCAGCGCGTAGCCTTTCTGCGCTTTCGGGAAGAAGAAGCTGATGTTGGCCATCGATGAGGCGAAGTTGCCGCCGCCGAAGCCGCACAGCAGCGCCAGCACCAGCATGGTCGGATAGCCGGTGCTGACGTCCTGCACCGCGAAACCGATGCCGATCGCCGGGATCAGCAGCGAGGCGGTGGAGATGGTGGTCCACTTGCGGCCACCGAAGATCGGCACCATGAACGAGTAAAAAATACGCAGGGTGGCGCCGGACAGGCCGGGCAAGGCCGTCAGCCAGAACAGCTGGTTGGTGCTGTACTGGAAGCCGATGGCCGGCAGGTTGACCACCACCACGCTCCACACCATCCACACGGCGAACGCCAGCGCCAGCGCGGGGATCGAGATCCACAGGTTGCGGTTGGCGGTGTTGCTGCCGCCGCTGCCCCAGAACGCAGGGCTCTCCGGCTCCCACGTGTTAATCATGTACTTGCTCATCATTTTCTCCTAGTAGATTTTGGGCTCAGGCGGCGACCGCGCCGGCGACCGGCTGCGCTGCCGCTGTGGTGCGGTACGAGTAATGCATCCAGACCAGCGACACGCAGACCGTGCCGTACAGCAGCATGAAGGCGCTGGAGCGCACGCCGGTCAGGTCCAGCAACGCGCCGAACATGATCGGCAGCACGAAGCCGCCCAGGCCGCCGGCCAGGCCGACCACGCCGGACACGGCGCCGATGTTGTCGCTGAAGTCGTCGCCGATGAATTTGAAGACCGAGGCCTTGCCGATCGCCATCGCGGTGCCGACCACGAACAGCAGGCCGGTGAACATCCACGGCGTCAGCGCCAGGTGCAGTTGCAGGTCGCCGTGGGTGGTCTTGACGGTCATCGCGGTTGGCGGATAGGACAGCAGGAAGAAGCAGACCCAGCACACCCACATCACCCACCAGGTGACCTTGTGGGCGCCGTAGCGGTCGGCGATCCAGCCGCCCAGCGCGCGCAGCACGCCGCCCGGCAGCGAGAAGCAGGCCGCCAGCAGGGCCGCCAGGCGCAGGTCGAAGCCGTATTCGCCGACGTAGTATTTGGTCATCCACAGCGCCAGGCCGACGTAGCCGCCGAACACCACCGAGTAGTACTGGCAGTAGCGCCACACGCGGCGGTCCTTGAGCACCTTGAGCTGCTCGGAGAACGGCACGCTGGCGCCGCTCTGGTGCGAGGGGTCGGTGGCCGAGAACACCCAGAACAGCAGCGCCGTGACCAGCATGGCGACGGCGTACACGGTGGGCAGCATTTGCCAGCCCCAGCCCGCGATGATGGCCGGCGCGACGAACTTGGTCAGCGCCGAGCCGGAATTGCCGGCGCCGAAGATGCCCATCGCCAGGCCGCGCCGCTCGCGGGAGAACCAGCGCGCCACATAGGGCGTGCCGACCGAGAACGAGCCGCCGGCCAGGCCGATGAACAGGCCCAGCACCAGGAACTGCCAGTAGGCGGTGGCCAGCCCGACCAGGTAGATGGCCGGCACGGTAGCCAGCATCAGCAGGAAGAACACGATGCGGCCGCCGTATTTGTCGCACCAGATGCCGAGCGGCACGCGCACCAGCGAGCCGCTGAGCACGGGCATGGCGGCCAGCAGGCCGAATTCGGTTTCGTTCAGGCCGAGCATCTTCTTGATGGGGATGCCGAGCACGGCGAACATCATCCAGATCGCGAAGCAGATCGTGAACGACAGGGTGCTGCTGACGAGCACCTGGACGGCCTTGTTATTGTTAGACACTTTCAATCTCCTGACGGACATGGGGATGGCATCAGCTTAAGCGCTGCGGCTCTGTCCGACTATCGGCAGGAAGGCCAGATCGGCAAGGCAATCAGGCTAGCGGCCTAGGCCGAAAGGACTAGGCCGCCACGGCATCAGGCGCATGGACAGGACAGGCCAGATCGGCCAAAGTCACAGCGTCCAGCGCCGCCAGGTAGGCGTGCACCGCCTGCCCCAGCATGCCCTGCACGCAGCAGCGCCCGGCGTGCACGCAGGGGGCCTGGCGGGCGTCGAAACAATCGGCCATATAAAAGTCCGGCTCGCTGGCGCGCACCACGGCGCCGATGCGGATCGCCGCCGGCGCCCGCGCCAGCGCGATGCCGCCGTGGCGGCCGCGCACGGTGCGGATCACGCCGGTCAGGCCGAGCTGGTACACCACCTTGGTCAGGTGGTGCCGGGACATGCCGTGCAGCTCGGCGATTTCGGCGATCGTCGCCAGCCGGCCCTGCTGGCCCGCCAGGTAGATCAGGGTGCGCAGCGTGTAATCGGTGAAGGCGGTAAGGCGCATGAAGGGCTCCAGTGAAGTCGGCAGCGCCATTATTCACGCATCCAAAATATTTGTTCATAACCTGCATCAAGAAAAACTGGAATCGAATATACATGTTTAAACCACGGGACTAGAATCGGCTCCGTCGATCCGGTCTTGACCGCCTCGCGTCTCATTTCACCAACCTAAGGAACCATGCCATGCAAGCCACACGCAAGCTCTGGACCTGGCTCGCCGTCATCTGCGCCCTCTCCTTCGCCGTCCTCGGCTGGGTGGGAGCGGAAATCTACCTGACCGCGCCACCCATCCCCAAACAAATCCTCAGCGCCGACGGCGCCGTGCTGTTCGACGAAGGCCAGGTCGACCGCGGCCAGCAAGCCTGGCTGTCGGCCGGCGGCCAGCAGCTCGGCACCGTCTGGGGCCACGGCAGCTATGTCGCGCCCGACTGGTCGGCCGACTGGCTGCACCGCGAAGCGCTGGCGCTGCGCCAGATCTGGGCCCAGCGCGAGTTCGGCGCCCGTTTCGACGATCTGAGCAAGGCCAACCAGGCGGCGTTGAACGCCCGCCTGAAGGAAGAAATGCGCCACAACAGCTATGACGCGGCCAAGGGCAGCATCACGCTGTCGGCCGACCGCGCCGCCGCCGTGCGCGACGTGGCGCGCCACTACACCGGCCTGTTCGGCGACGACCGCGCGCTGGACCACCTGCGCGAACAATATGCGATGAACGCCAATTCGCTGACCGACCAGGACGACCTGAAGGCCTTGCCGGCCTTCGTGTTCTGGTCGGCCTGGGCGGCCGCCACCGACCGCCCCGGCTCCGTCGACCTGAGCTACACCAGCAACTGGCCGCACGAACCGCTGATCGACAACCGTCCCAGCACCGGCGCCGGCGTCTGGTCGATCGCCAGCATCATCCTGATGATAGGCGCCATCGCCGCCATGGTGATGGTGCATTCGACCGCCAAGGAGGAAGCCGATCCGGCGCCGCCGAAGACCGATCCGCTGTTCAACCTGAAGCCGACGCCGTCGATGCTGGCGACCAAGAAATACTTCTTCGTGGTCATCGGCCTGATCCTGGCGCAGGTGGGCATGGGCGTCATCACCGCCCACTACGCGGTCGAGGGCCAGAGCTTCTTCGGCTATCCGCTGGCGCAGATCCTGCCGTTCGTGGTCAGCCGCACCATCCACACCCAGTTCGCCGTGCTGTGGATCGCCACCGCCTGGCTGGCCACCGGCCTGTACATCGCGCCGGCCATCTCCGGCCACGAGCCCAGGTTCCAGAAGCTGGGCGTGAACCTGCTGTTCTACGCGCTGCTGTTCATCGTGGTCGGCTCGACCGCGATGGGCTGGATTGGTTCGCTGCAACACAAGGGCACGGCCTTCGCCTTCTGGATCGGCAACCAGGGCCTGGAGTTCACCAGCATGGGCCGCATCTGGCAAATCCTGCTGTTCGTCGGCCTGCTGTTCTGGGTGCTGCTGCTGGGCCGCGCCCTGTGGCCGGCGCTGGTCAAGAAATCGGAAAGCCGCGGGCTGATCATGATGGTGTTCCTGGCCGCGCTGTGCATCGGCGGCTTCTACGCCACCTCGCTGACCTGGGGCCGTCATACCCACTATTCGATGATCGAGTACTGGCGCTGGTGGCTGGTGCACCTGTGGGTCGAGGGCTTCTTTGAAGTGTTCGCCACCGCCGTGATCGCGCTGCTGTTCACCCGCCTGGGCCTGATCCGCGCGGCCACCGCCAACAGCGCCATCGTGCTGGAGACCATCGTGTTCCTGTTCGGCGGCATCCTGGGCACGCTGCACCACCTGTACTTCACCGGCACGCCGACCTTCGTGATCGCCATCGGCGCCATGTTCTCGGCGCTGGAAGTGGTGCCGCTGTCGATGATCGGCGTCGAAGCCTGGCGCAACTACCAGCGCTCCAAGGCCGCACCTTGGGTGCAGACCTACAAGTGGTCGATCCTGTGCTTCATCGCGGTCGGCTTCTGGAACACCATCGGCGCCGGCCTGCTGGGCTTCTCGATCAACACCCCGATCGCGCTGTACTACATGCAGGGCCTGAACATGACGGCGGCCCACGGCCATGCCGCGCTGTTCGGCGTGTACGGCATGCTGGGCATCGGCTTGCTGCTGTTCTGCCTGCGCGGCCTGAGCGACCGCCTGGCCTGGTCCGACGCGCTGCTGAAACCGATGTTCTGGTGCCTGAACATCGGCCTGGCGATGATGGTGTTCATCTCGCTGGTGCCGGCCGGCATCTACCAGGCCTGGGCCAGCGTCAGCACCGGCATGTGGTTCGCCCGTTCGCCGGAGGTGATCCATTCGAAGGTGATGGAAACCCTGGTCTGGATGCGCGTGCCCGGTGACGTGGTGTTCGCCATCGGCACGCTGTTCCTGGCGCTGTTCGCCTGGCGCCTGCTGACCGTGCGCGGCAAGGCCCGCCTGGCGGCCGTCGCCGCCGACCGCGCCTGATTTGCGTTGACCCCGCACGGCCAGGCGGGGTCAGACCCCATGCGGGGTCTGACCCCTATGTGGCACGGCACGCCCGCCACCCAAGCGCGCGGGGTTGGAACCCGCGTGCTTTAGTCCAAGATGTCCCTCGATTGCGTCTAGCCCGCCATCCTGGACGGCATCTATCCCTTCGACGCCCTCAACCCCGGCGAAATCATGCGCGCTGATTCTCGAAATTAATAATCCAGGTCAAGGACTTTGCTGTTTGCTTCCCCTAGCATGGCTTCGTCCCACAACCACAAGGCGAATAAAAAAATGAAAACGCAATTGAAACTGGTCGCAGCCGGCATTACCAGCGCCGTACTCGCCATGCTCCCCGCCACCGCGGCCACCGCGGCCGAGACGGCCCTGCCCACCATCACCCAGGAACTGCTGGCGCCGCCGCTGCTGCCGCCGCCGATCACCCGCAAGACCCCTGCCAAGGTGATCGTCAACCTGACGGTGGAAGAAGTCGAGCGCGAGATCGCACCCGGCACCCGCTACACCTTCTGGACCTTCGGCGGCACCGTGCCGGGCAAGATGATACGGGTGCGCGAAGGCGACACCGTCGAGCTGCACCTGCTGAACCTGCCGGACAACAAGCTGCCCCACAATATCGACCTGCACGCCGTGAGCGGTCCCGGCGGCGGCGCCGCGCAGACCCTGATCGCTCCCGGCAACGAAGCCAGCTTCACCTTCAAGGCGCTGTCGCCCGGCCTGTACGTGTACCACTGCGCCACCGCGCCGGTCGGCATGCACGTGGCCAACGGCATGTACGGCATGATCCTGGTCGAGCCCAAGGAAGGCATGGCCCCGGTCGACCGCGAATACTATGTGATGCAGGGCGACTTCTACACCAGCGGCGCCTACCGCGCGCCCGGCGTGCAGGGCTTCGACATGCAGAAGGCCATCGACGAGAAGCCGACCTATGTGCTGTTCAACGGCGCCGACGGCGCGCTGACCGGCAACAACGCGCTGACCGCCAAGGCCAACGAGAAGGTGCGCCTGTACTTCGGCGTGGGCGGTCCCAACATCACGTCCAGCTTCCACATCATCGGCACCATCTTCGACCGCGTGTACACCGAGGGCGGCAGCCACTACCAGGAAAATGTGCAGACCACGATGGTGCCGGCCGGCGGCTCGACCATCGTCGAATTCGTGCCGCGCGTGCCGGGCAACCTGACCCTGGTCGACCATTCGCTGACGCGCGCCTTCAACAAGGGCGCCATCGGCCTGATGGCGGTCAGCGGCCCGGAGCGGCCGGACATCTACGGCAAGGGCATCAAGAAGCCGCTGGCGGGCAGCGCGACCGCAGCCAAGGCCGCGCCGGCGGCCGCCAAGCCGGTGGTGGCGGGCGTCGACCGCGCCCAACAGCTGCGCGGCAAGGCCGTCTACGACAGCACCTGCTCGGCCTGTCACCAGGCGGACGGCAAGGGTGTCGCCGGCGTGTTCCCGCCGCTGGCCAATTCCGACTTCTTCCAGCAGCGGCCGTATGAGATGGCGCACATCGTGCTCAACGGACGCAGCGGCGAGATCGTCGTCAATGGCGAGCACTACAACGGCGTCATGCCGCCGCAGGACCTGAGCGACGACGACATCGCCGCCGTCATCAACTATGTCGGCGTGGAGATGAACAAGGGCACGCCTGCGGTGACGCCGGCCCAGGTGCGCGACATGCGCAAGGCGCGCTAGCCATGAGGCCCCGTGCCGCGTCCGGTGGGTTGCCGCCGGTGCTGCTGATGCTGGCGGCGCTGGCTGGCCGGGTCGGTGCCGCCGACGTGGGCTACATCGCCATCGCCGGCGGCACGCTGCGCAGCGTGCTGCCGGCCGACGGCGTGGACGCACCGGCGCTGGTGGCGCCCTACCTGCTGCGCAGCCGGCTGGTCACCAACGCCGAGTACGCGGACTTCGTGCGGCGCACGCCGGCCTGGCAACGCGGGCTGGCGCCGGCGCTGCTGGCGGCGCCTACCTATCTGTCCGGCTGGAGCGGCGCCACCGACTACGCGCCGCTGGCCGCCGACGCGCCGGTGGTGCGGGTGGGCTGGTTCGCCGCGCAGGCGTATTGCGCCTCCGAAGGCGGCCGCCTGCCGCGCTGGTACGAATGGGAGTTCGCGGCCGCCGCCGACGACCACCGGCCCGACGCCCGCGACGACCCGGCATGGCTGGCCCACATCCTCGGCTGGTACGCCGACGCCGGCAAGCAGCCGCCGCGCAGCGTGGCGACCGGAGCGGCCAACTACTACAGCATCCATGACTTGCATGGACTGGTGTGGGAATGGGTCGAGGATTACAGCGGCCTGTTCGTCAATGCCGACAGCCGCGCCAGCGGCGATCAAAAACTGCTCGATTATTGCGGCGGCGCCGCGGTGTCGCTGGCCGACCGCCGCAACTACGCCGTACTGATGCGCCTGGCCCTGTTGTCCGCGATGGAAGCGCGACAGGACGGCGCCAACCTGGGATTTCGCTGTGCGCGCGATCCCGTCACTCCGATTCAAGGAAGCAAGCCATGAACAATATCGCCTCCCTGCGCCGTGCCGTCCTGGCCGCCGCGCTGCTGCTGCCGCTGTGCGCCTGGACGGCCCTGGCCGCCGCGCTGCCCGGCAACTCGATCTATCGCCTCGACGCCACGCTGACCGATGCCACCGGCCAGCACTTCGCCCTGCACGACATGGCGGGCACGCCGGTGCTGATCACCATGTTCTACGGCGACTGCCATGCGGCCTGCCCGGTGATCATTGAAACGCTCAAGCGCACGGTGGCCGCGCTGGGACCGGACGGCAAGCGGCTGCGGGTGCTGATGATCAGCCTCGATCCGCGCCACGACACGCCGGCCTCGCTGTCCGGTTTATTGAAGATGCATCAGCTCGATTCGGCGCAGTTCCGGCTGGTGACGGCGGACGGCGACAGCCAGACGCGCGCACTGGCGGCCACGTTGAACATCAAGTACCGCAGGCTGGAGAACGGCGAAATCAACCACACCACCCGCATCGCGCTGCTCGATGACAAAGGCACGGTGCTGGTGGACAGCACCCGGCTCGATGCCGAACCGGATCCGGTGTTCGTCAAGCGGGTGGCTGCGTTGATCAAGTAGGCAGGGTGAAACTATGGCTTGAGCTTAAACCCCTCGTGACTTCCAACAAAGCCGAGGCGGGTGTAAAAACGATGCGCCTCCGCCCTGCTTTTATCGCTGGTCAGCTGAACCAAACCACAATTGCGTTCACGAGCCAGCAGGATGGCTTGCTGCATAAGCCAACTACCGATTCCCTGCCCGCGCAAGCCACTGTCAACGCGCACGGCTTCGATATTGGCTCGCAGCGCGCCACGCCGGCTAAGTCCGGGTATGAATGTCAATTGCAACATTGCGATGACCCTTCCCTCCAGCTCGCCAACCAGCAAGTACTGATTGATATCGCTATCTATTGCGTTGAAAGCCTGAACATAACAGGCTTCGCTACTGCCGATAGCTTCTCGATTTTTCCCCAAGGTGTCATCGGCCAATAGTTCCAACAATCGAGACAAATCACCGATTCTGGCGCGACGCGGGGTCAATTTTTCATGATCAATCATTGGTGGTATCCGAGAAAATTACGCTTCAGCAGAGAGCTTCAGGAACTGACCCACGATAGCGGTGTTCAGCGCCGATCAGTTTGGCTTTCGCCTGCGAAGTGCAGGCCTTCAGGATCATTTCCCCTCAGCTAACCTAAAGGGTATGCACACGGGGTGCGCCGCCGCTCTCCTTGTGGCAAAACTTCGATTTTCTCTTCGATTTTCCCCTATTTTTTCAAGCATCAGGCTATTTCCGGATCTGCCGACCGAAATTGGGGAAAGCCGAAAAAAATAGGAGAGAAAATAGGAGGTTCGCCACAACGACCGCGCAGGCGTGCCCCAACCGGGGCCTCAGGTGCGCCGGAGCACAACATGGGTCGCCTTCTCCGTTCCCACGAACTCGACGCATTTATATCCCAGCGCCCGCAGGTCGGCCCCTTCGAACAGGCGCTCGCCACTGCCCAGCAGAATCGGGGAGATCGCGACGTGCAGCTCGTCGATCAGCCCCTCTTGAAGATACTGTCGAATCGTGTCGGCGCCGCCACCAATGCGCACGTCTTTGCCGTTCGCTGCTTCGCGGGCGCGGTCCAGCGCTTCATGGATGCCGCCGGTGACGAAGTGGAATATCGTGCCGCCTTCCATCTGAATCGATGGCCGCGCATGATGGGTCAAGATAAAAACCGGGACGTGGTACGGCGGGTTATCTCCCCACCAGCCGTTCCAGCTTAAGTCGGGCCAAGGCCCACGTACCGGTCCGAACATGTTCCGCCCGAGTATCCACGCGCCGACGTTTTTAAATCCCCGCGCCGCAAAATCGTCGTCGACCCCGGTCGTGCCATCGCCCGCACCATGGGCCTGCTGGAACGTGCGGGTTGGAATGAACCATTGGTGCAGCTCCTTCCCGCCCACGCCGAGCGGTTCATTGAGATCCTGATTCGGTCCAGCCCCATAGCCGTCGATGGAAATCGTGAAGCTTTCAACTCGAACTCGCGTCATTTGGATTCTCCATTCAAATCATCGTTCCGATGCTGCATGCCTGGCGCGTCGTCCGGGCGTTTGGCAAACCCACAATGTACATAAAAATCGGCTTTGCCCTTTGCACAGAACAGCTGGATGTCATTAATCCCCGCAGCCCGGCATCGCGCAACCAATGTGTTAATCAATTCCTCGCCAAGACCACGGCGCTGATATTCAGGATGAACAATCATCTCCGTAATGAAGGCATGCAGCTTGCCATCCGAAATGACGCGGGCGAAGCCTACCAATTGGTCTGCGTCATATGCGGCAAAGGATGCCCAGGAGCCGCGCAGCGTCGCTTCGTAAAACTCGTCGCGCCGGTCAAGCGGTCCCCAACCTGTGGTGTCATAGAGGGCTTTAAACGCAGTCGCGTCTGGTGTCGCTGGAGAGAATGTGTAGGTCATCCAGCTATTTTAATTAATTTTCTTACACTGCGCGTAAAGCCTCCGTGCCGGCCAGACGCCGGCCTCTGAGTACAGCTCAAAGACAATCCATATCAAGGAATTGCAAAACTGTGCTGACTTTCGTTGACGACACCATATCTAGTGCATAACCTAGGCAAACCAACTAGATATGGGATCAAGGAGCAAGCATGCAAGGATTAATTCACACCCGGATCATCAAGCGCGACGGCAGCGAGCAAGCCTTCACGCTGGCCAAGATCGAGGCCGCACTATTGAAAGCCGGCCGCGCCAGCGGCGAGTCCGACCTGCCCGAAGCGCGCCACCTGGCCGAGTGCGCGCTGCTGCATTTGTCGTCGCTGCGCCCGCAAGACCGGCTGACGGTCGAACTGATACAGGACACCGCCGAACGCGTGCTGTACGACGCCGGCTACCGCAAAACCCTGCGCAGCTACGTGGTCTACCGCGAGCAGCACGCCAAGCTGCGCCAGGACCGCCACGCGCTGGTCGACGTCGCCGCCTCCATCAACGAATACCTGGAGCGCCAGGACTGGCGCGTCAACGCCAACGCCAACCAGGGCTATTCGCTGGGCGGGCTGATCCTCAACGTCTCGGGCAAGGTCATCGCCAACTACTGGCTCAGCCACGTCTATCCGCCCGCCATCGGCGAGGCCCACCGCGAGGCCGACCTGCACATCCACGACCTCGACATGCTGGCCGGCTACTGCGCCGGCTGGTCCTTGCGCACCCTGCTCAACGAAGGCCTGAACGGCGTCCCGGGCAAGGTCGAGTCCAGCCCGCCGCGCCACATGTCGAGCGCGATCGGCCAGATCGTCAACTTCCTCGGCACGCTGCAAAACGAATGGGCCGGCGCGCAAGCGTTCAGCTCCTTCGACACCTACATGGCGCCGTTCGTGCGCAAGGACGGCCTCAACTACGACGAGGTCAAGCAGTACATGCAGGAGCTGATCTACAACCTCAACGTGCCGTCGCGCTGGGGCACGCAAACGCCGTTCACCAACCTGACCTTCGACTGGGTCTGCCCGGAAGACCTGCGCGAGCAAATCCCCCGCATCGCCGGCGAGGACATGCCGTTCGCCTACGGTGAGTTGCAGGCCGAGATGGACCTGATCAACCAGGCCTACATCGAGATCATGATGACCGGCGACGCCAAGGGCCGCGCCTTCACCTTCCCGATCCCGACCTACAACATCACCGAGGACTTCGACTGGGACAGCCCGAACGCCGAACGCCTGTTCGAGATGACGGCGCGCTACGGCCTGCCCTACTTCCAGAACTTCATCAATTCCGAACTCAAGCCCAATATGATACGGTCGATGTGCTGCCGCCTGCAGCTCGACCTGCGCGAGCTGCTCAAGCGCGGCAACGGCCTGTTCGGTTCGGCCGAGCAGACCGGCTCGCTGGGCGTGGTGACCATCAATTGCGCCCGCCTCGGCTATCTGCACCGCGGCGACGAGGCCGGCCTGCTGGCGGCGCTGGACCGCCTGCTCGAACTGGGCCGCGACAGCCTGGAGATCAAGCGCAAGGTGATCCAGCGCCACATGGACAACGGCTTGTTCCCCTACACCAAGCGCTACCTGGGCACGCTGCGCAACCACTTCTCCACGCTGGGCGTGAACGGCGTCAACGAGATGGTGCGCAACTTCGACCCGAGCGGCGAGCACGACATCACCAGCGACTGGGGCCGCGCTTTGGCGCTGCGCCTGCTGGACCACGTGCGGGCGCGCATGGTCGAGTTCCAGGCCGAGACCGGCCACATGTACAACCTGGAAGCCACACCGGCCGAGGGCACCACCTACCGCTTCGCCAAGGAAGACCGCAAGCGCTATCCGGCCATCCGCCAGGCGGGCACGGCCGAGATGCCCTACTACACCAACTCCTCGCAGCTGCCGGTCGGCTACACCGACGATCCGTTCGAGGCGCTCGAGCAGCAGGACGCATTGCAGCGCAAGTACACCGGCGGCACCGTGCTGCACCTGTACATGACGGAAGCGCTGACCAGCGCCGACGCCTGCCGCTCGCTGGTGCGGCGCGCGCTGAGCCGCTTCCGCCTGCCCTACATCACGGTCACGCCGACGTTCTCGATCTGTCCCAAACACGGCTACCTGAACGGCAGCCACCCTTATTGCCCGAAATGCGACGCCGAACTGCTGGCGCGCAAACAGGCCGTCAACGCTTGACCTTTATCTCAACCAAGGAGTGACATGAACAATCTGCCGCAAACCACCATCACCGAACTGGACAACGCCGAACGCCAGCCTTGTGAGATCTGGACCCGCGTGATGGGCTACCACCGCCCGCTGGCCTCCTTCAACATCGGCAAGCAGGGGGAGTTCCATGAACGCAAATTCTTCAGCGAAGCCGCTGTGAACGCCAGCCGCTGACATGGGCGCCGCCACGCTCAAGGTGGGCGGCTACACGCCGTTCAGCGCCACCGAATACCCCGGCCTGCTGTCGGCCGTGGTATTCGTGCAGGGCTGTCCATGGCGCTGCGGCTATTGCCACAACCCGCATCTGCAGCCGCGCACCGGCGCCAGTCCGCTGCCATGGGACGACATCCTGGCCGCACTGGCGCGGCGCGTGGGCTTGCTGGACGCGGTGGTGTTCTGCGGCGGCGAGGCCACCATGGACCCGGCGCTGGGCGACGCCATCGCCCAGGTGCGCGCGCTCGGCTTCCGGGTCGGACTGGAGACGGCCGGCATCTACCCCGACCGGCTGGCCAGCGTGCTGCCTCTGGTGGATTGGGTGGGACTGGACGTCAAGGCGCCGTTCTCGCTGTATCCCGTCGTGACCGGCGTGCCCGGCAGCGGCGATCCGGTGCGGGCCAGCATCGCCGCCGTACAGGCCAGCGGCGTTGCCTATGAATGCCGCACCACCGTGCATCCGGCCCAGCTGCCGCCGACGCAGCTGGTGGCGCTGGCGCGGACCCTGTCGGCGCTCGGCGTCGAGCATTATGTGTTGCAGGAGTTCCGCGCCACCGGCTGCCAGGACCAGACGCTGTTGACCAGCGCGGTGGCCGGCTATCCGGGGGGCGAGCTGCTCGAACGTATCGAGCCGCTGTTCCCCCGTTTCAGCGTGCGCCGCAACCACTAGCGCGGGCGCCGCCCCGGCAGGGTGTCGAGCAAGCGGGTCAAGGTCTGCTTGCTCAATTCCGTCAGCGGCAACGCGATCCCATCCAAGGTATTCTTGACCAGCAGCCCCAGTTCGGTGTCGCCCTGCATCGACAGGCGGCGCGAGAAGAACAAGGTGTCCGGGTCCAGCTCGCGCCGCGCCAGGGCGATGAAGTCGCGCGTGCAGGCGCCGATCTCCAGGTCGGCCTCGCCTTGCGCGCGCACGGCCGCGAAGCCTTGCTCGCGCCAGGTGAAGTCGAACGCCACGCCGGCGTCGCTGACGCGGACGCGCAGGTGTTTGCCGCGCAGGCTGGCGCGCACATCCTCCGGCAGATGCGGACGCAGCACCAGGTTGAGCGCGGCCACGCACAGCAGCGCGCCGGGATAGGCCGGCAACAAGCGGCCCAGCGCCGCCAGGGGCGCCGGCAGCGGCAGCGCGCCGCCGGTTTGGTTCATGGTGACGGGATTCATGCGGCGTGCTCCATCCAATAGTCAAGTCCGGGTTGGCCATACCAATAGCCATTGCAGGCGGCGGCCGGCAGCAGACCTTCCATCGCCTGCGCCGTCGGCGTCGCCGTCGAGGCGCCGCCGCGCGCGGCGTCGAACGCGGCGATGATCTGCGGCATGTGCTGCGATTGCGGGCTCAACCTTGCGACATCGACGCCCAGCGCCTGCATCTGCGCCACTTCGTTGACCAGGTTGTACACCAGCGCGGACTGGCTCTGGATGCCGTTCAGCACCAGGAAATCCTGCTGCTCGCGGGTGCGCATCATCAGCCCGTCCGGATGGTCGATGCAGCTGAAGCGGCAATCGTCCTTGGGCAGGTTGCGGTTGCGCGCGGTGAAGCAGCGCGCCGAAAACGCCAGCGGCATGCGGCCGAAGGCGAACACCTCGGTCTCCATGCCGTCCGGGCGCTGTTGCTGCATGTGGCCCAGGCCGGCGCGGCCCATCTCCAGCGGCATCACCCAGCGCCGCGCGCCCAATTCGTGCATCAGCGCCAGCGTCGGCGGATTGTAGATGTTCAGGTGCGGGCCGGCGATGAAGCCGCCCTGGCCGGACAGCAGGTGCACCGCGGCCATGTCGTTGGCCTCGACCCGGTAGTGGCCGTTGGCCGCCAGCCGGCGCTGCGCGCCCAGGTCGGCGCTGGACTCGATCAGCGCCAGCGACGACAGCACCACCTGCTTGCCGCGCGCGGCCAGCAGGTCGGCGATCGTCAGCCAGTCGGCGCTGCGCAGTTCGTGGCGGCGCGAGCACACCGTCTCGCCGAGGTAGACAATATCGACCGGGGTCGCGGCGATCTCTTCATAAAATTCCATCGTTTGGGCGCGTGGCCAGTAGTACAGCAGCGGCCCTAGGGCAAGTTTCAACATGGTGACTCCAGCTTTCATTTCCACGAACGGTGATAGGCGCCCAGCGTGTGCTGCTGCCCCTCCGCCAGGGTGTTCAATTCCGACATCCAGCCCGGCTTGACCGAGTAGCGCGCGGCGTTGCCCAGGCACTGGTCGAGCGCCTCGCGCCACACGCGCGTGACTTGCGCCACGTAGGCCGGGCTGCGCTGGCGGCCTTCGATCTTGACCGCGCGCACGCCCATCTCCAGCAGCTGCGGCAGCAGTTCCAGGGTGTTCAGACTGGTTGGCTCCTCGACCGCGTAGTAGGTTTCATCCTCGACCTCGAAGCGGCCCTTGCACAGTGTCGGATAGCTGGCGTTTTCCTGCGGCGTGTAGCGGTCGATCATCACGCCGTTCAGGCGCGACTCCAGGCTGCTTCCGCTGTGCTGCCAGCGCACCGCCTTGGCCGGCGAGCAGACCCCGTGGGTGTTGGGCGATTCGCCCGTCACATAGGACGACAGCGCGCAACGGCCCTCGACCATCACGCACAGGCTGCCGAAACCGAACACTTCGATCTCGACCCCGGTCTTGCGCACCACGTGCTCGACCTGGGCCAGCGACAGCACGCGCGGCAGCACCGCGCGGGCGATGCCGAAGTGCTGGTGATAAAAATTGATCGCCTCGGCGCTGGTGGCCGAGCCCTGCACCGACAGGTGCAGGCGCAGCGTTGGATGGTGGTCGCAGGCGTAGCGCATCAGGCCGGGGTCGGCCAGGATCACGGCGTCGACGCCGGCCGCGGCGGCGCGGTCGATGGCGCTGCGCCACAGCGCGCTGGTGTCCGGTTGCGGATAAGTGTTCAGCGCCAGCAGCACCTTGCAGCCGCGCTCGTGCGCGTAGGCGATGCCGGCCGCGATGGCGGCGTCGTCAAAGTTGAGGCCGGCGAAGTTGCGGGCGTTGGTGGCGTCGCGAAAACCCAGGTACACGCAATCGGCGCCGTGGTCGACGGCGGTCTTGAGCGCCGGCAGGCTGCCGGCCGGACACACCAGCTCGATCGGGCGCTGGCCGGCGGCTGGGGGAATATCGAAAGGTTTCATAAGGCTCAAGCATGGGTAAAAGTTCATCGCCAAACGGCGAACGAACTGTATCGCGCCGTCAAGCCTGAAATCCTTGATTTGAATCAAAGAAATTGAGCTTGTGCCGGTGGGACAATGGTCTTGCACATTTTCAAGGACTAGCCCATGCAAACGATCGCCCATTACCTCGAACAGGATCATCGCCACTGCGACGAGCTGTACAACCTTGCCGAAGCCAGCATCGCCGGCCGCGACTGGGCCGCCGCCACCACCGGTTTCGCCACCTTCCTGTGGCAGTTCGAACGCCATCTGGACAAGGAGGAACGGGTGCTGTTTGCGCGGCTGGAGCGCGTGATGCAGAACGCCTGCGGCCCGACCAGCGTCATGCGCATGGAACACGGGCAGATGCGCGACACCCTGCGCAACATGGGCGCCGCGCTGGCACAGCGCGACAGCGACAGCTACTTCGACCACGCCGACACGCTGCGCGTGCTGATGCGCCAGCACAACCTGAAGGAGGAAGGCGTGCTCTATCCGCTCGCCGACCGCGTGCTGCAAGAGCAGGCCGACGCCATCATCGCCAGCATGGACTACCTGGAGCGGACCACGGCGGACGCCGAGGTGGCGGCATGAGCTCGCTACAGGAAGCCGCCGCCAACGTGCGCCTGCTCGATGTAGGCGGCCTGGAGCCGCCGGAACCCATGGTGCGCATCCTCGACGCGCTCGACCAGCTGGGCCCCGACGAACGCCTGCGCGTGCTGATCGACCGCGATCCGCTGCCGCTGTACCAGATCCTGCGGCGCTACGGCTATGCGCACCGCACCACGGCGCAAGCGGACTTTCGCTACGAAGTGCTGATCTGGCTGGTTCCCGACGCGCCCGCCGCATGAAATCCGCCGACGCTCCCCAACGCGCGCTGTCGTTCGACCTCAATCCCCGTTTGTCGCTGCCGCTGCGCTATTTCCTGACCGCGCCGCTGTTTGCGGCGCTGGCGGCCGCGCTGCTGGCCTGGCAAGGCCCGGCCGCGTTGTTGACGCGCTGGTCGCCGCTGACCTTGGCGTTGACGCATCTGATGGTGCTCGGTTGCCTCAGCATGACGATGGTGGGCGCGCTGTTGCAGCTGCTGCCGGTGGTGGCCGGCGTGGCGCTGCCGCGGGTCGGCGTGGTGGGCGGCGTGGTCCACATTGGCCTGTGCCTGGGCACGCTGGTGCTGGCGGCCGCCTTCTGGCTGGAGCAAGCCCTGCTGTTCCGCTGCGCGCTGGCGCTGCTGCTGGCGACCTTGCTGCTGTTCGTCGCCGCCTGCACGCTCGCGCTGTGGCGGCGCGGCCCCGGCGCCGGCCCGGTGCTGCCGGGCATACGGCTGTCGTTGGCCTCGCTGGCGATCACGACCCTGCTGGGCGGCCTGCTGGCCGGCGCCTTCGCCGTCCCCGCGCTGGCGGGCCTGCCGCTGCAACGCCTGACCGACCTGCACGCGATGTGGGGCCTGCTGGGCTGGGTGGGCTTGCTGGTGATCGCCATCGCCTACCAGGTGGTGCCGATGTTCATGGTGACGCCGCCCTACCCGCCGCTGCTGACCGGCGGCTTCACCACCACCATGTTCCTGCTGCTGGCGTCGGCGTCCATCAGCAGCGGATTGCGCGGACCGGCGCAGCTGTTCCATCAAGCCTGCCTGTTGCTGCTGGTGGCCGGCTACGCGGCGTTCGGCGCCGTCACGCTGAGTCTGCTGGCGCGCCGCAAGCGTCCCAGCGCCGATCCCACCACGCTGTACTGGCGCACCGCCATGGCCAGCCTGCTGGCGGCGCTGGCGCTGTGGCTGTGGCCGGGCGACGCCCACGACAACCTGCGGCCGCTGTTGCTGGGCGTGCTGCTGATCGCCGGCTTCGCGCTGTCCGCCATCGCCGGCATGCTGTACAAGATCGTACCCTTCCTGACCTGGTACCACCTGCAGGAAAGCGCCGCGCCCGGCCAGCCCAAGCTTCCCGGCATCAACAAGATCATCCCCGAGCTCGCCGCCCACCGGCAATTCCGCACCCATGCGCTGGCTTTGTTGATGCTGGCCGCCGCCTGCTGGCGACCGGACCTGCTGGCACGGCCGGCCGCCGCGCTGATGGGCATCGCCTGCCTGTGGCTCTGGTACAACCTGGCCACCGCGCTGCGCCTGTACCGGCGCCTGCGTCCGCCCTCCACGCCACCTTTTACCGTCACGGCAACCACATGAGCAACACCACCGCAAGCCACATCGAAACCTGCCTGCTGCAAGCCAGGCCGCGCCTGAACACCATGCTGATACTGATGTTCAGCGAAGCCCAGCTGTTCGGGCAAAAGAGCCAATGGCTGGGCAGCGCCATCGCGCTGATGCAACCGCTGGGTTTCCAGGAACGGGCGATCCGCACCGCGCTGTGCCGCCTGGCCGACCACCAGGCGCTGCGGGTCGAACGCCACGGCCGGCGCAGCCTGTGTCAACTGGCCCCGGCCACGGCGGCGGCGGTATGGGCCGCGCGCCAGCGCCACAACATCCCGCCGGAGCGCAGCTTTGCCGAAGACTGGACCATCCTGGTCAACACCGGCGGCATCAACGCCGCGCGCTACGCCGCCACCCGCAAGCGCTTGCTGGCCCTGGACTACTGCCTGCTGGCGCCCAACCTGCTGGCGCGGCCGAGCGCCTATCGCAGCGCGCTGGACGGCGCCATGCCGGCGGCGGAAGAACTGGGCCTGGCCTTGTTCGACGTGAGCGGCGCGCAACTGGCCGCAGCCACGCGCCAGCCGCTGTTCGGCCGCACCGACTGGGACCTCGACGGCACCGCCGCGCTCTACCGGCAATTCCTGCAACGCTTCGAGCCCTTGCGCGCGCTGCTCGACCAGCCGGGCGCGATCAGCGACGAGCAGGCCTTCATGGCGCGGCTGCTGGTCAGCCACGGCTACCAGCACTGCCGCCGCAGCGATCCGCTGCTGCCGCAAGAACTGCTGCCCGCCGCCTGGCCGGCGATGGCGGCCTACCAGACCTACGTGGCGCTGTATTGCCGCTGCGCGGGACAGGCGCGCCGCCACATCCTGGCGCTGAGCACCGCCGCCAGCGAAACCGCGCCGGCCAGCGCCCCGAGATTGCGGCGGCCGATGCTGTCGTCGGACAAACTGATCACGGCATGACTAACAAATTAGGAGAAAAAGCATGGAGCTTATGACGATGGACTCTTACAGTGGTCCCACCTTGAGCGTGACGATCAGCCGCGAAGGCAGCCGCATTCACCGCCTGGTCGACGACATCATCCAGCCGCTGCGCGCCAACAAGCTGACGATACGGCGCGACCCGATGGTCGAAGCGCTGTTCGGCGCGGCCAGTCCGCGCAAGGTGGCGGCCGAGACGCCGCGCCCGCCCAAGCGATGAGATTCGAAGTGGCGGCATGATTTTTGATTATAGGCACATGGGATTGTGTCGGCATTCTTGGGCGGTCAGGCTTGCGCGTCAATTTTCTCATACGCGAACATATAACCTTTTTTTATGCTCGTAATGGAATCGATATCGCCGAGTCCAACCTTTTCATCGTCCCGATCTTGCCACACATCCCCTTTAAGTCCATACGTTTTGCAGGTGTAGTGCCCCGAGTTCAAGCTTGCTCCATGGTGAAATATAACCGTCTTGAGACGGTAATTCACGCCTCCCAACAACAACTGCAATGGCACTCCTATTTCGCGTTCATCCTTTTTCTGTGATTGAGCCCGTTTAAGTGCAATTGTGATCGCGTTGGGCGCGTCGCTAAATTCGAATGACCGCAGCGCCGAACCGCGTTTTGCCTTCCCCGCGACTGTCACATTGACATCAGTGACCTCGCTGCCCACCGAGAGCTGACTGATTATGCCTTGTATTCCACCCAACGGTATCTGGAGTGGCATTTCCAGTTCAAGCATCATTTCTTTATTATAGTCGCTATTGTTACGTCGTCTCATCGTGCCGGCTTCAACCGCACCAATGCCTTCCGGTGGATCGAGGATATCGGTTAATACGGCATCGGTAAAATCTTCAATCACTGTAAATTTGATATGCACTTCATTTGTGTCCTTATTGAAGACGCCAAGAAGTTTCCTGAATATAACCTCGCCTGGGTCCTGCTGTGCATCTGCGGCAGAGGCACCCACCCCCGGCGCAGGCTTGGGCAATAGTTTCATACTATCAAGCTGCTTAAGTAGTTCCTCGATTTCTGGGACCTGCACCAATATTCCTCCACGTACCTTGGTGAGTATCTTATACACTATTCCACGAAGTAAAATAATATCTGCTGAATCGTCTAAGGGTTTTGGTTCAAATATATTATAGTAACTAACTATCGATGCCAGCAGGCTAAGGCCGGCGGAAAGGTAGCAACTATTTGAAACATTACATATTCCTGTTTTGCCGTTACTGACACCATCCGTATCATCAAGCATCTGATCGAGTTGCGATATGTTACTGGCGACATTAGAAAGAACCGGAACGGTCGCAAGTGAAAACGCCGGCACGATCCCAGGGGCGTCATCTGATCGATTCCCGCCCAACTGGCGTGGCGAAGTAGGCACCTTAGATTGCATGCGTCCATACGTTGCTGGAAGCCTAACCGAATAATCGACAACACAAGGAGAGTGATCAGACATTAGTTTAATAATCCGCTGCAAAATAAGTATGCGCGCCGCTGCCTTGGGGTCCGAGTGCAATATTTTTTCACCAACTTTTTCAGCTGTGGATGGCTTTTTTATTTCACGACAAAGGGCATTCATTATCGGCGAGTCCCCAATAATATTGCAATATTTCTCAATTCGCTTCGTTTGCATTTCAGGCAATAAGGCTTTAGGCTGATGAGTCAATGCACTAGGGGAAACAGCGTGTAAGAGCGGCACTATCCATTGACGCGTAACCCGCGCCCAGTCACTACCCTTCACAGTCACAATTTTGTCAAATGCCTTGAATCGGGTATTGTAATTGTCCTGCTGCCGTCGAAATGAATTTATAGCAGCTCCAACAGCAGCGGCCAGAAGCACGGGATCCACACGAGATGATGGTGTTCTGACTATCGTATGGGAGTCTATTAATCTTCTTATGTCGTTGGAAATAGATCCTGATCCATGACCTGGATTTTCCAGGCTTACCACATTAGAATGATCAAGATCGCCCATTTCGATTTCCACAGTAGCTGGTTTGTTTAATTTTTTGTCACTTTTACTGCCGCGTATTTGAGTCGACCGATGGGAAGTTGGGGCATGTGCAAAGAGCGATTTTTTCCACCACTCAGCGTCGTCCGATAACATAGATAAAAATTGTTCATTGGTAAACTTATCGTTGGTAAAAGGAACATATTCACTTGCCTCCCCGAGAGTATTGGCATTGGTATCTGCCAAATAAAAGCAAAGTCTTTCAATTTTCCTTTGTAAACCAAGTACCTCTCTCAGGGTATTGAACTCACGCACGCGTGTTTCCGTCCGGCCTTTGTTTTTCGACGTTTCCGCAGGGGGGTGGTGGGCGATCAAATCAACTGTGGCTTCGCCGAACATAAAGCTCGCGCAGCCAGGTGCACGCCCTGTAAAACCATCGAAAAAGTGAAAGTCCCGGGGTTCTTCATGCCCATCGGAGGGTGCCGTCGCGGCACGGGTACAGCGAGCGGTCTGATAAATAAAAGCATAGGATTCGCCACCGGTGTAGTAAAAATGATGATTGCCGGCGTCGCAAGCCGCAGTCACTTCCTCCAGCGTAGGTATCGATGCATACGTCGCACCGCCCAGACCATTCAAACATTTCACGATCCGATTAATCTCATTGAATCCGAAATGATCGATTGGGGCAGCAACAGCTTGGTCAGATGATTTAATAGCAGATGAATCTGGTTGCAAGGAATTGTCGGCAGGATTCCCCACATCATTCTGATCTTCTTTATGGTCTAGTACGTCACTCATAGCATCTTCATTTTGAACCTCCATCGTACAAGGCGCAGTTCCGATCAAATGCTCAGTCGTCTTTGGATTGGATAATTCCATCTCAGCTTTAATCATATTCAGCAGGGCAGCCAATGCTTGAGAACTCAGTCCAAAACCACGAAAGAACGGTTCTGGATCAGCAGAGTTTTCCATCCAAAATTCAATCAGCTTTCCAAGTGTGCCGATTGTGCGGAAACTCCCATCAGCCGGCAATTCTGTGCCAACAATACCGTTATCCCTATCCGGATACGAATCGACATCCATGCTAGATCCAATATCAGGATTGGGTTCTGCGCGACTCTCGCTGAGCGCAGGGAAATCGTCCTGGTCGTCAATTTCGTCATCATCGTCCAAGCCATCATCGTCACCACCTTCCAGACCAGCGGCGAGATCGTACGCTCGTTTTTTTTCTGCTTGTTCAATAGCATCAAGGTAGCGCCGCTGAAAGGCGGTAAAATCATCCAGCTTTTTAATGTATTTTAAAATCACCTCCTCAAAACGCAAATTAAAACACTTCGCAACCAGTTCTCGATTTCCCAGTGTCGCCGACAACACATCGGATATCTCCTTCGATGCGTTAAACGCTCGCTTTCCTTGGATAACCAGCTTTCTCCAAGTTATTCCATTTCTCACCAACAAGGTTTGTATTGCGGCTGATTTTTCAGGAGCAAGCCCGCGTTCGAATGGGGACGCGATATTGAATGCCCTAATAAGTTCCTTATGATATACGCAGACGAATATAGCCCAATCCAAGTCGATTAAATTACGGGGCCGGGGATCACCAAAAGATGTCTTGGGACTGTATACCGCGCCTTTACGGTGAACTTCGATAATCGCTGTGACATCGGCATCGGCCCGTGCAATGATCCGCGCTATCGCTTCAATTACCGGATCGGATCGGCTATGCGCGGTTCTGCTCGGACCACCGCCCAGGTCTTGGACGTTCCATAATTGCAATCGCAAGTCAAAGGGAGGTGGAGGACTGTCTTCCTTCATGGACAAAGAACATGGCAGCTCGGTAATATCACGGTCGACCGCGAGCGTGGTCGATATCCAGCTCAGTTGCTGGACCGCATTGGTACTCGGGATAGGGAAGGTCAGCTCGCTGCCGGGGCAATACTTTTCTTCCATATCGTCGGAAGGCGCCTCGTCGGGGGAAATCTTCGTCTTCTTAGTCGGCCGTTCGTCATCAGATGAATGAGGCATCATTACTCCGCAATATGCCGCGCCCTACGCAGCCGTATCCAATCGTCATCGCTAAGTTCATCGAAGATCCGCGTCAGTCTTCTCTCAACCGGTTCTTCAGTACAGTTAAAAATTGCCGCGACTGTCGTATCCTCATCGAAATTAGTACCCAATTCAATACTCAATCCAACATAGTCCGCTATGCTAGCGGTCGTCCTTAAGCCATAATGGTTGCGAGCGCGCGACACACTACTCGTAACCATCTGAAATAGTGTTTCGGGATCATGACCGGAACAGGCGCCGTCAATTTTAGATACTACGCTCATTATTTTCCGTACCAGCGCTGCCTCGCAACAAGCGCCGAGAACATCCTGTTGCGATCTTCTTATCACTAGCATTGATAAATCCTTCGAAATCTTTCGCCAAGCAATGCGATTACAAGTACTGTTTTTATTGTCCACTTGTGGTTTTATTCTGCAATGACTTTCTCGATGCCGGCCAGCACCGATCCATTTAACGACAACAGCCAAATGAACTATTAGCACCTTAACATGGTTTTTGGGCCTTCCGCTTGTCCGGATTGCCCTGTTTTTCCTAGATTCGAGAATGGTCGGTTGCTAGCTGAGTAGTCACCGGGCGCGCCGATGACCGGGCTCGCTTTGCCAACGCCGAAGACTCAACGTGGCGACATGATTTTTGACTATGTAATAACGTTTCCGTTTTGCCTAAGGAGTTAAGCATGAATGGAGACCAACGTACCAACAATGTGATCAACTCGGTCGTGGAGCACGGCATCTGGCTGGCCAACTCGAAGGGGTCGGCCATCGCCTGGACGTATATGCGGACCTACCATGTGCCGCTCGAGGCGATCCGCCGGGTGCTGGCCTACCCCGTGACGCGCCGCCAGCGGCCCGCCGTCTGCATACGCTAGCGATAGCGCGCCAAAATCCTGTCCAGTACGCCCGCATTGAGCAAGCGCGCTTGCGCGTTGCTCAGGTCGCGCAGCGTCACGCTGCTGTACTTTGGACGGGCGCAATACATGGCAAACCGACTGACGACGACCGCCGTGAGCCGCAGTTTTTTCAGCGTCGGATCGGTCTTCTGTTGATACTCGAAGTCCAGGCTGCGCATGACCATGAAATCGGTGCGACCGGCCACTTGCTTGAGCAATAGGGACGTCTCGTTGTTCGCATCGTCCCGCTTGGCGCGACCGTCGGCAAACAGCGGCTCCAGGCTACGGTAGCTATAGCCGAGCACGGTCCCGACGCGGGCGCCGGCTAATTCATCCATGCTGTCCAGCGACCTGCCGTTGACCGGACCGACCAGGCGTTCCTCGACATCGAAAAACGGCGCAGGCCAGTCGTACTGCGCCACCTGTTCGCTGGTGAGCCAATCCGGACTGACGAAGCAGCGCAAATCCGCCAATTTCTGGACCACCGCCATATCCTGGCGCTTGCGGGGCAGCAGCACGTAAGCGGGTGTCCTGCCGAGTTCCTTGGCCAGGGCGTCCTGCCAATCCTTGGTGATGCCGGCGGCCAGCATCAAGCGCCCATTCGCTCCCTGTTCCACCAGGCCAAACGGCATGGTGCGGTTCTCCAACATGAGAAACCGTACCGGCGGTACGGCGAGCGCCCGCTGCATGGTTACGGCGGACAATAAGACGCCGATCAAAAATTTACATCCACGCATTGAGAACCCGTCTGCCGATGGCGATATGTGCCGAAAACACACATTATCAACGTCCGCCCCATGATTCAGTAGCGATATGCGGAGGCTGTTCCGCAAATGCCACATTTGGATCGTGCGGCGCCCGCCGATCTCCACGGCGATTTGGTGAATTTCGCAATTGCGCATTGATGGTGTTCATTGCACAATGTTGAAATGCGACAAAAGACATTCCTCCATCACGCTGCCCTGCTGGCCACCGCGCTGACCGCCCCGGTGGTGGTGGCGCAGTCGTACGGGCCGGACTACTTCACGCAGTTTCAGGCCAGCACAGCGATGGACATGGTGGCCCGCCTGCCCGGTTTTGTCTTCGATGCCGGAAATGCGTCGCGTGGCGTGGCCGGCAACGTGCTCATCAACGGAAAGCGCCCTGCGTCCAAAACCGATCCGCTCGGCGAAGTGCTGGGCCGTGTCCCGCTGGCCGCCGTCGAGCACATCGACGTGATCAACGGCGGCGCGGGCGGCGTCGACATGCAGGGCTACCCAACCGTGGCCGACATCCTGCTCAAGCAGATGGACCTGGCTACCGCCACCCTCAGCGCCTCCAGTTACCTGACGGCGGACGGCATCCACCAGCCCTCGCTCGATGGCAACTACAGCCTGACGCACGGGGACCAGCGCATCAACGTCACGCTGGCCAGGTCGCGGTCGCCGGATATGTCGCAAGGACAGGGGCGCAGGACCACGCAGTACGCCAGCGCCGCCCCGGCCGCCGAGGTGACCATCGTGGGTGCCGGCATCGCCGAAAACAAGATGATCAAGCTGAACTACTCCCAGGATCTGCTGGACGGCCAACTGAGCTGGAACGCCACGGTCAATCCCTGGACCTACCAGTCGCAAGCCCAGTACGACGCCGGGACGCGCTCGCTGGGCAGTAACGACAATGCCGGACGCACGCTGGAACAGGGCTGGGGCTACACGCGCGAGCTGGCGCATGGCGCCAGCCTGGACCTCAAGGCGCTGCATCGCACATCGGAGCTGAGCGCCGAATCGACGTTTGCGGCGGGCGGCAGCCCATCGTATTCGGTCGCCAATTCCTCGGCCAACGAACAAGTCCTGGCGGGACAGCTGAGTTGGCGGGCGCTGGACGGGGTCACGCTACGCGGCGGTGTTGAGCGGACCGTCAACACCAATGACAACAGCAACACCTACCAGGCCAACGCCAACGCCGCCGTGGCGCCGACCGGCAGCGCCTGGGTACAGGAATCGCGCCTTGAAGGCCAGCTGTCTTCGGCATGGCAGGTCGACAGCTCGCTCAGTGCCGAAGCCGGCCTGAAAATCGAGCACTCCAGCTTGCGCATCGGCGCCGACCAGCCGGAGGCCAGGGCCTACGTCTATCCCAAGCCGAGGTTGCGGCTGTCGTTGTCGCCGACCTCGTCGCTGCTGCTGCGCTTGCGCATGGAGCGCGAGGTCAGCCAGCTGAACTTCGGCGATGCCGCAGGCTATTTCGGCATCGCCGACAAGACGCTGCGGGCCGACTTGCCCGATCTGGTTCCGGCCAAGACCTGGCTGTGCGAAGGCGCGGTCGAATACCGCTTCTGGGAACGGGGTTCCGCCGTGTTGAGCTATACGCAATCGCGCATCAGCGACCTGGTCGACCGCATGCCGATCCGCACACCGAACGCCAGCTACGACGCCGCCGGCAATATCGGCGACGCCAGCGCCGGCAATATCACCGGCCTGCTCACGCTGCCGACCGACAACTGGTCGCTGCCGCAGGGGCTGCTCAAGTTGTCGATGACCAGGCGCTCCTCGTCGGTCACCGATCCCACCACGCTGGAGACACGCGCGCTGTCCGGCGAGCAGCCGCTGGCCTGGCGGATCGAGTTTTCGCAGGACTTGCCACGGCAACGGACTGCCTGGGGCATGTCGCTCGACAACGGCTGGAGCAACGACAGCTGGCAGTTGGCCGAGCACGACACCAGCAATGGCACGGGCTGGGCCCGCGCGTTCGTCAACTACCGGCCGGCGGCCAACCTGATGGTGACGCTGGAATTGAACAACCTCGCCGGGCGCGTGGTCACCAATGACCGCACCCACTATGCCGGCGACCGCTTGGCCGGCGCGGTCGATTTCGTCGAGCACAATGTGACGCGTACCCAGCCCTTCGCCATGCTGCGGGTGCGCAGGGATTGGTAGCCGGATAAGCGGAGGCTGCTCCGCAAATGCCGCATTATTTTCTTGTCTCGTCTCAAACCGGGAAGTCGCCATCGTCGTAAATTCGACCAATGCGCGAAAGCGTCTTCACTTGGTTTGGAGGACATATGCCATTAGACAAGCAAGATCCCGGCTCGACCTCGCCGATGAAAATGAGCCTTGCCGGCCGATCAAATCTACGCGCGCGTGAACGCGCAGAGGCCAGGTATTACGATGACATGGGACCGGGCCGAGGCAATTGCACATGGGGCGCTGGAATCCTCGCACACAAGGGCCCGTGTACCGCAGAGGAATTGAAGCGGCCTGTCAGTGATGCTGCCGTGGCCGCAGAATTTTCTTCCCGCGTGGCGGACGCAGAAAGAACCGTTCGCATCCGGGTAAAACACCAGGTACTCGATCAGGACCAGTTCGATGCCCTTGTCAGCTACACTTTCAATTTAGGCCCACACGGCGCCGGCAAGGTCCTTGAGTTGGTGGACAAAGGTAAGTTGCGCGAAGCAGCCACCACGATGTCATCCATGACTCGCGTGCGGGTCAAAACCAAACACGGCAGCAAGTTAGTCATCGCCAGAGGATTAATCAGCCGCCGGGCTGAGGAAAGCGCCCCTTTCCGAAAATGAAACCGAACCTTCAATCTGCCAGCAAGGTGCGCGAACTAGCCTGGCTTGGAACGGCATTAAGCCTGCTAGCTACAGGCCATTTATATGCTGCCGAAGAAAAGGCCAGCTTCTATGGACATTGGCGTACGGTGGCAGTGCTGGACACGGCCGATATAGCCGGCATGTCTGATGCTGAGGCACGCAAGCTCGTTGGATTGTGTGTGGATGTCGAACCAGAAGTCTTCAAATTCGCCGGAGAGGAATGCGCCGCGCCCACTTACGAACAGACTACACGGGAGCCGGTGCGGTACTTGCGCGAACAATGGCATGCCAGAGCAGGAAAGCTGCACTTGCCAAATCCAGTGAAAGTAGTTGATGCCGGCTGCACGGATCTGTTCATGCTGAACCAGTCCCGCATGGTATTCAATTGGAACGGCTTTTTCTTTGAATCCAGACGGGTCGAACAATCTCAATGCCCGGCGCTGCTTCGTGGCCGCTAGGGCTTGTTCTGGACTAACGGTAGTTGCCTTTCAGAGATGAACCGGCAACAATCTCATGGACTATTCACCGCTAATTCGTAAGGTAACCCATGACCCCGATATTGATCGCAACCTGCGGTTTGACTGCTGGCCTCAGCGCATTGCTGTGGCAACGCCAGATTCGGTCGCGCCGCGAATCCTACATCCGAACCTACACGCTCCCCATCGGCTTGTTTGAAAAACTACGCGAGAGTCATCCTCATCTGAGCCTGAAGGATTGCCAGCTCGTGGCGCAAGGGTTGCGGCAATTTTTTCTGGCCCACCTGAAAAGCGGCAGGAAATTCGTCTCCATGCCGTCCCAGGTCGCCGACGATCTATGGCACGAATTCATCCTCCATACCAAGAATTACCAGCAGTTCTGCCGTCATGGCTTTGGCCGCTTCCTGCATCACACACCCGCCATCGTGTTGAGCAAAGGCCAGCAAGGCAACGCCGGAATACACCGCTGCTGGGTCTATGCCTGTCATGAGGAAAATATCAATCCGCGTCAACCCACCCGCCTGCCCTTGTTGTTCGCTTTGGATAGCAAACTGAACGTGCCCAATGGTTTTGCGTACGTCGCAGACTGCAGCGGCGTCAAACGACAGGGCGACGACGGCGCCCTCATCTACTGTGGCGCCGATCTTGGCGGATCAGCAGCCGGTTGCGGCGGCGGATCTGACGGCGGGGCAGATTCCCATTCCAGCTCGGATTCGGGCTGTGGTGGCGACGGCGATGGCGGGGATGGCGGTTGCGGCGGAGGAGGCTGCGGCGGCGACTGATCCATTCCGGTTACAGCAATATCTCCGCGACCATCTCCCCAAGCTCGTCGATATCGGTTTCAACAAAACCCAGCGATGCATAAAACCTGCGTGCGGTCGCATTGTCCGGTTTGTAGCAAATGCTAATTCGACGGGCATCAGCGCAGCCTCGGATCTCCGACAACAACTGCCCCATTGCCAGTCGCCCTATCCCTTGATTCTGACGAGCATGGTCGACCATCAGCCTGTAAATTGCATAATGGCCTGGCTCGTCGTTGCCGGTCACATCGTATAGGGCGAATCCGACTGGCGCGCCATCGCAATAAATTGCCCGAGGGCGCCAATCGGGGTAGTAGTGCGCCTGTGCGATTGAATAGGCATTGCTGGCGAGGAAACGTGCCTGCGCCGGTGGCAACTCCATGTCCATCAGCGCTTCGAAATTCTCGATCGTTACTGATTCCAACGTGATATTCATAAATTCTTTTCTACGATAACAGCGACGATGCCAGACAGGCCACCTAGCGCAAGTTGCCGGTGTGGCCCAACGAGTACCTGCCTGGTTGAGGCCATACGGTCAGGCCGTGCGGTTCCTGGCCGACCTTGACCTGACGCACGTCGCCGCTGGCAGTGTCGAAACGGTACACCACGTCGTCGAAACGACCAGACAGCCAGAGATATTTGCCGTCGGCGCTGACGTTGCCCATGTCGGGACTGCCGCCGCCAGGCACCGTCCAATTCACGACCACTTTGTCGGTGGCGAAATCAACGACGCTCACACTGCCCTTGCCCTTGCGCTTGCCGTGGATACGGTGAGTGCCGCGGTTCGCCACATATAGGCGCTTGCCATCCCGGCTAGGGTAGATTCCGTGCGTGCCCACGCCGGTCGGAATGAAGCCGATCTCCTTGAACGCGGCGCCATCGACCACATGCAGGCCATCGGCCTCCATGTCGGCGATATAGAACTTGCTACCATCGGGCGAGATGCGTATGTCTTGCGGCATGCCTTTGGTGCTGGTGCAGATCTCCGCCTCAAGCGCCCCTGCGGACGCCTTCTCGGAATACCGCGCGGACGGCATCTTGAGCTTCAGGTAGCCGCTCACCTTGCGGCCCTCTAGGTCGATCTTGGCGATGGTGCCGTCGAATTCGCAGGTGAACACGGCGAAGCGGCCGTCGTTGGAAAAATCGGCATGGTTGATGCCGCCGCAAGACGGCGTTTCGATCGAATACTGCAGCGCCATGGTCTTGGGATCGCGGAAGTCGAGACGATGCAGCGCCTCGGCGACCACGATGGCGGATTTGCCGTCCGGCGTGAAGTACATATTGTACGGATCGTCCACCGGCACCGACGCTCCCGGCTTGCCGCTGAGCGGGTCCACCGGCGTCAGGCTACCCCGGTTGGTACGCTCGGCGTTGTTCGCCACCCAGAGCGTCCGCAGGTCGTGAGCGGGTACGACGTGCTGCGGGCCGATGCCCACCTTGAATTTGTCGACCACCTTGAGCGTCTCCGGATCGATGACATACACATCGTTCGAGCGCAGGTTGGGCACATAGACGCGCGCCAGGTGGTCCTTGACAACCGCGCTCATGCGGCCAGGCCCGGTGTCGCCGTAGACGTTCTTGGGATCGCTCAACGGCGGCATGCCGGGCAAGGGGGAATAGGCCCCCTTCAGAGTCGGTGCGCTGGCCGGGCTCTCCGCTTGGGCGTCGGCATGCCGGCCGTACAGGCCCGCGCCCGCCAAGGTGAGTATGCCCAGGCCGGCGATGGCCAGGTGTCGAGCGCGGCGCCCTGTGTTTGATGGATTGGTAGGCTTGCTGGTTTTCATAAGTGCAGTCTCTATGGTCGATGCGGCGCCGGCGTGGCGCTTCGCTTAGTGATGGCGTTCTTGAAGGATGGTTTTGATCGCGCTGACCGATGCCTCGACCTGGCGTTGCACGCCCAGCCGCCCCAGTTCAGCGCTGGCGCGCGTGGCGTCACCGCGCACGCCATCCGCCACCCCGGGCTTGGGGCCGTGAGACATCGCTTCGATGCGGACCATCGACGGCGCGGTGGCAAGCATCAGCGAGGCATCGCTCAGCCCTGCGTGCAGGCCGATTTCAGCACTGCTGTAGCCTTGCTTCTTCAGATCGTCAATAAACGCGGTCTGGGTGACATCGTAGTAATCGAGCAGCGCGTAGGCGCGGGCGGGGTCGCTTTTGCCCCAGGCGCGGTTCAGCTTTTGCGCCACGCTCACTTCGTTTTGCTGATAGCCTCCATGGTCACCGATGAAGATGATGTCGCGAAAGCCGTGCTGACGAAAACTTGCCGCTGCCCCTTCGAGCACGGCCTCGAAAGCTGCCGGCGGGATCGAAATGGTGCCGCTGAATCGCATGTGGCCGGCCGGTGGAGTGACCGCGCCTTCCGGCACATACGACACCACCGGCGCGACCATCGTGTTGCCGAGTTTCTGGGCAATCATGGCCGCGATGATCCCGGCGCGGACGTTGTGCTTGCCAAGGGCGATGTAGGGGCCGCTCTGCTCCACGCCGCCGATGGGGATCAGGATCGTGGTCGCGCCGTGTTCTATGCGGCTGCGCAATTCCGTGCTGGTGAGCTCTTCCAACATGACGCTGGCGCCGCCCTGCCCCGCGCGGCCCACGCCTTCGCCGCGCTCGGCGGAAGTGGCCGCCCTTACCGGCAGAGTCAGCAATGAAGCGGCGGCCACCAGGAGGCCGGCGCAATGGCCTGCACCGGTCAACATCCAGCCCCGCGTATGTTCATCATCCAACTTATCCCTCACAATACCTCACTCTGCAATGTGGACCTGCCTCGGCCGTCCAAGTATAGCGGCAGATGACAATTTTATGCGATCCGGCAGAGAATGGCGTCATTAAGTTGGCAAGACCGTACCGTCTAGCGCGCCGGCACGCCCTTCTTCCAGTGCCTCCATTGACCGACAATCTGCTGGATGACCGGCCGGGCGGTCGCCAGCAGGTTCGCGGCGGCCGGCTCGAAGCCGCCCTGCGTGGTGTAGTTCAGCAGTACGTCGCTATCGGTTTGGCCCGGATGCGGCCGGTCCACATCCGAGCCGGCGCGCAAGATCAGCACCCGCTTGAAATCGGCCCGCCCGGCCGCCGCGGCGCGCCTCAGCACTTCGAGCGTCGAATTATCCTCTTGCTGGGCGGTGCAGTACGAGGCCTTGCCGTCGGTGAGCAGCGAGGACCACGCTTGCGCCCGGTTCGCCAGCGCGCTGCCGCCGAACCAGGTGTCGGTCGATACGGTATCGCAGCGCAGCACCATGGGCGGCCGGCTGGCGGGGCCGCTGGCAAAGCCGGCGCGATAGGTCCGCGCGGCTTCCGAGTCGCCCAGCGTGACGTTTTTGGACAGCGCGAAGGCGCGCGTCACCAATTGACGGTTGATCTGGAACACTTCGGTGCGATAGCGCAGCGCCGGCTTCCTGGACGGCGTATCGGTGTCGATGCCGAAGTAGCCAGATGCCCAGCCCGCCGGCATTTCGCGGGCATCGATCTCATGCGCCAGCGAGTAATCGATGGCGTAGTCGGCCCAGGTGGTCGAACCGACGGTGCCCAGATTCGGATTGATGCCGGCGATGCCGGCAATGATGAAGTAGGTATTGCGCAGGTCGAAGCCGCTGGCGTAGAACAAGGCGCTGAGCGAGGCGGCGGCGTTGCTGTAGCCCATGTCGGTGGTGACCTGGCAAATATTGTCGCGATCGCAGAGCACTTCTGGATAGCGCGGCGACAGGCCCGGCACCTTGCGGCCGGTCGTCAGCCGCAGCGCCTTGATGAAGGGAGCGGCTTCGCCGCCGAACATGTTGACGATCATCACCTTCGGCGCCAACGGCGCTCCGCCGGCCGGAGCGCCGTCGATATGACCGACCGGCGCTTCCTTCTCCGGTGTTTGCTGTCGCCAGTCCGGCCAATGTTCGACGATGTCATGCACCAGCGGCGCGGCCGCCAGATACAGGTTCTGCAGCGCGAGCGCGAAACCGCCGGAATTGGCGGACAACGACGCCAGCGGCGTCTGGCCGGGATGCGGACGGTCGAAGTTCGAGGCCGCGCGCAGTACCGCCACGCGCTGGTCGTCCAGCAAACCGGCGCCGGCGGCGCGCTTCAACGCGGTGTAGCTGGCGTTGTCTTCCTGCGAGCTCATGCAGTATGTGCCCTGGCCGTCGGTGAGCAGCTTGAACCAGTCGCGCGCGCGCCGCCCAAGCAAATCGCCGTGGTACCAGTTATTGCCCGTCATGGAATCGCACTGCGTGACCTGCGGCGGCTGGTTGCCGGGCGCGGCCGCGTACAGCGCGCGATAGGCTTGGGCCTGCTCGGAATCGGCCAGCGCCACGCCACGCGACAACGACAGCGCCTTGTCCAGCAAGCGGTCGTTGAGCTTGTACACCTCGCTGCCATAGCCGAGCGGCGGCTTGACGCCGGGCGTCTTGGTGTTGATGCCGAGATAGCCGGTCGACCAGCCCGCCGGCCGCTCGCGCGCGTCCAATTCCCACGCCAGGTCCGAATCCACCAGATAGCGCGACCATGCCGCCGTGCCCGTTGTGCCCTGGGCCGGATCGACGCCGGCAATCCCGGCGATGATGAAATATGTTTGCCTGAGGTCGAACAGGCCGCTGTGCGCCAGCGCCGACACCGAGGCTGCGGCGTTGGCCTTGCCCATGTCGGTCGTCATCTGGCAGACGTCGTCGCTGTTGCAGCGCACCGCAGGATAGCGCGGCGACAGCCCCGGCACAGGGATCGCCTGATCCAGCCCGAGCTTGTCGGTCCAGACCGCCGCTTCCTGCGCGAACATGCTGATCAACATGACCTTCACCGGGCGCGGCCCGTGTGCGGCGGCGCTGGCTGAATCGGCGACGCCGCCCAAGATCAAGCCCAGCAAAAGGAGATCGAGACGACGCACGATGGAATATGACATGGCTTGGGCACCTGTTAAACGAGTTGCAATGGTACATGCAAACCGCATGCCATCTTGCAACCCGCAATCCCGGCTTACGTCGAACATGCGCGGTGCACTATTTTATTTTTTGCACCAGTGCTGTGCGCTGCCGCGCAGTCCGACGTGATCGACGACGGTCAGTTCCGAGTCCCGCTCAAGGCCACCGCCAGGCGTTCGGCGATCGCCGCCACGCCCGCTCCTGCCATGACGGTGTGGTGCGTTCCCGGAATGGTCACGAGCTCCAACCCGTCCGGGACCAGCTCGCGCCAGCCCAATTCGGGTTCGCCAAATTGCTGGGCGAACCCCTCGGTGCCGCAAAACAGCAAGACCGGCATATCGGCGGACGGCGGCTGGTAAGCGCGCAGCGCGGTATCGTTGGCCTGGGCCACGGCCAGCATCTGCCGCACCTGCCCTGCCCCGGCCTCCGGCGGCAACAGCCCCTGCCGCATGGCCGCCTCCAGCACATGCGACCACTGCTCCGGCCCCGCCACGCCGCGCAGCTGGTCCCAATCCATGGGCAGGCGCGGCAGCAGAATGCCCAGCAACACCACGTCGTCATGCAGCCAGTCCGTGCCGGCCAGCTGGCCGTACGCGCCGTTGCGATACAGCGGCTGCGCGCTGGCGTTCTGCGCGCGCGAGTCGATCAGCGCCAGCAGCGCCACCTCATCGCCGGCCTGGCGCAACTGCCGCGCCATCTCATAGGCGATGCATCCGCCCATCGAATGACCGGCCAGATGGTAGGGCCCGGTCGCCTGCCGCGACTTGATCAAGGCGATGTAGTCCGCCGCCATGTCCTCGATGTTATCCAGCGGCGCCTCCGCGCCCTGCAAGCCACGGGCCTGGACGCCGTACACCGGCTGATCGGCGCCAAGGCAGCGCGTCAGCTCGACATAGCCCATGGTGTGGCCGCCATACGGATGGATGCAGAACAGCGGCGCGCGGCTGCCGCCGGTGCGCATGCCGACCAGGCGTGAAGCGCCCGCCGCGCTGCCGGAACGCAGCGCCTGGGCCAGGCTTTCGACCGTCGGATGCTCCAACAGGACTGCGCTGGACAGGCTGCAATCAAAACTCCGCTCCAGGCGCAGGATGACGTTCAGGGACGACAGGGAGCTGCCGCCGAGGTCGAAGAAATTGTCGTCAAGCGCGAGCTCGTCCACGCCCAATATCTCCGCGAACACCTTGCCCACTTCCAGCTCGAACGCATCGCGCGGCGCGAGCCGGCGCGCGGGCGTAGTCTGCGGCGCCGGCGCGGATGCCGCTTCAACGCGCGTCACGGCCGCGAAGCGCGTGGCGGACGACGTCGTGGCCTGGCGCGCCTCGGGCCAGTAGCGGGAGCGATCGAACGGATACACCGGCAAGGCGATGCGGCGCCGCGCCGCGTGCTCGTGCAGGCGCCACCAATCGGGCGCGACACCGTTGCACCAGAGCTGCCCCAGGCTGGCCAGCAAGGCCGCACAGTCCGATGGCTGGGTCGCGCCGGCCAGCGTCGGGCCGGCAAAGCGCACGTTCTGCTTGTTGGGGTGGCGCTGCAGGATGGCGCTGAAGGTCTGCCCCGGACCGGTTTCCAGATAGAGGCCGTCCGGCGTCTCCAGCAACAGCTCCAACCCTTGCGCGAAGCACACGGTCTGGCGCATATGCCGTACCCAATGGTCGGCGCTGGTGGCCTGCTCGGCCGTCACCCACGATCCCGTCACGTTGGTGATGTACGGAATCTGCGGCGCGTGCAGCGCCACCTCACCCAGCCGCGCCCTGAACTGGTCCAGGATGGGGTCGAGCATGGCGGAATGGAAGGCGTGCGAGGTCGGCACGCGCCTGCTGCGCAAGCCGGCCTGCTCCAGCGGGACCGACAGTGCGGCGATCGCCTCCATCGTCCCGGCCAGCACGCAGGCACGCGGGCCGTTGACCACCGCCAGGTCCACCCCGGCGCCGAGGAAAGGCTGCACCTGCGCCGGACTGGCCTCGACCGCCAGCATGGCGCCGGCGGGCAGGCCCTGCACCAGCTGGCCGCGCGCGGCGACCAGCTTGAGCGCGTCGGGCAGCGACATGACGCCGGCCAGGCAGGCCGCCACATATTCACCCAGGCTGTGTCCCATCATGGCGTGCGGACGCACGCCCCAATGCATCAGCTGGCGGGCCAACGCATACTCGACCACGAACATGGCCGGCTGCGTGATCGCCGTCTGCGCCAGCTGCCGCGCGGCGTCTTGCTCGGCCTCCGGCGCCGGATACAGCAACGTGCGCAGATCGAGACCCAGCACCGGCCACAGCAACTCGGCGCAGGCATCGACCTCGGCACGGAACTCGGGCAGCGACGCATACAGGCCGCGCCCCATGTTGACTTGTTGCAGACCCTGGCCTGGGAACAGGAAGGTCACCCGCGCGGCGCCGTCCGCCATCGCCGCCGATGCTGGCTGTGCGAACGTGGCCGCCAGCGCATCCGCCGCACCGGCCGCATCGGCGCCCACCACGGCGCGCCGGTGCGGCAGCGGCGCACGCCCGGCTTGCAACGTGTAGGCGACATCAGCCAGGTCGGCGCCCGGATGTTCGCGCAGGTAGTCCGCCAGATTGCGGCTCATCGCCTCCAGCGCCGTGGCCGACTTGGCCGACAACGTCAACAACTGCTGCGGCAGCCCGGCCGCCGTGGGCAGGGCCGGCGGCGCCTGCTCCAGGATGAGGTGGGCGTTGGTGCCGCCTATGCCAAACGAGCTCACCGCCGCGCGACGCGGCAGGTCCGACACCGGCCAGGAGGCCAGCGCGGTGTTGATGCGGAACGGGCTGCGCGCCAGGTCCAGCTTGGGATTGGGCCACTGGAAGTGCGGCATGGCCGGCACTACACCGTGGTGCAGCGACAGCGCCGCCTTGATCAAGCCGGTGACGCCGGCCGCCGTGTCGAGGTGGCCGACATGGGCCTTGGCCGAACCGAGCAGACAATATTCGCGCTCGTCCGTGTAGCGACGATACGCCTGGGTCAACGCGGCGACCTCGATCGGATCGCCCAGCGGCGTGGCGGTGCCATGCGCCTCGACCAGGCCGATGCTGCGCGCATCGACGCCGGCCCGGCGCAGCGCCTGGCCGATCACGTCGGCCTGCCCGTCCACGCTGGGCGCGGTGAAGCCGACCTTGCCGTTGCCGTCGTTGTTGATGGCCGAGCCCTTGATCACGGCCCAGACGGTGTCGCCGTCGCGCTGGGCGTCGCTCAGGCGCTTGAGCACCACCAGCGCGCCGCCGCTGCCGCGCACCGTGCCGCCGGCGCCGGCGTCGAACGCCCGGCAGCGGCCGTCCGGCGACAGGATGTGGCCTTCCTGGTAGAGATAGCCGGTCGCGTGCGGGACCTCGATCGACACACCGCCGGCCAGCATGATGTCGCTGTCGCCCTGCAGCAGCTGCTGGCACGCCAGGTGCACCGCCACCAGCGAGGTCGAACACGCGGTCTGCACCGTGAGCGCGGGGCCGCGCAGGTTGAGCTTGTGGGCCAGGCGGGTGGACAGGAAATCCTTCTCGTTCAGGATGGTGGTCTGGAACAGTTCGGCGGCGGACTCGGGACGGACGTCAAGGAAATGCTGCAGATACCCTGCCCGTCCGACGCCGCCAATGACGCCGACGCGGCCGCAGTCGGCGCCGCCGTAGCCAGCGTGCTCCAGCGCCTGCCAGCCCAGTTCCAGGAACAGGCGCTGCTGCGGGTCCATCAACTGCGCCTCGCGCGGCGGATAGCCGAAGAAACGCGCGTCGAAACAGGCCACGTCGTCCAGGATGCCCTTGCGTTTGACATAGCGCGGCTCGCGCAGCAGTTGCGGGTCGACGCCCGCGTCGAGCAACTGCTGATCCGTCAGCTCCGTGATGGACTCGGCGCCGGCGCGCAAGTTGCGCCAGAACTCCGCCACGTTGGCGGCGCCGGGAAACTTGCCGGCCATGCCGATGATGGCGATGTCGTTGCCGGCCGGCGCGCCGGGCGGCACGGCGTGCAGATGTTCGCGCGACTGCGCGTCCAGGTCGTGCCCGTGGCTCAGCGCGGTGCGCAGGTGATTGGCCAGCGCGCGGATGGTCGGAAAGCGGAACAGGTCCATGGTCGGCACCGTCAGGCCCAGCTTCTCCTCCAGCAGCACTTCGACCTCGACGATGCTCATCGAGTGGCCGCCGACGTCGAAGAAGCTGTCGTCGATGCCGACCGCCGTCAGGTTCAGCACCGCTTGCCAGATGGCGGCGATCTGCTGCTCCAGCTGGTCGCGCGGCGGCGCGATGCCGGCGTCGGCGGAGCGGCCGGCCGGCGCCGGCAGCGCACGCCGGTCGATCTTGCCGTTGGGCGTCATCGGCCAGGCGTCGAGGAATTGGAACGCGGCCGGCACCATGAAGTCCGGCACCTTGCCCTGCATGTGGGCGCGCAGGTCGGCGCCGCTGACAACCGCGCCGTCGCGGGCGATCACGTAGGCCACCAGGCGCTGGTCGTTGTTCGCTTCGCGCCGCGCCAGCACCAGCGTGTCGCGGATGGCGGCATGCTCGCCGATGACGGCTTCGAGTTCGCCCAGTTCGATGCGGAAGCCGCGTATCTTGACCTGATGGTCGAGGCGGCCCAGGAACTCCAGGCTGCCGTCCGGCAGATAGCGGGCCAGGTCGCCGGTCTTGTACATGCGTTCGCCAGGGGAGCCGAACGGGTTGGCGACAAAGCGCTCGGCGGTCAGGTCGTCACGGCCGAGATAGCCGCGCGCCAGGCCGACGCCGGCGATATACAGCTCGCCGGCGACGCCGCGCGGCACCGGCTGTAGCAGCGGGTCCAGCACGTACAGCCGGGTGTTGGCCAGCGGCCGGCCGATGCTCACGCACTGCGTCTGCGGCGCCAGCACCGTCATGGTCGCGCACACCGTCGCCTCGGTCGGGCCGTAGGCGTTGATGAAGCGGACCGCGGCGCTCCAGCGCCTGACCAGTTCCAAGCCGCAGGCCTCGCCCGCCGTGACCACCGTCTTCAGCGTTGGCAGGTCGGCCGGTTGCAGCAGCGCCAGCACCGACGGCGGCAGCGTGACCACCGAGACCGCATGGCGATTGATGGTATGCACCAGCGCGGCGCCCGGTATCAACGCCATTTTCGGCGCCAGGCACAGGCTGGCGCCGGCGCACAGCGTCATGAAGACCTCGCTGACCGAGGCGTCGAAGCTGAACGAGGCGAACTGCAGCACCCGGCTCTCCGGCGCTACCTGGAAGCCGTCTATCATGGCCTGCGCCAGATTCGACAGGCCCTGGTGTTCCAGCATCACGCCTTTGGGACGTCCGGTCGAGCCCGAGGTGTAGATCACATAGGCCAGGTCGGTCGGCGCCGGGCTGGCCTGCGGATGGTCGTCCGGCGCATCGGCCATGCCGGCCAGGTCGGTGTCGACACACACCAGCCGCGCGGCGCTGGCAGGCAGGCGCGCGCGCAGCGCCTCCTGGGTCAGCAGCAAGGCGACGCCGGCGTCTTCCAGCATGTAGGCCAGCCGGTCTTGCGGATACTCGGGGTCCAGCGGCAGGTAGGCGCCGCCGGCTTTCAGTATGGCCAGCAGGCCGACCACCAGTTCGGGCTGTCCGCGCTCCATGCTCAGGCCGACCAGTTGCCCGCGCTGCAGGCCCAGTCCGCGCAAGTGATGCGCCAGGCGGTTGGCGCGCCGGTTGAGCTCCTCATAGGACATGCTGTCGTCGCCGTAACGCAGCGCCGGCGCCGACGGCGTGCGTGCCGCCCACTGTTCGAACCAGCGATGGGCGCAGATTTGCGGGAACGGCGCGTCGGTGGCGTTGTGTTCGGCGCGGATGCGCTGTTCGCGCTCCGTCAGCATCGGCAGCCGGTCCAGCGCGAGCTCGGGCGCGCGGGTGGCGCCCAGCAGCAGGGTCTGGAAATGCTCGACCAGATAGGCGACGCTGTCCGCGTCCCACAGATCGGTGTTGTACCAGCACACGCCGCGCAGCGAGCCGTCCACTTCCTCCACCACGAAGTCGAGGTCGAACTTGACGCTGCGCAGCTCCAGCGGATAGGAGTCGAGCCGCAGGCCCGCCAGATCCAGGCTGGCGCCAGCCAGGCCCATGCGCGCCGCCGCCACGCCCTGCATGTGGGACAGCTGCGATTTCTGGTAGGTGAAGGCGACCTGGAACACCGGGCTGCGGCTCAGATCGCGCGGCAGGCCCAGGCGCTCCACCAGCAAGGGGAACGGGAAATCCTGGTGATCCTTGGCGCCGACCAGCACCTCGCGCACCTGGTGCAGGAACTGGGCGAACGGGGTGTCCCCGGCCAAATGGACGCGCAGCGCGCACGGACTGGCGAAGTAACCGACGGCGCGCTCGTAGCCCTGCGGCGGCCGGCCGAAGCGCGGCGAACCGACGGCCAGGTCGTCCTGCCCGGTGTAGCGGTACAGCAGCGCGTAGAACGCCGCCAGCAGCACGGTGTAGAACGTCACATCCTCCTGCCTGGCCAGGGCGCGCACTTGCCGGGTCAGTTCTTCGCTCAGCTGAAACGCGTGGCCGGCGCCGGCGTGGTGCTGGACCGGCGGCCGGGGACGGTCGGTCGGCAGGTCCAGGTGGGCCGGGCCGGCCAGTTGCGCTTGCCAGTAGGTCCAGTGCTCGTCGCCGCGCGGCGACGCCAGCAGATCGCTTTGCCATGCGACGTAGTCGGTGTACGACAGCCCCTCGGGCGCCGGCGCGGAGGCTTGCCCGGCAACGCGGTCGCGATACAGCACGCCCAGCTCGTCCATCATGATGATCAGCGACCAGGTGTCCGTCGCGATGTGGTGGCTATTGAACAGCAGCACGTGCTCGTTGTCGCTGCGGGTGTACAGGTGGCAGCGGAATACCGGGCCGTTCTTCAGGTCGAACGGCAAATGCGCCGCCTCGGTCAGGCGCGCGTGCAGCCGCTGCGCGTCCCATCCGGCGGCGTCGATCTGCTGAAAGCCGGCGCGGCCCTGCGGATGGATCAGCTGCACCATGTCGCCGTGCGGCGCGGCGTAGGTGGTGCGCAGCACGGCGTGGCGCTGGACCAGCTCGTGCAGGGCCGCTTCGAGCGCGGCGACGTCGAGCGGGCTGCGGATGGTCCATGCCATCGGCAGCCCGTACTCGGCGCCGTCGGGATTCAGATTCCACAAGAACCACATGGCGCGCTGGCCTCGTGAGGGGGGCGCCACAACCGGCGCTGCGGTGTTGTCGTAGGTGCTATTGCTCATGGGGGGAATTTCCTGATAGGTGGTGTCGATGTCGGAGAGCCGGCGCGCAGCGTGGCGCCGGGTGGCCTGTGGCCCAAAACGTTAGATGCGATCAGCGCTGAGCCGGTGCGCCAACAACATGGCCGCCGCGCCCGAGAGGGCCGCGCAGACCAGACTGGTTTTCAGGCCGCCGAGCGCGGCGACCTGGCCCCACAAGGCGGCGCCGGACGCGCTCGCGCCCATGATGGCCATCTGATACATCGCCATGCCGCGAGCGCGCACCCAGTCGGGCAATGCCAGCTGCACCGACACGATCAGCGCGTTGGCGGTCGCGATCCAGGCCATGCCCGCCACGAACATGATGGGCGCGGCAAAATAAACATGCGTGGAAAACGCCACGCCGCACATCGCGGCCGACAACACCATCGCGCCGCGCAGCGTTAGCATCTCACGTGACATCGATAGGCGCCAGCGAGGCAGGAACAGCGCGGCCAGCACCGTGCCGCCCCCCATGCAGGCCAGCAAAACGGTGAAGGTTCCAGTGCTGCCATCTTGAAAGTGACGCGCCACCAGCGGCAACAGCGCCAGCAAGGCGGTCGAGTGAAAGAAGAACAGGAAGATGCGCAGCAGTACCGCCTTCAGCGGCGCGGACCGCAGGGCGTAACGCACACCGTCCAGCATGGCGGCGGTCAGGCGCTGCTGCCCCGCCAGCACCGGCGCCTGGGCATAGCGCCAGCGCATGATGAGCAGCGCGGCCAGCGTCGACAGGACGGCGTTGAGCGCGAACACCCAGGCCGTGCCGGCACTGGCGATCAGCGCGCCGGCCACCAGCGGACCGATGATGCGCGAGGCGTTCATCGACACGCCGTTGAGCGCGAGCGCCGCCGGCAATTGGGCGCGCGGCACCAGATCCGGCACGATGGCGGCGAACACCGGCCAGCGCATGGCCAGGCCGATGCCGTTGGCGAAGGTCAGCCCCAGCAGCATCGCAGGCGAGCTCATCCCGGACAGGATCGCCAGCCACAACAGCAACGCCACCGCCGCCACCCAGCACTGGGTGAGGATCAAGTAGCGGCGCCGGTCCACCTGGTCGGCCAAGGCGCCGCAGGGCAAGCCGAGCAGGAATACCGGCAAGGTCGACGCGGTCTGCACCAGCGCCACCATGACCGGCGACGCGGTTAGCGAGCTCATCATCCAGGCGATGGCCACGTCGTTCATCCACATGCAGACATTGGCGGTCAGCCAGGCACACCACAGCATGCGGAACGCCGCATGCTTGAGAGGGGCCAAGGCGGACGTGTCGTCCGAGGAAGTGCGGGAAAAAGAAGCTGGCATGGGGAGTCAGGAAGGGTGCGCGTCGGGTGGTGTCGCGGCGGTCCGAACCGAGCGAGCGCGGCATTATACATGGGCGGAACGCCTGCCGTCGTGCACATTTTTTCTGCCACCCACCGCCCCCTCTTGACACTTTCCCATCCGTCGCCCACGCCAATAGCCACGCCAGATCGCCCGCCCCGGTGGCGCAGCATGCAAGCGTCGCGGGTGGTATTTTCGCCACCATGGTGATTTTTTATCGTTGACGATTTTGTAAGCCATGACGATACTCGCAGCACTGTCAGCCCGCCCCGGCGGCGCCGGCATACCGCCAAATGCAACGCATCCCCACGGGATGTCCTACATGAGAAGGACAAGAAATGCGAGCTGCACAGATCCGCCGCCACCTCGGCGCCCCCTCCGCCGTCCTGCCCCGCACCGGCACCGAACAAGGCCTGCCGTCGACCACGCCGCAGCTGTTGCGCGGCACGGTCGCGCCGGCCGCCAGCGCCAAGTCCTCCGGCACGGCGGCGCTGAACCTGGAATTTTCGCCGCGCGACTACATCACCTACCTGTTGTCGATCGACGCCGAAATCGAACACTGCCTGATGGTGCAATACCTGTACGCCGCCTATTCGCTGGGCGGCCCGCAGGTGCCCGAGGCGTTCCGCGACAGCGTGCGCACCTGGCAGGAAGTGATACTGGGCATCGCCAAAGAAGAGATGGGCCACCTGATCTCGGTGCAGAACTCGCTGCGCCTGATCGGCTCCCCGCTGCACATGGAACGCGAGGACGAGCCCTGGGACTCGCCGTTCTACCCCTTCCCGTTCACGCTCGAACCGCTGACGCTCGACTCGCTGGCCAAGTATGTGTACGCCGAATCGCCGGTCGGCTGGGACGGCGGCGCGCTGGGCAAAGAGATCCGCCTGCGCGTGCACGCCAAGGTCGAGGACCCGCAGCAGGTGGCGGCGCTGTTCAACACCCTGATTCCACTGGTGGCCGATCCCGACTACATCCCGGACGCCGCCTTCGACGCTTCGACCCTGCCGGCCCAGGCCGACTTCGCCGAGTGGGGCCGCGGCTACCAGGGCGGCCATCGCGGCCGCCCCAGCGGCCAGCCGACGCAGACGCCGGATGTGCTGGTGGTGCCGCAGACCTGCCGCGACGACATGGTCGCCGCGCTGCACGCCATCGCCGAGCAGGGCGAGGCCACCAAGGGCACCACCGCCTCGCACTTCGTGCGCTTCCTGCGTATCTATGTCGAGATGCGCGAGCTGGTCGAGCTCGCGCCGCTGACGGCGGAACACTGGAACGCCGCCCGCCCGCTCGATTTCGCCGCGCCGCAATGGCAGGCGCTGCAACCGCAGAGCAAGGCCGGCCTGCTGACCAGCGGTCCCGCCGGGCGCGCCGCCTGGGCGCCGGCCCGCCAGGTCGCCATCAATCCCTACGTCTCGCTCGATCCCGACGACGAGGGCAGCGATGAAAACGCCACCAGCACCCGCATCACCCATCCCGAATCGGCGCTGTGGGCCACGCTGCACAACATCCGCTACCGCATGCTGCTGAACTACCTGATCCACAGCTTCACGCTGTACGGCGGCCTGAACGCGGCCGGCGCGATCACCCCGCGCGGCGCCATCGTCAACGCCACCTTCGGCGAGATGTACAACCTGCGCGCCGTCTCCGAGATCCTGATGCAGTCGCCGGTCTCGGCCGACAAGCCGGCCGCCGGCTTCGCCGGGCCGCCGTTCCAGATGCCCTACACCCTCAACAGCCCGTTCGGCGAGGCCAACAAGTGGCGCGGCCACCTCGACCTGCTAACCGCCTCGGCCAGCGTGGTCGAAGCGCTGCAGCTGCTGGCGCCCGAGTCCCGCCACGCCTATCTGGCGTCGCTGCGCGAAGCCGACCGCAATATGCGCGAGCTGATCCTGCGCATCCTGTCGGGCACCATCGACACCGCCCTGCTCTAGGAGACCATGATGCCGATACTGGAACTGAGAATCCTGCCCCCGCTGTCCGTGGCCCGCCTGGGCGGCGCGGCCGAGCCGCTCGAAGCCTACGACCTGGAGACCGATCCGGACAGCCCGATGAACTACCGCCGCATCGTGCCGCGCGAGAGTTTCGAGGTCGATCCGCACAGCGGCCGCATCGTGCGCGCCTATGTGCCCGACAACATCCGCTTCAAGGACGAGAACAAGCTGGTGCGCCCGGTCGCCCCCTTCCTCGAAGTGTATGCGCGCACCAGCGAGGAACCCGAGCAGCTGCAGCCGCTGACCACCGCCCTGCTGGCCGAGCACGGCCTGGCGCTGGCCAATCTGCACTGGGACGTCGAGCTGGGCAACATCAAGATCTACCGCCGCACCAACAACCGCAACGACCAGGTCCACGCCAACCTGTTCCGCCTGCAGGACCACGGCCGCCACGCGCTGCAAGGCTGGTGCGAGAACTACTTGCCCGGCAAAACGCTGCCGCTCGGCCACGTGCAGTTCATCGCCCCCAGCGAGGACTTTCCGGAGATCCGCCTGCGCTACACGCCGGCCGCCGGCAAGGTCTACGGCAGCCGCCTGCAGCGCCTGGAACCGCAGGCCGACGGCATACCGCTGCTGGTGCCCGACCCGATCATCGACCACGAGGCGCTGGTGCTGTACGACGCCGCCCGCGGCGACTGGCTCAACTACACCGAAGGCAGCGGCCCGACCTTGACCAACCCGGCCGGCATCTACGCCGGCTACGCCAACGCCCAGGGCCAGCAGGTCAGCTGGGGCTACCTGGACGATGAATGCGACGGCCTGGTGCGGGTGGTGCTGACCCTGGCCGACAGCAGCACGCTGGTGGCCCAGGCCACCATCGGCGCCGGCCCGCCGGCCTACGCGCCGGACACGCTGCCGATCCGCGTCGTCTCCGACGAGCTGGAGCAGCTGCTGCACGGCCCCACCGTGCCGGAAGAGGAGGTCTCGCTGGAACAGGCCACCGAACTGGTGCTGCGCGCGCTGGAGACGGTGCGGCTGATGAACACGGCGATCATGAACGGCAACCCGGTCAACGGCCGCCTCAACGTGGCCAGCACCATGGTGCGGCAGAACAGCAGCGACTTCGAGCGCTACTACGAGCCGATCGCCGCCGCCTCGCTGGTCGACAACCTGGCGCTGCGCGCCCTGCACGAGCGGGTGTTCAGCGCCCTGTCGGCCGGCGGCGCGCCATGGTTCGCCCAGACCCTGCGCCTGCCCGAGGAAATCGGCGACCTGTCGGCGATCGCGCTGCGCAAGATGCCGGCGCTGATGCGCGGCGCCGACGGCCGCAGCCTGACGCTGACCCGGCGCCACATCGACATGGTGGTCAAGGCCGCCCGCAACGCCATGTTCAGCCCCCCCAACAATCCTGCAGGAGACCTGTGATGGCCGCAAAACAGCCCAGCCTGAGCGCCAACAACCTGACCGCGCAAATCCACCACCGCGGCGCCGGCAATCCCGCCTCCATCCTGCCGCGCAGCGCGATCTCCAACTGCTTCCCCGGCCTGGAATTCGACTTCCGCAACCTGTGGCGGCGCGCCTTCGAGGGCATCGTGCTGGTGGAGAACAACAACTACGTGATCGACGCCGAGCCCGCCTTCCAGCACCTGGTCACGCGCCGCCTGCTGCGCTTTGCCGGCCTGGAGGTTGGCACCATGGTCAACACCACCGGGCCGGTGTTCCCCGACGGCAGCTCCGGCACGCTGGCCTCGGCGGCCAACCCGAACGCGGTGTCCTTCATGGAATGGTCGAACTCGATCGCCCGCATCCTGCACCTGCAGGGCCAGATGGTCAGCTGCGAGTTCACCGCCCAGACCGACGCCAGCACCGAGGTGCTGGCCGGCCCGGACACGCCCGTCATCACCGTCGAGCTGCGCCTGCGCACCTTCTTCGAGCCGGACACGGCGGCCTTCAATCCGGCGCTGTTGCAGCCGGGCGAACTGACCCAGGGCCTGTGCGCGCCGTGGCAGAACGACTACCGCGAGTGCGCCTGCTATTACTGGGCGGCCTCGCGCCCCGACTATGTCAACGTCGAACCGGGCGTCAATGGTTTGTCGCACGGCGACATGTGGTTCGCCAAGAAGCGCACCGGCACCTACATCCCGGACAACCGCACCGACACCCGGCTGTACTCCTACGACGACCTGTTCAAGTCCTGGCAGGAGGACCTGCGCTTCATCATCCGTGGCAAGGATGCCGATGAATCCTGACGCGCCGTCCGCCGCCAAGGCCACGGCGGCGGACGGCGCCGCCCTGGCGCGGGCGCTGAGCAGCCGCATCGTGGAGGCCTCGCGGCCGCGCCAGCGCCACGCCCACCTGATCGACGACGCCCAGGGCGCGCAGCTGTTGATGGTCAACGGCACGCGCCTGTACCACCTGCCGCCCGGGCTGACCGAACAGTTCCGCAGCGCGCTGGGCAGCGACGACCCGGCCCTGCTGCAAGGCCTGGTCGACAGCTGCGGCCTGCACGCCGAGGCGCTGATCGACGACACCCCGCTGGCCGCGCCGCCGCTGCACGCGCTGTCGCTGGCGATCGCGCAGAAGTGCAACCTCGGCTGCACCTATTGCTATGCCCAGCAGGGCGAATTCGGCGGCAAGGCCAAGAGCATGGAGGAGCAACAGGCGCTCAAGGCGGTCGACCTGCTGCTGTCGCAGGCGGCGCCCGGCGCCAAGGTGAACCTGGCCTTCATGGGCGGCGAGCCGCTGTCGAACCGCGCGGTGCTGCGCAGCGTGACCGACTACGCCAGCCGGCAGGCGGCGTTGCGCCAGGTCGACTGCCGCTACTCGATCACCACCAACGGCACCCTGCTGCGGCCGGACGACGCCGACTTCTTCGAGCAGCACGGCTTCGCCGTCACCGTCAGCCTGGACGGCGCGGCCGAACAGCACAACCGGCTGCGGCCCTTCAAGGGCGGCAAGGGTTCCTTCGACAGCATCCTCGAACGCATCACGCCGCTGCTGACGACGCAGCGCCGCATGCAGGTGTCGGCGCGCGTCACCGTCACGCCGTTCAACCTGAACCTGCCGGCCACGCTCGACCTGTTCATCGGCATGGGCTTCCACAGCGTCGGCTTCTCGCCGCTGCTGCGCGCCGCCAACGGCCGCGCCGAGATGGGCGAGGCCGAGCTGGGCGAAATGCTGGAGGCGATGATCGCCTGCGGCCTGGCCTTCGAGCAGAACGTGCTGCAGGGCCGCCGCTATCCCTTCATGAACATGCAGAACGCGCTGCGCGAACTGCAGCGCGGCACGCACCGGCCCTACCCCTGCGGCGCCGGCGCCGGCTACTTCGGCGTGTCGGCCGACGGCGAGCTGTCGGCCTGCCACCGCTTCGTCGGCGACGAACAGGGCGCCATGGGCTCGCTCGACGGCGGGGTCGACCGCGCCCGCCAGGCGATCTGGCTGAACCAACGCCATGTGCACCGGCAGCAGCCCTGCTCGGACTGCTGGGCGCGCTACCTGTGCGGCGGCGGCTGCCACCACGAAGTGCTGGCGCGCGGGCGCAGCGCCTGCGACTACATACGCGGCTGGCTGCACTACACGATAGGCGCGCACCAACGCCTGAGCCAGCTAGCGCCCGACTGGTACGCCGCGCCGGCCGGCACGCAGGACTGAGAACGATGGGCGACGGCGACACCCTGTTCGACGCGCTGGTGATCGGCGCCGGCCCGGCCGGCGTCAGCGCCGCGCTGCGCCTGCAACAGCTGGGCCACAGCGTGCTGCTGGTCGAGCGCAGCGCCGTCTGGCCGCGCGCGCAGGTGGGCGAGGCGCTCACGCCCGGCGTGCGCAACATCATCGAACTGCTGGACGCCAACGACGCGCTGGCGGAAGTGCCGCACGTCGCCCACGCGGGCAGCCGGGTGCTGTGGCGCAGCCGCACGCCCGACCTGCTGCAGCAGGCCGGCTCGGCCATCGTCGACCGGGGCCGCTTCGACGCCGCCCTGCTGGCGTTGGCGCGGCGCCGTGGCGTCGAGCTCGAACAGCCGGCCCGCCTGCTGCACCTGGCCGGCGCGGCGGGCGACTGGCGGGCCAGCCTGCTGTGCGCCGAAACACGCTGCCGCCAGGTGCGCGCCCGCTACATCCTCGACGCCAGCGGCCGCGGCGCGGCGTCCCGCATCGACTGCGCGCCCCGGCTGGCGGCCATCTGGGGCGAGGTCGACCAGTCGGCCCTGGCGCAGCTGGACGGCGCCACCCAGGTCGAAGCGCTTGAACACGGCTGGCTGTGGGCCGGCTGCCTGCCCGGCCGGCGCTATCGATTGATGCTGGTGTGCGATCCGCATGCGGCGCGGCAGGCCGGCACGGCCGCGCCGGAGGCACGCCTGCGCGCCGCCTGCGCGAACAGCCAGCTGCTGCGCGCGGCGGCCGGGCTGCCCTTGCTGGGCGCGGTGCAAATGTGCTCGGCCACGCCCTACCTGGCGCCCGACAGTTGGCAGGACGGCCGCCTGAAGCTGGGCGACGCGGCCTTCGCGCTCGATCCGGTTTCCTCGTCCGGCGTGGAAAAGGCGATGCGCTTTTCGCTGCAGGCGGCGGTGGCCCTGCATACCGTGCTGGGCGACGAGCGCCCCGAGCGCCATGCGCTGGCGCGCCGCTTCTTCGAGGGCAGGCTGGTGGAGGCCTGCGCGCGCCACGCGCACTGGACCGAAGCGTATTACGGCCAGGCCTGGTGCGCCGACCAGCCCTTCTGGCAAGCCCGCGCACGCTGCGAGGCCGTCGGCGACGGCGCGGAGCGGCCGGAATTGCTGGCCGCGCTGTCCACGGAGCGCGCACGGCTGGCCGGCTACCAGCCGCCGGAACTCAAGCCGCTGGCCGGCCTGAACCCGGCCAGGCCGCTGCGCCTGCACGGCGGCGCCGCGATCGTCGAGCTGCCCTGCGTGGTTGACGACCGGGTATGCCTGCAGCAGGCGCTCGACCATCCCCATCTGGAGCGGCCGCTGGCCTTCCTGGAAAACGAGGCGCTGTTCCCGCATCTGGCCAGGTTGGCGCAGCCGCTGCCGCTGGCCCAGCTGTTGCAGATGCTGGCGGACTGCATGCCCGGCCACAAGGCCGAGCGCATCGCCGCCTGGCTGTGGCAGCGCGGCTTGCTGGAAAGTGTTGGCTGAGCCGACGGTGCGGTCTCAGATTTCGAAATGCATGGCGTCACTGTACAGTTTGCCGGCGCCGACATAAAACGGCGGCGGGCAACCATCGTCGCCTGCCGCCGTGCTTCAAGGCTGCGCTCAGGTTTGTATGGTGTTCATCACGTTGCCAGGTTCGATCAGGTTAAAGACGACGGTTTCAGGTATCGCCTGCGCGTTCGGATGCAGCGACAGGTAGCGCGCCGTGTCCCTGGCCTGGCGCAGCTTGATCGCCGCCCCCACCTTGTTGGCGGCTTGGTAGAAGCTGAACACCGCCTCGCGCAAGGCAGGCTCGCTGAAGGCATAGGTGTCCTGCACGATGTCGATTGCCGGCGCCGGTGTGTTGCGGCCCAGGATGGTTTCGGCGTACGGCCCCTGTCCCGTCACCGATGCGTTGATCTGGATGTCCATGAAGGTCATCTTGCCCAGCGCCGGATAGATGACGCCGGGGTCCGGCAGACAGGCCAGCACGTCGCCCGCGGTCCAGGTCGAGGAATCGGCCGCTGGCGGCGCGTGCATCAGCGTCGAGGCGTTCGGCACGAAGGCGGCCTGATTGTAGGCGCCGTCGTTGATCACCGTATGCTGCACCGAAAACTGCCAGATGAACATCGCCAGCACCTCTTTCAGCGTGGCCGTGGTGAGCACCTCGTCGGGGAAGCGTTGCGCCGGTGTTCCGCCGTCGCGGTAATTGAAGGCCGGGATCAGCTTGCCGAAGAAGCGCTGCAACTGACTGTCGGCGGCCACCGCGCTGTCGCCGTCGGCATAGACGGTGTCCACAAACTGAGAAGCGAACGCCGCAATCGCGTCGTACCACAGCGTGGCGTCATGCACATAGGCATACGAGAACGGCGTTTCGTGCACGCCGCGCTTGCGGGCATCCTTGGGGATGGCCAGGTCAAGAAAGCGGAACGCCGGGTCGCCGTAGATCCGGTCCTGCAACTGGTAATTGCCGATCCGGCCACAGGAGAAAATCTGGTCGTAGACGAAGCCGATGTTGTACACGCCGGGCTTGCCATTGGTGGTGCGCGTCTGCGGGAAGGACAGTGCGTCCGGATCGAAAGCGCTATTGTAGATGGTCTGCTGAAACTCCAACGCCTTGCTCAGGTGCGGCTGCAGCAGCTTGAACACCGGGTGCTGCTGGAACGCTGCGCTGGAACCGGGATTGACGTCCGGATTGAACACTTCCTCGGAAAACAGGGCGATCGAGACCATGGCGCAGATCTGGTGCGTGAGCAGTTGATGGAAGCCCACGTCATGCAAGGTCTGGCCGGCGCAATTGGTCAGCATCTTGGCCAACAGCCAGGCGTTCTGCGCGTTCGGCATGCCTGGCGTGAACAGCTCGCCATTGTCCTCAAGCTGGATCGCTACCGGCGTCAGGTCGCCCTGGCCATTGACGCTGTAGAACACGATAGGCTTGGGCAGATAGTAGCCGCTCGGTATGGTGGTGCAGGCGGACAGGTAGCGGCGATAGTCGGCCACGTAGCGGATCTGCGCCAACGGCCCGAGCAGGTCCGGGTGCAGGATGTTGGCGCTTTCGATCAGCTGGCGCACGTCTTTTTCGCTCACCGCGGCCAGCAGCGTGGGCATGAAGCCGGCCAGTTGCTGGCGGGCGAATTCATCGTCGTCCTTGAGCCAGAAGGCCGGCGCCGGAATGGTCTGGAAATTCTTTCCGTAGTAGAGCGCTTCGAGCATCGCCACCGCGTCGTCTTGCGGCGCAACCGGCGCCGGCTGAGCCGCCTGCGCGGCCGTGCGCCGCGCCACGTTGTCGTCCCACAGATCGCCCAGCATCCGCAACACTTGCCGGTCCTTGGCCGTGCCCTTCATCGATTGCGGCACCTTGGCGAAGTCGCGGATGAAGGCCGGCACGCTGCCTTCGAATACCTTGTGGCCGGACGGGTAGATGCTGTCCACCGCGCCTTGGGCCGGCCACGCGGGATCGCGGTCGGCCAGGTTGTAGGCGTACTGGTATTCCATCCGATTGGCGGTGACTTCGTCCTGCTCGATATCGGGCGCCTCGTCCACGCCCCAGGTCTTGTGCAGTTGGGCGATCGCATCGTGGCGGCCGGCATGCTGCAGCACGTGGTAGACGGCGTTGTAGGCCGAATCGAGCGCGCCGACGATCCAGCCGTGATGCACCGAGCAGCATTCGCCGGCGAAGTTGAGGTGGCCGTCGAATTCCGGTGTGAGCAACGCTGGATAGATGTTTTTGAACTGGCCCGGATTGAACAGCGCAAACGCCCCGCCGCCCGACTTCTCGTCCCAGAACCAGGTCTTGGTGGTCTTGCCGTCGTGGTAGCCGGCGAATTGGGCCGCGATGTCGACTTCCGGGTACAGATGGGCGATGCCCTTCAGGCATTCGGCCACGCGCGCCTCGTCGTCCAGCGCGCCAAGCTTGCGCGCGTCCTGCGCCCAGCAATAGACTTGCAGCACGCCTTGCTTGCCGTCGTAGCCATAGGACGGATAGATGATCTGGCGGTTGGCGTGATCGGTCGACGCCGCGCCCAGGCCCTTGTCCTGGCGCTTGCCGAGCTCGGCCCAGAACTGCGTCTTGAAGGTCAGGAAGGCTTTAAACGACGGCATGAATTGGCTCTCGCGGATCGCCTGGGCCTTGTCGAAGGAAATATTGTTGAGCAGGTTGGTCTTGAATTCGCCGTTCAGATACGCGCCGTTCGGCAGCGTGGTGATCACATAGCGATAATGCTTGTCGATGAATTCGTCGCCCGGCTGTTCGCGCTTGCGCAGCGGCTGGTCATGCTCGTCGAACGGGCCTTGCAACTTGCGCACCTTGACCTTCATGCCACCGTCGCCATCGAACAGCGCGGGGTCGTGCGAGAGCTCGACGACTTTATGTTTCAGGAACACGCGCTGCTTTTCCTGCGGCGCCGCTTGCCGCGCCAGCGATGTCGGCGCGGCGGCCGGTGCGACGCTGCCGGGCGGCTGCGCGTCGGGCGTCAGATTGTCCGGCGCATAGGTGTACCGGCCGTTGGCGTCCTTCTTCAATCCCACCCGCACCAGCGCGCTGTTGCCGTCTTCCTCGCGCACGCCGGCCGCCATGTCGAGCACCCTGCGGCAGGCGTCGGGGAAGCGCTGCATGCCCTGCGCCACCGTCAGCATGTACACATTGCTGTCCTTGGCGTCGTAGGGATTCTTGCTGCCGCCCCAGTCGTAGTTGGCGATCACCATCTCCACGAACGACACCGAGAACATGCCGGTGCCGACCGAGGTGGTTTCCAGATAGCTGGCGATCGACCACGGCAGCAGATCGCTCTTGGCGCCCATCGCCGGATCGTAGTACTGGCCCATATCGCCGAGCGTGAAGACGGTGGTCAGGTAATCCCACATGGAGTACTGGTCGTACTGCATCAGCATCGCGAAGCCGTCGGGGAAGGAGGCGGTGATAGCGGCCATGAAGTCGGCGTTGACCTGGCCCATCACCATGTTGACCGGCAGGTAGAGACCGTCCTTACCGGTCTTCGGAGTCATCCAGACCTGCGGCACGTCGCCGCCGTTGTCGACGTCGAAATTCAGCGTGTTGAGATCGGCATCCTGTTTAAGGATGGGATCTTTCATATTGTTGAAGCGCATGCGCTGGACCGGCGAATCGTAATAGAACTTGCGCCAGACGACCTTCTGCTCGTCCAGGCCGTGCCGCTCCAGCACCGCGTTGACCGCCAGCGCAAGCTGCTGCACCGGCAGCATGTCGGCGGAAAACTGCGGCAGGCGCATGCCGCCCATTTCGCCGTAGAGGCCGGACGTGTCCTCATGGGCAGGATCGTAGTCGGACGAATACCAGGTGTGGATACGGCCGCCGACCCGGTCGGAGCTCTCGAACAGCTCGCATTCGATGCCCAGCGATTGCAATATCAGCCCGGAGAACAGCCCGGCGAAGCCGCCGCCGACGATGCCGACCGTGAGCGGCTCGGCGACGCCGGCCGGGCGCGACGCGGCCTTGAGCAATTTTTTATTGCTGGCCTGCTTCAACTGCTGGTCAACGGTCGCGCGATAGGTATGGCCGTGATTGGCCAGCAACCACGACGAATAGGCCGAACGCAGGGAATTCACGCGGCCAGGCGCCGAGGCTGCGCCGGTTTTAAAAGTCAGATAGCTCATGATGGTCCTGTGAAGTGGAATGTTTACACGAGGTGCCGGAGGGGGATGGAGCCGAACCAGTATGGACCGTATCGTGCGGCAGAATCTCACGAATTGTAATAATGGAACAGTTTGTTTTTCATTAGCGGTTGGGCGGAGGGCGAAAAAAAACGCCATAAACCCCTGATTTACAAGGCTTTATGGCGTTTCATGATCGCTCTCAATAAAAAACAAACTGGTGTCCGAGCCGAAATCGCAAATCGGCTTGCCTGATGGATCCACGCTTTGGTATAGTGGATCCCGAATCTGAGACGATGGTTTAAGCTGTGGTCCGTGAAAGGATGACAGCAAATGAGTGAAGGAAAAAAACGGCGGGTGCACACGGCGGAGTTCAAGGGCAAGGTCGGCCTGGAGGC
>NZ_JAHTGR010000118.1:0-470 GCF_019166075.1 Duganella violaceipulchra | reverse complement strand
TGGGCGTCCTTCAATTGCACGCGCAGCACGTTGACCTGCGCCTTGAGCACGTCGCGCGCGATCTCGCCGTCGACCAGGATCTACGGCGTGGAGCCGGAAGCGGGCAACGACGGCCAGCAATCGTTCCGCAGCGGCAAGCTGTTCTTCCCGCCGGCTATGCCGGGCTGGCTGAGCATGGTGCAAACCTTCGGCATCTTCGCCGCCGGCTACGTGGTGCGTCCGCTGGGCGGCATCATCATGGCGCACTTCGGCGATCTGTTCGGCCGGAAAAAAATGTTCACCATGTCCATCCTGCTGATGGCGGTGCCGACGCTGCTGATGGGCATGCTGCCGACCTACGCAAGCATCGGCCTGGCGGCGCTTTCAGCATCACAAACCTGAGCTTCGGCGTGAAGGACAAGCAGGACCGCTACAAGTTCACCTTCCTGGTCAACAACCTGTTCGACAAGCGCTATGCGGCCGGCCTGAAC
>NZ_JAHTGR010000117.1:0-474 GCF_019166075.1 Duganella violaceipulchra | reverse complement strand
GCATGACATCATGCTCGCGGCGCATCAGGGCGTCGAGGTCCGGGAAATCGCCGGCATCGGCATGGGCCAGAAGCTGCCGCCCGAACGCGTTGCCAACGCGCAGGCCAATGCGGCGCCGAAGGTGCTGGAGACCAAGCCCGGCCCACCGCCCGTGCTGACCAAGCGCGGCGCCGACATCCTGGTGCGCGTCGAGAAGCTGCTCGACGACGCCGCCAGGACCGCGAACAAATCCACCGCCGACGACGGCAAGCAGCCCAAGCCGGCTTCATCGACCAGCGCGCTCGCCTTCCCGCAGAACTATGCGGAAGAGAATGCGAACGCGTCCGCCCCGCGCAAGAACTGACAAGATCCCGTGCGGCTGATCCTGACCACATTGACGGCCCTGCTGCTCGCGACCGCGGTCGGCGTCGGCGCGACCTGGATGACGACGACGCGCGGCACCGAGATCGGCGCGCTCACCATCGGCCCCTGGAC
>NZ_JAHTGR010000116.1:0-479 GCF_019166075.1 Duganella violaceipulchra | reverse complement strand
GCGATGATTTGCTTTAAAACGCGAAGTCAGCCGATCGCACCCACCTCGCGTTGTAGTGGTATTGTGCTTTTGGCCGCCGCAGAATTGGCGCGGTTCAGTAACAAGGTAGGGCCATGGGGCAGTTTCTTCTGGTCGATTCGCGCAGGCTCGACGGGTTCGAAGACCTTCATCAGGCCGTTCACGGCTCGCATGTCGACGTGATGCAGCGTGGGCGCGGACGGCTGCGGGGGAGATTGTCGCATATCGGTATCGGCGCTTTCTCGCTCAGCATCGGCGCGTTCAACCTCGGCATGCGCACGCAGCGCAGCTCCCGCGACGACAAGTTGATCGTGGGAATGTTGCTGGCCGCCGAAGAGCGCGTCGCCCACTGGTCGTTCGACATGCAGCGCAACGACGTGCTCGTGATTCCGCCGCTGCTCGAGCATGATGGCGTCTTTCACGGCGCGTCCGCTTACGCTGCGATGCGCTTCGACCTCAAC
>NZ_JAHTGR010000115.1:0-479 GCF_019166075.1 Duganella violaceipulchra | reverse complement strand
TTGACCAGGAACTTGGGCACGATGAACAGCGAGATGCCTTTGACGCCGGGAATCAGCTTGCCGTCCGGGCCGGGGATCTTGGCCAGCACCAGGTGCACGATGTTGTCCGACAGCTGGTGCCCGCTGCTGATCGGCGGCGCCACCACCAGCCGCGCACCGAGGCGGCCAGCTGCATGCCCTTGAACGGCGAGATCACGGCGCTGTTGATCTTGGTGCGGCTGGCGGCGTGCACGTCAAAGAACTTGCGCCGGATATGCGCCAGGCCGAATTCGTCGATCTCGCCCTCGCTGCGGTTTTCCAGGATCTTGCCGAACAGCGCGGCGCGGCTTTCGGTGGCGACCGAGTACTTGCCGTCGCCGGCGCGACGCCCAGGCGCTGCGCGCAGTCGGCGAACGATTCGTCTTCGTAGCGGTCGCGCACATACACTTGCAGCAGGCGGCCTATCACTTCCGGCATTTGCAGCGCGGAGAACGACGGTC
>NZ_JAHTGR010000114.1:0-480 GCF_019166075.1 Duganella violaceipulchra | reverse complement strand
GGCGAAGATGATGCATGGCGGGATTGATCTGCATTCCAACAACTGCGTTGTGGTGATTATTCGGTGGGTGCAATACGGCGCGGGAGTGGCTCTGAGCGACGTGTCACCAGCGCGATGATGGCGTGGGCGCCTCAGGTCAGCACATACAAGGTCATTTGGCCTAGGCAACTGACCCGGACTGCGCCAAGCAGGCACGATGGCATAATGCCACTGTTTTGCCCGACGCGACAAACTATTTTCGTAAAAATCGAATTCTTGCCGACTCTGGATCGTGTTGGCTCGCGACGTGTCTGGCTGCGCAAATCAACCCGCGCTGCGATGCTCGCCGTTTGCGGCTGATTTGATCGATGCTGCAATGGCTTGACGGAGCGGGTCCCGTGTCGGGCAGCGGTCGTGGCTCTACTGTGCATGGGGTTGTTTTTCATCTTTTTGCAGGAGGGCTCCCGGGCCAGACAAGCAAGGAGGGCAAGGAGCGTAGCC
>NZ_JAHTGR010000113.1:0-481 GCF_019166075.1 Duganella violaceipulchra | reverse complement strand
GACCTGATTGGCGCTCAGCGCGGCGATCGCGTCGGACTTCAGTGCGGCGAAGTCGGCCGTTTCCAGCGCGGCGATGGCGGCGGTGCTCAGGCCGGCCACTTGCGCGGTGCTCAGCGAGCTTGCCTGGGCGGTGGTCAGCGCGACGATCTGGTTGGTGCTCAAACCGGACACGGCGGCGGTGCTCAGCGCGGCGATCTGGTTGGTCGACAGCGCGGCAACTTGTGCCGTGGCCAGGCCGGCCAGCTGGGCGCTGCGCAGCACGGCGACGTTGGCGGTGGTCAGACCCGACAGGTCGGCGGTCTCGATGGCGCCGATGGCGTTGCTGCTCAGCGCGGCAATCTGGGCCGAAGCCAAGCTGCTCAGCTGGGCCGAGGTCAGCGCGACGACCTGGTTGGTGGTCAGCGCGGCGATGCCGGCGGTGCTCAGCGCGGCCAGCGAGGCGGTGGCCAGGTTGTTGACCTGGGCGGTGGTCAGCGCGGCG
>NZ_JAHTGR010000112.1:0-482 GCF_019166075.1 Duganella violaceipulchra | reverse complement strand
GCCAGATCGAGTTGATCGAAGACGGCGGCAAGGTGGTGCAAGCGACCCGCCTGTACGATCCCGACCGCAAAGAGACGCGCGAAATGCGCAGCAAGGAAGACGGTGGCGGCCAGGTCGTAGGGCTGATCTTCGATCATCGCCATCAGCAGGTCGCGGCCGGCGGCCAGCGCGGCGCGTCCGACCTGCTCCTGGCGGGTGCGGAAGGCCATCACGCCGACGTAGCCGACCAGGAACTGGCGGCCGCGCTTGAGTTCCGGCACCGGCGGCAACACCGGCTGGCGCTGGCGCCGCAGGTCGACAGCGGCGAACGGCTGCTGTTCGTCGCGCACGATGCGCACGGCGCGCCCGCATAAAACAGGCCGGCGGCGCCGTCCCGGATAGAGAGATGGTGCGCGCCCCTGTGGCGCTGCCGGTAGACAGCACATACCCGAGAACCCAAGAAGCTCCGACGCCGCGCAGCGCGCTCATATCGACAATATTAC
>NZ_JAHTGR010000111.1:0-482 GCF_019166075.1 Duganella violaceipulchra | reverse complement strand
CGTACATCGCCAGGTCGAAGTTGAGCGAGGTTGACGCCAGCGTGCGCGCCAGCGTATCGGCGTCGAACTCGTCGCGCGCCCAATGCACGAAATTGACCGCGTTGCGCTGCTCGATCATCACGCCCTTCGGCGCGCCGGTCGAGCCGGAGGTGTAGATCACATAGGCCAGGTGGACCGGGGTCAGTCCGTGCCGCTGCGGATTGGCGGACGCCTGTCCGCTCCACAACGCAGCCTGCTCGCGCAGGTCGATGCGCGCCACCTCGCCGCCGATATCGTCCAGCGCGGCCCGGCCGGCGCCCACGCTCAGCGCCACCAGCGGCGCGCTGTCGGCCAGCATATAGGCCAGCCGCTCGCCCGGATAGGCCGGGTCCAGCGGCACATAGCAGCCGCCCGCTTTCAGGGTCGCCAGCATCGCCACCAGCATCTCGACGCCGCGCTCGGCGCAGATCGCCACGCGCACGTCCGGCGCCACGCCCCGCGCC
>NZ_JAHTGR010000110.1:0-488 GCF_019166075.1 Duganella violaceipulchra | reverse complement strand
CGCTGCCACCACCGCATCGTCGCGGCCGACGTGGAGCGCGGCTACATCCCGATCGGCAAGCCGATCGCGGCCACGCAGATGATCGTGCTCGACGCCGACGGCGTGGCGTGCCCGGTCGGCACGCCCGGCGAGATCTATGTGCGCTCGGCGTTCTTCACGCTGGGCTACTACCGCGACGCGGCGCTGAGCGCGCAGGTGTTCGTGCCCAATCCGCTGCGTCCCGGCGCCGATGAAGTGGTGTACCGCAGCGGCGACATGGGCGTGCTGCTGGCCGACGGCAACCTGCGCTTCCTCGGACGGCGCGACGGCCAGGTCAAGGTCAACGGCGTGCGCATCGAGGTGGGCGAGATCGAGAACGCGCTGCTGAGCCATCCGGAGATCGCCGAGGCGGCCGTGGTGGCGCGCAGCGCGGAGGATGGTTCGACCTCGCTGCACGCCTATGTGGTGGCGCGCGGCGAGCTGCCGCCGGACCTGCGCCAGTTCCTGGC
>NZ_JAHTGR010000010.1:0-294575 GCF_019166075.1 Duganella violaceipulchra | reverse complement strand
CATTCGGACACGAGCTCTGCCGTAGCATTCGTTACGGCAGAGCTCGTGTCCGAATGTCAGACTTGACCCCCGCTGAAGATTAACGCGGCGGCTTGCTGACCTGGTTGCCGATCACGCCGCCGACCGCCGCACCGCCCACGGTGCCGGCGGCGCTGCCGCCGCTCAGGACCGAGCCGGCTACCGCGCCGACGCCCGCGCCGATGGCGGTGTTCTTGTCCTGGTTGGACATGCCTGCGCATGCGCTCAGGCCCAGGGTGGCCGCCACCATGGCGACGGTCGATACCAGCTGTTTAATGTTGTTCATGATTTTCTCCTTGCGACTGATTGAGGCGCGGCAGGGAGTGCCCACACCAATGAGGTCAGAGTACGCAAGAATTCGTGTCGACTCCGTTCGGCATCGCACATAGAAGCGTGGCAAGGCTCAGCGCTTGAGCGACGGCTTGGGCGCCAGCGGCTTGCCCGGCGGCGGCGCCACCGGCTTGCCGCCCTGCTGGGCCAGCAGCGCGGCGCAGCCGGTGGTTTCGCCGGGGCCGGCGTTGATCAGCGGCAGGATGGCCGCCACCGGCGCGGCGAGGGCCAGCGCCAGCGCGCCGCCGGCGCGCAAGGCCAGCACACCCTTGTCGACGCTGACGTCCGGCCGCTTGAAGGTGCCGCGCAAATAGATCGGCGCCCGCAGCGAGATGATGCGCAAGCCCTTGGCGTCGGGCCGCATGGTCAGGTCCAGCTTCTCGTTGTCCAGGTTGACGGTGCCGGAGATGTCGATCTTGGCGTCCGAGGTGTCGACCACGAACAGGCGCGACTGCATCAGGCCGTTGGTCACGCCGAAGTCCGTCACCATGCAGTTGAGCTTGACCTGCTTGTCGCCGATCACCTTGGTCAGCACCACGTTGCCGATGTTCAGGCCCATTTCTTCCAGCAGCAGCTTGCTGACGCTGCCCTCGTTGATCACGCCTTTGAGCTCGCCGTTCGACGTGGCCAGCAGGCCGGCCACCGAGTTGCCGGTGGCCGACAGCGAGATGTCGGCGTTGACCTCGCCCACCGTGGCCTGCATTTCCTCGATGCGCGGGAACAGCTGGCGCAGCTTCAGGTGGCGCGCGCCGGCCTTGAGCTCGGCGCGGATGGCGTTGGGGTTGAGCCTGCCGCTGCCGTCGAGCAGCACGTTGGAGGTGAAGCGGCCACCGGCGATGTCGAAGTTCATCGGCGTCAGCGACAGCACGCCGTCGCGCATGTGGATCATGGTGTCGAGGTTGGCGATCGGCAGGTCCTTGTCGCGCGTGATGCGCGCGGCCTTGAAGCCGACCTTGGCGTCGAGCGCGGTCCAGCGCTCGGTCTTGAACGTTTCCACCGGCAGCACGCGGTCGCCCGGCTGCACCGGCGCCACGCCGCGCGCCTGCTTGCTGGCGTTGGAGTCGGCGCCGATCAGCGGGCCCAGGTCGGAAAACTGCAGCAGCTTCGATTGCACCGCGCCCGTCAGCAGCGGCCGCGCCAGCGGCTGGCCGGACTGGTACTCGAACTTGCCGCTGATGTCGGAATGGCCGACGCGGCCGCTGAACTGGTCGTAGCTCCAGCGGCTGGCGTGGGCGCCCAGGCTGGCGCTCAGATGGCCCTCGGTGGCGAACGGCGGGGTCTCCGGCAGCAGCACGCCGGTCAGGCCGTACAGGCGCGCCATGCTGGGGCCGCTTACCTTGAGCCGCATGTCGAGCGCGGCCAGCGCCGACGGCTTGGTCAGCGTGCCGACCACGGCGATGCTGGTGCCGCCGACGTCGAGGTCGGCCGCCAGCGGGTAGGGCGTCGATTGCTGCCGCAGCGACAGCACGGCGCCGGCCTTGCCGCCGCCGGCGATGTTCTGCTGCTTCCACTTGCCGCGCAGCGTCCACGCCACGCCATAGGTCGGATCGGCGTTCAGCGTGTCGACCTCGGCGACGGCGTCGACCTGGGTCATGGCGTCGACGTAGTGCACCGTGCCCTTGGTGAACACCACCCGCTGCAAGTCCAGATGCCACGGCGACGGCTGGTCGGCCGGCTTGAAGGTCCAGTTGTCGCGGCCGTCCGTCTGGCGCTGCAACAGCACCACCGGATTGTCGAAGCGCAGCACCGGGATGGCCAGCTTGTGCTCGAGCAGTGGCAGCAGGTCGATCGAGAACGAGAACTGGCTGGCGCTGGCCATTTCCATCTGCGCCGGCCAGCCCGCCGGGTTGCCGACGTGGACGTCGCGCGCCACCAGGTGCGGCAGCGGCAGGTAGTCGCGCCAGGTGCGGTCGGCGTCGCCGTGGCCCTGGCGTTCCCAGGTCAGCGACAGGTCGCCGCGGATCGCGAACGGACGGCCGATCGCCACACTGACTTTGTCGTTCAGCCACGGGCGCGCCCGGTTCCAGTCGACATTGACCAGGACGATGACGGCGATGGCGGGCACGGCGACCAGGGCGCCGGCGATGGCAAGTGCGATACGGGTGCGGCGGCGGGGCTGGGACATGACTGGCCTGTTTTCTTATTGGAGTGACGCCATTTTACTAGTCCAGACCTGGCGAGCTATGTGCGGCACCGTACTGATGCTGCATCGGCAAGCGTCTATAACGTCATCCTACCGTATGATTTTTCAAGGAGAACAATAATGACCACCATTCCAACCCGTCTGACCCTGTTGTGCGCCGTGGCCGCCGTGCTGGGCCTGAGCGCCTGCGCCGGCAATAAAACCCCGGCCACCGCCGACGTCGCCGTCTCGCGCGCCGCCGTCGCCAACGCCACCAGCGCCGGCGCCGCCGACCTGGCCCCGGCGGAAATGCAATCGGCCCGCGAGAAACTGATGCGCGCCAACCAGGCGCTGGCCGCCAAGGACTACAAGGCCGCGCAGGACCTGGCCAACCAGGCTTCGGCCGACGCCCAGCTGGCGCAGAGCAAGGCCGGTTCCAGCAAGGCCACGATGGCGGCGGACGAGCTGCAGCAAAGCATCCGCGCGCTGCGTGAAGAACTGAACCGCAGTAACGCCACCACCCAACAATAAGGAGCTCCGCCATGAAATCCCAGTACCTCATTCCATCCGTGTTCGCCATGTCCATCATGTTCGCCGCGTGCAGCACCACGCCGACCACCACCAGCCTGCTCGACCAGACCCGCGGCGACTTCATGGCCGCGCAGAGCACGCCGTCGGTCGCCAGCAACGCGCCGCTGGAATTCAAGGCCGCGTCCGATGCGCTGGACCGCGCCAACGCCGCCGCCGCGAAGAAGGAAAGCCTGGACGAGATCGACAAGCTGGCCTACATCGCCAAGCAGAAGATCGCCACCGCGCGTGAAGTGGCCCAGCAGAAGCAGGCCGAGAACGAGATGGCCAACGCCGGCCACCAGCGCGACGAGATCCGCCTGGAGCAACGCACGGTGGAAGCCAACCAGGCCAAGTCGCAGGCCAACCTGGCCAAGGCTGACGCCGACGCCGCCCGCGCCCAGGCCGACGCCGCCGCCAACAGCGCGCGCGACGAGGCGGCCAAGAACGCCGCGCTGCAGCAGCAGCTGGCCGACCTGCAAGCCAGGCAAACCGAGCGCGGCATCGTCATCACGCTGAGCGACGTGCTGTTCAACGTCGACCGCGCCGAGCTCAGCGTCGAAGGCATGCGCACCGCGCAGAAGATGGCCGACGTGCTGCTGCAGGAACCGCAAAGCGTGGTGCTGATCGAAGGCTTCACCGACAGCACCGGCAGCGCTACGCACAACCTGGAGCTGTCGCAGCGCCGTGCCGAAGCGGTGCGCAACGCGCTGATCGGCCTGGGCGTCCAGAGCGACAAGATCGCCACCCGCGGCTATGGCGAAGCCTTCCCGGTGGCCAGCAACAGCGATGCCGGCAGCCGCCAGCTGAACCGCCGCGTCGAGATCGTGCTGTCGCAAAACGGCGCGCCGATCGCCACCCGTCATTAACTTTTTAAGGAATGCATATCATGGCTGAATCCACCCATACCGGCATCGACAAGGAAGCCATCCGCGCGGCCGCGCGCAACCTGCGGGACGGCCCGGTCACGGCCGGCTACCAGGGCGACCGCGCGGCCGTCATCAAGATGCTCAACGACGCGCTGGCCACCGAGCTGGTCTGCATCCTGCGCTACAAGCGGCATTACTACACGGTGAGCGGGCGCGACAACGGTTCGGTCAAGGCCGAGTTCCTGCAGCACGCCATGGAAGAGCAAGAACACGCGGACTGGCTGGCGGAGCGTATCATCCAGTTGAACGGCCAGCCTGATTTCAATCCGGCAACATTGCTCGCACGTAGCCATGCCGAGTATGATGCATCTGACGATGTGCAATCGATGATCAAAGCCAACCTGATCGCTGAGCGTGTCGCCATAGAGTCGTACCGCCAGATGATCGAACAGATCGGCGCGACCGATCCGACCACACGCCATTTATTGATCAAGATCATGGCGGTGGAAGAGGAACACGCCGACGATATGCGCGATTTGCTGGGATAATGCTGTTTTTGCAGTTTGCTGTACAGTTTTCACTTCACACCACCATAACAGGAGCTCCATCATGCTGGAACAAAACATCAGTACCGTGAACAACGACGTGAAAACTCTGGTTAAGGATGCGCAAGCATTGTTCACCGCCGCCACCGCGCTGACCGGCGAAAAGGCCGAAGAACTGCGCGGCCGCGGCATGCGCGCGCTCGACACCGCGCTGGCCAAGGCCCACGAAGCGCAGCAAAGCGCGCTCGTCGCCAGCAAGGAAATGGCCAAGCAGGCCGATGTCTACGTCAAGGAAAACCCATGGCGCTCGATCGCCGCCGCAGCCGGCGTCGGCCTGCTGATCGGTGTCATCATCGGCCGCAAGTAAGCCATCGTGTCCGATGAGATGAACCGTCCACCGGGCCTGATCGCGTCGCTGGGCAATATCGCCCGCAACAGCATCGGCCTGGTGCTGACCCGGCTGGAGCTGGCCGCGCTGGAATTGTCGCAGGTGCGCAATCATCTGCTGCAATTGGTGCTGGTGTTCGCGCTGGCCGTGGTGGCGGGCTGCTTCGCGCTGGCCTACGGCACGGTGACCATCGCCTACCTGGCCTGGGATGCGCTCGGCTGGAAGATCCTGCCCATCATCACCGGCGTGTTCCTGCTGATCGCGATCGGCTTGATGCTGTATGCGCGCGGCCTGATACGCAGCGGCAAACTGTCGATGCCGGCGACCATGGCGGAACTGAAGTCCGACCGCGACATGCTGTTGTAACCGGGAGAGCAGATGAGCAAACAAGCTGAACGCGCCGCGGTCGAGGCCGACCTGCAGCGCCTGATCCGCGAAGGCGAGCTGTATCGCATCAAGGTGGTGCACGCCAAGGCGCTGGTCGGCAACGCCCTGCAGCCGGACGCCATGCTGCACGGCGCCGTCGAGCAGGCCATCGCCATGGCCCAGGCCCGCCTCGGCGGCCTGTTGCAGCCGGGCGGCCTGAAGAGTGTCAACTTCAAGGCCATGCTGCCGTATGCGCTGACGGTGGGCTCGTACATCGCCCGCAAGCGCCTGCTCAAGCCGGCCATGGGCGTGGCCCTGGCCGCCGGCCTCGGCATGGCGTGGCTGCTGCGGCGCAAACCCGCGCCGGAGCAGGACTAATCCCCCAAACGCCGCCACCGCGGCGTTTTTTAATTGGAGTCACAGATGAGCAGTGCGAAACCGAATTTGAATCCCCAGCGCTTGCGCGTGGTGCTGGTGTTGCAGGGCGGCGGCGCGCTGGGGGCCTACCAGGCCGGCGTGTTCCAGGCGATGCACGAGCACGGCCTGGCGCCGGACTGGATCGTCGGCACCTCGATCGGCGCGATCAACGCCGCCATCCTGGCCGGCAATCCGCACGAAACGCGCCTGAGCCGCCTCAAGGAGTTCTGGGACGGCGTGGCCCACCGCGACAGCTACGACATGACGCGGGTGCCGGACACGCAGCGGCGCTCCAACGTGCTGCTGCAAACCTGGGATACCGTGATGCGCGGCGTGCCGGGCTTCTTCAAGCCGCGCTTCATGAGCCTGTTCCCCCTGGGGACCGCCGTGGCGCCCGAGCAGGCCAGCTTTTACGACACCAGCGAGCTGGGCGAAACGCTCGAGCGCCTGATCGATTTCGACTACCTGAACGCGCCGGGCGGCATGCGGCTGACGGTCAATGCGCTCAAGGTCACCTGCGGCACCTTGCGCAGCTTCGACAACCGCGAGCAGAAGCTGTGCGCCGAGCATGTGCGCGCCAGCGGCGCCTTGCCGCCGGGCTTTCCGCCGGTGCGCATCGACGGCGAGCTGTACTGGGACGGCGGCCTGTATTCCAACACGCCGCTGGAAACCGTGCTGGACGATAACGAGCATGTCGATACCCTGTGCTTCATGGTGGACTTGTGGAACGCCGACGGCCCGGAACCGACCACCTTGGACGAGGTGCAGACGCGGCAGAAGGATGTGACCTTTGCCTCGCGTTCCGCGCGCCATTTGCAGGACTACGTCGCCACGCACAAGCTCAAGCAGAAGCTGCGCGCCTTGTACGCGGAGTTGCCGGAGCGGGCGCGGTCGGAGCAGGGCCGGGAAGACCTGGCCGGGCTGGGCGGCGACAGCACGCTGCACGTGGTGCGGCTGGCGTATGCGGGGCGCGACTGGAATATGGCGGCCAAGGACATCAACTTCTCCAAGGGCTCGATTGAATGGCGCTGGGAGCAGGGCTATCAGGATGCGCTGCGCGCCATCACGGCGGCCGGCTGGTTGAGCTTTGTGACGGAAGACACGCCGCTGGTCGTGCACGAACTGCCGCCGTTGCGGCAGCCGGTGCACGAGCAGGAACGGGCCGCTTAAGTCTTAGTACGGATGGTTCTCCGCGCGGATCTGCGCGGCGTTCGCCATGTCCTGCTGGTAGGTGGCGCGCGCCTCCTTCAGGCAGGCGCCGCGTTCGGCCGCGGGACCCTGCTTGCAGGCGATGGTGGCCTCGGCCAGCGCGGCGCCGATCTCCTTGCGCAAGGTGCGCAATTGCGCGGCCGGGCTGGCGTCGTCCTGGTACCAGCGCGGCGGGTCGCCCTTGGCGATTTCCGACTTCTGCAACTGGACGTTCTGCGGCGGCGTGGTGTTGCTGCGCGCCTGCGCTGCGCACGCGGCGACTAGCAGCGCCGCGCCGAGCATGAGGTGCTTGAAGTGAGTCATGATGTCCTCCGGTGTGGTTACAGCCTGCCGGTCAGCAGCATGATCAGCAAGATCACCACCACCAGTCCGGTGATGCCGCTGGGCGCATAGCCCCAGCCGCGGCTGTGCGGCCAGGTCGGCAAGGCGCCGATCAATGCCAGGACCAGAATGATCAGAATGATGGTGCCCATGGTGTTCTCCTTGTTGAGTGCTTGCATGCCGGTGCGGCAGGGTCGTTACGGTTAATAGCGGTAGAGGCGGCCGTCGACCAGGCGCACGCGGTTGCCGGCGCGCAGGTCGTAGACGCTGTCCTGGTTGACGATGCGGTAGTCGCCGTTGTCCATGCGCACGCTGATCTGGTATTGCTCGTGCGGCTGGCTGCGGTTCTCCTCGACCTTGTTGCCGACCACGGCGCCGCCGACTGCGCCGGCCACGGTGGCGGCGGTGCGGCCGCCGCCCGAGCCGATCTGGTTGCCCAGCAGGGCGCCGACCAGGCCGCCCGTGACGGCGCCGGCGCCGCTGGTGCCGGGCTTGGCTTGCACGATCTGGATCGATTCGATGGTGCCGTAGGAGGCGGTGTCCGCCGGGTTGGTGTAGCTGCCCTGCTGCTGGCCGGTGCTGGCGCAGCCGCTCAGGATGGCGGTCGCTGCGATCAGCGCGGCGGCGATGGTGGTCGAGTGTTTCATGTTGTCCTCCTGAAAATGTGTGATTCCAGAATAGACAGCGGCGCCGCGAGGGTCTGTGCGCTTCCGCACCCAGACGGGCGATGTGCGGTCTGTGTACGCTACCGTACAGAGGTGGGTGGGGAAGAGGCGTAAAACCTCTACATCGGTAGCGGGGACAGCAAGTCCCGCCGGCTGACAAACCACTGTTAATCACCCTCCAAGGAGAATGCCATGAAAATCGCCCACAAAATCGCCACCGCCCTGTTCACCGTTGCACTGCTGGCCAGCGCCGGCTGCGCATCGACCTCGTCCAAAGAAGGCACGGGCGAGTATGTCGACGATTCCGTCATCACCACCAAGGTCAAGGCCAGCATCTTCAACGAGCCTAGCCTGAAAACCACAGAAATCAATGTGGAAACCTTCAAGGGCACCGTGCAGCTGAGCGGCTTCGTGGCCCAGCCCGAGGATATCGCCAAGGCCGGCGAAGTGGCGCGCGGCGTCAAAGGCGTGACCGCCGTGAAGAACGACATCCGCGTCAAGTAAGTATCATCTGCCGGCGCGGCATGCCCTCCGGGCGGGCCGCGCCGGCAGTTCCTTGTGAGCCATCATGAACCTGCCAGCTGCCGAATTCCCCCCTGACAATGCAGTGGCCGCCGATGGCGATCCGCCCCGAATTCCCCTGCACGTCAACGCCCGCGGGCTCGCGCTCGGCGTCATCGCCACCGTCGCGTTTGTCTATGCGCTGCAATGGTCGCGCAATTTCCTGGTGCCCCTGCTGCTCGGCATCCTGTTCAGCTATATGCTCAGCCCCATCGTGTGCTGGCTGGAGCGCCGGCGCGTGCCGCGCGTGATCGGCGCCACGCTGGTCACCGTCGCCATCCTGGGCGGCGCGTTTGTCGTGATCGACAAGGTGCAGGGCGAGTTCCAGGCCATCGTCGAAGAGCTGCCCACCGTCAGCCATAAACTGTCGCGCCTGCTCACCGAGCGCATGCAGGGCGGCCCCAGCACCTTCCAGCGCATCCAGGCGGTGGCCACCGAATTGCAGCAAGCGACCGCCGGCGCGCAGGAACGGCGCGCCGTGCGCAAGGCCGCGCCCTCGGCGGAAGGCGGCAAGCTGCCGGTGATGGACTGGGTCTGGGCCGGCTCGATGGGCGTGATGGGTTTCCTCAGCCAGGCCACCATGGTGATCTTCCTGGTGTTCTTCCTGCTGCTGTCGGGCGACACCTTCAAGCGCAAGCTGGTCAAGCTGACCGGGCCGTCGCTGAGCAAGAAAAAAATCACCGTCCACATCCTGGAGGACATCAACTCGTCGATCCAGAAATACATGCTGATGCTGCTCGTCACCAACGCCCTGCTGGCCCTGCTGATGTGGGTGGCGCTGCGCTGGATCGGCCTGGAGAACGCCGGCGCCTGGGCCATCGTGGCCGGGCTGCTGCACCTGATGCCCTACTTCGGCCCTTTGCTGATCACGCTGGCCACCGGCGCGGTCGCCTTCATGCAGTTCGAATCGCTGCAGATGAGCGTGCTGGTGATGGGCACGTCGCTGGCGATCGCGACGGTGGTCGGCACCGTGGTGGCGACCTGGATGACCGGCCGCTTCGCCCGCATGAACGCGGCGGCGGTGTTCGTCAGCCTGCTGTTCTGGGGCTGGTTGTGGGGCGTGTACGGCCTGCTGCTGGGCGCGCCGCTGATGATCATCGTCAAGGTGGTGGCCGAGCGCATCGAAGGCATGGAAGTGGTGGCGGAACTGTTGGGCGAATAGGCCCGCGCGCTCCCCTTGTTTCCCTGCCACGGTCGGCTAACATGAGCATTACAGACACTGCGAGGAGTTCGCCATGAAACCAGAGCAAGACCGCCGCCAGCGACCGGGCACTTCGGACACCGCCGGCTGGCACTCCCTGGAATTTATCGTGCGCCATGCGCTGGAAATGCAGCGCGACATCGGCACCGCCAACGCGGTGGAGTTCCTGCAGAGCATAGGCATCAGCCCGCAGGTGATCGCCCGCGTGCTGGCGCCCGATGCGCAGCTGCGCGAGGCCGACCAGCAGGCGCTGGCCGCGGCGGTGCCGGTGGCCGATCTGCCGGTCGCCACGCGGCGCGCCTATCTGCGGCGCACGCTAGGTGCATCTGCTGGGGTCAAGTCTGACATTCGGACACGAGCTCCACCGTAGGGCCTACCTACGGTGGAGCTCGTGTCCGAATGTCAGACTTGACCCCAACGCGCACCAACGCGCAGGCTGCCCAGTTGCAGCGCGTACTGGCGCGCGAACTCGGCGCCGAGGAAGAAGATCTGCGCCGAGTAATACACCCACAGCAGCAGCGCGATCACCGAACCGGCCGCGCCGAAGCTGCTGGCGACGCCGCTGTTGCCGATGTAAACCCCGATCAAGTATTTCCCCAGCGTGAACAGCGCGGCCGTGCCGGTCGCGCCTATCGTCACGTCGTGCCAGGACAGCCGTATGCGCGGCAGCATCTTGAAGATCACGCCGAACAGGGCGGCGATGACGATGAAACCGATCAGGACATTGATGGCCGACAGCACCAGACCGGCCTCGCGCCAATATGCGCTCCACATGTTTTCCAGCAAGCTCAGCGCGGCGCTGACCACCAGCGACACCATCAGCAGGAAGGCCAGCACCAGGATCATGCCGAAGGAAAGCAGGCGGGTGCGTAGCAGGTCCCAGGCGGTGCCGTGGGTGAGCGGCGGAACTTGCCAGATATCGTCCAGGCTGGCCTTGAGCTCGGCAAACACGCTGGTCGCGCCGAACAGCAGCAGGGCGCCGGCCAGCAGCGTGGCGAGCCGGCCTTCCTCCTTGTTGCGGGCGCCGGCCAGCGCCAGTTGCAGCGCCTGCGCGCCCTGTGCGCCGACCAGGCCGCGCAGCTCGCCGAACAACTGGCCCTGCGCCGCCTGCGGACCGTAGAACCAGCCGGCGATGGCCAGCACCAGCACCAGGATGGGCGCCATCGAAAACAGCGTGTAAAACGCCAACGCCGCGCCCTTGCTGCTGGCGCGGTGTGCAAACCATTCGGTCACGGTGCATCGCAGCACCGACATCAAGGTTGGCTTCATCAGAAAAAAGCCCCGCTGGCAGGGCGGGGCTGGTCTGGCTTACTGCACGCGACGTTCGATGGTGATCTGCTCGACTTCGACGCGACGGTTGGGCTCCAGGCACTTGATCAGGTCGGCACGTTTCTGTTTCTTGTCGTTGCACAGCGCGACAGGATTCGATTCGCCCTTGCCGACGGCGTTCAGGCGGTTGGCGGCGACGCCCTTGCCGACCAGGTAGTCCTTGACCGCGTTGGCGCGGCGCTCGGACAGCTTAAGGTTGTACTTGTCGCTGCCCAGGCGGTCGGTGTAGCCGGAGACGACCACGTTGTCGATGGCGGCGTTGGCGTTCAGCACGTTGGCGATGTCGTCCAGTTTGGGTTGCGCGGGCGCTAGCCTGGCGCTGTCGAAGCCGAACAGCTCGGTCGCCGACATCGTCACTTTTTCAAAGCGTGCCGGCGGTGGTGGCGGCGGCGGGGTCACTGGCGCCGGCGGCGGTGGTTCCACCGCTGGCGGCGCCGGTGGCGGCGGCGCTGGCGGCGCGGCTTTCGGCGGCGCGTTGAAGGCGATGTTCAAGCCCACCGTTGCGTAGTAGTTATTGCTCTTGCTGTTCGGGAACTCATTGCCGCGGATGAAGCCATGCACGTCGCGGATGTCCGCCTGGAAGGCGAGCTGGTCGTTGATGTCGGCCTGGAAGCCCAGGCCGGCGCTCAGGTAGGGCGAGGTCTTGCTGCGGTCGCCGGTCACATTCAGTTTCACCTTGTCCTGCTCGGCGCCCACGCCGACCAGCAGGAAGGGGCGGAAGGATTTGCGGGAGAACAGATACAAGGCATCCGCGCCCAGCGTGGTCTGCCGGTAACGCTCGCCGTTTTCACGCGAGCGCGCATAGGTGGCGCCGGCCTGGATGTCCCAGCTTTCACTGAGGGCCTTGCCGAATTTGAGGCCGCCGCCGTAGCCGCGCTTGTCCACGCCGAAGTCCGAATCGGGCTTCATGGCGTTCAGGCTGGGCTGGATATACCACGATGGGTTGACGACCGCGTCCTGGGCCAGGACGGAAAACGACGCGCACAGCAGTGCGGCGGCGAGGGCGATTTTTTTAGTATGGTTCACAGGCTTGCTCCCGATGTATTGATTGGATGTGTTTCATTGCCAGCAATGTTGAAACACCGCTGTTGGACCGAAGATTAAGGAGTTTGGTGCAGCTCTTCCGTGCGCTAGCGTACCTAAGATTGTGCTGTATCAAATTCGTCACACTTCCCGAAACTTAGTTCAACCCACCTTGTCACAGCTTAAGTGCCAGGGATGTTCGCTAATGTTCGTTGCCGCACAGACCAATGCGCTGTGAAAAGGCATTCTTGAGCCAGATGCAGAGACCGTAGCGAGATGCCCGCCGCCCGCCACGCTTTCGGCTGCCACTAATCTCGGCAATTGTTATAAGGAGTGTTCCCATGCATGCAGTTAGACAACCTCAACATCTGGTTCAGAACGAGATGAAAGCCTCGCCGGACATGCACGCCACCACAGCCAAGCTGATGCTGGTGGACCGTCCGGCCCCGGCCCCTCTGGACCGGAAGCCTGCGCTGTCGATGGCCTCCATCGAGCGGGTCCGCTCGACTTCGGCGACGCTGCGCCGCATTGAAAACATGCAAAAGCTGATCGGCGAATTGCAGCTGCACGAGATGCTGGCCGATGAAATCGCCTGGTTCCTGAAGTTTTCGCCGTCCGGCGCCCGCAAATACATCCGCGACCTGCGCGAAGCCGGCGTGATCGAGCTGGCCCGCTATGTCGAAGGCACCGCCACCTACCTGGGCAAGGCGGTCTACCAGCTGACCCCCGATCCGGAACGCGTCAGCGCCTTCCTGGCCGCCATCGTCCAGCCCAAGCGCGAAGGCGCGCCGCCGCGCAAGGAGCGTCCCGGCCTGCGCGAACAGGCGATGGCCGGCAGCGGCCGCCACTTCCACATCCTGGCCGACGACACCCATTATGCGATCCGTGTCAACCGCGGCCCGGTGATGCGCGATCCGCTGGTGGCTGCGCTGTTCGGTTCGGCGCCGTCGATGCAAAAAGAAGAAGCCATCTGATCGCGACCTGCCGCGCAAGCGTATGATGGAACGGCCGGGCATGCCCGGCTGTTTGCATATTGAAATGTCGACAAGGCCCCCCACCTAGCGTGGACTGGACATCTCAACGGACGCGCGGCACATGGAAGCTTTGACCTGGATCGGCCTGACGGCGCTGTTGATCGCGCTGCCTTTTTACTACCCGCGCTGGCGTTTGCGGCGGGTGCTGGCGCAGCCCCTGTCGGCCGGGGGGCTGGCCATCCTGCAGCACAACATCCCGGTCTACCGCCGCATGGCGCCCGATCTGCAGCAGCAGTTGCAGCGCATGGTGGTGCAGTTCCTGCATCAAAAGAAATTCATCGGCTGCGAAGGCCTGGAGGTGAGCGACGAGATCGCCGTCACCATCGCCGGCCAGGCTTGCCTGCTGTTGCTGAACCGTCCCTCCAAGGTCTATCCGGCCTTGCACACCATCCTGGTCTACCCCGGCGCCTTCGTGGCGCCGCGCGCCGAGATCGGGCCGGGCGGGGTGGTCACGCCGGGCCACCACAGCATGCTGGGCGAATCCTGGGACGACGGCCGCGTGATCCTGTCGTGGGACGACGTGCGGCGTGGCGCTGGCGACTGGACGGATGGCCACAATGTCGTGCTGCACGAATTCGCGCACCAGCTCGACAGCGAATCGGGCCGCGCCAACGGCGCGCCCTATCTGGGCAATCCGGCCAGCTACCGCGAATGGTCGGAGGTGCTGGAGCGCGATTTCCAGAGTCTGCGCCACAGCGCCATGTACCGCCAGCACAGCGTGATGGACCACTACGGCGCCACCAATCCGGCCGAGTTCTTCGCCGTCGCCACCGAAACCTTCTTCGAGAAACCATACCAGATGGCCGAGCGCCACGCCGCGCTGTACGCCGAATTCCTCAAGTACTACCGGGTCGATCCGCGCGCGTGGATGGCGCCGCCGCCACCGCCGCCCGAGCCGGCTGACGACTGGTCGCACGCGTGGTCGCATTGAACCCCGCCCGGCGCCGAACTAGTGCATAATCGATTCAGCCGCGCACGCCGATGCTTGTCCGTCCGTCTGCGCGATCTGCGCAGGACAGACGCTGTCGCGAGGCTATCACCATGCAATTTGACGAGTTCGACTTTCTTTCCTCCGACGCCGCCGGCGCACCGGCCGCGCCGGCGCCCGAGGCGGCCTCGCCGCTGGTGCGACTGCAATACCTGGTCGACAACACGCCGGCCATCATCTATTGCACCGTCCCCAGCGGCGACTTCAAGATGACCTTCGTCAGCAACAACGCCTTGAACGTGCTGGGCTACCGTCCCGAGCAGATGGTGGCCGACCCCAACTTCTGGTTCGACCACATCCATCCCGACGACGCCCCCAGCATCTTCTCCAGCCTGGCGCTGGTGTTCAGCGAAGGCCAGCGCGCCTACGAATACCGTTTCCGCGTCAGCGACGGCAGCTATCTGTGGATGCACGACACGCTGCGCCTGATCCGCGACGACAAGGGCGTGCCGCTGGAGGTGATCGGCTCGCTGACCGACATCACGGCGCGCAAGCGCATGGAAGAGACCTTGCAGGCCAAGGGCGTCGAGCAGCAGGCGCTGATCGGCGAGCTGCGCAACGCCCACGAGCAATTGCTGCAATCGGAAAAAATGGCCTCGATCGGCCAGCTGGCGGCCGGCATCGCGCACGAGATCAACAACCCGGTCGGCTTCGTCAACTCGAACATGGGCTCGCTGAAGAACTATGTCGGCACCCTGCTGGGCGTGATCGAGCGCTACGAGCAGGCGGCGGCGCCGCATGCGGCGCTGGCGGCGCAGCTGGCGGCGCTGCGCCAACAGGCCGACCTGGAATTCCTCAAGGAAGACGTGACCGACCTGGTGCGCGAATCGATGGACGGCTTGAAGCGGGTCAAGGACATCGTCCAGGCGCTGAAGGATTTTTCCCACGTCGGCGAGACCGAGTGGCAGGTGGCCGACCTGCACCACGGCCTCGACAGCACGCTCAACATCGTCAGCAACGAGATCAAGTACAAGGCCCGGGTCGACAAGCAATACGGCACGCTGCCGCCGGTCACCTGCCTGGCCTCGCAGCTGAACCAGGTGTTCATGAATTTGCTGGTTAACGCCGCCCATGCGCTGCGCGAGCAGGGCGTGATCACGCTGCGCACCGGCGCCGCCGACGGCTGGGTGTGGATCGAGGTGGGCGACAACGGCTGCGGCATCGCGCCGGAAAACCTGCACCGCATCTTCGAGCCGTTCTTCACCACCAAGCCGGTCGGCAGCGGCACCGGGCTGGGCTTGTCCTTGTCGTATGGGATCGTCAACCGCCATGGCGGCCGCATCGAGGTGGCCTCGGTGGTGGGCCAGGGCACGCGCTTCACCGTGCACCTGCCGGTGCAGCCGCCGCAGGCCGCGGCGGCCTGACGGCCGGCGGACCAAGGCTAGAGGATGACGGCGCCGTCGTCGTCGCGCTTGACGTCGAGCAGGCCCGGTTCCTCGGCCTCCAGTCGCTGCGCTTCCTGCTGCTGCGGCGTCAGCGGCGGCGGCGCCACCAGCGTCGCGCGCTGCGCCAGCGCCTGCCGCACGTTCTGCTCCAGCTCGGCGGCGTCCCAGGGCTTGCTCATGAAGCGGAACGCCTGCGCCTGGTTGATGGCGCTCAGCACGGTCGCGTATTCGGTCGAGGCGCTCAGCATGATGCGCATGGTGTTGGGCGCGACGTCCTTGAGCGCCTGCAGCAGCTCGCCGCCGGTCATCTGCGGCATGTTGTAGTCGCAGATGATCAGGTCGTAGTCGCAATAGCAGATGCGCTTGAGCGCGTCGTAGGGATCGAGGCAGGTCTCGATCTGCGGCGGCGCGTCGCGCAACATTTGCGTCAGGGCGCGCTGCAGGGCGTTGAGCACATTGATCTCGTCGTCCACCAGCAGGATCTTGCTCATGCTTCCCCCTTGGGATTGCGGATCCAGATCGACAGCCGGCCGCCGGCCTTGGTCTCGAAGTCCTGCACCTGCTGGATCATGCGGGCGTCCAGCACGTGCTCGATCGATAGCAGCATCAGGCCGTCGCGGCTGATCAGGTCGCGCGCCAGCACCATGCCGGGCAGCAGTTCGCCCGACAGCACCTCGACCCCGGCGCCGGCGTCGACGTCGCCGTCGATGATCTGGCGGAAGGCCGCCACCACATTGGGATCGTAGCGCTTGCCGCTGGCGTCGAGGATCAGCGACTTGGCTTCCTCCGGCCGCAGGTGGCGCTGCACCATCGCCCCCTGTTGCAGGTTGTAGTAGTCGGCCGCCAGCGCCAGGATGCGCGCGCCCAGCGGGATCGCCAGGCCGGCCTGGCCGTCCGGGAAGCCGTTGCCATCGAAGCGCTCCAGCTGGCCGCGCAGGATGGCGGCGCTGCCGCGCAGGTCTTCCAGCGGCATCAACAGCTCGGCGGCGCGCTGCGGATGCTTGCGGAACAGGCCCAGCGCCTCGCCTTTCAGCTGGGTCAGCGGGGTCTGCAGCAGCTCGTCGGAGAAGCCGATCTTGCCGATGTCGTGCAACAGCGCGGCGATGAAGATTTCCTGGGTCTCGCGCGCGTCCAGCGCCAGCCGCACCGCCAGCTGGCGCGCCAGCTCGGCCACCAGGCGCGCGTGGCCGGGCTGGTTGTGCGCGCGCAGTTCGATCATGCTGGAGAAAATCTTGATGGTGGTGACGAAGTTGCGCTTGAGCTTGCTGTTGGCGTTGGTGGTCGCCTCGTGCTCGGCCTTGAGCTGGCGGGTGCGCGCCTCGACCTTGGCCTCCAGGCTCTGGTTGAGCGTCTTGAGTTCCTCGTTCTGGCGCAGCGTCAGCGCCTCCAGCCGCAGCTTGTCCTGCTCCAGCAGGCGCCGCTCCAGCGCGTGGCGCACCACCAGCAAGATGTCGCCGTCTTCCCACGGCTTGGTGATGTAGCGGTAGATCTCGCCGCAGTTGATGGCGTCCTGGATCGACTGGATGTCGGAGTAGCCGGTCAGCAGCAAACGCATGGTGTCGGGCCAGCGCGCCTTGACCTGGGCCAGGAACTGGGCGCCGTTCATTTCCGGCATGCGCATGTCGGAGATCACCAGGTCGACCTGTTCCTTCTCCAGCACCTCCAGGCCCAGCGCGCCGCTCTCGGCCAGCAGCACGCGGTAGCCGGCCGGGCGGAACAGACGCCGCAGCGAGGACAGGATGTTGGGCTCGTCGTCCACGCACAGCAAGGTGGCGATGCTGGCCGGCGCGGCCGCGGTGGACAGCACGCTGCTCATGGGGAACCTTCGCCGGCCGCTTCCGGCTGGTGGATCGGCAGCCGCACGCGGAAGCAGGTGCCTTTGCCGAGCTCGGTTTCGACGTCGATGTGGCCGCCGTGCTTCTGCACGATGCCGTAGGCCAGCGACAGCCCCAGCCCGGTGCCCTTGCCGACCGCCTTGGTGGTGAAGAAGGGGTCGAAGATGCGCGACAGCGTGTCCGGCGAAATGCCGCTGCCGTTGTCGGCGACCTCGATCCACACGCAGTTGTCGCCGTCGCTGCCGGTGCGCACGGTGATGCGGCCGCGCTGCTCGCCGATGGCGTGGGCGGCGTTGACCACCAGGTTCATCACCACCTGGTTGATCTGCAGCGGCAGGCACTGGATGTCGGGGATGTCGCCGTATTCCTTGACCACGTCGGCCTTGTACTTGACCTCGTTGCCGACGATGTTGAGGGTGGAGTCGATGCCGCGGTGCAGATTGGACCAGACCCAGTCCTGGTTGGCGTCGACCCGCGAGAAGTCCTTCAAGTCCTGGACGATGTGGCGCACCCGCACGATGCCCTCGCGCGATTCGGCCATCAGCGACGGGATGTCCTCGCGCAGGAAGGCCAGGTCGATCTGTTCGCGGCGCGCGCGCAGCGCGGCCCCGGTGGCCGGGACGCCGATGTCGGCCTCGGCCTGCTGGTAGGCGTCGAGCATCTCGAACAGCTGGTCCAGATAGGTTTGCAGGGTGGTGAAGTTGGAAAAGATGTAGCCGATCGGGTTGTTGATCTCGTGCGCCACGCCGGCCGCCAGCTGGCCGATCGAGGCCAGCTTGTCGGCCTGCACCAGCTGCTGCTGGGCGCGCGACAGTTGGCTGTTCAGTTCGGTCAATTCCAGGTTGCTGCGGCGCAGTTCGGCCTCGGCCAGGTGGCGCTGTCGGATGTCGTCCTGCAGCTGTTCGTTCATGTCGGCCAGCTGGGCGGTGCGTTTCTCGACCACGTTTTCCAGGTTGTCGTGGGCGCGCCGCAGCGCGTTCTCGGCCACCCGCCGCTCGGTGACGTCGCGCAGCGTTTCGATCGCGCCGACCACCCGGCCCTGGTGGTCGCGCAGCGGCGCCGCCGTGAAGTGCAGCCAGTGGCCGCTGGCGCCGATGTTGGGGAAGAAGTCCTCGGCCTCGTAGGCGCCGGGGATCAGCGCCGACTTCTGGTACTTGCCGGGATAGTGCTGTTCCAGCAGGCGGTCGTCGCCGGCCACGATCAGGTCGGCCAGCACCGGGCGCTGCTTGGGATAGAAGGCTTGCCAGTGGTTGCTGGTGCCTATCATGGCCAGCTTGCTCCAGCCCAGCAGGTGCTCGCAGGCGCGGTTCCAGTGCGTGATCACGTGGCGGGTGTCGATGGCGAAGGTGGCCACCGGATGGCCGTCGAAGAACTCGGACAGCGCGATCGCGGCGTGCGCCTGCAGCGCGGCGTCGGGCGGCGCAACGGCCGCGGCGTTGGGGGTGGCGGGGGCGGCGGCGTTCATGGCGTCAACATCTGGCACATGGTGTCGAACAGCTGTTCGGTCTCGGCGAACACGCCGGCCCAGGCGGCGTCGCTCAGGCCCAGCGCCTGCCACGCGGCCAGCGCCAGCGGCGGTACCTGGTCGTCTTCCTGGTCCGACAGGTCGAGCGCGTGGGCCAGGATGTTGGCCGCGTAGATCACGGTCGACAGCGTGGCCGGGCCGGCCTCGGGCGCGAGGTGGTGGTCGGCCACGGCGGCCTGGATGGGCGCCGGGAATTTCCAGTGCCTGGCCAGCGCGCTGCCGACGCTGGCGTGGTCGATGCCGAACACGGCCAGCTGCGCCGGCGCGGCGGTGCAGTCGTGCTGGCGGCGGTGGTCGTGCACGCGGCGGTAGTCGTCGGGGAAGCGGGTGGCCAGCACCAGCGTGCCGAGGTCGTGCAGCAGGCCGGCGGTGAAGGCGGTGTCCGGGTTCAGCCGCGCGTGCGGCGCCAGCACGCGCGCGCACACCGCGCTGGCGATCGAGTGGCGCCAGAAGGCCGGGAAGTCGAACTGGTTGCCGGGCGCCGGCTTGAAGCTGTCGGTCACCGAGCAGGCCGTCACCAGGGTGCGGATGGCGTGGAAGCCCAGCACCGAAATGGCCTGCTGGATCGAGGTGACCTTGGACGGCATGCCGTAGAACGAGGAGTTGGCCAGGCGCAGCGTCTTGGCGGTGAGCGCCTGGTCGAGCGTGATCTTGGCGGCCAGCGCGTGGGTGTCGATGTCGTCCTGGTCCATGCTGGCCAGCAGTTCGTTGACCACCGCCGGCAGCGACGGCAGGTCGCGCACCGCCTTGATGATGTCGTCGGCGTTCATGCGTCCGGTCCTTCGCGGTAGGCGCGCAGGCGCGCCAGCAGCAGGGCGCCGCCGTCGCTGTCGGCGCTGTGGCGGAACAGGCGCTCCAGCCGTTCCAGCCGCAGGACGCGGGCGCGCGCCAGCGCGGCCGGATCGGGCGCCTCGGCCTCGGACCAGACCACGCAGCGTTCGATGCCGCGCCGGCGCAGCGAGGCCAGCGTGGCGGTGGTCAGGGTGGCGTCCTGCGGCAGCAGCACGCCGCCGTGGGCGTCGAGCAGGGCGGTGGCGAGTATCATGCCTTCGACGGCTTGCTCGAGACCGATTTCATTGCGGTGGGCGGTAACTGTCATCGATTGGTCTCCACGATGCTAAGGGTGATCAGGCTGCCGCGCGACGCCGAGTGCTCGCCCATCGGGTAGCACATCACGGCATAACGCTGGCCGTCGATGTCGGCCAGGTGGTGGTGGGGCTGGCCGCTGGCGGCCTGGGCCTCGGCGTCGTCGGCCGGGAAGAGTTCGGGCAGCACGTGGCAGGCCTCGTTGCCGAGCAGCGCGCCGCTGTGGCGGAACAGGCCGGCGGCGGCGCCGTTGATGAAGGCGATCATGCCGGCGTCGTCCATGCCGATCACCGCCAGCGGCAGGTGTTGCAGCAGCTCGCGCGCGACGTTCAGGCTGATCTCGTCGCGGCTGATCTGGCGCTGCTTTTCCTGCAGCAGCTGTTCCATGCGGCGGTTGGCGGCCGCCAGCTCCTGGTTGGCGCTGCGCACCTCCAGGTGCAGGCGCTGGTTGTCGTCGGCGATTTCCTTGACCCGGAAGGCGTCGGCGATATGGCCGCGCAGCTGCTCGTCTTCCCACGGCTTGGTGAGGAATTTGTAGATCGCCCCCTCGTTGACGGCGTCGGTCACCGATTGCAGCTCGGTGTAGCCGGACAGCATGATGCGTATCGTGTCCGGCACCAGCTCCCTGGCCTTGCGCAGGAAGTCGGCGCCCAGCATGCCGGGCATGCGCTGGTCGGAGACGATGACGTCGACCGGATGCTCGGCCAGCACGGCCAGGCCCTGCGGGCCGTCGTTGGCGGTGTAGATCTGGTACTGGTCGGCGCGCAGCAGGCGCTTGAGCGCGGCCAGGATGTTGGGCTCGTCATCGACCAGCAGCAGCCGGCGCGGCGGCCGGTGCATGCGCAGCAGGTGCTCGGGCAGCGCGCGGCCGCTGGCGAGCAGCTGGTGCAGGTCGGTCGAGGCCAGCGGCGGCGCGAAGAAATAGCCCTGGATCTGGTCGCACATATTGCGGCGCAGGAAGTCGCACTGGGCCTCGGTCTCCACGCCCTCGGCCACCACCTTCATGCCCAGGTTGTGGCCCATGGCGATGATGCTCTTGGCCATGGCGGCGTCGTGGCTGTCGGCCACCACGTTGCGGATGAAGTCGGCGTCGATCTTGATGGCGTCGAAGGGATAGCGCTTCAGGCTGCTGAGCGAGCCGTGGCCGGTGCCGAAGTCGTCCAGCGTCAGGTTCAGGCCGCGCGTCTTGAAGCCGGCCAGCACGTCGTCGCAGGCGGCGCCGGCCTCGGTCAGCGCGGTCTCGGTGATTTCCAGGGTCAGCGCGGCGGGGGTGATGGCGTAGTCGTCCAGCATGGCGGCGACGGCGGCGCCGAAGCCGGGATCGCGGAACTGGCTGGGCGCGACATTGATCGCCACCCGCAAGTGGTTCTGGCCGCCGCGCCGCCAGGCCTGCAGGTCGCCGCAAGCGCGCCGCAGCACCCAGTGGCCGACGGCGGCCGTCATGCCGGCCGCCTCGGCCTGCGGCAGGAAGGCGAGGGCCGACAGCAGGCCGTGCTGCGGATGTTGCCAGCGCACCAGCGCCTCCAGGCTGACCACGGCGCCGCTCTGCAAGTCCACCAGCGGCTGGTACAGCAGGCGCAGCTGGTCCTGCGCCAGCGCCTGTTCCAGCGCGTGGTGAAACGGCAGGTCCGGTGCGACCGTCACGGGTGGGACAGCGTGCGTTTGCGGGGCTCCATGCATGGGTGCGCCTAGCGATCTGATAGTTTCTGCTTATTGAAAACCCAAATCGATTATAAGGCCACACCCGTTTTGTTGCGTGCCAGCGCGTGGCTTTTTTTGTCGCCCGCCGATTTGCGCGCGGTTGTTGCTTATTGGGGACTAAGCCAGCGCTGGCGGCAATTTTGGGTATGATGGTCGCTACAATAAAAAAACCTGGCACCCGTCGGACTAACGCGTTGTGATAGGGGGATGCGGCAATGGCACAGGCATGGGTAGTGCTCACTCGTCCAGACGGTCGCGATGTGGCGGCGCCGTCCGAAGCGCAGATGGCGGCGGCGCTGGCGGATGTCTACAGCGGCAAGGCCGCCAGCCCCGACGGCGGCGCCGGCAGCGCGGTGCTGCGCTTCGGCTACGACGACGGCTTGATGTATGAAGTCGAGGTGTCCACCGGCGGCCGGGTGCGCTTTGCCGAATGGTCGGACCGCGATTGCGAAATCGCGCTGGCCGGCCCGCGCGTGATGACGGCCCTGGCGCAGGCCGACGCGCTGCAGCTGTGGCGCTTGCTGGCGCTGCGGCAGGTGGCCAAGCTCCGCAGCCAGCCTTGGCTGGAGGCCGGCTGAACCGATTTCAGCGGCGGCGTTGTTCCTGCCGCGTCTGGCAAGTGATGCACAGCCGCGCTTCCGGCCGCGCGTTCAGGCGCGAGTAGCCGATCAGCTCGCCGCAATGCTCGCACAATCCATAACTGTGGTCGTCGAACTTGGCCAGCGCATGGCGCACGATGTGCAGCTGGCGCGCCGTGTGCTCGGCCGCCTCGTGCACCAGCGCGTTGAGGGTGCGCTGGCTGGCGTTGTCGGCCGGCGACGCTTCGGCCTCGTGCGGCGGTGGCGCGCGCACGTCGGCGTTGCGGTCGAGATCGTCCGCCAGCTGGCTCAGCAGGCCCGCCCGCGCCAGCTCCAGCCGCGCCTGCAAGGCCGCCCATTGATCGTCGTCGAGTCCATTCATGCCGCGTACTCCTTACGGCATTGGACCGGCGCGGCGCGATTTTGTTCAGCGCCGCGTGGTGCTCAGTCCGGTTCAGGCCGGCGGCGCCAGCGCGTCCAGGTGGTGCTTGAGTTTTTCCAGCGGCGTGACGATGCGATCCGGCTTGCCGCTGGCGACCGCCGCGCCCAGCGACAGCAGTTCGGCGCTCAGGTCGACCAGGTCCTTGACCTGGTCGATGCGGGCCACGGCGTCCCGGGCGCGGCGGGTCTGCTCCAGCAACTGCTGCTGGGCGCCGCCCAGGCCGCTGGCGGCCAGCTTGGCGCTGTCCAGGTACAGGCTGTTGGCGCGCTGGCGCAGCTGCACTTCGTTTTCAAACAGCGCCTGCGCCGTGCCCTGCGTCATGCTGGGCGCCGTGCCGCCCGGCGCGCGCTGGCGCAGGGCGCGCATCAGTTGCGCGTGCAATGCGTCGGCGCAGGCGGACAGGCTGTCGCCTAGCGCTTCGATATCGTGCTGGTCTGCCATGGCAACTCCTTGCTGGGTCTATTTTTGCGGGATCTGGTTGAACAGCGCGCGGTGGCTTTGCTCGATCGCGGCCAGGTTGTTTTGCGCCAGCGTGTTGCGCAGGCCGAACAGGTGGTATTCGGCCCGCCGCTCGTGCTGCTGCGCCTTGGCCAGCGCCAGCAGCAGGCGGTCGCGGCGGCTGTCGAGGAAGGGGATTTCCGTCTCCAACATGCCGAGCACGATGCTTTCCTCGTTGTCGCTGGTCTTGCCGTACAGGCGCAGCAGGGTGCGCATGGCGCCCAGCAGTTCCTGCATCGCCTGGTGGCCGTCGCGCATCAGTTCCTGCACCGCCGCTTCCTGCGCCGGCCGGGTGAGGGCGCGCGCCAGCAGGCGCGTCAGGCCGGCGTAGGCGTTGACGTGGCGGTCGTCGATGCCATTGTCGGGCCAGGCCTTGATGCCGCCGCTCATGGACTTGACCTGGTCCTCGAGGTCGTACTGGTGGTCGCCGGCCAGCTGGCCCAGGGCCTGCATATACGCTTGCACGCCGGCTTGCAGCTTGACGAAGTCGTCGCAGGCGGCCTGGCGCTGGCTGTCGAGCTGGCGTTCGCGGGCGTCGGCGGCGGGGCTCAGGAAGGGTTGTTCGCGCTGGTAGGTGGCGCGGTAGCGCTCGGTCAATTCATGGTAGGCGCCCAGCTTGGGCGACTGGGCGGCGAAGGCGCGTACCTCCGCCATCCGGGGCGTGCTGCTGGCGCAGCCGCCGAGCAGGGCCAGTAATCCGAGGATCAGCAATGCACGGGTGAGTTTCATGGGCGCTCCACAAGGTATGGTGGTATTTTTGTCCCGGCCGAATGACTCCGTGTTGCGAATGCGCAGATCAGGTGGTCAGCGCCTGCCGCCAGCCCAGCCCGGCCATGGTGTCGCCGGCCGGGATGTATTCGCAGCCCAGCCAGCCGTCGTAGCCGATCTGGTCGATGTGGCGGAACAGGTGGCGGTAGTTGATCTCGCCGCTGCCCGGCTCGTGGCGGCCGGGGGTGTCGGCGATTTGCATGTGCCGTATCATCGGCAGCTGGGCGCGGATCGTGTTGCTCAGCTCGCCCTCCATGCGCTGCATGTGATAGATGTCGTACTGCAGGAACAGGTTCGGGCTGCCGGTCTCGGCGATGATGTCCAGCGCCTGCCGGCTGTGGTTGAGGAAGTAGCCCGGCATGTCGTAGTGGTTGATCGGCTCGATCAGCAGTTCGATGCCGTGCGGCGCCAGCACGCCGGCGGCGTGGCGCAGGTTGTCGACGTAGGTGGCGTGGGCGCGCTCCGGCGCCACGCCGGCCGGGAGCTTGCCGGCCATGCAGTGCAGGCGCGGCGCGCCCAGTTCGGTCGCGTATTCCAGCGCGCTCTGCACGCCGGCGCGGAACTCGTCCTGGCGGCGCGGATCGCAGGCCAGGCCGCGGTCGCCGGCGTTCCAGTCGCCGCAGGGCAGGTTGAACAGCACCAGTTGCAGCTGGTGGCGGCGCAGGCGCTCGGCCAGCTGCTCGGCCTCGTAGGCGTAGGGGAACAGGAATTCAACGCCGTCGAAGCCGGCCTCGCGGGCCAGCGCGAAGCGTTCCAGGAAGGGCGCCTCGTTGAACAGCATGGACAGGTTGGCGGCGAATTTGGGCATGGACGGCTCCGGGCGGACTGTGGCGTAGCCCTTATCGTAATCGAAATCCGGCGCGGACGAGGCACGAAAAAAAACCACCGCGAGGGTGGTTTTTGGGGCTGCTTATCGGCCGCGGCCGCCGGAGCGGTGCTGGGCCGCCGAGCGCGGGGCGCTGGTGCCGGTGCGTGGACCGCCGCCGGCCGGCGCGCCAGGCGCGCGTGGCTTGCCGCCGCCGTTGCCGCCACCGCCGCCGGCAGGCTTGGCGCCGGCTGCGGCAGGCTTGCCGCGTCCGCCGCCGTTACGGCCGCCACCGCCTCCGCCGCCGTTGCGATGGCCAGGGCCGCCGCTGCGCAGTTGCACTGGCTGTGGACGCGCGTTCAGGTCCGGCTCGAAGCCAGGGATCACTTCACGCGGCAGGGTTTGCTTGATCAGCTTCTCGATGTCCTTCAGCATGTCGTGCTCGTCCACGCAGACCAGCGACACCGCTTCGCCGGTGGCGCCGGCGCGGCCGGTGCGGCCGATGCGGTGCACATAGTCTTCAGGAATGTTCGGCAGGTCGTAGTTGACCACGTGCGGCAGCTGGTCGATGTCGATACCGCGCGCGGCGATGTCGGTGGCCACCAGCACTTGCAGCTTGTTGTCCTTGAACTCGGACAGCGCCTTGGTGCGCGCCGACTGGCTCTTGTTGCCGTGGATCGCCATCGCGCCGATGCCGTCGCCGCCGAGCTGTTCCACCAGCTTGTTGGCGCCGTGCTTGGTGCGGGTGAACACCAGCACCTGCGACCAGTTGTTCGACTTGATCAGGTGCGACAGCATCGGATGCTTCTTGTCGCGGTCGACCGGGTGGATCATCTGGGCGATCACTTCGACCGCCGAATTGCGGCGCGCCACTTCGATCATGGCGGGCTTGTTCAGCAGGCCGTCGGCCAGCGCCTTGATCTCGTCCGAGAAGGTGGCCGAGAACAGCAGGTTCTGGCGCTTCGGTGGCAGCGCGGCCAGCACTTTCTTGATGTCGCGGATGAAGCCCATGTCGAGCATGCGGTCGGCTTCGTCGAGGATCAGGATTTCCACCTGCGACAGGTTGACGGTGCGCTGTTCCATGTGGTCCAGCAGGCGGCCCGGGGTGGCGACCAGGATGTCGACGCCGTGCTTGAGCTGCTTGATCTGCGGGTTGATGCCGACGCCGCCGAAGATCACGGTGGAGTTCAGCTTGGTGTACTTGCCATAGATGCGCACGCTTTCCTCGACCTGGGCCGCGAGTTCGCGGGTCGGCGTCAGGATCAGCGCGCGGATCGGGCGGGCGGTGGTGTTGCTGGTGATCGCCGCGCCTTTGGCGTCGGTCGACAGGCGGTGCAGGATGGGCAGGGTGAAGCCGGCGGTCTTGCCGGTGCCGGTTTGTGCGCCTGCCAGCAGGTCGCCGCCATTCAGGACAGCAGGGATCGCCTGCTGCTGGATAGGGGTGGGCGAGGTGTAGCCGGCTTCGGTAACAGCGCGGACGATAGCGTCGGACAAACCGAGGGTAGAGAATGACATGAATGACTTTTTGTTAAGATAGGCCTGTCGCATTTGAAGCGCCAGTCGCAGGCAATCAGAGTGGATGACACTGCGGCTAAAGGACTGGTCAGAGTGCCGCAGTCCTGAGTATAACAGCTAAGGCCAACTCAAGTTTCATATAGGAAATGAAAAAGGCCCGCGAGGGCCTTTTTTTTGTAACAAACATTCTAATTTTTTGTTGCTCAGGCTTTCGGCTGCTCACCGAACGGCGACAGCAGGCCGACCATCTGGCTAAAGATCTTCGGGCTGGCGGCGATGATGTCGCCCTTGTACAGGTAATCGGATTCGCCGCTGAACTCGCCGACGATGCCGCCCGATTCCGTCACCATCAAGGCGCCGGCGGCGATATCCCAAGGCTTCAGGCCTTTTTCGTAGAAACCGTCCAGGCGGCCGGCGGCCACATAGGCCAGGTCCAGCGCGGCGCTGCCCGGGCGGCGCACGCCGTGGCAGCGTTCGGCCATGATGCCGTACATCTTCAGGTATTCGTCCAGCGCCTTGGCCTTGCCGGCCACGTAGCCGGTCGACAGCAGCGCGTTGGCGATGCGGTCGAGCTTGGTGACGCGGATGCGCTTGTCGTTCAGGTAGGCGCCGGCGCCCTTGGTGGCGGTGAACAGGTCGTTGCGCACCGGATCGTAGATGACGGCCTGGGTGATCACGCCGCGCTGCGACAGCGCGATCGAGATCGAGTATTGCGGGAAGCCGTGCATGAAGTTGGTGGTGCCATCGAGCGGGTCGATGATCCAGGTGTATTCAGTCTCGTCGTTGGCGTTCTTGGACGGGCCCGACTCTTCGCACAGGAAGGCGTGGTCGGGATAAGCTTTGGACAGCACCTCGACGATGGCCTGTTCGGCCGCCTGGTCGACGTCGGTGACGAAGTCCTTGTGGTTTTTCTCGGTGACGATAACGCGGTCGAGGTCGAACGACGCGCGGTTGATGACGGCGGCGGCGCGGCGGGCGGCTTTGATCGCCGTGTTGAGCATTGGGTGCATGTAAGCTTTTCCGTTAAAAGAACGCTAACGCCCACCGGGGGCCTCAGCCTGCCCGGCAGCACATTAGTGTACAAGAGTGAATTAAAGAGCGGAGCGGCGGCGACAGGGTAAATCCGGTGGAATTTGTGTATCGATACCGCGCAATAGCGCTATTTTAAATGAACCTGCCTGAAATCAACACCAATCTTTTCAAACAGCGGCGATTTATTCTGGTCGAAAGCCGCCGCGCGGCGTTAAACCGGCTTGCCCGGCAGGGCGTCGCCATCGGGGCGCGCCTGCCGCGTTCGGTGGTACAGCCGCAGCAGCCAGTCGCGCGTGGCGTCGGACAGGCCCCGCTCCAGGTAATGGTGGGAGAGGGCGGCGACCGACACCGCCACCACTGTGGTGAGGAACACGTGGCCCCAGGAATGGATGAAGCGGTCCAGATTCAGGTCTATCAGGCACCGGGTGACGAGGGTCTGGGTGGTGGTGTGGGTCAGGTACAGGGAGAACGAGATGGCGCCCAGCCAGACGAGGATGCGCGGCGGGACGATGTGCACCGTCTTGCTGCAGATCGCCAGCACCAGGAACATGGCCGCCAATGGCCAGCCCCACTTCAGCGGGCCGTGGAAATCGCCCACGCCGGTGTAGGCGTACCAGAGCGGAAAGGCGATGGCCAGCGCGATCAAATGCCAGCAGACGGTGGCATTTTTGACGCGCAGCTGTTTATTCTGGTAAAGCAGGGCGATCAGGGCGCCGGCCAGGAACTCCAGGACGATGGGATTGGTCATCAGGTTGAGGTAGCCCAGGTTAAATTGCAGATTGTCCATCACGTCCAGCGCCAAACCGCGCCGTGAATACGGGACCGCCACCACCGTCAGCAGTATCCATGCCGTCAGTACGGCCCAGCGCAGGCGCTTGAACAGCAGGCAGATGCCGAACACCAGATAGAAGTACACTTCGAACTCCAGCGTCCATCCCAGCGGCAGCGCCAGACCGAAATACAGTGGCTTGGCGGGATCGGCCGGGATCATGGCCAGGCTTTTGGCGAGGATCGTCCAGTTGTCCGGCGCGGTGTAATAGTTGAAGCTGTAGGCGGCCGCCACAAAGATCAGGGTCAGCACCGCGTAGGGCGGCCAGATGCGGGAGAAGCGCTTGATGGCGAAGTTGATCGTGTAAGCCAGGCTCCCATCCGAGCGCGAGCTGGTGTACACCATGATAAATCCGCTGATGATGAAGAACAAATCGACCCCCATCGCGCCGGGGCGGAACAGGGTTTCAGCCAGCGCAAACTGGTCGGTGCCGATGAGGAAATTCCTGGCGTGGGTAAACACGACCAGCATGACGGCGACGCCCCGCAGCGATTGCAGCCAGTCGAGTTTGTTTTCGTGATCCATGATGATGATGCTCTAATTTAAGACCGCGCATTATATAGGAGATAATCTTTTCCTAAAGGTAAGGCGCCCGGCGGGCCGGCGGGTGCGTTAAAATCCGCCGCTGTCCCTGCACGCAACCTGTGATTTCCCATGAACCTGTCCTCCATCAATACGAGTCTGTTTAAACAGCTGCGATTCATCCTGGTCGAGACCAGCCGCGCGGGCAATATCGGCGCCGTGGCGCGCGCCATGAAGACCATGGGTTTCAGCGACCTGGTGCTGGTGACGCCCCGTTTCGAGCACGCGCTGCAGGACCCGGAGGCGGTGGCCTTCGCCAGCGGCGCCGGCGACATCCTGGCCGGCGCGCGGGTGGTCGGCAGCATGGCCGAGGCGCTGGACGGCATCAATTTCGCCGCCGCCGTATCGGCCCGGCTGCGCGAATATTCGCCGCCGGTGCAGACCCCGCGCGAGGTGGCCGGTCAGCTCGCGGCCCAGCCCGAGCTGTGCGCGGCCCTGATCTTCGGCAACGAACGCTTCGGCCTGCCCAACGAGATCGTCGAAAAGTGCAATGTGCTGATCAATATTCCGGCCAACCCGGACTACTCGTCGCTGAACCTGTCGCAGGCGGCGCAGGTGCTGGCCTACGAATGCCGGATGGCGGTGCTGGACGGCGCGCCGCCGGCGATGAACACGCGCCAGCCCGGCGGCGACGCCAACGAGATCGGCTTCCAGGGCGAGGCCGCCAGCGCCGCGCAGATCGAAGGCATGTACCAGCACCTGGAGCAGTCGCTGGTGGAGATCGGCTTCCTCGACGCCGGCAACCCGCGCAAGCTGATGCCGCGCCTCAAGCGCATGTTCGCCCGCGCCCAGCTGGAGACGGAGGAAGTCAACATCCTGCGCGGCATTGCCCGCCACATGCTGGGCAAGCGCCACGACTGATCCCTCTGAAACCGGCGCAAGCCAACTAGACGCGGTCCTCTATTTTTTGCCCGCAAGGTTCTCCGCCCGTTCACGTACACTAGCTGGATTAAAAAAACCAGACGGACGGAGACATGACCACCCGCAGATCTTTCCTCAAGATCGGCGCGGCCGCTGCGATCACCCTCGCAGTCGGCGGCGCCATCTATCGCCTGGCGCATCCGCCGGCGCTGCGCCATCCCTTCACGCTGGACGGCGACGCCAAGGCCGTGCTGGCCGCGATCGCGCCGGTCATGCTGGGCCCGGTGCTGCCGGCCGAGGCGGCCGCGCGCGCGGCGGCGCTGGACGGCGCCATGACGCGCACCCTGGACGCCATCCACGGCCTGCCGCTGGGCACGCAAAAAGAAGTGCAGGACCTGTTCGGCCTGCTGGCGCTGGCGCCCGCGCGGCGCTTTCTGGCCGGCGTCTCCGGCAGTTGGGAGCAGGCCGCGCCGCAGCAGGTGGCGGCCTTCCTGGACAGCTGGCGCCACCATCGCCTGGCCACCTTGCAAACGGCCTACCTGGCCTTGCATGACCTGATCCTCGGCCCGTGGTACGCGGAGCCGTCGTCGTGGGCCGCGATCGGCTATCCCGGTCCGTTGAAGGAGCTGCAGAAATGACCAACACGAATATCCCGATCGCCGCCGCCAAGGGACCGGTACCCGATCCGATCCGGGCCGGCCTGGCCGCCGGCTGGCGCGTCACCGACTGCGCCCGGCTGGACGCCGACCTGACGCTGGAAGCGGACGTGATCATCGTCGGCAGCGGCGCCGGCGGCGGCGTCAGCGCCGAGATCCTGGCGCTGTCCGGCCTGCGCGTGCTGATCGTCGAGGAGGGCGCGCTGCGCTCCTCGTCCGACTTCAACATGAAGGAGGCCGAAGCCTATCCGCAGCTGTACCAGGAATCGGCGGCGCGCAAGACGCGCGACAAGGGCATCAACATCCTGCAGGGGCGCACCGTCGGCGGCACCACCACCGTCAACTGGACCAGCAGCTTCCGCACGCCCGACATCACGCTGGCGTATTGGACTAAACAGTATGGCTTAAAGGACTACACGCCGGAAAAACTGGCGCCATGGTTCGGCATGATGGAGCAGCGCCTCAACATCAGCGACTGGGCCGCCGCGCCCAACGAGAACAACGACCTGCTGCGCCGCGGCGCGGCCAAGCTGGGCATTCCGACCGGACTGATACGGCGCAACGTCAACGGCTGCTGGAACCTGGGCTACTGCGGCATGGGCTGCCCGACCAACGCCAAGCAGTCGATGCTGGTCACCACCATCCCCGGCGCGCTGACCCAGGGCGCGACCCTGCTGACGCGCGCCCGCGCCGAGCGCTTCGTGATCCAGGGCGACAAGGTGGCGCAGCTCGATTGCGTGGCGCTGGACGACGCCGGCCGCGCGCCGACCGGACGCCGCATCACGCTGCGCGCCAAGCACTACATCGTCGCCGGCGGCGCCATCAATTCGCCGGCGCTGCTGCTGCGCTCGGGCGCGCCCGATCCGCACGGCCTGCTGGGCAAGCGCACCTTCCTGCATCCGGTGGTGATCTCGGCCGGCACCTTCGAGCAGCGCGTGGACGGCTACGCCGGCGCGCCGCAGACGGTGTACTCCGACCACTTCCTGCACGACCAGCCGATCGACGGCGCGATCGGCTACAAGCTGGAAGTGCCGCCGCTGCATCCGCTGCTGCTGGCGACCACCACCGCCGGCTTCGGCGCCCGGCACGCCGGCGACATGGCGGGCTTCCCGCACAAGCAGGCCATCCTGGCGCTGCTGCGCGACGGTTTCCACGCCGACGCGCCCGGCGGCAGCGTGGCGCTCGACGGCCAGGGCGCGCCGGTGCTCGATTATCCGATCAGCGAATTCCTGTGGGACGGCGCCCGCCGCGCCTTCCTGACCATGGCCGAGATCCAGTTCGCCGCCGGCGCCCGGGACGTGTCGCCGGTGCACGAGTCGGCGCCGCGCTACACCAGCTGGGCGCAGGCCAGGGCCGGCATCGCCGCGCTGCCGCTCAAGCTGCTGGCGACGCGGGTGGTGTCGGCCCACGTGATGGGCGGCTGCACCATGTCCGACGACGAGCGCCAGGGCGTGTGCGGCGCCGACGGCCGCTATCACGGCCTGGCCAACCTGTCGGTGTACGACGGCTCGCTGTTCCCGACCTCGATCGGCGCCAATCCGCAGCTGTCGATCTACGGCGTGGTGGCGCGCCTGGCCAGCGGCCTGGCGCAGCAGCTGAGCGGCAAGCCGGCGGCCCGGCCGCGGCGCACCTGATGCGGCCGGCCGGGGTATGATGGCGGCATGATCAAACGCTGGATTATCCTGTTGCTGGCGGTGCAGGCCGGCGCCGCGCTGGCGCTGGCGGCGCTGTTGCACCAACTGTGGCGGCCGGCCTGGCAGGCTGCGCTCAACGCGCCGCTGACGGCGCTGGCCTATCTCGGCATCGGCCTGGCGGCGGTGCTGCTGGTGCGGCTGGCGCTGTCGGTCAACAACTTCCTGCTCAGCTCGCGCGCCGGCAAGGGCGATCCCACGCCGGCCGCGCATGCGCTCAATCCGGCCAGCGCGGCCAGCCTGTTCCTGCATGAATTCAGCGCCTCGATGCTGACCTCGACCTATTACATGCTGCGTCCGCTCGGCATGCGCTTGCAGCCGAACGCGCGCGGCCTGCCGGTGCTGCTGATCCACGGCTACGCCTGCAACAGCGGCTACTGGCGGCCGCTGAGCGCGCAACTGGCGCGGGCCGGCGTCAGCCACTACGGCATCGACCTGGAACCGCCGGGCGCCTCGATCGACACCTACGCGCCGCAAGTGCAGGCCGCCATCGAGCGCTTGTGCGCAGCCACTGGCAGCAAGCAAGTCATCATCGTCGGCCACAGCATGGGCGGGCTGGTGGCGCGCGCCTGGTTGCGCCGCTACGGCGCGGCCGCCGTGGCGCGCGTGATCACGCTGGGCACGCCGCACCACGGCACCGCTTTGGCCCATTTCGGACCGGGCGGCAACGCCGTGCAAATGCGCTACCGCAGCGAATGGCTGGCGGCGCTGGCGGCGTCTGAGGCTAATTTGCAACGTAGCCTGTTCAGCTCCATTTATTCTGTCCATGACAACATCGTCGCGCCGCAGGATTCCGGCGCGTTGCCGGGGGCGCGCAACCTGGTGTTCGGCGCCATTGGCCATGTGGCGCTGGGGCGCCACCCGGTCATCCTGCGTTGCGCCCTGGACGAAATCGCCGCCGTCGGCCGATTGTGATTTTGTGTGAATATTGGCGTTGCCGCTTACTGTATGTTTATTGGTGTGTAACCATGAATAGCAGGCGACGCAATGGCAACCGACTTCGGCACGCTCATCCTGAACGAAACGCCAGATGCTGTCGTGCTGACTTCGCTGAAGGGAGAGGTGGTGTGCTGGACCAATGGCGCGCAAGCGATGTTCGGCTACAGCAGCGCCGAAGCCCTGGGCCATAGCCTGGCCGAGCTGATCGTACCGGCCGGTCTGGACGACGACGAGCGCGCCGTGCTGGCCGAGACCTTGCAGTGCGGCGCCGCCAATTATGAATCGATGCGCCGCGCCAAGGACGGCACCTTGGTCTACATCGACAGCTCGTCCAAGCTGGTGCGCGACGGCGAGGGCCAGCCCGAGTATATTTTGTGGAGTAAAAAAGACGTTACCACGCTAAAAGTGTTGCGCGACGCCAAGCTGGTCCAGGCGCGCTTCGCCGGCGTGCTCGAGTCGCTGCCGGACGCCATCATCATGGCCAATGCCGGCGGCCGCATCGTGCTGGTCAATTCCCAGGCCGAAGCGCTGTTCGGTTATCCGCCCGGCGCCATGCGCGGCCTGGCGCTGGAACAGCTGATGCCGCCGCGTTTTCGCCACGGCCACGTGGCGCACCGCCGGGCCTTCCATGAACAGCCCTTGATACGCCCGATGGGCGGCGGCCGTGAGCTGTACGGCCTGCGCACCGATGGCGTCGAATTCCCGGTCGAGATCAGCCTGAGCCCGGTCGTCACCGAGGAAGGCACGCTGGTGATGAGCGCGATCCGCGATACCAGCGAACGCAAGCGGATCGAACGCTCGCTGCAGGAAAAGAACGCCGAACTGGCGCGCGCCAACACCGCCAAGGACCGCTTCCTGACCGGCATGTCGCATGAATTGCGCACGCCGTTGAACGCGATCATCGGTTTTACGGGTACTATGTTGATGAAGTTGCCTGGGCCAATAAATGATGACCAGGAAAAACAACTGCGGACCGTGCAAAGCAGCGCCCGACATCTGCTATCCTTGATCAACGATTTGTTGGAGCTGACCCGGATTGAAACCGGCGGCCTGGTGCTCGACCTGAAGCCCATGCCATGCCGTGAGGTGATCGACGAGATATTATTGCTGTTTGAGCCACAGGCCCGGCACAAGGGGCTGGAATTGACCTTCGTCAGCGCCCAGGACGACCTGACCGTGGTCGCTGACCGCCGCGCGCTGCAACAGATACTGATGAATTTGCTCCACAACGCGATCAAGTTCACCGACCATGGCAGCGTCGTGGTGCGGCTGGACCAGGGCGCCGTCCATGAACGCGCTGGTGCGCTGATCAGCGTCTGCGACACCGGCACGGGCATAGTCGAAGGCGAGCGGGACGGGCTGTTCCAGGCCTTTTCCCAGCTCGACGCCTGCAAGGAACGGCCACAGGAAGGCACCGGCCTGGGCTTGCACCTGAGCCAGCGCCTGGCGGCGATGCTGCACGGCGAGATCTTGTTTGAAAGTGAATCTGGCGTCGGGAGTATCTTCACCCTGGCGCTGCCGCTGGAACGATGAATAAGGGGAGCTCAACGTGTCGGCACGTATCCTGATCATAGAAGACAACGCCACCAACATGGAGTTGATGGTGTACCTGTTGCGCGCCTTCGGCTACCTGCCCTTGTCGGCCAGCGATGGCGAGGCCGGCGTCGCCGCCGCGCGGCGCGAAGTGCCGGACCTGATCATCTGCGACGTCCACCTGCCCAAGCTGGACGGCTACGGCGTGGTGGCCGCGCTCAAGGCCGACCCGGCGCTCCGGCACATCCCGACCCTGGCCGTGACGGCGCTGGCGATGGCCGGCGACCGCGAGAAACTGCTGGAGGCCGGCTTCGACGGCTACATCGGCAAGCCGGTCGAGCCGGACAGCTTCGTCAAGCAAATCGAGTCTTTCTTGACCGGGGCCGTGTCGACCCCGGTTAAAAACGACATCGCCACCATCCTGATCGTCGACGACCACGTCCTGAACCGCGAATTCCTGATGACCTTGCTGGGCTACGGCGGCCACCGGCTGCTGGAGGCGGCCAACGGCGCCGAGGGCCTGACCATGGTGCGCGCCGAAAAGCCCGACCTGGTGATCTCCGACATCCTGATGCCGAACATGGACGGCTACGAGTTCGTCACCCGCCTGCACAGCGATCCGCAGACGGCCGACGTGCCGGTGATCTTCTACACCGCCACCTACCGCGAGCGCGAGGCAATGGCGGTGGCGCAGTCCTGCGGCGTGCGCTGGGTGCTGCCCAAGCCGTCCGATCCGGAAGTGATACTGCGCACCGTGCACGAGGCGCTGGGCCTGGCCGTGGTGGCCGAGGACGAGCAGATGCCGTCGTTCGCGCCGGAGCCGCCGCAGGAAGGGCGCTTCCACAACATCGACGACAAGGTGGCCGAATACCTGGGCGAGCTGGAGTCGAGCAGCCAGCTGCTGTCCAAGTTCGCCCACGAGACCGACGAGGCGGCGCCGGAAAACCTGACGCGCATGACGCAGCGCCTGACCAGTTCGCTCTCCAGCCTGCAGGCGGTGAGCCTGCGGCTGACCGCGCTGATCGAGCTGGGCATCGAGCTGGGCGCCGAGCGCGATCCGGGCGCGCTGGTGGAGATCGGCTGCCGGGTGGCGCAGAACATCTGCGTGTCCAAATACGCCTGCATCGGCGTGCTGGAGCCGGGCGCGGCCGAGCTGGCCTACTTCGCCAGCTGCGGCGCCGGCGTGCCGGCCCGCCAGATCGCCCTGGCGCCGCGCGCCGGCGTGCTGCGCGGCCTGCTGGAACAGCGCCAGGCCTGCCGCATCAACGACCTCAACGGCGACCCGGCCGGCATCGGCCTGCCGCCCAGCCATCCGCCGGTGCATTCCTTCCTCGGCGTGCCGATCGCCTCGCGCGAGCGCATCCACGGCTGGCTGTACCTGGTCGACAAGCTGGGCGCCGACGGCTTCTCCGAGGTCGACGAACGCGTCGCCGCCACGGTGGCCGCGCAAATCTCGGTGGCCTACGAAAACCTGCTGCTGTACGACGAGATCAAGCGCCACCACGCCCAGCTGACCCTGGACATGAACGCCCGCATCCGCCTCGACGAAGACCTGCGCCGCTTCCGCCTGGCGATGGACGCCACCGCCGACGCCATCTTCCTGGTCGACCGCGCCGGCATGTGCTTCGTCGACGTCAACGTCACCGCCTGCCGCATGCTGGGCTACGAGCGCGAGGACTTCCTCAAGGTCGGCCCCAACAAGTCCATCGAGGGCGAGCTGAACCGCCTGGAAGAGCTGTACGACAAGCTGCTGGCCGGCGACCAGAGCGGCGCCATGACCGAGCTGCTGCTGTACCGCAAGGACGGCTCGCCGCTGTCGGTGGAAGTGCAGCGGCGCACCTTGCGTTCCGGCCCCAGCTGGATACTGGTGGCGGTGGCGCGCGACATCACCGAACGCAAGGAGGCCGAGCAGCGCCTGCTCAAGCTGGCCCACTTCGATACGCTGACCGGCCTGCCCAACCGCAGCCAGTTCTACGATTCGCTGAGCCACTCGCTGCGCCAGGCCAACGACCACAAATGGTCGCTGGCGGTGCTGTTCCTCGACGTCGACCGCTTCAAGAACGTCAACGACACCCTGGGCCACACCATCGGCGACGAGCTGCTGCGCCAGTTCTCCAGCCGGCTGGTCGACTGCCTGCGGGTGCGCGACACCATCGGCCGCTTCGGCGGCGACGAGTTCGCCGCCATCCTGATGCTGCCCGAGGGCGCGCAGAACGCCATCGCCGTGGTCGACAAGATCCGCGAATCGATGCGGCGGCCGTTCGACCTCAAGGGCCATGAAGTGACGGTCACGGCCAGCATCGGCATCGCGGTCTACCCGGACGACGGCGCCGATCCCGACACCCTGATCCAGTACGCCGACACCGCCATGTACCGCGCCAAGGAGGCGGGGCGCGACGCCTTCCGCTTCTTCACCGCGGAGATGAACGCGCAATCGCTGGCGCGGCTGGACCTGGAGAACGCGCTGCGCCGGGCCATCGACAACGAGGAATTCGTGCTGCACTTCCAGCCCAAGGTCCACATCGGCACCGGCCGCATCAGCGGCGCCGAGGCGCTGATACGCTGGAAACGGCCGGGCCACGGCATGGTGTCGCCGGCGTTGTTCATTCCCATCCTGGAAGAGACCGGGCTGATCGTGCGGGTCGGTACCTGGGTGCTGCACGAGGCCTGCCGCAAGATCGCGCTGTGGGGCAAGTCCGGCGTGGGCGCGGTGCACCTGTCGGTCAACGTCTCGGGCATCCAGTTCTTCGTCGGCGGGCTGGAGGAGGAGGTGCTGAAGGCGATCAAGGAGCACGACATCGCGCCCGAACTGCTGGAGCTGGAGCTGACCGAGAGTTCGCTGATGTCCAACGCCGAAGAGACCATCACCGTGCTGCAGAACCTGAAGGCGCTGGGCATCCAGATCTCGATCGACGATTTCGGCACCGGCTATTCCTCGCTGGCCTACCTGAAGCGCTTCCCGATCGACAAGCTGAAGATCGATATCGCCTTCGTGCGCGAAGTGACCAGCAACCCGGACGACGCCGCCATCGTGCTGGCCATCATCAACATGGCGCACAGCATGAAGCTGGAGGTGATCGCCGAGGGCGTGGAAAAGGATGCGCAACTGGCCTACCTGCGCCGCCACGGCTGCGACGAGATGCAGGGCTATTACTTCAGCCGTCCGCTGCCGGAAGACGACTTCGAAACGATGTTGCGCGAAGGCCGCTTCCTGCAGGCGCCGGCCGATGAGAACGTGGTCGAGCAGCAGACCCTGCTGATCGTCGACGACGACGCCTTCATGCTCGACGTACTGACCGATTTCCTGTCGCAGGACGGCTACCGCATCCTGACCGCGCAGACCGCCGCCGAGGGCTTCGACATCCTGGCGCAGAACCGGGTGCAGGTGATCCTGTGCGACCAGTGCATGCCCTTGATGAGCGGCACCGAGTTCATGGAGCGCGTCAAGAACCTGGCGCCGGACACCTTCCGCATCATGCTGTCGGCCTACGCCGACCTGACGCCGATCATGGCCGCCATCAACCACGGCGCCATCGACCGCTTCTACACCAAGCCGTGGAAGGGCGCGGTGCTGCGCGAGAACATCCGCGAAGGCTTCCGCCTGCACGCGCAGGTGCACGGCGGCCACGCGCCGGCGTTGCCGTTGCAGCCGATTACCGAAGACATCAGGGAGTGAGTTTGGGCCTGCTCGATTTTTTCACGTCCACGCCTACCGAAGAGAAATTTGCCCGACTTGCGCTGAAGGCCTTCGCCGACAGCGGCCACGCGGGACCGCTCAGCTATGACGCCAGCGAATTCCGCCTGGTCGGCGGCAGCGGCAGCGCCGAGATCTACAACCTGCACAACGCCTACCGCGACTACTGCGACGCCCGGCGCGGGCAGCGGCCCGAGGTGCTGGCCCACTATATCCGCAGCATGCAGGCGCCGGCCATGCCGGCCACCTTTGCCGAGGCGCGCGCCGGCCTGCGCCCGGTGCTGCGCGGGCGCTCCATGCTCGAGTACATGCGGCTGATGCACGCCGGCCAGCGCGCGACGCAGCCGTTCAAGCAAGGCTCGGCGCCGTTCAGCGCGGACAGCGTGCTGATGCTGGCCTACGACAGTCCGCACTCGATCCAGACCCTGTCGCACATCGCGCTGTCGGACTGGGGCGTGACCTTCGACGAGGCGCTGTCGGCCGCGCTCGACAACCTGCGCGACATGACGGTGGCCAACTTCGTGCGGGTGGCGCCCGGCCTGCTGCAGGCGGCCTGGGACGATTCGTATGAAGCCTCGCGCATCCTGCTGGCCGACCTGTTTTTCCGGCTGGAGGTGGGCGGCGATCCGGTGGTCATGATCCCGACCCGCAACCGGCTGCTGGTGGCCTCGTCCAACGACAGCGCGGCGCAGCTGGCCATGCTGGCCTTGTCGCGCAGCTACGCCAGCGAGGAGGGACGCAGCATTTCCGCGCTGATGTACCGCTTCGAGCAGGGCAAGGCGGTGGCCTACCTGCCGGCGGACGCCGAGGTGCAGGCCGAGCTGGCGCAACTGAAAAAAATCTACCTGGCCGACGATTACGCCTCGCAAAAGCAGTTGCTGGACAAGGCCAACGAGGAGAACGAGGTCGACATCTTCGTCGCCACCTGCCAGCTGGTGCAGAAGAAAGACAGCGGCCGCCTGATCAGCTACGGCGTCTGGACCGAGGGCGTCGACACCCTGCTGCCGGAGGTGGACCTGGTGGCGCTGGTGCGGCCCGACGCTGGCCGCGAACACGGCGCCGGCGCCCCCAAGCTGGTGGCCTGGGACGATCTGCGCGCCAGCATCCAGGAGCTGACGCACAGTGTGGAGGGCTACCCGGCCCGCTACCGCCTGCGCAACTTCCCCAGCCAGGACCAGTTCGATGCGCTGACGGCACGCGACTTCTGAATGATTGCCTCCGAGGGAAATTAATTGCCTTGAATATTTTCTGCGACAATGCTGGATTGATAACATTGTGTGCGGGGCGGAAATGAGGGGAATGTTAGCGGCCATGTTGGCCTTGGCGATCGTGTCAGGCGATACGTTGGGCGGGCCATTGACCATAGACCAGGCGGTCGATCCGAGCGGTACGCGAGAGGTGAGCTTGTCACCTGATGGCAAACATCTGGTGAGCGTCATTTTCAATGGCACGAATTACGGATTGCTGCTCCATGATACGGACACTATGGCAGTACGAATACTGTCGACGGGCAAGCGGGTGACCGAAGGATTTTGGACGTACAACAAAATGCCGCGCGATGTCACTTGGGTAGGGAATGATCTGGTTGCGGTGGACTACGGCATCGAAGCCGAGTCGATCAACCTCGCAGGAAAGAAAGTTGCCGAGTTGGGTGAGCAGGTTATTGGCCCTGCGGAACGCGGAAATCCACTGTCTCCAAATCTCCTGGTCTATTCCAACGTTAAAGATGGCGACGTTGAGCTGGTTAACGCCCGTACCGGCGACGCTAAAAAACTCAGGCATCCCAGTGGGAAAGTCATTAAATGGGCGTTCGACCGGCGGGGGGAACTGCGCGCAGTCACGGTCGTTAACTCGGCGTTTTGGAAGGATGTCTCGACGGTTACCAACTGGTATAAATCGTCAGCCACGGCCGATTGGGAAAAGTTGGGTGAATTTAAATTGGCGGACGATTACTGGATGCCGATGTATGTACCTGACGAGCCGGACACGCTGGTAGTCTCTGCCCGTTATGGCCGTGATACCTATGCGATTTTCAGCTACGACACCAAGCGTCATGCAATTGGCGAAATGATGGCTGGTCATCCGACGCAAGATATCCTGAACGTCAGCGGCATCGATCAATCTTCATTCGAGCGCGTCACGACCGGCGGCATGACGCCTCAACAGATCTGGTTCGATGCGGCCTGGAGCCGTGTCCAGCAAACAATCGACCTGGCGCTACCCAACCGCATCAATCGGATTAGCGGCGATCCGAAAGGAAAGGTGCTTGTGTTTTCTTATGGCGATGTTGACCCCGGATGCTGGTATTTACTTGACCCGGAGGCCAACACGCTGCAACTGGTCGCCAGAGCTCGGCCCGCCATGAACGAAACGTCGCTGCGGCCGATGCAAATGCTGACCTATGCAGCGACGGATGGGATGACCGTGCCGGCATTCCTGACCCGTCCTGACGACAAGGCCCAACCGTCGCCGTTAGTGGTGCTGATTCATGGAGGACCCACTGCGAGGGACTACTGGAATTGGAACCAGGAAGTTCAGATTCTCGCAGCAAATGGTTATGCGGTATTCCAGCCGCAGTTCCGAGGCTCCAGTGGCTTTGGCCGGCGCTTTGAAGAAGCGGGATTTGGCCAGTGGGGTATGGCAATGCAGGACGATATCACCGCCGGGGTACAGCATTTGATCAAACAGGGCATTGTTGATCCCAAGCGCATCTGCATTGTCGGTACGAGTTATGGCGGCTATGCAGCATTATGGGGCTTGGCCAAGACACCGGACATGTATCGTTGTGGCGTCAGCTTCGCCGGTGTTTCGGACATCGAGTATATGTTCAAGGACAGTTCGGATACATCGGGCGACAAGGTCTCCCGCGAGTTGATGCTGACCCGTATCGGCGATGCCAGACTCAATAAAGAACAATTCGATCAAGTATCGCCGCTCAAGCATGCGGACCGAATTTCTGCTCCCGTGTTGTTGATGCACGGCGAGGAGGATGTGCGCGTGCCGATAGCTCACGGTGAGAAAATGAAACGTGCACTGGAACAGCAAGGCAAAAAGGTGCAATGGCTGACCTTTGAGCGTGAGGGGCACGGGCTGTATTACATCAGCAATCAAGTCACTTATTACGAAACGCTGCTGCAATTTCTTAACAAATATATTGGAGCGGACGTCCAGCCGCCGAAAGAATAGATACCGCATAAGCTAACGCGAAACGATACCTTCCGGCGCCGCCGCTTTCCCCTTACGCTGATGCGCAAAGGAGAACTGCATGAGCGAACTGAATCCACACGAGGACCAGCACTGGGCCGAGTTGTTGTCGCCGCGGCGGCGCAGCGTGCTGCGCGGCGGCGGACTGGCGGCGGCGTTTGCCGCGTCCGGCATTGCCGGCAAGGCGCTGGCGGCCGACGGCAAGAGCCCCTGGGGCGAGGACACCTGGAAGGAAGCCACCACCCGCCCGGCCAGCGTGCGGCCGGGGGAGCAGGTCTTGCCCACCAGGCCGCGCGCCTACAGCGACATCAAGAGCTATCACGCCCACATTTATTTTGACGAGGACAACTTCCACAAGGCGGCGCTGTTGCACAAGTGGGTGGCCGAGCGCTTCGTCGTCGAGCTGGGCAACTGGAACCTGGCGCCGCGCGGCCCGCATGTGACGCCGTCGTTCTACTTCGGCTTCAACAACGAGCAGCTGCAGGTGGTCGTGCCGTGGTTGCAGCTCAACAGCCTGGGCCTGACCATCCTGATCCATCCGAACACCGATGACCCGCGCGCCGACCACCTGTACTACACGCTGTGGGTCAACCGTTCGCAGCCGGTCAATGCCTACGCGATGCAAAAGCCCGCTCCCGGCGAGCCAGCGGTCGAGCAGATTTTTCCCAACACTAAACCCACGCTGAGGCCCGAGACCTAGCCCATCAGCAAAAATCTGGCTTACTATCGAGCTTGTGATGGTCGAGTTCGAGGTTGAAGATGCGCATGATGTCCAGTTTGTCCATATTGCTGCTGTGCGCCGGCCTGGCGTCCGCCGCGCCGGACACGCCTGCGCTGAAGATCTACGGCATGGACAGCAAGCCGATCAGCTACGCCGAGACCGGCCAGCCGGCCGGCCTGGCGGTCGAGCTGGCGCACCGCATCCAGGACAAGCTGGGCCGCCATGACGCGATCGACATCGTGCCGTGGGCGCGCGCCCAGACGCTGGCCGAGGCCGGCCCCAACGTGATGTTGCTGACGGTGGTGCGGACCCCGGAGCGCGAGCGCCAGATGCAGTTCGTCGGCCCGATCTTCACCTCGCGCGTGGTGGCCTACGTGGCCAAGGGGAGGCTGGCCGCGCTGCAGCGGCACGATCCCGGCCTGTACAAGTCGCACGCCGGCGCGCGCCGCGGCAGCATCTTCGTCAACCTGGCGCGTGGCCTGGGCTTCAACGTCACCGACGAAACCAATAGCTCCGAGATCGCCGCCAAGATGCTGATGAGCGGCCGCTTCGACCTGTGGTTCGACGGCGAGGAACTGATGCCCGGCGCCATGGAGCGGGCCGGCCACCGTCCGGACGAGGTCGAGGTGGCGCTGCGGCTGGGCACGGCCGAGGTGTATTTCGCTTTTTCCAACGGCACGCCGAAAGAGCTGGTCGAGGCCTGGGCCGGCGCGCTGCGCGAACTCAAACGGGACGGCAGCCTGTCGAAGCTCCAGCGCAAGTGGCTGGCCGCGCCGCCCGAGCATTAGAAAACGTGCTCTAGTTTTGCCGACTACAATCGAATCCCGGCAATGCACACTTGGGAAGTTCACATGGCAAAGAAGTTGAAGCGCAATGAAGACCAGCAAACCGCGGAAGTGGTCCGCATGTCCTCGCAGGAGATCTGGCAGGCCGGCCTGAGCGCCTTCGCCAAGGCGCAGGAAGAGGAGGGCAAGTTCTTCTCCATGCAGCTGTTCGAGGAGCGCGTGCTGCGCGCGCTGAGCTCGATCGGCGTGCCGACCGCCGGCGAGGTGGCGGCGCTGCACCGGCGCATCGACGAGCTGAGCTTGCAGGTGGCGGCGCTGCGCGCGGCGGAAAAACTGAAGAATAGCCGGCGTTAGCCCGGTTTGGCCGCATCTTGCGGCATCTGGGCGGCATGTGCGCGTAAAAGCACGCACGGATGTTTCTAAGATAGTCTCATCGGTGTTATGCTTGCAGGAGAATAAACAGAGGTTTCCTTGCTATGCTACAAAAAGCACCCCGCCGTACCCGCGAACGCATACTCGAACTGTCGCTGCGCTTGTTTAATGAATTCGGCGAACCCAACATCACCACCACGGTGATCGCCGAGGAGATGAATATCTCGCCGGGGAATCTGTACTACCATTTCCGCAACAAGGACGACATCGTCAACTCGATCTTCGTCCAGTTCGAGGCCGAGATCGAGCGCATCCTGACCGTGCCCAACGGCCGCCGCTCGAACATCGAGGACGTCTGGCTGTACCTGCACCTGATGTTCGAACTGATCTGGCGCTACCGCTTCTTCTACCGCGATCTCAACGACCTGCTGTCGCGCAACCGCAAGCTGGAGCTGCACTTCAAGCAGATCCTGGCGCACAAGATCAAGGTCGCCAAGCAGCTGTGCGAAGACCTGCGCAGCGAAAAATCGCTGGAAGCCTCCGACAACGCCATCGACGCCATGGCCACCAATATGGTGGTGGTGGCGACCTATTGGCTGTCCTACGAATACGTGCGCAACCCGCGCAAATACAGCGAGCAGCAATCGATGGCCGACGCGCTGGCGCGCGGCTGCTACCAGGTGCTGTCGCAGATCGGCCCCTACCTGCGCAACGAAACCAGTTTGCTGTTCCAGAAACTGTCCGAAGAATACCTGAAGAAGCTCAAGTAAGCCGACGGAGACTGCCATGGCGTGGAACCCCTTTCCGTACCCTGATCCCGCATACCAGTACACGCAGGCCAGCCTGGAGGCGGCCTGGCCCGTGCTGCATGGCGGCGACCAGGAGCCGTTCCCGTCCAACCCGCTGCTGGTGCAGGCCTGGATCGCCTTCCATGCCGGCGAGTTCGAGCGGGCCGCGCGGCTGGGCCTGGACGTCGGCGTGAACGGCTATTCGGTGGCGCACAAGGCCATCTGCATCTACGCCCATTACCTGGAGCGCAGTCCGCAGAAAAAGCTGGCCACCTTCGAATGCGTGGCCGAGCGCTGCGAGCGGCAGCAGCTGGAGCAACCCCATAATTCGTCCGGCTACTACTGGCATGCATATGCGCTGGGCCAGTATTCGCAAGGGATCTCGGTGGTCAAGGCGCTGGCGCAGGGCCTGGGCGCCAAGGTGCGCAACAGCCTGGACAAGGCGATCCGCCTGGCGCCGCTGCGCTCCGACGCCCACATCGCGCTGGGCGTCTACCACGCCGAGATCCTCGACAAGGTGGGCGCCATGATCGGCGGCCTGACCTATGGCGTGAAAAAAGAAGAATGTTATAAACAGTTTCAGACCGCGCTGGCGCTGGCGCCGGAGTCGGCAATCGCCAGGGTCCGCTACGCGCGCGCGATGCTCATGTTGGAAGGTAAAAGGAAGCAGGCCGAAGCGATCAGCCTGTGTGAGGAAGCCGCCCGCTGCGCCATCCACGATGCGATGGAACGGCTAGACGCGGACGCGGCCAAACGAGAACTGGAAGAGGAAAAACAGTAGTGAAAGCTATTTGCGTGTATTGCGGCGCCAACGCCGGTGTGAGTCCTGCCTATGCCGAAGCGGCCCGCGCCTTGGGCCGGGCCCTGGTGGCGGACAACCTGTCGTTGGTCTACGGCGGCGGCAACGTGGGCCTGATGGGCATCATCGCCGATGAAGTGCTGCGCATGGGCGGCGAGGTGACGGGCGTGATCCCGACCGCGCTGGTCGAGCGGGAAGTGGGCCACACCGGCTTGACGCGCCAGTTCATCGTCAAGGACATGCACGAGCGCAAAGCCATGATGGCCGAGCTGGCCGATGGCTTCATCGCCATGCCGGGCGGCATGGGCACGCTGGAGGAACTGTTTGAAATGCTGACCTGGTCGCAGCTGGGCATCCACGCCAAGCCGATCGGCTTGCTGAACGTGGACGGCTTCTATGACGGCTTGACCGGCTTCATCCAGCACGCCAGCGCGCAGGGCTTCATCCGTCCGCAACACGCGGCGTTGATGATGTCGGCGTCGGAACCCCAGGCCCTGCTGCAACTGCTGAAGGCTTAGCTCTGGCGCGGGAAAATAATTTTCTCCGGGACCGATCCGTTTGGCAGCGCATCGTCGTCTTACAGGGTACAGGCCCGATAGGCGGGCCTACTTAAGCCGAGGCGAACCATGACTACCCTGATCCTTCCCCTGACCGTCGATCCTGCCAACCAGAGCAAAGTGCTGGACATGTTGCGGGACAATATACACACCGTGATCCGCACGCTGGACGGCTGGATCGCCACCAACCTGATCGCGACCGCGGACGGGACTCGTATCGTCATCCATTCCCAATGGCGGGACGCCGCCGCGGTGAAGGCGATGCAAACCGACCCGCGCATGGTCGCTTATTATCCGAAGCTCGCCGCGCTGGCGACGATCGAGGCGATCATGGGCGACGTGGTCCATGCGGCCAAGCCCTGAACCGCCGGTTATCATCAACCATGGACGACGCCATGCCTGAATTGGAAAAACTGCTCGGCGAGATGCGGCCCAGGCTGCACCGCTATTGCGCCCGCATGTGCGGATCGGTGATCGACGGCGAAGACATCGTCCAGGATGCGCTCGCGAAGGCATATGCGGCGCGCGCATCATTTGGCGGGCTGGATCATCCCCAGGCCTGGCTGTACCGGATCGCCCATAACGCCGCGCTCGATTTTCTGCGGCAGCGTGCGCGCCTGCCGCCGATGGAGGCGGAAGATGAACTTGCCTCCTTGGCGACCCCCGACGCTCCCGACCCCGAGATCGCCGCGACCTGCCTGCGCAGCTTCATGCGGCTGCCGGCCTTGCAGCGCAGCGCGGTGATCTTGAAGGATGTGCTGGGCCACTCCGTGGGCGAGGCGGCGGCGATCACCGGCGCCAGCGAACCTGCCGTCAAATCGGCCTTGCAGCGGGGGCGCGAACGGCTGCGGGCGGTGGCGGGTGAAGCCGCCGAGCCGGCCTTGCCCGGCGTCGACGGGGCGCTCGGCGCCCGCCTGGTCGCCTATGTGGACGGCTTCAAGGCCGGCGATTTCGACGGCGTGCGCGCCATGCTGGCCGAAGACGTCCGACTGGAGCTGGTGACCAAGCTGCGCCGCCACGGCAAGAGCGAGGTCAGCGACTACTACGGCGCCTACGCGGCCGCCGTGCGATGGGCGTTTGCCGCGGCCCTGGTGGAGGGGCGCCCCGCGATGCTGGTGTTCGATCGCGAGGTGTCGCTCGATGCGCCAGCCTATTTCGTGGCGTTTGAATTTGCCGGTGGCCAGGTCGCCGGCATCCGCGACTTCCTGTATGCCCGCTATGCGATGGACGGGGTGGAGATACGGCCGCTGCTTACGCCGCCTGGCTCCACAGGCGCTTGCCCGACGCCTCAAGTTCCGTGAGGTACAGGCGCAGGTCGAACTCATACTGGTGATAATTCGGCTCCATGTAGGTGCACAGCTTGTAGAAGGCCTTGTCGTGCTGCTTCTCCTTGATGTGGGCCAGCTCGTGGACGGCGATCATGCGCAGGAATTCTATCGGCACCTCCTTGAACAGGGTCGCGACGCGGATTTCGTGCTTGGCTTTCAGCTTGCCGCCCTGAACGCGTGAGATGGAGGTGTGCAGACCCAGCGCGTGATTGATGACGTGGATCTTGTTGTCGTACTCGACCTTGTTGATCGGCTCGGCGTTGCGCAAATGTTCATTTTTCAAATCTTGCACGTACTGGTAGAGCGCCTTGTCGGTGCGCAGCTCGTGCGCCTTGCTGTAGCGTTTGAGCAGCACTTCGCCCAGGCGGTTCTGGGCCAGGAGTTGCGATACTTGCTGCTGGGTTTGTTCGGAATAGGCGCTGAGGTACTTCAGGGAGGACATGTTGGGCACGGCTGGAAGGAATCGAGGCGTGAATGTACCACACGCCATCACGGGTGCTCGTATTTTTGCGGCGTTTCCAGGCGCCGGAAGAACTCCTTCATCGCTTCGTTGTAGCGCAGCGCGGATTCCTTGCTGATCCAGCGCGCCTGCGCCTGCAGCAACACCGACGAGCCTTCGCGCGAGGCCAGCAGGGCGTCGATCTTCTGGATGGCGCTGCGGCCCCATGCCGTGCGCGGGCAGGCGATGCCGCCGACGATCAACGCATCGGCGCCGGCCAGCGGGATCGCCTTGAGCCTGGCCAGCTGGGCGTCCGTCGACGCCGCATAGGCCAGCACGAAATCGTAGTCGATCGTGTAGTCGCCGCGATCCATCGTCATCATCGTGAAGATGGTCTTGCCGTAGTTGCTGGCGGCCAGGCGCTTGATGTTGGGACTGGCGGCGGGCTGCGCCAGCAGCGCATCGACGGCATGGCCATACGCCCGCTTTTCGATCACCACGCCGTGCAAGGCGGGGTTGTTCATCAGAGGGCCGGGCTCGGCCTCGTCCTTGGCGTTGAGCGGGATGGCGGCCAGCACCTCGGGCCGGATGATCAGTTGTGGCGGCGGCAGCAGGTAGGTATTGCGAAAGTAGGCAAACCGCTCGCGTTCCGGCGTGCGCAAGGCGCCGGTAAAGCACGCCTGTTCGCCAGAGGCGAGCATGGACCAGACGCGGTTGGGGTTGGCGTACAGGAAACGGTGGCTCGCCTCCGGCCACCTGGCGACGATGTATTTGACCAGCTGGTCGGCCATGCCGTCGGTCGGTTGGCCGTGGACCGGGATGCCGATGGGCGGGAAATCCGGCATCAGCCATGTCATGCTGTCGCCGGCCCGTGCCGGGCAGGCAAGGACTAGCCCGGCGGCCAGCAGCCCGGCAATACGGAAACTCGCCAATGTGCAGCGCACGTCCGGCCTCCATGCGTTGGGAGTGAAGCAGCTTCGATGCCTGTAACAGTAACCGAGTTCGCTGCCGCCGTCACCATAGACCGTATAGTCATTTCGGCATAGCGCAGTATCCCCTGCATCGCTATATAATCGAGTTTATTGCGATTCTCTTACTTAAAGGAAAAAACGATGCATGCATTGAAACTTGGCGGGGCGCTGGTGCTGGCGGCGGTGGGCGTGTCGGCGTCGGCGACCGATATCACGGTGTCGGCCGCGGCCAGCCTGAGCTATGCTTTCAAGGAAATCGGCGCCGCCTACGAGAAAGAGCATGCGGGCGACAAGGTGCAGTTCAACTTCGCCGCCTCCGATCCGCTGGTGCAGCAGATCGCCAAGGGCGCGCCGGTCGACGTGTTCGCCTCCGCCGACCAGGATGCGATGGACAAGGCCAACACCCTGAAACTGCTGGCCGCCGGCAGCCGCAAGAATTTCGCCAGCAACAGCCTGGTGCTGATCACGCCGCTGACCGCCACCCTGCCGATCAAGGGCATCGCCGATTTGCAGCAGGCCGCCGTCACCCGCGTGACGATGGGCAATCCGGCCAGCGTGCCGGTGGGCCGCTACACCAGGCATGCGCTGGAGCAGGCCAAGCTGTGGGCCGCCGTCGAGCCCAAGGCCATCTTCGGCGCCTCGGTGCGCCAGAGCCTGGACTACGTGGCGCGTGGCGAAGTCGATGCCGGCTTCGTCTACGCCACTGACGCCGCCGTGATGAAGGACAAGGTCAAGGTGGTCGCCACCGTGCCGACCGAAACCCCGGTCAGCTATCCGATCGCGGTGATCGCGGCCGGCCCGCAGGCCGCCGCCGGCCAGCAGTTCGCCGATTACGTGCGCTCGTCCACCGGCCAGGCGATCCTGGCCAAGTACGGTTTCGGCCGTCCGTAAGCGGTGGACGTGCTGCTCGCCGAACCGGCCTGGATCGCGCTGCGGCTGTCGCTGAAGGTGGCGTGCTGGGCGACCCTGGTGGACCTGGTGTTCGGCGTGGCATTGGGCTATCTGCTGGCGCGCAAGCGCTTTCCGGGGCGCGAGCTGCTGGATGCGTTGCTGACCTTGCCGATGGTGATGCCGCCCACCGTGCTCGGCTATTACCTGCTGGTGCTGATCGGCCGCCACGGCGTGATCGGCGCGTGGCTGCAGCAGACGTTCGGCATCAACCTGATTTTCACCTGGCAGGCGGCGGTGATCGCGGCGGCCGTGGTGGCGTTTCCGCTGGTGCTCAAGGGCGCGCGGGCGGCGTTTGAAACGGTCGACACGCAACTGGAGCAGGCCGCCAGGGTGCTGGGCATAGCGCCGTTCGGCGTGTTCCTGCGCGTGACCTTGCCGCTGGCCTGGCGCGGCGTGCTGGGCGGCACCTTGCTGGCGTTCGCGCGCTCGATGGGCGAGTTCGGCGCGACGCTGATGGTGGCCGGCAGCATCCCCGGCAAGACGCAGACGCTGTCGATCGCCGTGTACGAAGCCGTGCAGGCCGGGCAGGACGACAGCGCCAACCTGCTGGTGATCATTACCTCCGTGGTCTGCATCGTGGTGCTGATCGCGGCGAACAAGTTGACACCCAACCGCAACCCGCAGGCCTGACCATGCAAATCAATATCGACATCGCCAAGACCCTGCGTTCCGGCTCGCGGACGTTTGAGTTGCGCGCGCAACTGGCGTCGGACAGCCGGCGCATCGTCGTCCACGGCCCGTCGGGCGCGGGCAAGAGCTTGCTGCTGAAGGCGGTGGCCGGGCTGATGACGCCCGACAGCGGCCGCATCGAGGTGGCGGGGCGCAGCCTGTTTGACAGCGGCAAGGGCATCGACCTGCCGGCGCAGCGGCGGCAGCTGGCCTATCTGTTCCAGGATTACGCACTGTTCCCGCATCTGAACGTGCGGCAGAACATCGCCTTCGGCTTGCAGCGCGGCTGGCGCAATCCGCTGGCGCGCGTGGATGGCGCGGCCGTCCGCTACTGGCTGCAGGCGTTCGAGCTGGACCATGTGGCGCATCAGTTGCCGCATCAACTGTCCGGCGGCCAGCGCCAGCGGGTGGCGCTGGCGCGCGCGCTGGCGCCGGAGCCGGCGGCGCTGCTGCTGGACGAGCCGTTCGCTGCGCTCGATCCCGGCCTGCGCGAACGCATGCGCGCCGAGCTGGACGCGCTGCAACGTCGCCTTAACATTCCGATGATATTGATCACCCACGATCCAGAGGACGTGCGCGCTTTCGGCGAGCACGTGCTGCGCATGGAAAATGGTAGCATGGCCGACGTCAAGGACCTGGAACCCGTGGAGCGCAATGAAGCCTGAAGAACACGCAATGGCATTGCAGGGCAATGTATGGCTGACCGTCGGCGGTCAGAAGCTGGGCGGGCAGGACCGGATGGCGCTGCTGGCGGCCATCGCCGAACAGGGCTCGATCACGGCCGCGGCCAAGGCGGTCGGCATGAGTTACAAAGGCGCGTGGGACGCCATCGAGGCGATGAACAACCTGGCCGGCGAGCCGCTGCTGGAACGCGTGGCGGGCGGCAAGGGTGGCGGCGGCACGCGGCTGACGGCGCGCGGCGCGCAGCTGGTGGAAAATTTTCGCAAGATCGACGCCGAGCACCGCAAGTTCGTGGCGCACCTGAGCAGCCAGTCGCATGCGCTGGCCGACGATTTCTTGCTGATACAAAGGATGAAGATGAAGACCAGCGCGCGCAATCAGTTCAGCGGCACCGTGGTCGCGCTCAAGCAGGGCGCGGTCAATGACGAGGTGGCGCTGGAGATCGTCGGCGGCCAGTACATCATCGCCACCATCACCCGCGACAGCAGCGATAGCCTGGGTCTGGCGATCGGCGACGAAGCGTTTGCGCTGGTCAAGGCTTCGTCGGTGATCGTGGTGACGGAGATGGGCGGCGCCAAATTTTCGGCGCGCAACCGCTTGACCGGCAGGGTGACGCGGGTGCAGGTGGGCGCCGTCAATACCGAGGTCAGCATTGAACTGCCGGGCGGCGGCGCCATCGCCGCCATGGTCACCCGCGACAGCGGCGAAACGCTGGCGCTGGAAGTGGGCATGGAAGCGAGCGCCATCTTCAAGGCGTCCAGCGTGATCCTCGGCACGCCGGCCTGATCACGTGTCGAACTGGGCGAAGCGCGCCGGCGTGACGCCCAGGATGCGGCGGAACAGCGCGATAAAACTGCTGACGCTGTCATATCCCAGGCTGAGCGCCACCGTCGTCACCGAGGCGCCGCCGTTCAGCAACTCCATGCCTTTTTGCAGCCGCGCCACCTGGCGCCACTCCACCAGCGACATGCCGGTCTGGTCGCGGAAGTGGCGCGTCAGGCTGCGGCGCGACCAGCCCAGCTTGGCGGCCCAGGCATCGAGATCGGTCTCGTCGGCCGGATCGTCGGCGATCGCCGCCGCCATCGCCTGCAGCCGTGGATGGCTGGGCATGGTCAGGTGCAGCGGCTCTTCGTCGGCCGCGTGGACCTCGTCCAGGAACACCGTCATCAGCCGCCGTCCGGCGGCGTCGGCCGGCATGCCGCCGGGCCACGCGACCATGCGTTCCAGCAGCGACGCGGCCAGCGCCGACATGCGCATCACGCGTGAGCGCGGCGGCAGCTCGGCGCACAGCGAGGGCGCCAGATGGATGGTATAGCCGGCCAGGCCCGGCTTGAAGGTGCTGGCGTAGGCCGTGGCGCCGTGCGGCATGTCGGGCGGTATCCAGCCCAGCCGGCCGCGCGGTAGCACCTGCCGCACGTCGCCGGCCTCGACCACGATCACGCCTTGCAGCGGAATGTACAGCTGGCCTTCCGGGTGGTGATGCACATGCTTGATGTTGCTGGTGTTGTGGTCGGCGTGCTGCGCGGCCACCATGATCGGCATCTCGTCCGTCAGCCGCTTGTCGCCATAGTAGTTGCTACCCATATTTTGGCCCGATTGCGATATTACTTGTCTGTCGCCAGTTAGTCAGGAGTTGAGTTATCTGGCAATCTAGGACTTTAGCTTATAGCAAGGAATCGGCATGACTGCAATCGATACGGAAGAAGTGCTGGCGCTGCTGCGCGAGGCCGGCGCCGGTCTGTGCGCAACCTTTTGGCGCCATGAGCCGGTGATGGAAGTGGACGAGATGATGACGGCGTTCCGCCGCATCGACGGCGCCGCCAACGCCGGGCTGAAGCGGGCCCTGGGCCGCCGCTATCCCGCCATCGGCTGGCTGGAGGACGAGCTGGGCGACACGGTGGCGGAGGATGCGGAAACCGCCGCCCTGGCCGAGCGCGGCGAGTACTGGATCTGCGACGCCATCGACGGCGCGGCGCAGTTCCTGCGCGCGATACCGAGCTGGTCCATGTCGCTGACCTTGATGCGCGAGGGCGTGCCGGTGTTCAGCGCCATCTTCGACGCCGTGCATGACGAGATGTTCCATGCGGGGTGGGGCCACGGTGCCTATCGCAACGGCGAGCGCATCCGCGTGAACGGCCGCGCCAGCCACTATCAGGGCATCGTCGCCACCAGCCAGCCGCCGTTTGCCGGCCGCGACCGGCGCGCGGTGCGCCAGGCCGGCGCCGCGCTGAGCGTCATGCTGCCCGATGTGGCTGCGGTGCGCAGTCCGGGCGCGACCTCGCTGCAACTGGCTTATGTCGCGTGCGGCCGCCTCGACGGCTACTGGCAATTCGGCGATGATGGCTTCAATTGCATCGGCGGCGCGCTGCTGGTGCGCGAGGCCGGCGGGCACGCGACCCAGGTCGATGGCAAGCCCTACGGCCTGGGTGCGCTCAGCATGGCCGCCGCGGCGCCCGGTGCGCATGCCTCCATGCTGCTGCGCTTGCGGCAAGCGCTGGAGGCCTAGGCGGAAGGGCGCCGCCGCGCCTGCCCGCTTGACGCCAATTAACGTTCGGCGACTTTACCGCCTTGCTGGTTGCCTCCCTTGGAAGATTGTTCGGACCCGGCGCCGCGCGTGCCGTTGGCGGCGGTTTTCTCGGCGTTGGCGCGGGCCGCGGACTGCCGGCTTTCCCCACCTTTACGGCCGATCTGCGCCATGTGCTCGCGGTCGCGGCTGACCGCCTCGCCGCCTTTCTGGCCGGCCCGGCGCGCTTCCTCCGAATCGAATTCATGGGCCGTACCTTTTTGGTGGGCCGCCTGTCCGCCCTTGCTGGCAATGGCGCGCTGGGTTGCTTCGTCCATCGCCGCAAAGCCACGTTTGGCCGTGCCTTTCGGCTTGCTTTGATCGTTACCTGAATTACTGGCCATAAGACCTCCTCATGAGTGTTATGAAATGTCGTCAGGGTTCCCCGAGCCGCCAGCCCTGAAGCCGGCTGCTCTGCATGGTTAGAGATTTAATGTTGACGAAAGTTCCACAAGAAGGCGATTAATGGCGCAGTTCGCTCGCCATCTGGTACTTGGACATCTGCTCGGCGGTGCGCGCGGTCTGTTCCGAGGCCTGGTGCATGATTTCCTCGGCCACGTCGGTGGCGGCGCGGCGCACGGCCGGCATGTGGGTGGCGGCCGTTTGCGCCAGGCTGGAGTTGGCGCGGCTGAGGATCTCGACCAAGTGTTGCTGGTAGTTTTGCAGCGCGCCCCAGCCCGGGGTGAGCTGGGCGCCGACGGCGGAACCCAGTTGCGCCGCGTCCTTGCTGGCCATCACCCGTTGGGTGTTGGCGCCGAATTCGGCGATCAGGTCGCGGCCAAACTGCGTGTTCAGTTCGCTCAGGCTTTGCAGCGCTTCCAGCGTGCGCTGGGTCATGTCGGTGTAGAGCGTGATCAGGATGTCGATGTGCGATTTGATCGCGGGTGGGATGGTTTGGGGGAACATGATGCGTCCTCGTCGTGGTCCTTCAATGAAAAACGCCGGGCTTGCGGCCCGGCGGTGTGTGCAGCCGAAGGATAGACGCGGCCAACGCCAAATAAGTTCCGCGGATTTATTCGGCGGCCACCTGCAGCACCAGCTTGCCGAAGTTCTTCCCTTCGAACAGCATGTTCAGTGCTTGCGGGAAGTGTTCCAGGCCCTGCACGATGTCTTCCTTGCTCTTGACCTTGCCTTCCTTCATCCACTGGCCCAGCGCGGCGATGCCCAGGTGGTAGCGGTCGGCGTAGTCGAACACGACGATGCCTTCCATGCGCGCGCGGTTCACCAGCAATGACATGTAGTTGGCCGGGCCCTTGACCGGCGTGGTGTTGTTGTACTGCGAGATGGCGCCGCAGATGACGATGCGCGCCTTCATGTTGATGCGGGTGAGTACGGTGTCGAGGATGTCGCCGCCGACGTTGTCGAAGTAGACGTCGACGCCGTTCGGGCAGTGTTCCTTCAGGCCGTCCTTGACCGAGCCGCCCTTGTAGTCGATGCAGGCGTCGAAGCCCAGTTGATTGACCACGAAATCGCACTTGTCCTTGCCGCCGGCGATGCCGACCACGCGGCAGCCCAGCTGCTTGGCCACCTGGCCGACGGTCTGGCCGACCGCGCCGGCCGCGCCGGACACCACCACCGTCTCGCCGGCCTTGGGCTGGCCCGATTCGATCAGGCCGAAGTAGGCCGTCATGCCGGGCATGCCCAGCGTGTTGAGGTAGGTGGGCAGCGGCGCCAGCCTGGCGTCGACCTTGCGGAAGCCGTGGCGCTTGTCGCCGGCCGGGCCGACCCAGTAGCGCTGCACGCCGGTGCCGCCCTGCACGTAATCGCCGACCGCGAAGTCGGGCGACTTCGACGCCACCACCACGCCGACGCCGCCGGCCCGCATCACCTCGCCGATGGCGACCGGCGGGATGTAGGATTTGCCTTCGTTCATCCAGCCGCGCATGGCCGGATCGAGCGACAGGTACAGCACTTTGACCACGACTTCGCCGTCGGCCGGTTCGCGCACCGGTTCGCTGACTTGCTGCCAGTCGCCGTCCTTGACCATGCCGACCGGACGGGCCGCCAGGCGGAATTGAAGATTTGTCTCGTTGATAGTCATTTTTGTATCCTCAAAGTGGAGTGTGACGATGAATATACCGTAAATTGAACGATCGTGCTATTTTTACGGTCTGCGCCCAGCCGTGCGACAATACCGGCCTTGTTAGACCTATAACGATGGTGGATATGAGCAATCCCGAATACATTTTGACACTCTCTTGCCTGGACCAGCGCGGTATTGTTCATCGCGTGTCGGGCTTCCTGGCCGACCACGGCTGCAACATCATCGACTCGGCCCAGTTCGGCGACAGCGAGTCGAAGCTGTTCTTCATGCGCGTGCACTTCGCGCTGGAAGACCGCAACGTCAACGACGACCTGCTGCGCGCCGATTTCGGCCTGCTGGGCGCGGAGATGAAGCTGGACTGGGAACTGCGCGACGCCCACTACAAGCCGCGCGTGATGCTGATGGTGTCGAAGATCGGCCATTGCCTCAACGATTTGCTGTTCCGCTACAAGAGCGGCTTGCTGCCGGTGGAAATTCCCGCCATCGTGTCCAACCACATGGACTTCTACCAGCTGGCGGCCAGCTACAATATTCCGTTCCACCACCTGCCGCTGGCGGCCGGTGCGCCACAGGAAGCCAAGCTGGCGCAAGAGTCCAAGATCATCGAGCTGATGAACTCGCACAACGTCGACCTGGTGGTGCTGGCGCGCTACATGCAGATCCTGTCGCCCGGCCTGTGCACGGCGTTGAAAGGGAAGGCGATTAATATCCACCATTCCTTCCTGCCGAGCTTCAAGGGCGCCAAGCCGTATGCGCAGGCGCACCACCGCGGCGTCAAGCTGATCGGCGCGACCGCGCACTTCGTCACCGGCGACCTGGACGAAGGCCCGATCATCGAGCAGGACGTCGAGCGGGTCGACCATTCGATGGACGCGGACACCTTGTCGGCCATCGGCCGCGACGTCGAGTGCGTGGTGCTGGCGCGCGCCGTCAAATGGTTTGTCGAACACCGCATTTTGCAGAACGGCGACAAGACTGTCGTCTTCAAATAAAAAACTAAAGAGATTCACTGATGGCCCTCAAAGCAACAATTTACAAAGCCGACTTGCAGATCGCGGACATGGACCGCAACTTCTACGAGACCCAGTCGCTGACGCTGGCGCGCCACCCGTCCGAAACCGACGAGCGCATGATGGTGCGCCTGATCGCCTTCGCGATCCACGCCAACGAAGCGCTGACCTTCACCAAGGGCCTGTTCGACGTCGAAGAGCCGGACCTGTGGCAGAAGGACCTGACCGGCGCGATCCAGCTGTGGATCGAAGTGGGCCAGCCGGACGAGAAGGTGATCCTGAAGGCCAGCGGCCGTTCGGAGCACGTTGTCGTCTACAGCTACGCCGCGACCAGCCACATCTGGTGGAAGGCGCTGGCCAACAAGGTCGAGCGCTGCAAGAACCTGACCGTGATCAACCTCGACGCCGACGCCGCCGAGCAGCTGTCCAAGATGGCCCAGCGCAGCATGCAGCTGCAATGCACGATCCAGGACGGCCAGATCTGGCTGACCGACGGCGTCACCACGGTGGAAGTCGGCCGCGAGACCTTCAAGGGCGAGCGTTGATATAATCGCTGGATGAAAAAAATCCTCACCGCATTGCTGCTGGCGGCCGCCAGCCCGCTGGCCCTGGCCCAGGTCGAAGTGCGCGACGCCTGGATACGCGCCACCGTGCCGTCGGCCAAGTCGACCGGCGTGTTCATGCAGCTGACGTCCAAGCAGGACGGGCAGCTGGTGGAAGTGCGTTCCAGCGTGGCGGGCGTGGCGGAGATCCATCACATGGAGATGGACGGCCAGATGATGAAGATGCACGCCGTGCCGTCGCTGGACTTGCCGGCCGGGCAGAACGTGGACCTGGCGTCCGGCGGCTATCATGTGATGCTGATGGATTTGAAGCGGCAGTTGAAGCAAGGCGAGACCGTGCCGGTCACGCTGGTGATCCGCAAGAAGGGCAAGCCGGCCGAGACCGTCGCCATCGAGGTGACGGTCAAGCCGCTGACGTACACACCACCGAAAGGGCAGTGATGAAAACGACTACCACCATGCTGGCGCTGGCTTTCTCTGCCGCGATGCTGGCGCCCGCGGCGCAGGCGCACGTGACGCTGGAACAAAGCACCGGCCTGGCCGGCAGTTTCCAGAAGCTGAGCTTCCGCGTCGGCCACGGCTGCGACGGCGCCGCCACCACGGGCTTGACCGTGTCGCTGCCGGAAGGCGCCACCAGTGCCAAGCCGATGCCCAAGGCGGGCTGGAAGATCAACGTCGGCGCCAGCGGCGGCGTGCAGGAAATCAGCTGGAAGGGCGGCCCGTTGCCGGACGCTTATTTCGACGAGTTCGTGGTGCAGGTCAAGCTGAGCGCGCAGCCGGGCAAGCTGTACTTCCGCATCGTGCAGCAGTGCGACAAGGTCAACGTGGCCTGGGACGAGATTCCCGCCGACGCCAGCGTCAAACTGAAGGCGCCGGCGCCAGTGCTGGAAGTGCTGCCGGCGCCCGCCGGCACGGCGCCGCACCAGCACTGAGCTGAAGCCGCGCGGATTTACTTCACCACCGCGCCGCCCTTCATCACCCACTGGACGCTTTCCAGCGTCTTCACATCTTTCAGCGGCTCGCCGTCGACCGCGATCAGGTCGGCGAACTTGCCCACTTCGATCGTGCCCACCTTGTCGGTCCAGCCCAGCAGCTCGCTGGCGTTGAGCGTGGCCGCGCGGATCGCCTGGATCGGCGTCATGCCCAGCTTGACCAGCGTGCCGAATTCGCGCGCGTTCAGGCCGTGCGGATAAACGCCGGCGTCGGTGCCGAAGGCGAGCGGCACGCCGGCCTTGATGGCGCGGGCGATGTTCAGGCGCGCGGTCGGCAACACCACCTTGGCTTTTTCCAACAGCGGCGGCGGCAGCTTGATGGCCTCGGCGTTGTCGATCAGCCAGTCGCCCAGGTAGACCGTCGGCACCAGCCAGGTCTTGTGCTCCTTCATCAGCTTGATGCCTTCGTCGTCGATGTAGGAGCCGTGCTCGATCGAGTCGATGCCGGCCAGCACCGCCAGCTTGATGCCGTCGCCGCCGTGCGCGTGGGCGGCGGCTTTGCGGCCGAGGCGGTGGGCGTCGCCGATGATGGCCTTCAATTCTTCCTGCGTGTACTGTGAGGTGCGCGGATCGTCGCCGAAGGACAGCACGCCGCCGGTGGCGCAGATCTTGATGACGTCGGCGCCGTACTTGATGTTGCGGCGCGTGACCTTGAGCGCTTCGGCGACGCCGTCGGCCACGCCGAGGCTGGTGATCTTGTATTCGGGGGCGTGCATGGTGTCGTCGCAGTGGCCGCCGGTGATGCTCAGCGCCGGGCCGGAGGCGGCCATGCGCGGGCCGGGCACGTCGCCGTCGTTGATGGCGTCGCGCAGGCCGATGTCGGTGTAGCCGTCGGCGCCGACGTCGCGCACCGTGGTGAAGCCTGCTTGCAGCGTCAGGCGGGCGTTCTTGGCGCCGGTCAGGGTGATGCGGGGGATGGATTTGGCGATGATGGAATAGCCGGCGTCCTGCGGATCGCCGGTCAGGTGGGTGTGCATGTCGATCAGGCCGGGCAGCAGGGTCTTGTTGCCGAGGTCGATGACCTGGGCGCCGTCGGGGATCGCCAGCCCGCTGCCGGCGGCGGTGATGCGTTCGCCGCTGACCAGCACCACGGCGTTGTCGACCAGCGCGCCGCTGCGCACGTCGAGCATGTGGGCGGCCTTGATGGCGGTGACGGCGGGCGGGGCGGCGGAGGCGGCGGAGCAGGCCAGCAGCAACAGCGGCAGCGTGTAGGTGCGGCGGACGGACATGGCGATAACGTTCAAGCGGATCTCCTTATGTGAGTTTCTTAGACGCGTTGGATTGATGCGGGCCAAACGGCGCCCGCCTAGCGTACCCGCGTCTTCAGGCGGGCGCTACAATTTTTTGGATGAACGCCCGCAGCGACGGGCTGGTTTGACGCGTTGGAATCTGTCGACCTTGCAGTCGGAATTCCCTGCGACTAGGATGGTTTTTGGGAGCCGCTTCGAGGAGGTAAGAGCCATGCCGTCTGACAAACAATTTAAAACGGTGGAAGAACTCTGGGATCACGAGGAAAATGAGCGCATTAGAGAAAACAGCGAAAAGATCGCTAAGAAGTTTGGGCTTCAAGATAGAGAGAAAAAGATACTGCATGAGGAGTTGAGGAGCGCCCGACACAGCGGAATGCGTGATGCGCTGTACACTGGCCGGATGAAGGGATATTACGAAGGCAGTCTGGATGGCCGGCAAGTGCTGGTAGAGATGCTGTACTGGCTACTTGAGAAATCCTGTGTAAATCTTCCACGGGAAACCTATAAAACGATTGCCCTAGCCGAACTTTTCGAATTGAGTGACTGGGTCCGGCAATTGATGGCTGGCGCCGAACCCAACGAGATATTTGACTGAGCTAGAATGAGCTGTTACTGCGGCGAACCACCCAGCCGCTTGATGGTGCCCGAGCCCATCACGCTCTTGCTCAGCTGCGGATCGCCGTAGTAGCTGATGTCGCCCGAACCGGCCACGCTCAGGTTCAGCGTCTGCCTAGCCCACACCGTCGCCTGGCCCGAGCCGCCGATGCTGACCGTGACATCGCGCGCCGCCAGCTGCCCGGCCTGCACCCGGCCCGAACCGCCGATCGACACCTGCAGGCGCTCGACATTGCCGCTGGCCTTGAGGTTGCCGCTGCCGCCCAGCGCGATCGCCACCGATTCGCTCTCCAGGTTGCGCACATTGATCGAGCCGGAGCCGCCCACATCAAACGTCAGGCTCTCGCCGCGCAGCTTGTCGGCTTCGACCGAGCCGGAGCCGGCCACGGCGATTTTCTCGATCGAACGGGCCTGCACCACGATCTTCATCGTGTGCGACTCCAGGTTGACGTCCTTGCGGGTCGAGCGGATGCGCAGGGTGCCGTTGTCGACCACGGTTTCGATCAGCGCCTGCAGATTGTCGTCGGTCTCGATGCTGATGCCTTCGGTGTTGCCGATGCGGAGCTCGACATTGCCGCCGAGGCTGGTCGCCAGCGAGGTGAAATGGCCGATCTCGCGGTTCTGCTTGACGATCTTGCCGCTGCCCTGCACGCGCTCGCCATGGAACCAGCTGAGCGGACCGGCCACGGCCACGCCGACCGGCGCGGCGACGGCCAGCAGGCCGGCGGTCAGGAACAGGGTGCGCAGCGCGCTACGGATGGATGGATTTGCCATGATGATCTCCTCTTGATGGTGGGTACGGCTCTTGAGGTTGGATACTACGGACTCGCTCCCGCCCACGAAACCCGGCTGCGACAGAGTGCAGCCAGCGCGGCACAGAATGCAGCAGCCGGGGACCAGACCGCGTCCGGCGGCGGGCACACGGCCGGCATGAGGTATCATTCGGGCTATCCCGCAACACCGTACGCTGCAACGCAGCACTTATTGGACTTACATGCTTATCATCACCATCAAACAGGGCAAGGAAAAGAGCCTGCTGGCCGGCGACCCCTGGATTTACGCCTCGGCGGTCGAAAAAATCGAGGGCAAGCCTCAGGAAAAGAACAAGCCGGGCGCCACCGCCACGGTGCAGACCTCGTCGCGCCAGTTCATCGGCCGCGCCGCCTACAACGCCAAGTCGCAGATATGCGCCCGCATCTGGACCTACAAGGAAGACGAGCCGGTCGACCACGCGCTGATCAAGCGTCGCGTCAAGGCCGCCATCGCCAAGCGCGCCGCCAGCGTGCGCGCGGCCGGTCCCAACGACCTGGTGCCGGTGGTGCGTGGCGACGAGGACGGCCTGTCCGGCCTGCTGGTCGACAGCTGGGGCGGCGTCCAGGGTTACCTGATCTGCCAGTTCCAGTCAGCCGGCGTCGAAGCCTGGAAAATAGCCATCGTGCAGGCGCTGCTGGCGGAAACCGGTTGTCCGAATGTCTACGAACGCTGCGACGACCTGATCCGCAAAGGCGAGGGCTTGCCGATCTTCTATCGCGCGCTGGCAGGCGAGGAACCTCCCGACCACGTGGTGGTCACCGAGGGCAAGCAACGCTACAGCATGGACTTGCGCACCGGCTTCAAATATCCGAAGGTCCGCAGCTGAAAAAATTTCGATGCTGCAATTTTTCTCTTATAATCGTTCGCGGAGCAACACCGACCCCACGGAGATCAGAGTACAGATGGAAAATTACCAGTCGTCGCAAATACGCACCCTGACGTATATCGAGAATGAAGACCACCCGGTCTTCGGCACGCTAGTCGAGCAGATCCTGCATCTGCTGAATTCCAAGCTGATCTTCAGCGACATCCTGATCCACCAGAACAGTCCGCTGTTGCTGCGCCAACCGAAAGGGCTGGTGGCGGTGACCGATTCGCCGATCACGCGCGAGGAGCTGCAAGAGTTCTTCGAGGTGGTCGAGCCGAACTGGTCCGAACGCATCCAGGACCGCGCCTTCGACCGTGCGGTGGACCTGCACACGGCGCGCATCCGCGCCAACTGCTTCAGCTTCCAGGGCAAGAAGCGGCTCGGCTGCGTGATCCGTCGCTTCCCGAAGGAGCCGATGGTGCTCAGCCAGCTGGGCCTGCGCCAGGCCGAGCAGAACTTCGCCAAGCTCACCAGCGGACTGGTGTTGATCATCGGCGACACTTGCCAGGGCAAGTCGACCACCATCGCCGCCATGCTCGACGAGATCAACAAGCACCGCTCCGGCCACATCATCACGATTGAAGATCCGGTGGAGACGCTGATCCCGCAGCGCCAGTGCGTCATCACCCAGCGCGAAGTGGGCTTCGACGGCGACGTCGAGAGCTTCTACCTGGGCGCGCTGGACGCGCTGCGCGAGCGGCCGGACGTGATCGTCATCGGCGAGATCCGCGACGCCCAGACGGCGCAGGAAGCGCTGGCGCTGGCCGAATCGGGCCCGCTGGTGCTGGCCTCGCTGCACGCGCGCTCGACCGAGCTGGGTTTGCAGAAGATGGTGCGCCTGCTGGGCAACGCCGAGCCGCAATCGCAGGCCTTGGCGCACGCGCTGCGCGGCGTGCTGTGCCAGGCGCTGCTGCCGTCGGTGGACGGCGACCGCTACCACCTGGCGACCGAGTGCCTGACCTCGAACCCGGACGTGGTGGCCATGATCGCCACCGGCCAGGTGTCGGCGCTGCGCAACTGGATGGAGAACAAGCCGGGCGAAGGTTGTCATACGATGAACGCCTCGCTGCGCGCGCTGCTGGCCGCGGGCAAGGTCAGCGTGGAAGACGCGCGCAACGCGACGACCGACCGCATCGGTTTCGCTGAACACTACTAGCGGATTCCTGGGAGGGCGACATGAAACGGACATGGACCATCATTGGCGTTGCCGATGTCGCCCGAAGTTTCCAGTGGTACCAGTCGCTGTTTGGCCAAGCGGCGACCGCTCCCGCGCACGAGTATTTCGGGCAGCTGGTGGATGCCGATGGCACGGTCTTGCTTTGCCTTCATCAGTGGGGCGCCCACGACCATCCGACACTGACCGGTCCTGAACATGCGCAGCCTGGCAATGGCTTGCTGTTGTTCTTCCGGGTGGATGACTTCGATGAGGCGCTGCTGCGCGCGCGCGGGCTGGCCGCCGGGCTGGCGGAGGAGCCGCATCTGAACCCGGCCACAGGCACCAGGGAATTCGCGCTGCGCGACCTTGATGGCTATTACGTGATGGTCAGCGAGCTCGCCTCGGCTTGACGCACAATTTTACTGAGAAGTTATGAAGCACAAATTATTCCTTTTTGACCTGGACGATACGCTGCTGGACTTTAAAGCGTCCGAAAAACTTTCTTTCGTCCGTACCATGCGGGAACTGGGGTTGCACGATGGCGTCGATGGGATTTTCCACCAATACCAGACGATCAATGTGGAACTGTGGCGGCGCTTCGAGACGGGCGCTGTCACCAAGGATTTTTTGAAGGTGGAGCGCTTTCGCCAGACCTTCCAGGCGAACGGCATCGAGCTCGACCCGGAGTTGGCAAGCAGCCTTTATCTTGAGTCGCTGCCGGATACCGTGGTCCTCATTGATGGCGCCAAACTGATTTGCGAGACGCTATCCGCGATAGGGGAGGTAGGCATCATCACCAACGGCGTCGAATCCATCCAGAATCGCCGCATCGCCAGCTCGGGGCTGGCCGAGCACATTTCCTTCGTCGCCACGTCCGAGGCGTGCGGCCACGCCAAGCCGGATGTGCGTTTCTTCGAATATGCCGCCAAGATGGCTGCATCTTTTGCCAAGGACCAGGCGATCATCATTGGGGACCGGCTGGACGCCGACATCCTCGGCGCCAACCGCTACGGCATCGAGAGTTGCTGGTTCAACCCCGACGGCCTGAGCAACGAATCGGAAGCGATACCCGACTACGAAGTCGTCAGCCTGCACGACATCATATCGTTGCTGAATACCACCGGGGTCAAGTCTGACATTCGGACACGAGCCCTGCTGTAGACGTGGATTTCGGATGAGGTCGTGTCCGAATGTCAGACTTGACCCCAGTGTTTTAATCCAACGGAATCGCGCGGTAGCGATTGACGTCGTTGCCGTTGACCGGTGGCGCGTTATTGCCCCAGGCGCTGCGCAGATACGAGACGACCTGCGCCACCTCGGTATCGTTCAATACGTGGCCGAACGGCGGCATGCCATACGGCCGTGGATTGCCTGCCGTGCCGGGCGCGAAGCCGCCGTTGAGCACGATGCGGATCGGGTTGACCGCCTGCTCCATCGTCAACGCGCGGTTGCCGGCCAGCGGCGGGTAGCCGGGTGGCAGGCCGGCGCCGCCGGCGCCGTGACAATCCGCGCAGTGCTTCTCGTACAGCTTGGCGCCGGCCGACAGGTAGGCCATCGCCTCGGCGCCCTTGTCGCGCTCGAACTCGGATTTATTGCTGTCGCCCGGCAGCGCTTTCAGGTAGGTCGCCATGGCGTTGATGTCGCTGTCGCTCAGGTGCTGCAGGCTTTGCTGCACCACTTCCGCCATCGGCCCGAACACGGTCGCGCGCGGCGACGCGCCGGTCTTCAGCAGTTGCGCGATGTGCGGCTGCATCCATTCGCCCAGCCCCGCCTCGGCGCCGGAATTGAGCGAGGGCGCATACCAGCCCAGCATCGGGATCAGGCCGCCGGACAGGCCTTCGCCATCGGTCGCGCCCAGCGTGTTGCGCGCGCTGTGGCAGGCGCTGCAATGGCCCAGGCCCTGCACCAGGTAGGCGCCGCGATTCCAGTCCACCGATTGCTTGCTGTCTTCGCGGAACACGGCCGGCTTGAAGTACAGCGCGCGCCACGCGGCCAGCATGAATTGCTGGTTGTACGGGAAGCGCAGCTCATGCGGCCGGTTGGCCTGCGCCACCGCCGGCACCGACTGGAAGTAGGCGTACAGCGCGTCCGCATCGTCGCGCGTGATGCGGGTGTAGTTGGTGTAAGGGAAGGCAGGGTAGAGCAGGCGGCCATCCCTGGACTTGCCGTTGTGTAGCGCACGCCAGAAATCGTCCGCGCTCCAGCCGCCGATGCCGCTGGCCTTGTCGGCGGTGATGTTGGGCGAGATGACGCTGCCGAACGGCGTTTGCAGCGCGCGTCCGCCCGCGTATGGCGCGCCGCCGCGCACGGTGTGGCAGGCCATGCAGTCGCCGGCCTTGGCCAGATAGGCGCCGCGCGCGATCTTCTCGGCCGGCGCCAGCCTCGCGGTGACGGTCGGGGCCGGTCCCGCATCGTCGGCGCCGCCGAACAGCATGAACAGGATGCCGGCCAGCAGCAGCGCGATAACGGTATAAATAATTTTCTTCATATGCGACCCCTCAAGGTGCTGGCACGCTGCCGCAGCTCAGCGGCAGGGGCATGGCGATGCTGTCGGCCGCGCCGGGGCGGGCGGCGGCGTCCGGTGTTTGCTTGCTGAGCCAGCCGGAGACGGCGGCGATGTCGGTCTCGGACAGCCGATTGGCGATCTCGGCCATGCAGTCCGGCGCGGCGGCGCGGCGCACCTTGTTCTTCCATGCGCCGAACTGGGCGTTGACGTAGTCGCTGGGCAGGCCGATCAGGCCGGGGATGGCCGGCGCCACGCCGGTCAGCGCGTTGCCGTGGCAGGCCACGCAGGCGGGAATCTTCCTGGCCGGATCACCATGCCGGACCAGCGCCTGGCCGCGCGCCAGGGCGGCCTCGCTGGCGCTGGCGCCGCTGCCGGCCTGCGCCGGCGGGTAGGGCGGATGCTGCTGCGCGTAGTAGTCGGCGATCTCGCGCAGGTAGGCGTCCGGCAGGTGGTCGACCATATAGGTCATCATCGGATAATGGCGCCGGCCTTCGCGGAAATTCACCAGCTGGTTGTACAGGTAGCCGGCCGGCTTGCCGGCGATGCGCGGGAAGAAGGCGTCGCCGCGTTCCTTGACGGCGTGGCAGGCGGTGCAGGCGGCCACGCGTTGTTCCAGCGTGTCGGGCAGGGTGGCGGGCGCGGCGGCCAGCGACGGCAGGGCACAGCCGGCCAAAGCCAGCGCGGCGCACGCGCGCACGACGTATGAGGTAGACATGCCATTCCTTGAAGTCGTAACTATCTGGCAAGGATACCAGATAGCACGGCTAAACTGGCCTGGGCGGGCGCGGAAGTTTGACCGCTTTCACCGGCGGCAGCTGGTTGCCGGCCGCGATGTAGTGGCGGTAGACGCGCAAGGCCACCTGGGCGTCGTCGGCCGCGTACAGGATCTGTTTTTCGTTCAGGCGCGGCAGCGCCCAGTTGGTGGTGGAGATCTTCTTGGATTTCTGCAGCTTCTGGCCGAAGAACTTGGCGACGGCGGTCTTGGCGCCGAGGTCGTTGCGCTGTCCCGGCGCGCGCAGCGCCACCGACAGGTCGACCACGCCGGCCGCGCGGATCGCCAGCTTGGCGTGCAGGCGCTTGACGTCGTCGGACAGGCCGAAACCCACCTTCAGCAAGGCCGGCGTTTCCAGCACCGCCTGCAGCACCTCGAGGATGGCCGCGGACGTGCTGTGGCCGATCTGGAACAGATAGGCCTGGTGATCGGTGGCGAACTGGATCAGGTGCGGACCGGTCGAGGTCTCGCCCTTGGTGAAGGTCGGCTTCGATTCGGTATCGAAACCGATGGCGTCGGTGGCCAGCAGGGCGTCGCGCGCGGCGACGGCTTGCTCGGCCGTGGTGACCAGGCGCACATCGGCGATGCGTATCCCCACGTAGGGCGGAAGCTCGGCCTCCGCCTGTGCCTGCGCGGCAAGCTGCTGAGTGTTCAACTGAGCCAACTGAGCCAACTCAACCCTTGCGCGAGAACTTCGCGGTCAGCTGGTTCAGCTTGTCGGCGCGCACGCGGGCCGCTTCTTCGGCCGCGGCCGCGTCGCGTTCCGCCTTCTTGCGTTCGGCTTCTTTCTTGAAGCGGTCCTGCAAGACCTGGGTGGCGTGGGCGCGGTGGGTGTCGGTCACTTCGGCGCCGGGGGTGCCGTCCAGATCGTGGCGCAGCTTGGCTTTTTCCATGACTTTCAGGTAGCGCAGCGAGCCGGTATGGATGCCGAGCGCGGTACGCATGGTTTTGCGGTCCAGTTCAGGCATGAGCGCGAGGATCTGCTTGTCGATACCGATCGACAAGGGCAGGAAATCGCGGAAGGCCGGGAATTGGGTTTGCAATTGTTTCAGCAAGCTGCGCGGGGTCAGAGCCGCAGGTGCCGCGGTGGCGGCGGAGGCTGCGGGCTCGATTGCCGGCGCCTGAGGGGTGAGGCTAGTGTTCATCGACTTCATAGTTTAAGCAAGAGGCGTCAGCATATCATGGGCACTACGGGATTGCAGTGCCTTTTAGGCCATGATGTAAAAATGACCATGACGCCATCATACGCCCCTTGGACGCGGATGGTGCGTTCGCACGCTAAAACATGTATAATGCGAGACGCACCTTTGCAGGACGGTGCGTTTCAGTTTGGTACAGGATGCGATTTGGACGGTCTGACAAGAGTGTGTAGCCCTTGTTATATGGTTTTAAGATGTCGGATATGGGTACTATCAATTATCCTGATGTCTCGCTATACGGCATACTTTGCCCTCTCCCTATTCTTCACTGAAAAGAGAAACAAGCCCGTTGTTGAACGCGGGCTTTTTTTATTCCGCAGATAATCGTCAGCTAAATTACAACATTTCCATCTGTGCGCACCGGCAACGGGCGGCGCCGGCCATGGCAATTGTATTTGCTGGCGAATACGCATTGAGAGATATTTAATGACAAAAACGCCGAAAACTTTAACGTTGTCCGTCAAGGCCGCCCGTACCAGCTCGGCTCCGCTGGTGGTGCCCAAGACGACTCTATCTTATGTGATCGATAATGCGCAAGAGGCAGCGAGCAAAGTAACGGTAGTCAAAAAGAAAACCCGCCTGAGCGCCGCGGCCGATGCGGCCCAGGCGGAAGCGCAGGTGGCGGTGCAGCACGCTGACGCGTCCGACACCCCGGTCAAGACCGTCAAGGTGGCGCGCAAGACCGCCGTGCTGCCGGCCGCCGAGACCGGCGCGCCGGTGGTGGTGGTCAAGGCCGCGCCGAAGTCCAAGCTGGTCAAGGCCGCCAAGGCCGAGCCTGCTCCAGTCGTCATCGTGACCGCCGGCCCGGCCGTCAGCCAGGTGACCGACGCCGCCACGCTGGCCTCGATCGACACCTCCGGCTACCTGCTGCCTAGCGTCAAGGTGCCGGGCCGCCGCGGCCGCAAGCCGTCCGAATTCACGCCGGAAAACGACGAAGTCGCGGCACTGAACGCGGTCGAGCGCGCCGAACTGAAGGCCGTCTCCAAGGCCCGCGAACGCAAGGCCAAGGGCGGCGCCGCCGACCTGCTGGGCGTCGATTCGAAGAGCACGGCCGAGGAACTGGAACGCCGCCGCACCCAGATCAAGAACCTGATCAACATGGGCAAGGAGCGCGGCTTCCTGACCTACGCCGAGATCAACGACCAGCTGCCGGAAAACATTGTCGACCCTGAAGCGATCGAAGGCATCATCGCGACCTTCAACGACATGGGCATCGCCATCTACGAGCGCGCGCCGGAAGCCGATTCGCTGCTGCTGACCGACAGCGTCGCCACCGTGACCTCCGACGACGAAGTGGAAGCGGCCGCCGCGACCGCGTTGTCGACGGTCGACTCCGACTTCGGCCGCACCACCGACCCGGTCCGCATGTACATGCGTGAAATGGGCGCCGTGGCGCTGCTGACGCGCGAAGGCGAGATCGAGATCGCCAAGCGTATCGAAGGCGGCCTGAAGGACATGATCCAGGCCATCTCCGCCTGCCCGACCACGATCGCCGAGATCGTCGCGCTGGCCACCAAGATCGAAGCCGACGAGCTCAAGGTCGATGAAGTGGTGGACGGCTTCGTCGACCTGAACGAATCGAGCAACACGCCGGCCGTTGCGGCCGCGCCTGCCGCCGCGTCGGACGACGATGAAGAAGAGGAAGAGGAAGTCGAGGAAGAAGACGGCGACGCCAACGGCGGCGCGGCGGGCTTCTCGACCGAGCAACTGGCGCAGCTGAAGAAAGCCGCGCTGGAAAAGTTCGACGTCATCTCGACCCAGTACGACAAGATGCGCAAGGCCGCCGGCGGCTACGGCTCCAAGGCGTATGTGTCGGCGCAGGAAGCGATTTCGGCCGAACTGCTGGGCATCCGTTTCACCGCCAAGGTGGTCGAGAAGCTGTGCGACACGCTGCGCGGCCAGATGGAAGAAGTGCGCCACATCGAGCGCGCCGTGCTGGAACTGTGCGTGAACAAATGCGGCATGCCGCGCGCCCACTTCATCAAGGTCTTCCCTGGCAATGAATGCGACCTGGACTGGGTAGACGGCGAAGTCGACTGCGCCTATCCGTACAGCGCCATCCTGGGCCGTAACGTGCCGGCGGTGAAAGAGCTGCAAAAGAAAATGATCGACCTGCAAGCCCGCGTGGCCTTGCCGCTGGCCGACCTGCGCAAGATTAACAAGCAGATGGCCGCTGGCGAAAAACGCGCGCGCCAGGCCAAGCGTGAAATGACGGTTGCCAACTTGCGTCTGGTGATTTCGATCGCCAAGAAGTACATCAACCGCGGCCTGCAATTCCTGGACTTGATCCAGGAAGGCAATATCGGCCTGCTGAAGGCGGTCGACAAGTTCGAATACCGTCGTGGCTACAAGTTCTCGACCTATGCGACCTGGTGGATTCGCCAGGCCATCACCCGTTCGATCGCCGACATGGCCCGCACCATCCGCGTGCCGGTGCACATGATCGAAACGATCAACAAGATGAACCGCATCTCGCGCCAGATCATGCAGGAAACCGGCAGCGAGCCGGACCTGGCGACCCTGGCGGTCAAGATGGAAATGCCGGAAAACAAAGTCCGCGAAATCATGAAGATCGCCAAAGAGCCGATCTCGATGGAAACGCCGATGGGCGAGGACGGCGATTCGCAGCTGGGCGACTTCATCGAAGACAACACCACGCTGGCGCCGCTGGACGCCGCGCTGCACGCCTCGATGCGTAACGTCATCAAGGAAGTGCTGGACTCGCTGACCCCGCGCGAAGCCAAAGTGCTGCGCATGCGCTACGGCGTGGAAATGTCGAACGACCACACGCTGGAAGAAGTGGGTAAGCAGTTCGACGTGACCCGCGAGCGTATCCGTCAGATCGAAGCGAAGGCCATGAGCAAGCTGCGCCAGCCGTCGCGCTCGGACAAGCTGAAGACTTTCCTGACGCAGAACTAAGCGTCGGCGAAATGAAAAAAAGGGAGGCTGCGGCCTCCCTTTTTTTACGCCGTAACAAACCGCGCATTTTTTTTGTGGCCAGATTGCAATACACTGGCGATATTGCCCAAAAAACGGCTTGCGTTGTGATGATGAAAGCAATGATCAAATCAATTTTTCTTAGTGTTGTCCTGGCTGGCGCATCCGCGACGGCCGGCGCGCAGGCGGTCGATGTCGCCACCGGCATCCAGATGGCGCAGATCGACTTCGATGCGTATCACGCGCTGCTGCTTGAGCGGTGCAAGGCGCTGGCGCCGGACGCGGTCGATACCCTGGCGGCCGCCATGACGCAATGGAAGCAGCAGAACGCCGATGCCCTGGTGATCCTGCGCCAGCTGTACAAGGCGCAGCTGATACAGCTGAAGCGCGCGCGGCAACCGGATGCGACCGAGGCCGACATCGATGCGCATGTCGCCGCGGTGCTGCGCCTATTCAATGCGAACCTGAGGGAAAAGGTGGCCGGCGTGCCGGCCGACGAGGCCAGGGCATCCTGCGAGGGCGAGTACGCCAACACCCTGTTGAACCGGCCCGCCATGGACTTCAACGTTTTACTGAAACGGATGACGCTGGGGCGTTGAGCGGGCCGGGCCCTTTACTGCATGAACCAGCCGTGACTGACCACCAGCGATTGCCCGGTCAGCGCGTTTGAAGGGAAGCTGGCGAACAGCAGCGCCACCTCGGCCACGTCTTCCACCGTGGTGAACTTGCCGTCCACGGTATCGGCCAGCATCACTTTCTTGATGACGTCTTCCTCGGAGATGCCCAGCGTCTTGGCCTGCTCGGGGATCTGCTTGTCCACCAGCGGCGTGCGCACGAAGCCGGGGCAGATCACGTTGGCGCGCACGCCATGTTCCGCGCCTTCCTTTGACACCGCCTTGGCCAGCCCGATCAGGCCGTGCTTGGCCGTCACGTAGGCCGACTTGAGCTTGGACGCTTCCTTCGAATGCACCGAGCCCATGTAGATCACGCTGCCGCTGCCGGCCTTGTACATATGCGGCAGGCAGGCCTTGGTGGTCAGGAAGGCGCCGTCCAGGTGGATGGACAGCAGCTTCTTCCAGTCCTCGAACGGGAAGTCCTCGACCGGGTGGATGATCTGGATGCCGGCATTGCTGACCAGGACGTCGATCTGGCCCCAGGCCTCGATCACGTTGGCGATGCCGGCGTTGACCTGGGCTTCGTCGACCACGTTCATGGCGATCGCCATGGCTTGGTGGCCGCCGGCCTTCATTTCATCGGCGGTCGCTTGCGCCGCTTCCAGGTTCAGGTCGGCGATGACGATCTTGCCGCCTTCGCGCGCATACACCAGGGCGATTTCCTTGCCGATGCCGCTGGCGGCGCCGGTGACGATACAGACTTTGTCTTGCAGCTTCATTAGTTCGCTCCTCGTTGAGTGGGAATGCAAATCGTGATTACAACCATCCTGCGCTGCGCCGTCTATGCGCTGGCGTACATTGCGGGCACAGTCAGACGCAGAAACGCGCCGCCCTGGTCCTGGTTGCCCATCTCCAGCACGGCGCCGATGCGCGCCGCCCGCTCGCGCATGCCGACCAGGCCCCAATGGCCGCTGCGCCCGCCTTGCGCCAGCGTGTCCGCCGCGATGCCCTTGCCGTTGTCGCGCACCAGCAAGGTCAGCCGCTTGACGCCGTAGTCCAGCTCGACCACGATCTCGCTCGCCTGCGCATGGCGGAAGGCGTTGCAGATGGCCTCGCGGCCGATGGAAAACACTTCGTCGCCGGTGATGACGGGCAGGGCGTATGGTGCGCCTTTTTGCTCCAGCCGGAAACTGGCCGAAAGTCCAGCCGCCAGCCGCTGGCCGAAGCGCTCCAGCGACTGCCCCAGCGTCTCATCATCGCGCAGCGGCGAGCGCAGGCCGCGCACTTCGTCGCGGCCCTCGATCAGCGCCTGCTCGATGTAGCCGATGCCGCGCTCCATGGCGGCGCGCGCCGGCAGCGCCGGCGGCACCTGCTCCATCGCCAGCTGCATCATCAGGATGGTGCCTTGCGCCTCTTGCAGGAAGGTGTCGTGCAGCGCGCGGGCGATGCGCTCGCGCTCGCCCAGGCGTTCGACGTGGCGCGCTTCGATCAGGCGCGCCATCTGCGCCAGCCGCCAGCGCCAGGCCAGCCCCAGCGCCGCCGCCAGCGCCAGCGCGCACAGCAACTTGAACCACAGGCTCTGCACAAAGGTCGGCGGGATCGTCACGTCCAGCGTGGCGCCCTCGTTGTTCCACACGCCGTCCTTGTTGGCGGCGATCACCTGGAAGCGGTATTGGCCCGGCCCCAGGTTGGTGTAGAAGGCTTCGCGCCGGCCGCCGGCCGCTTGCCAGTCGCGGTCCAGGCCTTGCAGCCGGTAGCGGAAGGCGATCCGTGCCGGCATGGCCAGGCCGAGCGCGCTGAAGCTCAGGTGCAGATTGTTCGCGCCTTGCGGCAGCGTCAGTGGCGCGTCCACCGGATAGGCTTGGCCGTTGCTTTCCATGGCGCGCAGCTCCACCGGCGGCGGCGTGGCGTCGCGGGGGATCTGGCCGGGCGCGATCAGCACGGCGCCGCTGTGGCTCGACAGCCAGAGCTTGCCGTCGCTCGCTTCCACCATCGACGGAAACGGCCCGGTCGGCTGGACCGCGCCGGTCAGGCCGTCGTCGACGCCCAGCAGTTCGTAGCCGGCCGCGGCGCCGCTGCGCAGGAAGCCTGCCAACTGCGCGGCCGGGATGCGGAAGGCGCCGTCATGACCGTGCAGCCACAGCTCGCCGCCCGCCGTCTCCACCAGGCCGCTGATGCCGCGCAGCGCGTGGCCGTCGGCCAGGCGCAGCGGCACGAAGCGCTGGCCGTCGTACAGCGCGGCGCCCAGTTCGCCCGCCACCCACAGGTGGCCGTTGCGCTCGAACAGGCTTTGTACGTTGCCGATGGCCAGGCCCTGGGCCGTGCCCAGCACGCGGACGTCGGCGCCGTCGATGAGCGCGATGCGGTTGCCGACGTAGCCTATCCAGACCCGGCCGCGCTGGTCGGCCCGCATGGTCAGCACCCGCGCGGCCGGCAGCCGGGCGTCGCTGACCGGGCGCCAGTTGCCGTCGTGCAGGCGGTAGAGGCCCAGGTTCACGTAGCTGGCCCACCAGTCGCCGCCGCCGTCCTGGGCCAGCGCGCGCATCGCCAAGGCGTCGCGCAGCGCGGCCGGCGGCGCGGCGATCAGCTGGCCGCCGCGCGGGCCGGGCAGCCAGATACCGTGGTCGGTGCCATACGCCGGACGGCCGTCGCGGGCGGTGGCGGCCGTGGCGTAGGCATGCGCCGTATGCTCGTATTGCCGGCCGTCGGCGTCCAGCAGCCAGGCGTCGGCGTTGTCGTTGCTGGCCCGGACCTTGCCGTCGCGCTCGGCGTACAGCGCCGGCGTGGCCATCTCCAGGCGGCTGGGCAGCGGCGTCACGCGGTTGCGGCGGAACTGGTCCAGGCCATTGATGGTGCCGATCCAGATGGTGCCGTCGCGGTCCTCGAAAAAGGTTTGCGGGTTCATGCCGCTCAGGCCCTGCTCCTGCGTGACGCGCTGGCGCGGATCGGGAAACACGTCTGGCAACATGCGCTCGACCCGGTCTTCGCTGAGCAGCCACATGGTGCCGGCGCGGTCGAACCACATGCCGCTGCCGGGCAGCTCGGGCCGCGGCGGCGGGCCGGCGGCCGGCGCGGCCTGCGACATTTTGTAGTGGGCGTCGTTGCCGTTGGAGGCCCAGACGGTGCCGTCCGGCGCGGCCGCCAGCGACGCCACCCGGACGTTGGCGGGGCTGGCGACATCGTAGCGGCGCTCGCCCTGGCGGCGGTAGTAGACCGCCTGGGCGCTCGACACCCACTGCGTGCCGGCGCGGTCGAACAGCACGTGCCAGACCGCCTTGGGGCCGGGATCGAAGCCGCTGTCGGCGCCCACCCGCACCCAGCGTCCGCCGTTCAGCCAGGCCAGGCCGTTGGCGGTGGCGACCCACATGACGCCGTCCGGCGCGCGGCGGAAGCAGTAGGTGGCGCCGGGCGGAAAGCCGTCGGCGGCGCCGTAGTGGCGCACCTGGCCATCCTTGAACACGCTGGCGCCGCCGAAGCGGTAGCCGACCCACAGGGCGCCGTCCGGCGCGGTGTACAGGGGCAGCACGATGGTCGACAGCAGCTTGTGGCCGCCGACCTGGTCGCGCCGCTCGAAGGTGAGGCCGTCAAAGCGGTACAGGCCGGTCGGCGTGGATAGCCACAGCCAGCCGTCGCGGGTCTGGGTGATGGCCTGGATTTGCGCCGGCGCGCCCTGGGCGGCGGTCCAGGCGCGATGGCTGTAGTCGCTCAGCAGGCGTGCGTGTTCGGCCGCGGCGGCCGGGCGCCACAGCGCCAGCAGCAAGGCGCCGGCCAGCAGCCAGCGGCTGCGCAGGGTAAGAGTCATGGGCGCAGCATAGCATCGCCCGGCCGCGCCGCGCATCCGTTAACCGGCAGAGGGCTTGCCCGGCAAGTTCATGCGCAGCACGGTGCCGGCGCCGGGCAGCTGCGCCACCGCCAGCTCGCCGCCGAAGTCGGCCAGGCGGGCGCGGATGGCGCCCAGGTCGAGCGCGTCGCGCGGCGATTGCTGCTCGGGCTGGCCGTCGCCGCTGATCACGATGGACAGCTGCTCCGGCCGCAGGTTGAGCGTGGCTTGCACAGTGCGCGTGCCGCTTTGCTCGCACAGATAGCTCAGCGCCGACAGCATGATGCGGTAGATCGCCGTGACCTGGCGCTGGTCCAGCATGGCGCTGTCTTCGATCAGCTCCAGCCGGCACTGCAGGCCGCGGCGGCGCTCCAGCTGCTGCATCCGCCATTCGATGGCGGCCGACAGGCCCAGCTCCAGCATGCTGGGATGCAGTTCGTTGATCAGTTCGCGCACCGCGAGGATGCTGGCGTCGAGCGTATGCAGCGCCTGCGCGGCGCGCTGGTGCAGCAGCGGCTGGTGCTCGGCGGTGCGCCGGTACAGGGTGGTCACGTCCAGCTTGAGCGCGAGCAGGTTTTGCGCCAGGTCGTCGTGCACGTCCTGGGCAATGCGGCGGCGCTCGCTTTCCTTGGAGGTGTGGTGGTGCTCGGACAGGGCGCGCAGCTCTTGCAGCGAGCTCTGCAAAGCCGATTCCGCCAGCTTGCGCTCGGTGATGTCGACACACATGGCGATCAGCAGCTTGGGCTGGCCGAATTCGTCGTAGGTGGGTTGCTTGTAGGTTTGCATCCAGCGGTTTTCGGCCCGGCCGGCGTGCCACAGCTGTTCTTCGTACACTGTGTTCTGGCCGCTGTCGAAGGCGATGCGGTCGTGCTTGAGGAAGTAGGCGGTTTGATCGGCCGGGAAAAAGGCGGCGCCATCGGTGCCGTGGATGTCGGCGAAGGCGATGCCCCACAGGGCCTCGCAGGCCGGATTCATCAGCACGACCCTCGATTGCGCATCCTTGATGAACAGGGCCAGCGGCATGACCGCGATGATGTTGTGCAGTTCGCCGGCGGCCGGCGCGGCGCCGCTGATGCCGGCTTGAAGGAGGGAAACCACACTGTCGATTTCCGATTTGCCCAGCGAGTCGATCAAGCTTTTCATGTTGAGGACAAAAGTAGTTTTTTGACATTCTAATGCCAAAATTGCCAGTTTGACCAATCCTTAAGGAAATAAAAATGGTGCTACTTTAACGTCGCGTTCAGCTTCGCTTCCAGCGCCTGGCGGTCGAACGCGGTGCCGGTGCGCGAGCCGTCGCTGAAGTAGACGGTCGGCGTGCCGGCCACATGCAGTTTCTTGCCCAGTGCCAGCACCTGCTCGTTCGGTGTCGGGCAGGCGGCCGGCGCGGCCGGTGCGGCCTTGGTGTTGACGATCCAGTCGTGCCATGCCTTGGCGCGGTCGGCGGCGCACCAGATGTCCCTGGATTTGAACGCCGAGTCGTCCGACAGGATATTGAGCAGAAAGGTGTAGATGGTGACGTTGTCGATGCCTTCCAGCGTCTGGTGCAGTTTGCGGCAGTACGGGCAGTTCGGATCTTCGAACACCGCCATCACGCGTTTTCCATCGCCCCTGACGGTCTTGATCGCGGCCGCCAGCGGCAGGTCGGTAAAACGGATACCGGCCAGCTGGTCGGCCCGGGCCCGCGTCAGGTCCTGGTAGTTGTCGCCGGTGTCGACCACTTTGCCGATGAACAGATAGCGCGCGCTTTCATCGGTGTAGAAGATGTCGCCGTTGGTGCTGATTTCATACAAGCCGCCATACGGCGTCCTGGTCACCGAATCAACCTTGATGTTGACGCCCAGGCGGGGCGTGATCAGGGCCTTGATGCGGGCTTCCGCCGGTGTCTCGGCGTTGGCGGCGGACAGCGCCAGAAGGCTCGCTGCCAGCAGCAGCGCGGTGCTTTGCTTCATAGGGTGGGTTCCTGTCGGATGAGCTTATTCGATGCCGCTGGCGCGCGCGCGGATGCGCTCGCGCTCGGTGGGGAAATGCCGTGCCTGCAGTGCGTCCAGCTGCAGCCGGCGCGCGTCGCTGCCGGGGGCGGCGGACAGGCGGGCGGCGTCGGCCCGATAGCGCAGATAGTGTGCGCGCCATTGGCGCTCTTCGCCGGCGGCCGCTTCATAGCTCAGGGTGGCGGCGGCCAGCAGTTCGCTGTTGTCGTTGTCGCGCGCCGCGTCCCGCGTGGCGCCGTGCAGGCGGCGTTCGCGCAGCGTGTTGGAATCGGGCTCGGCCTCGCCCCCATCGGCTGCGGCCGGGATGGCGGCTGGCGCGGCGCGCTCGCGCAGTCCGGCCAGCGCCTGCGCCAGTTCGGCATCGTCGGCGCCGAACCACAGCTCGGCCAAGGCCGGCCCGAAGCTGCTCTGGCGCAGGCGCGCGCGCTGTTGCTGCCACGTCGCCAGCTGTTCCACCTGCTGCGCGCTGGGGGCGGCGCCGGCGGCCAGTGCGATGCGCTGGCCGGCCAGCAGCTCGTCATGCGCGCGCACGTAGGCCGCATAGCGGCTGGCCAGCGTCTTGGCCTGGACGCCAGCGGCGCCGCTGACTTGCCGGTCCAGATAGGCGCGCAATTGGTCGGCGCGCGCATTCAGGTCGGCGCCATCGGCGCGCACCAGAAAGAATTCGAACAGCATGCGCAGCGGCCGATCGACCACCAGATTGCCGGCGGCATCGGTCGCCAGCGCCGACGGGGCGAGTTGATCGTCGAGCGCCAGTTCGCTCGGCTGCGGCAGGCCGCTGCCCACGGTGCTGGCGCCGATGCGGTCATACCACGCCGGTGCGGCGGCTGGCTGCGCCGCCGGCGGCTTGTCGGCGGCTGGCCAGTACCATGCCAGCGCCACGCCGGCCAGGGCGGCCGCGCCTAGCCAGTAGCGGCCCTGGTGCTGGGATGTCGTCATGGCCGGCTTCAGTATTTTTTATGGATGGCCGGCGCCGCCAGGTCGGAACCCGGCACCGCCTTGCTGGCGCCATCGACGGTGGCGGCGTATCGGGCCACCGCCTTCCAGCCGCCTTCCATCTGCTTCCAGGTATCGACCACGAACACCTGGGTCGGCACGGCGCTGTGCTTCGGCGCGGCGATCTTCCACATGAAGCTGACGACCGCCAGCTCGCCATATTCGTGCACCGCCATTTGCTCGATGCTCGACTCCAGCGCGGGCGCGGCGAAGGCCTGCTGCTGCCATTCGGCGCGCGCGGTGGGGCGGCCGGGCGCGCTGGCGCTGCGCAGTTCAAATTCGTCCGCGACGATTTTTTTCAGAGCTTCGGCGTCGCGCTGGTGCACCGCGTCCAGCCAGTCGCCTTCCAGGGTGCTGAACAGTTGTACCGTGCGGGTGACGGTCGGCACGGTGCGCGGCGGCGCGGCTTGTGCTGCGGTCATTGCCAGGGCCAGCAGCGCCGGCCCGATCAAAGCAGTCTTTTGCATGAACATTCCAAGGGGTGGGCGGCCGCCGCGCTGCGCTGCGGCGGCCTGGATCAGTTCAGAGTGATTGTACTAGCCCGCTCAAGGATAGTGCTGCGCGCACGCCTGGCTAGGCTGCAGCACCCAGTTTTGCTGGATCAGATACTTCATGGTGCCGAAGGTCTGGTTGTACTTGGCGCCGTTCGATGCGGTGGCGGTGGTGCCGAAGTTCCAGGCGCACTTGTCGCCGTTCTCCATGCCGCTTTGGGTCGAGTACCAGGCGTTGCCATCCGGGTCGGTCACCGCTTCCTCCAGCTCGTGGGCGAAGATACTGGCCATGGCGTCCGCGCCTGGCGTGCCGTTCGGGCTCGGCGTGGTCGCGCCGCAAGCGGACGCGCACTGGGTTTCCGGATTGCCGACAAAGGCGTACTTGATGTTCTGGCCGTTGAAGTTGGTGTTGGTGTGCCAGCCGCAGTACTGGGTGCAGAAGCCCGAGGTGGCGGTGGTGTTCTTGTCGGTCATCACGAAATAGATGGCGTTCGAGTCCAGCGGCAGCGCGCCGGAGCTGATGGCGCTGGTCACCACGGTCTGGATGTTGGCGTCGGTCAGCTTGGCGCCCAGCGTGCCGGAGTTGGCGGTGCTGCCGGCCAGGGTCACCTGGTTCACCACGTGGGTATTGCTGGCGTTGTAGTAGGTGGTGTTGATGTTGAAGTAAGGCGAACCGCCGATGTGCGAGGCGATATTGTTGAGCACATTTTGCGATGCGCTATCCCAGGCCGAGCCGTACCAGATGTAGTACACCTTGGTCGGCGCCACCATCACCGGGCCGCCCTGGTAGGTCAGGTTGGCGCTGCGTTGCGCCCGCAGCGTGGCGGCGCGTTCCGGACGGCTCATGGTGTCGATGTCGAGCTCGCCCCAGCCTTTACCGGTCGGTTTGAACAGGGAGTCCTTGTCTTCCTTGATGGCGCCGGCGTGAGCGGCGGATACACAGGCCAGGCAGGCTGCCAGCATGGTCAGTTTACGGCTGAATGTCATGGTGATCTCTCCAAAAGGTGTGTCAACTGAATAAAGTCGTCCTGGGGGACGATCTGATTTATGCGTCGCTACGCAAGACTGCAGCCAGGCGCGGCGCGCACGCTTCCAACGCCCGCCATGCTGGCAAGCGTCAAAAAGGGGGGGGGAGTGGCTCTAGAGCAAGAGCGCTTGGTGGTTGACGGCGGGGCTATCCGTGTGCAGCAGGCGACGGGTACTCAACTTCATATGAACTCTCCGGGTCAGATGTTGCCGTTCCGCTCCGCGTGGCACTTATGGCGCTGGCGGAAATATTGTTTATATCGTTATAAAGGTTCGAACAGCTGTGTTTAATTCTACTGAAATGTTTCGTGTTGTCAGCGGTATTTCGTCCGGTATGTCTGAAAATCCATACACCTTTCCTAAATGATAGCTAATCTGTCCATGCTGAAAACCATCACTGGTTGACAACGTTTTGACAGGCGGTAGGTTTTTTTTCGTTTCATAACAAACGTGCAAAAAAAACACCCCGGACCTTGCGGCGCGGGGTGTGGTTTGTGGTGTGGCGGCTTAGCCGGTGTTGCGCAGGCCGGCGGCGACGCCGTTGATCGACAGGTGGATGCCGCGATGGACCCGCTCGTCAGCCTTGCCCGGCTCGCTCGACAGCGCGCGGTGGCGCTTGATCAGCTCGACCTGCAAGTGGTTCAGCGGATCGAGGTAGGCGAAGCGGTTCTGGATCGAACGCGCCAGCAGCGGGTTGCCGGCCAGGCGCTCGGTGGCGCCGGTGATGCTTTGCAGGATGGCCAACGTGCTCGCGTGCTCGTCGGTGATGCGCTTGAAGATGCGTTCGCGCAGTTCCTTGTCCTGCACCAGCTCGGCGTAGCGCGAGGCGATCGCCAGGTCGGTCTTGGCCAGCACCATGTCCATGTTCGACAGCAGGGTGGCGAAGAACGGCCATTGCTGGAACATCGCTTGCAGCTGGGCTAGGCGCTCGTCGCGCTTGCCGTCGGCGATCCAGGCGCCGATGGCGCTGCCGAAGCCGTACCAGCCCGGCAGCAGCAGGCGGCACTGGCCCCACGAGAAGCCCCATGGAATCGCCCGCAGGTCCTCGATGCGCTTGGTCGACTTGCGCGAGGCCGGGCGCGAACCGAGGTTCAGCTCGGCGATCTCGGCGATCGGCGTGGCGGCGAAGAAGTAGTCGGTGAAGCCCGGGGTTTCATAGACCAGGTTGCGGTAGGCCTGGTAGGCGCGGTCGGAGATCTCGGCCATCACGGCCTCGAACTGGCGCAGCTGGGCCAGGTGCGCGCCGTCGGCCGACTGCGGCATCAGGCTCGCCTCCAGCGTGGCGGCGACCAGCAGCTCCAGGTTGCGGCGGCCGATGTCCTTGTTGGAGAACTTGGAGGCGATGATCTCACCCTGTTCGGTCAGGCGGATCTGGCCGTTGACGGTGCCGTGCGGCTGCGCCAGGATGGCCTCGTACGACGGACCGCCGCCGCGGCCGACGGTGCCGCCGCGGCCGTGGAACAGGCGCAGCTTGACGCCGGCTTTTTCAAACACGGTCACCAGGTGGGTCTCGGCCTTGTACAGTTCCCAGTTGGAGGTCAGGAAGCCGCCGTCCTTGTTGGAGTCCGAGTAGCCCAGCATGACTTCCTGGATCTGGCCTTGTTTCGCGATCAGGGCCTTGACCAGCGGGATCGCCATCACGGCTTCCATGATGCCGGCCGCGCGCTGCAGGTCGGGGATGGTTTCGAACAGCGGGATCACCATCAGGTCCAGCTCTTGCTCGGCGATGCGCAGCAGGCCCATTTCCTTTTGCAGCAGCAGCACTTCCAGCAGGTCGGACACGGTTTCGGTGTGCGAGATGATGTAGTTGCGGATGGCGCGGGCGCCGTACAGCGCGCGGATCTGGCGCGCCGCGCGCAGCACGCCCAGCTCGGAGTCGGTCTCGGCCGAGTAGGCGATGTACGGCGAATACAGCAGGCGCGGTTGCGACAGCTCGCTCAGCAGCAGCGCCACTTTGGCGTCCTCGTCCAGCGACGGGTAGTCCGGCTGGCCGCCGGCCTTGACGAACAGCTCGGCCAGTACGCGCTCGTGGATGTCCGACGATTGGCGCATGTCCAGCGAGGCCAGGTGGAAGCCGAAGATGTCGGCCGCGCGCTTCAGGGTCGACAGGCGCGGCTGCACCAGCACGGCGCCGTGGTTGGCGTTGAGCGAGTCGATCAGCACTTGCAGGTCGGCCGAGAATCCGGCGGCGGCCGAATAGGGTTCGGCGTGGCCCACTTCCTTGCGCAGGATGTTGGTCGCGCCCAGCGCGCGGGCGGTGCTGGCCAGGCGGGCGTAGATGCCGATCAGGGCGCGGCGGTAAGGTTCGTCGGCGCGGTGGTCGGAGGTGTCCGGCGACTGGTCGGCCAGCGCCTGCAACTGCGGGCTGCAGGCGATCATCAACGTCGACACCGACAGCTCGGCGCCCAGCGTGTGCGCCTCTTCCAGGTAGAAGTCGAGGATGGTGGTGGCCTGGCGCGTCAGCGCGTGCTCCATGGTGCCGCCGTTGACGTTGGGGTTGCCGTCGCGGTCGCCGCCGATCCAGCTGCCCATCTGCACGTAGGGCGCGCTGATGGTTTTGGCTTCGCCGTCGCCGTCGCCATAGTGGGCGGCGATGTCGGACTCGATGTCGTCGTACAGGCCCGGCAGTTCGCGCAGGAAGGTGATGCGGTAGTAGGACAGGGCGTTTTCGATCTCGTCGGCCACGGTCAGCTTGGAGTAGCGCAGCATGCGGGTCTGCCACAGCGTGGCGACGCGGGCGCGCAGCAGGTGCATGTTGGCGGCCTGTTCCTTCGGCGTCAGCGGCAGGTCGCGCTCGGCCAGCAGCCGGGCGATATCGTGTTCCGCATCAAGAATCGACTTGCGCTGCACTTCGGTCGGGTGGGCCGTCAGCACCGGGGCGATCAGCGCGTCCTGGAAGAAGGTGGCCACGGTTTCCTGGCTGACGCCGGCTTCCTTGAGCTTGCACAGCGCGAAGTTGACGCTGCCTTGCTGCGGGTTGGAGCCGGCCAGCAGGTGGGCGCGGCGGCGGCGGATGTGGTGCTGGTCTTCGGCGATATTGGCCAGGTGCGAGAAGTACGAGAACGCGCGCACCACGGAAATGGTCTGCTCGCGCGTCAGGATCTTCAGCATGCCGTCCAGCTCCTTGGCGGCGCCGGCGTCGGCTTCGCGGCGGAAACGCACCGCCGTCTGGCGGATGGTTTCGACCACGGCGTAGACTTCTTCGCCTTCCTGGTCGCGCAGCACGTCGCCCAGCAGGCGGCCTAGCAGGCGGATGTCTTCTTTAAGTGGCGCGTCTTTGTCTACGCCAGGTTGTTCAGCCGTTTGATCGTTCGTTGCACTAGATTGGTTTGCCATGAGATAAGCCGCAAAGATGTGAAAAGTCGGTGCAAAGGCTTGTGGCCCGGTTCTGCAAGAAGGTGAGCGTGATAAAATTTGTGATCTTAAACACGCGCGTGAGACTGGCCTGCGCCGGTTAGCGCCCGCTACAGCGAAAGAACTGGTTTTGAAAATATCGGAATTACTACAAAATCCTCCGTCCACCTTGGTGATCGCGTCGCGTGAAAGTCGGCTTGCCATGTGGCAGGCCGAGCATGTACAGGCGCGCTTGGCATTATTATATCCGCAGTGCGATATTAAAATTGTAGGAATGTCGACAAAAGGCGACCAAATTCTTGATCGCACCCTGTCCAAGGTGGGTGGCAAGGGGCTGTTTGTCAAGGAACTCGAGGTCGCCATGGCCGAAGGCCGCGCCGACCTGGCCGTGCACTCGCTCAAGGACGTGCCGATGGAGTTGCCGGAAGGATTCGCCCTGGCCGCCGTGCTGGAGCGCGAAGACCCGCGCGACGCCTTCGTCTCCAACGATTACGCCTCGCTGGCCGAGTTGCCGGCCGGCGCCGTGGTCGGCACCAGTAGCCTGCGCCGCCAGTCGCTGATCGCGGCGCGCTACCCGCACCTGGTCATTAAACCGTTGCGCGGCAACCTCGACACCCGCCTGGGCAAGCTCGATCGCGGCGACTACGCGGCCATCATCCTGGCCGCCGCCGGCCTCAAGCGCCTGGGCCTGCCGCAGCGCATCCGCGCCTTGCTGGACCCGGCCGACAGCCTGCCGGCCGCCGGCCAGGGCGCGATGGCGATCGAGATCGCCGAGCGCGACGATGGCATCGACCTGATGGCGCTGCTGGCGCCGCTGAACCATGAAGCCACCGCCCAGGCCGTGACGGCCGAACGCAAGGTGTCCAAGGTGTTCGGCGGCAGCTGCCAGGTGCCGCTGGCGGCCTTCGCCACGGTGGAAGACGGTCAGATGCACCTGCGCGCCATGGTCGCGACGCCGGACGGCGTCCGCATGGCCAGCGCCGAGGTGCGCGGCGCCGCCGCCGATCCGGAAGCGCTGGGCCAGCAGGTCGCCGACCTGCTGCGCGCGCAGGACGCGGTCGGCATCCTGGCGTCCTGCCTGAGCGAAGCCGCCCAGGCCGACGCCGACGCCCGTTCGGCCACGCTGGCCGGCGGTGCGCCGGCCGCCGACGCTTGACCAGCGGATGACCGGCGCCGTCGTCATCACCCGCCCCCTGGCGCAAGCTTTGCCGTTGGCGGCCCGTGTTAGCGCGCTGGGCCGCAACGTGACGTTGTTGCCGCTGCTGGAAATCGAGCCCTTGCCCGAGCCGGCCGCCCTGCTGGCCGCGCTGGAGCGGCTGTGCGCGCCGCAGCCGGGCTACCAGCTGGTGGCCTTCGTCTCGCCCAACGCCATCGACGCCGCCTTCGCCCATATCAAGCAGTGGCCGGCCGGCGTCAGGCTGGCGGTGCTGGGGGAGGGCAGCCGCGCCGCCCTGGCCGCGCACGGCGTGACGCCGGCCACGGTCGATATCGTCAGCCCTGCCGACAGCGCCCACAGCGACTCCGAACACTTGCTGCAAACCCTGGACCTGGCCGCGCTGCGCGGCCAGCCGGTGCTGATCGTGCGCGGCGAAAGCGGCCGCGAGCTGATGGCCGACGGCCTGCGCGCGGCCGGCGCCGTGGTCGACGTGGTGCCGGCTTACCGCCGCTCGGTGCCGCGTCTGACGCCGCAGCTGGCGGCCACGCTGCGCGCTTTGCTGGCGCAGCAAAATGACTGGATCATCACCAGTTCCGAAGCCCTGCGCGGACTGTGCGCGCTACTGGCGCAACTGGACGCGCAGCAGGCTGATGCAACGCAGCAGAGCTGTGTTGTGTTGATGCAACAACAGCATTTGATCGTCCCGCATGCCCGAATTGCCGAAACGGCAAACAATTTAGGGTTTTCCCGACTGACGCTCACCGGATCAGGCGACGAACGCCTGCTGGCCGCGTTACAATCACGCCTATGAACGATTTGCCTACCTTACCCGATCCTGTCGTCTCCGCCGGCGCCGCCGCCGAGACTCCGCCTGCGGCCAAGCCGCAGCCTGAACCGAGCCTGCTCGAAACCGTGCAACAGCCGCAAATGCTGCTGGTCGGTATCGTCGTGCTGGCCATTTTGCTGGCCGGCCAGACCTGGTCCGCGCACAACCAGGTGCGCAACCTGCGCGAGGAAATGGCGCGCCGCCTGCAAAAGGGCGACGCCAGCAATGCCGAAACCGGCACCCTGGCGCGCGCCGTGCAGGAGACCAGCAAGGAGCTGCAAGGCAAGGTCGCCCTGTTGGAAAGCAAGCAGCAGGAAGCGCAGAGCCAGCAACTGGCGCTGGAGCAGCTGTACCAGGACCTGTCCAAGAACCGCGACGAGTGGGCGCTGACCGAGATCGAGCAAGTGCTGTCGACCGCCAGCCAGCAGCTGCAACTGGCCGGCAACGTGCCGGGCGCGCTGATCGCGCTGCAAAACGCCGACCGCAGCCTGTCGCGTTCGGACAAGCCGCAATTCATCACCATCCGCCGCGCCATCGCCAAGGATACGGAAAAGCTGAAGGCTTTGCCGAGCGTCGATTCGGTGGGCATGGCGCTGCGCCTGGACAACGTGATCGCGCAGGTCGACACGCTGCCGATGCTGTCGGACGAAAAGCCGACCTTGCCGGCGCCGCCGGAAAAGAAAGCCAAAGCCAAGCCGGCCGTGGGCAAGGGCGGCAAGCCTGAGCCGGTCGAGCAGACCAGCCCGTGGCTGCAAGCGCTGCAAGACACCTGGAACGGCTGGAGCAGCGAGATGTGGAACGACGTGCGCCAGCTGATCCGCGTGCGCAGCGTGACCACACCGGATGCGCTGATGCTGTCGCCGACCCAGGCTTACTTCCTGCGCGAGAACCTGAAGCTGCGCCTGCTGAACGCGCGCATGGCCTTGTTGTCGCGCAACGAGACGGCCTTCCGCGCCGACCTGATCGCGGCGCAGGAAGCGCTGGTCAAGTATTTCGACGTCCGCGCCAAATCGACGCAGACCGTGCAGATGCTGCTGCGCCAGGTGCAGACCAGCAATCTGGCGATTGAGATGCCGACCCTGTCGGACAGCCTGAACGCTGTGCGCAACTACAAAGCGAAGCCATAGTCATGCGTTTATTTCTCTGGATAGTCGCTTTGATGGCCGCCGCCATCGGTATCGCCGTGACGGCGCGTTTTAATCCGGGCAATGTGGTGCTGTTCTACCCGCCGCACCGGATCGACTTGTCGCTGAACTTCTTCGTGGTGCTGGAAGTGGCGCTGTTCGCCTTCCTGTACGTGGTGATCCGCGCCTTCCGCGCCACGGTCAAGATGCCGGGCAAGGTCGCCGCCTACCGCCAGCGCAAGCGCGAGCGTGACGGCAACAAGGGCCTGCGCGAAGCGTTGAAGGCCTTGTTCGAAGGTCGCTTCGGCCATGCCGAAAAGGCCGCGATGCGCGCCTCGGAACTGCCGGAAAACGCCGGCGTGGCCGCGCTGATCGGCGCCCGCGCCGCGCACCGCATGCGCCAGGGCCCTCGCCGCGACAACTGGCTGGCCAAGCTCAGCGACGACAACGCGATGAAGACCGCGCGCCTGATGACGATGACCGAACTGCTGGTCGACGACCACCAGCCGGAGCAGGCCTTGGCGGCGGTGCGCGAACTGAACGCCAGCGGCACCCGCCACATCCACGCCTTGCAATGGTCGCTGAAGGCGCAGCAGCAAGCCAAGAACTGGCCGGAAGTGCTGCGCCTGGTGCGTTCGCTGGACAAGCACCGCGCGCTGCATCCGGCGCTGTCGTCGCGCCTGCGCGAGCTGGCCTACGACGACATGTTGTCCGACAGCGGCCACGATGCGGAATCGCTGCAACGGGTCTGGTCGACCGTGCCGGGCGCCGACCGCGTCAAGCCTTACGTGGCCTGCCGCGCCGCCACCGCGCTCAATGCGCGCGGGCTGCACGACGAGGCGCGCCTGGTGGCGGAAGAATCGCTGGCCGCCGACTGGGATGACCGCGTGGTGCGGGCCTACCGCGAAGCGGCCGCGCCGGCCGGCTCGGCCGCCCTGCTGCTGCAGATCGAGCACTGCGAAAACTGGATACACACCCGTCCGACAGACGCCGAGCTGGCGTTGACCTTGGGTTCGCTGTGCCTGAAGCAGAAATTGTGGGGCAAGGCGCAGCGCTACCTGGAGCAAGCCCTGTCCGACGCCGCCGACCCGCGCATGGTGCGCGAATCCCATCTGAAGCTGGCGCAAATGCACGAAGCGCTGGCCCAGCCGGAAGACGCCGCCAACCACTACCGCCAGTGCGCGCTGGCGACCATCCTGTAAAAAAACCACCAGCCTGAACGCGCTCAAGATCGCGTTCAGTACAGGTGGGTTTTTTTTACGTCGCGTAGTACCGTTTCAGCAGCGCGTTGACGGCGGCGGTCATGCCCAGCATCGCTGCCGCGTGCATGGCGGACGCCGTCAGCAGAAGCGTCTGCGAACCCGTCACCGCCACCTCGCGCACGGTGCCGTCGCTGCCGCACAGCGGAACCAGCATCGGCGCCAGCATCATGCCGGCGCCGTGCACGGCTGCCATCAAGGCGGCCGAGGCGGCGTGGCCGGCCGCGATCGGCGCCATGACCTGCAGCGCCGGCTTAGGCGGCTGCATGACAGCACGTGGCCGCAGCTGGCGCGGCCTCGTAACGGTCGTGGTGGCGCACCCACGCCATCGTATAGGGCAGGTCTTCCTCGTGGCGGCCCAGCGGGGTCAGGTCGAGGAAGTTATAGGTGTGCATCATCACCTCCACGCCGCGCCCATAGGTCGAGTAGCTGTGGTAGACCACGCCGTCGTCATCCTTGTAGAACACGCTGACGCCGGGCATGTCGGGGTTTTTGATGGGCTGGCGCTGGTAGTTGTAGTTGACTTCGCCGCTGGCCAGCTCTTCGGGCCGGAAGCTGACGTGGAAGTCGTAGTTGAAATCGCCTTCCCCTGACGATACCCAATTGAAGCGCCAGCCCATGCGATGGCGGAATCTCTCGATGTCGACCAGCGCCGCGCGCGAGACGGCGACGAAGGTCACGTCGCGCTGCGCCAGGTGGGCGAGGGCGCCGTCGGTATGGTCCGCCATATAAGAGCAGTGGCTGCATCCCTGTTCGGCGCCGGGCGTGAACATGAAGTGCTGCACCACCAGCTGGCGCCGGCCTTCGAACAGATCGGCCAGCGTGCGCTTGCCTTGCGGCGTGTCGAACACATAGTTTTTTTCAACCCGCACCCACGGCAGCGCCCGGCGTTCGCGGGCGACCTGGTCCTGCATGCAGGTCAATTCCTTCTCGCGCGCCAGTAAGTTCTGGCGTTGCCGCAGCCACAGTTCGGGCGAGACGACGGTGTGGTTCAAGGTTTCGGTAGTGGTGCTGGTCATAGTTGCCTCCTGTAGTAGCGCCTCGGATCGGCGCTGCAGGACAACTCTATGCCTTTGGCAGTGGCGCAGTGAGTAACAAGATTGTCGTGAAACCGCTTACGGCCTTCTGACGTTCAGGACTGATCATCTTCCGCTTTGCTTTCGGAATGCGGCTTTCCGGTCTCAAGAAACACCCAGATCGAAACTCCCAGTCCGACAATCATTGCGATGACAGTGACGATGGCATGGATCAGGTTCATCTCTCCCTCACTTTCGGAAGGTAATAAAACGCTACCACGCCCAGAAGCACGGACGCGGTGGAGAAGCTAATGCTGATTATGAACATCAAGCTCGGGTCGACCAGGCGAGGGTCATGCTCGGCGACAACGTTGAGCGCGCAGAGCGCTCCGTATAAAGTGATGAATAGCAGCGATATGCTATTAAGAATGCTTTTCATGCTAGTTGCGGTCTAGGTAAGCCACTTACTGTTAGTCGGTTTCATATGCAGATCCCGAAATCCTCAGTTTAGGCGGATTGCCGGGTTTCGCTATTGAGTTCGCTCACGGTGCGCAACGTGGTCTGGAGAACTGTTTTGCAGTGCTGCGCCGCACAAGCAGGCTGTACTTCGCTATAATTACGCGGTTAAACATTTGCCAGCACTTACGAGGAAAAATCCCATGAGCTTGAACAAAGTATCTTCCGGCCGCGACCTGCCGAACGATTTCAACGTCATCATCGAAATCCCGATGAACGCCGATCCGATCAAGTATGAAGTCGACAAGGAGTCGGGCGCGATCTTCGTCGATCGTTTCATGGGCACCGCCATGCACTACCCGTGCAACTACGGCTACGTGCCGAACACCCTGTCCGCCGACGGCGACCCGGTCGATGTGCTGGTCATCACCCCGTTCCCGCTGATCCCGGGCGTGGTGGTGCGCTGCCGTCCTGTCGGCGTGCTGAAGATGACCGACGAAGCCGGTGAAGACGCCAAAGTGCTGGCCGTGCCGGTCGACAAAGTACTGTCGATCTACAGCCACTGGCAGAAGCCGGAAGACCTGAACGAACTGCGCCTGCGCCAGATCCAGCACTTCTTCGAGCACTACAAAGACCTGGAAAAAGGCAAATGGGTCAAGATCGACGGCTGGTACGGTCCGGACGAAGCCAAAGCAGAGATCCTGAGCAGCGTCGCCGCTTACAAGAAGGAAAACGGCATCGCGTAATTCGCGCTGTCTAAAACAAGAAAGCCCCGAGCGCCAGCGCCAGGGGCTTTTTTTTATCCGCGCGGCGCGCCGCTGGCCGCTTCGGCCTCGCGCCGCAAGCGCGACATGTATTGCGGGGTGATGCCCAGGTAGGACGCGATCGCCCGCTGCGAGATGCGCGCCTCCAGCCCCGGATACTCTTCGCGGAAGGCCGCCAGCCGCTCGTGGGCCGAGGTTTCGCCATTGGTGTAGGCGCGCTGCGCCAGCGTCTGCAAACCGTGCATGGCGATGTTCAGATGGTAATGCTGCATCACCTCGTGCTGCGCGCGCAGCTCGCAGGAATGCTTCCAATCCAGCGTAAAGCCGTGGATCGGCGTTTCCGCGATCAGGAACTGCACCGCCGGCTGGCCGGTCTCGCCGCTGATCAGATCGGTCAACGTGGTGGCCGATTCGCCTTCGCGGTAGAAACGCAGGGTCACTTCGATGCCGTCGCGGTTGAAGAAACCGCTGCGCACCACGCCGCTGCTGATCCAGTGCACCTGGGTCGCCGGCACGCCGGCGCGCTGCATGTATTCCCCCTTGCGCACGTGGAAAGGCTTGGCGATGGCGGCCAATAATTCGGTTACGTTGCTGTAGGACTCATCGCTGACGTCGATCCGCTTCATCGTGGCGGTCTTGAACCGCTCACGTTGTCTAATAAAATCTGCATTCATGCTTGGCTTGCCACGTTCCTGATAAAACCCTACAAAGGGGCACAGAGTATAGGCCCGTTTGAAATTGCTGTGAAGCAAACTGGTTTCATGCTTGTATCGATAGTAGGTACCGCTACCATTCTACTCCGAAGCCGCGGAGACGGCTTTGAACGGCACGTGCTCGGCCAGTTCGTCGATGTAGTCGTTCATGGCGGCGGTTTCTTCGCGCAGGAAATCGGCGATGGCGCCGGCGAAGCGTGGGTCGGCCACCCAGTGGGCCGACCAGGTCGGCGTCGGCACCAGACCGCGCGACATCTTGTGCACGCCCTGCGCGCCGCCCTCGAAGCGGGCGATGCCGTGGCGGATGCAGTAGTCGATCGATTGCACGTAGCAGGTTTCAAAGTGCAGACCGGAGACGAATTCCAGCGTTCCCCAGTAGCGGCCGTACATGATGCCGCCGCCCACCAGGTTCAGCGCGGCAGCCACCGGCGCGTCGCCGCGCCTGGCCAGCACCATCATCATGCTGTCCGGCGTCTCGCGCAGGACGCGTTCGAAAAATGCCAGCGACAGGTAGGGCTTGGAATAGTGCGCGTGGTAGGTCGACACGTAGCAGTCGTAGAAGAAGCCCAGCACCCCAGCGGTGATCTGCGCGCCGGCCAGATGCTCGAAGACGATGCCCGCATCGTGCACGCGGCGGCGGTCCTGGCGGATCTTCTTGCGCTTCTCCATCTTCATGCCGGCCAGGAAGGCCTCGAAATCCACATAGCCGGGATTATCCCAATGGAATTGCACGCCTTCGCGCAGCATGAAGCCGGCATCGGCCAGCGCCTGCTTGTCCTGCTGGTCGGGGAACAGGATGTGCAGCGACGAGGTGCCCAGCTGGCGCGCCACCTGGAGCGCGGCGCGCGCCAGCAACTGGCGGTCTTGCTGCGTGTGCGCCAGCAGCCGGCTGCCGGTCACCGGCGTGAACGGCACCGCCGACAGCAGCTTGGGGTAGTACTCGATGCCGTTGCGGTGGAAGGCGTCGGCCCAGGCGTGGTCGAACACATACTCGCCGCGGCTGTGATCCTTCAGGTACAGCGGCATGGCCCCGGCCAGCACGTCGTCGCGATGCAGCACCAGATAGCGCGGGCTCCAGCCGGTGTCGGGCGAGGCGCAGCCGCTCTCGTGCAGCGCGTGCAGGAAGGTGTAGCTGAGCGTTGGATTGTCGCCGGCCAACGCCTGCCATTGCGCCGGGTCCACCCCGTCCAGTGAGTCGATGATGGTAAATACTGCTTCTGACACGCCTGCCTCCGGCCTTTGATGTTGGCGCAAGTCTAGCCTATCTGACGCCGGTCTGTTGGCGGCGGCACGGCTGTCCCCGTGAGATAATTCGATTTTGCATGTCCCTTGTGCTCGCGAAAGACTACACATGACCTCGAATTTCCTGAATCTGTACACCCACGATTTCGCCCGGGTCGCCATCGCCGCGCCGATTTGCCGGATCGCCGACCCCGCCTACAACGCCCTCCAGACCATCGCCCTGGCCGAACAGGCCGCCGCACAAGGCGCGGCGCTGGTGGCCTTTCCCGAGCTGGGCCTGTCGGCCTACACCTGCGACGACCTGTTCCACCAGCGCGCCTTGCTCGATGGTTGTCTCGATGCGCTCGACAGCATCGTCGCCGCCTCGGCGCAATGGAAGCTGGCGCTGGTGGTCGGCGTGCCGCTGCGCGTCGAGCACCAGTTGTACAACTGCGCGGTGGTGATCGCCAACGGCCAGATCCAGGGCGTGGTGCCGAAGAGCTATCTGCCCAACTACGGCGAGTTCTACGATGCGCGCCAGTTCAGCAGCGGCGACTACGCGGTCGCCACCGAGTTCGACCTGTTGGGCGAGCGGGTACAGTTCGGCTCCGGCCTGCTGTTCGAAGTGGCCGACATGCCGCTCTTCAAATTCCACGTCGAGATCTGCGAGGACGTGTGGGTGCCGATTCCGCCGTCGTCGTTCGCGGCGCTGGCCGGCGCCACGGTGCTGGTCAACCTGTCGGCCTCGAACGCGCTGGTGGGCAAGGCCGGCTACCGCAACCAGCTGGTGTCGCAGCAATCGGCGCGCTGCATTTCGGCTTACCTGTACACCTCGGCCGGCACCGGCGAATCGACCACCGACCTGGCCTGGGACGGACAGGGCGTGATCTGCGAGAACGGCGAGATGCTGGCCGAGTCCAGGCGCTTCAGCGACGAAGCCACGCTGACCTTTGCCGACATCGACCTGGAGCGCCTGTCGCGCGAGCGCATGCGCATGAACACCTTCGCGCAGTCGGTGCAGCGCCACGCGGCCGAAGTGAACAAGTTCCGCACCGTGTTCTTCGAACTGGAGATCGGCCGCGAAGAGCCGCTGGCGCTGAAGCGCTGCGTCGAACGCTTCCCCTACGTGCCGGCCGACGCGCGCCGCCGCGACGAGCGCTGCAACGAGGTCTACAACATCCAGGTGCAGGCGCTGGCGCAGCGTCTGAACTCCAGCAACATCAAGAAGATCGTCATCGGCATCTCCGGCGGCCTCGACTCGACCCACGCGCTGCTGGTGTGTGCGCGCGTGATGGACAAGCTGAACCTGCCGCGCACCAATATCCTGGCCTACACGATGCCCGGCTTCGCCACCAGCGAACGCACGCTGACGCAGGCGCATGCGCTGATGAAGCTGGTCGGCTGCTCGGCGCAGGAAATCGACATCCGCCCCAGCTGCATCCAGATGCTGAAGGACTTGAACCATCCGTATTCGGAAGGGCAGGCGCAGTACGACATCACGTTTGAAAACGTGCAGGCCGGCGAGCGCACCAACCACCTGTTCCGCCTGGCCAACCACCACAACGCCATCGTCTGCGGCACCGGCGACCTGAGCGAGCTGGCGCTGGGCTGGTGCACCTACGGCGTGGGCGACCACATGTCGCACTACAACATCAACGCCAGCGTGCCGAAGACGCTGATCTCGCACCTGGTGCGCTGGGTCGCCGAGTCCGGCGTGATCGGCCGCAACGACGCGCAGGTGCTGCTCGACATCCTGGGCACCGAGATCAGCCCCGAGCTGGTGCCGGGCACGGCGGACGGCCAGCCGGAGCAGCGCACCGAGAGCACCATCGGTCCTTACGAGCTGCAAGACTTCAACCTGTACTACGTGCTGCGCTTCGGCTTCCGTCCGTCCAAGGTCGCCTTCCTGTCGCTGACCGCCTGGCAGGACAAGGAGAAGGGCCGCTGGCCGGATGGCGACCACGTCACCCGCAACCAGTACGGCCTGGGCGCGATCAAGAAAAACCTGGGTATTTTCCTGGACCGCTTCTTCCGCACCAGCCAGTTCAAGCGCAGCTGCGTGCCGAATGCACCGAAGGTGGGCAGCGGCGGTTCGCTGTCGCCGCGCGGCGACTGGCGCGCGCCGAGCGATGCGCAAAGCGTTGTATGGCTGGAAGAATTACGCTCCATTCCGGTGCAAGAAGCAGGGAATTGACAGGTATTCGCATACGTTGATGGACAGTGCGTGCGTGTCGATTACAATACAAAGTAAACGCGCGCGGCTCGCCCGGCACCAGATTTTCGTTGAAACAAAATAAGGAGAAGTCATGAAACAGATTACCGCTGTGATCAAGCCGTTCAAGTTGGACGAGGTGCGCGAAGCACTGGCCGAAGTCAATGTCACCGGCCTGACCGTTACCGAAGTCAAAGGTTTCGGCCGCCAGAAGGGCCACACCGAACTGTATCGTGGCGCCGAATACGTGGTCGACTTCCTGCCGAAAGTGAAGGTCGAAGTGGTGGTCGACGACGGCGTGGCCGAGCAGGTGGTGGACGCCATCATCAAGGCCGCCCGCACCGGCAAGATCGGCGACGGCAAGATCTTCGTGCAGAATGTCGAGCAGGTGATACGCATCCGTACCGGCGAGACCGGCGCAGAAGCTGTTTAAACCCGCACGGCCAGGCGGGGTCAGACCCCGTACGGGGTCTGACCCCTAAGCGGCGCGGCAAGCGTATCGCTGACCGCACACGGGGTTCCCCGACGTTTTTTGTATATCGTTGCTTGGTTATATTAGTTCGAGTTCTCTGCGTGGATTTGTAATATAGACCCACTGTCCACCCACCGGGAACTCGTGTCATGACCACTCGCACACTCGCAGCACTGTCGTTGTTCGCTGCCGCCGCCAACCTGGGCGCCGCGCCCAGCGTCTATCCCACCGGCGTGACCCGCTACGACACTGCCACCGCCTACAACAGCTACGTGATCTTCAGCGGTCAGGACAAGAACACTCACCTGATCGACATGAACGGCAACGAGGTCCATCGCTGGAACGCCGAAGGCTTCCCGCCGGTGCTGCTGGACCCCGCGCTGACCGGCGGCAGGCGCGGCCACGTGCTGGTGCAATTGGCCAGCACCGTCGGCACCTCCAACGAGGGCAACGGCCTGCGCAACCAGGCTATCGGTGAGCTGGACTGGAACAGCAAGGTCGTCTGGCAGTGGGGCGCGGCCGGCGGCGCGCAGGATGCATATGCGGCGCCGGTGGAAGGCAAGGCGTCCTCGCAAGTACCCGGCGGCAGCGCCAAGCAGCATCACGACTGGCGCCGTCTGCCGAACGGCAATACGCTGGTGCTGGCCAACCTGGTGCATCCGCTGGCCGGCTTCGCTGCGCCGCAGGTGCTCGACGATGTGATCTACGAGGTCACGCCGGGCGGCGATCTCGTCTGGAAGTGGCTGGCCTCCGATCATTTGAACGAATTCGGCTTCAGGCCGGAATCGCTGAAGCTGGTGAAGAATGGCGCCTCGCCGCGCGGCAAGGCCGCGCCGTTCGACTACCTGCACGTCAACAATATGTCGGTGCTGGGGCCGAACCGCTGGTTCGACGCCGGCGACCAGCGCTTCAATCCCGAGAACATCCTGATCGATTCGCGCGAGGCCAACTTCATCGTCATCATTGACAAGCAGACCGGCAAAGTGGTGTGGTCGCTGGGGCCGGACTATCCGGCGCAGGTACGCGGTCCGCGCGTGCTGCCACGCCCGGTGGACCAGATCATCGGCCTGCACGATGCGCACGTGATCGAGCCGGGCCTGCCCGGCGCCGGCAACATCCTCGTGTTCGACAACCAGGGCGAGGCGGGCTATCCGCGCGTCAGTGTCGGCGTGCAGCCGCGTTCGCGGGTGCTGGAGATCGATCCCGTCACCAAACAGATCGTGTGGGAATACACCGGCGGCGATTCGAACGGGCCGGACTGGGGCTTCTACAGCTCCTTCATCAGCAGCGCGCGCCGCCTGCCGAACGGTAACACCCTGATCGATGAAGGTACGTTTGGCCGCATTTTCCAGGTCACCAGCAAGGGCGACATCGCCTGGGAATACATCAGTCCGTACTTCGCGCCGACGCCGGTAGCCGGCGCGGGCAAGCCGGTGTTGAGTAATTGGTTGTACCGCGCCCAACCGGTGCCGTACAACTGGGTGCCGGAAGGCACTCCGCGTTCCGAAAAAGCGGTCACGCCGCCGGAGCCAGGCAAGTTCCGCGTAGCCACGAACTAAGCGCGAACACGCCACCGCGCCGCTGATCGCAGCGGCGCCATCACCCACCTACGACAACAGAACGCGCCGGCCGCCAAGCCGGCGTGCGGGGCGCATCACGCCCGTCATTTTGAATGGAAGACTGCTATGCAACAGAATAAATTGGCCGCCGCCGTCGCCGCGGCATACGGACTCCTGCTGGTTGCCGCGGCGCCGGTGCAGGCACAGAACGCTGCGGCGCTGGGATTGTCGACAGTTTCCGCCACCGCCGCCGAAGCCGCCACAGCTGAAGGTGCCGAGCCTTCGGCCGCCGCCGCCGATGCCTCGCTGGAAGTGGTGGCCCGCGTCACCGTCTCCACGCGCCGTCGCAACGAGACCTCGCAAAGCGTGCCGACGTCGATGAGCGTGCTTGACAGCGGCGCGCTGGAAGTCAACCGCGTCTACCGCGTGCAGGACTTGCAACAACTGCTGCCCAGCACCACCGTCAACTACGTCCATGCGCGGCAGATGAGCTTTGCCGTGCGCGGCCTCGGCAACAACCCGGCCAGCGACGGCCTGGAGGGCAGCGTCGGCGTCTATCTCGACAATGTGTACCTGGCCCGTCCCGGCATGGCCGCCTTCGATGCGCTGGACATCCAGCAGCTGGAACTGTTGCGCGGTCCGCAAGGCACGCTGTTCGGCAAGAACACCACTGCGGGCGTGCTCAACATCACCACCAAACAGCCGACCTTCCGCAGCGAGAACAGCGCCCAGCTGTCGCTCGGCCAGCAGGACTACGTGCAGGCCAAGGCCGTGCTGTCGGGCGCGTTCTCGGACACGGCGGCCGGCCGCATCGCCGTCTACAAGACGCATGAGGGCGGTTACATCACCAACGTCTACAACGGCAGCAAGGTGCAGGGCGGCGACCGCGAGGGCGTACGCGCCCAGCTGCTGCTGGAACCGAACAGCAAAGTCAGCGCCCGCCTGATCGCCGATTACAACGTCGAGGATTCCAACAACGGCACGCTGATCTTCTACAGCGCCGGACCGGGCGGCAAGTTCCTGTCGCAGGCCGCCGCCGTCGGCGGCCACCCGGTCACCGACCCGACGCTGCGCCAGGTCAACCTGGACAGCGGCTCGCATGTGGACGTGCACCAGGGCGGCGTCTCGGGCGAGGTCAACTGGAAGCTGGAGAACGACTACAAGCTCACCTCTATCAGCGCCTACCGTTTCTGGAACTTCACGCCGCACAACGACGATGGCCTCGACGTGCCGGTCACGTTGAACGTCGGCGCCTCGGCGCGCCATCGCCAGTTCACGCAGGAGCTGCGGCTGGCCACGCCGCTGGGGCGGCCGCTGGAATCGGTGCTCGGCGCGTACTACTATTATCAAAATCTGGACAACGTCAACTTCACCTACAACGGGCCGCTGGCCGACAAGTTCAACGCCACGCCGGCCGGCGCCTGGAGCAATGTCACCAGCATCGGCAACGGCCACTTGCGCGTCAACAGCTACGCCTTGTTCGGCCAGTCGATCTGGCACATCGATCCGAAGTGGGACCTGACCGGCGGCCTGCGTGCCACCTACGAAGACAAGATCGCCCAGGTGACGCGCGACGCGCCGTTCGGCGGCGCGGTCGTCAGCGGTCCCGCGCTGGCTTCGCGCAACGCCCGCTACGGCGTGTACAACTCGGGCGACGTCCACCTCAACAACCTGAGCCCGTCGGCGCTGGTCACGCTGGCCTACAAGGTCGATACCGACGTGCTGGCCTTCGGCAGCCTGTCGCACGGCGAGAAATCGGGCGGCATCAACCTGTCGGTGCCGGGCGCGGCGGGCGTGTCCTCGCTCAGGGTCAACAACGAGAAGGCTAACAACCTGGAGCTGGGCATCAAGAGCAACCTGCTGGAACGCCGCGCGCAAGTCAACGCCAGCCTGTTCTGGAACGAGGTCAAGGGCTACCAGAGCAACGCCTACGATCCGGTCAGCGCCACCTCCTACCTGACCAACGCCGGCAACGTGCGCAGCCGCGGCCTGGAGCTGGACACCAGCTTTGTCGTGGCGCGTGGGTTCACGCTGGGCGCCAACGGTTCGTTCAACGACGTCAAGTACAAGCAGTACAAGAACGCGCCTTGCCCGAGCGAGCGGCCGGGCGCCTCGTGCGATCTGTCGGGCCGTGCCGCGCTGGTCAATGCGCCGCGCTGGATCGGCAACCTCAGCGCGCAATACGCCACCGCGCTGGAGGCCAACGTCGAAGGCTATAGCAACATCAATTATGCCTACCGCAGCGGGACTTACGGTACGCTCGATGCTTCGGAGTACTCGCGCATTCCGGCCTACAGCCTGACCAACCTGTCGGCCGGCGTGAAAGTGAAGAACGGCCAGACCCGCTGGGATATTTCGGTCTGGGCCAAGAACGTGTTCGACAAGACCTATTACACCAGCACCTGGAATACCAACCCGGGCGCCTACAACGCCGTGATCGGAACGCCCCGCCAGGTCGGCGTGACCGCCCGCGCAGATTTTTGATTGGAGACCCTGCATGACGAACAACACCCGCCGCCGCGTTCTTAAATCCCTGCCTGCGCTGGCGCTGGCCGGCTATCTGCCGAACGGCCTGGCCGCCGGCAAGGAGCAGCCCAACATCCTCTTCATCCTGGCCGATGACCTGGGCCATGCCGACCTGGGCGTCTACGGCCAGACCGACTTCCGCACACCCAACCTGGACAAGCTGGCCGGGCAGGGCATCCGTTTCACACAGGCTTATGCCAACTCGGCCGTGTGCTCGGCCACGCGCTTCGCGCTGATCACCGGCCGCTACCAGTACCGCCTGCGCGGCGGGCTGGAGGAGCCGATCGCCGGCGCCTCCGACACCATCGGCCTGCCGCGCACGCATCCAACCTTGCCGTCGCTGCTGAAGCAGCAGGGCTACGGCACCGCGCTGATCGGCAAGTGGCACCTGGGCTACTTGCCGACCTTCGGCCCGCTGAAGAGCGGCTACGACAGCTTCTTCGGCAACTACGGCGGCGCCATCGACTACTTCACGCACAAGCCGGGCGTCGGCCCGCAGGTGAAGGAGGACTTGTACGAAGGCGAAGTGCCGGTGCATCAGATCGGCTACTACACCGATTTGCTGGGCGCGCGCGCGGTGGACTTCGTGCAGAAGCAGCAGGCCGGCAAGCCCTTCCTGCTGTCGCTGCACTACACGGCGCCGCACTGGCCGTGGGAAGGTCCGGGCGACGAGACCATTTCGCGCGACATCGACAACATCTTCCACTACGACGGCGGCGACCTGGCCACCTACGGCCGCATGGTGGAATCGCTGGATGCGTCGATCGGCCGCGTGCTGAAGGCGCTGGAGGACAAGGGGCTGGCGGAGAACACCATCGTCATCTTCACCAGTGACAACGGCGGCGAACGCTTCTCGAAGACGTGGCCGCTGACCGGGCAGAAGACCGAGCTGCTGGAAGGCGGCATCCGCGTGCCGGCCATCGTGCGCTGGCCGGGCAGGATCGCGGCGGGGCAGGTGTCCGAGCAGGTGGCGATCAGCATGGACTGGTTGCCGACCTTGCTGGCCGCAGCCGGTGGCGCGCCCGATCCGGCCTATCCGACCGATGGCACCAATCTGCTGCCGCTGTTGCTGGGCCAGGCGAAGCAGCAGGAGCGCACGCTGCTGTGGCGCTACAAGGCCAACGCCCAGCGCGCCATCCGCGCCGGCAATTGGAAGTATCTAAAAATCGGCGGCAACGAGTTCCTGTTCGACGTGGTCAAGGACCAGCACGAGCGTGCCAACCTGGCGCAGCGCCATCCAGAAGTCTTCGCAAAGCTGAAAGGGCAGTGGGAGCAATGGAACAAGGAGATGCTGCCGATCACCGCCGACGTCCGCACGCACGGCGTCAGCGGCAAGGTGCAGGCGGACCGCTACGGCGTGCCGCCTGCGGGCAGCGTCGCTGATTGAGAAGCTGTCGAGGTCAGTCGGCGATCTTTCTGCCCCGGATGCTTTGCAGCTATTTTACGATCGTACCTGACGTCCTCTTGGCGTAATATGGGAATACACGTTTGCGTGTCCCAAGGAGGTCTGTATGAGTCACGTCGCAAAACTTATTATGAGCGGCGGCGCCCAACTGGTATGCCTGCCGACGGCCTATCGATTTGATTCCAAGGAGGTTTTCATTCGAAAGGACCCGGAAACAGGGGAGGTCATACTGTCGTGCCGTCCTGATAACTGGGATAGTTTCTTTGATGCGGTCAAGCGGGCTAACATACCTGCAGATTTCCTCAGCCCAGAGGAACGTCGGCAAGATGTTCAGCAGCGAGATCCATTTGCCAATGCTGCGGGTCGAGGACTGGACCCGCTAGCATTTTCGTGAAGGATTATTTCTTAACGGTGCAGGTGTAGAAGAAATCGTCGTCACGCTCCCAGCCTTCGGCTTCGTAGAGCGCTTGTGCGGTCGTGTTTGTATTGGCGGTTGATAGCGCAAGGCGAATTGCACCGACCGTGCGCGCGAAATCGGCGGCGGCCTTCAGCAGTTTGGCGCCCACGCCTTTCCGACGGCCCAGTTCATTGACGAACAAGTCGTTCAGGACGTAGATCCGCCCAAGCGAAACGCTGGAAAAGCTTGGGTACAACTGCGTGAAGCCGATCGGCTCGGACCCGTCATGCGCGATAAACAGCACCGACTCGCCATTGCCGATTCGGTCGATCAGGAATTGCTTTGCCGCCGCGACATCGCTTTCGCGGCCGTAGAACTGGCGGTAGCCGTCGAATAAAACGGACAATGCTTCAATATCGGTGAGTGCTGCCTGACGAATACTAATTGTGCTCATGCGGGTTCCATTTATAAACTTTGTTATTCGGTAGTGATGTCTTTCGCGCCCCGGAATCCCAGGCCGCCGGAGCGGTCTTTGGACGGGGCCATCAGCAAATACTTCCCGTGTTCATTCAGCTTGTAGGCTTGTGGGAAGTACCAGTATGAATCTTGCGGCTGGTAGTAGCTGCCGCCGCGCAGGATCGCTGTGCGGGTATGCTCATCGGCGAACTCGTTGGTCCATTGCCAGACGCCGCCGATCATGTCCTCGACGCCAAACGGGCTGGCCGCGCCCGGGTGCTGGCCGACCTGTTCCGGCGCCGGAAGGTCGCGTCCCTTGGCCGGTGCCGGGACCATCGCTGCATCCCACTCATTGCCCCATGGGTAGAGGCGGCCGTCGTTGCCCTGGCCAGCATACTGCCACTCCCATTCATTCGGCAAGCGCTTGCCGGCCCATAGCAAATATGCGCGGGCGTCTTCCAGCGCAACCCAGGTCACCGGCCGGTTCTCATCGCCGGAGCGAGGGCTGCCGTTCACCCAATGCTTGAGGAAGTTGTGGTCGTCCTTGGGCTGATAGGCGGTCGCGCTGACGAATGCCTTGAACTGGGCGTTGGTGACCGGGTACTTGTCGATGTAAAACGGCTTGATCGTCAGGCGATGCACATGGCCGCGCCTGGCGGACGGCTCCCAAGGGTACTGCACATCCAGCCCCGGTTTGTTTTCGCCTTCGATTTCAACGCCGTGCACCTGGAAGTCAAAGACGGTTCCCGGTATCTTGACCATGCCGTCGGGTTGGTTGCTGGCGGGAGGGCTGGCTGCGATCGGCGTCATTTTCTGCGGCAGCGGTCGCCACTGGTCGGAGTAGGATCGCAGGGGTTTGGCGGCCTGCCGCGCCAATCGCTTCAAGGTGAGGTCCAGGTTGGCGACGCTCACGTCGCGGTCGACGCGCAGCACGGCGCCGTAGCCGTGCGCTTCCAGTGGCATGCTCAGTTCGGCGTGACCGTCGCCGATCAGTGGCGCGATTTCCTTGCCGTTCCAGACGTCGAAGTAGCGCTGACCCGGCTGGTGCGGAACCCGCATGATGCTCTCGTTCACGCTCCAGTCGGTGCGATTGATGATGGTCCACAGCGACTTGCCCGCCAGCGGAAATTCGCTGGCGTAGACGCCGTAATGCAGCGTCGGGACATGGGGTCGCCAGTCGGCGCTGACCAGATGATCGGGGAAGGCGCGATAGATGGTCGAGATGCGCCGCATCGCTTCGCCGTCGCGCGGCGTGAACTGGTTCCACCAGCCCCAGACGTTCTCCCAGCTTTCGATGCCGACGCCATTGAAGAAGGCGTCCTGCAAAATATTGGTGCGGTCGGTGGCCCAGCGGTCGCACACATGCACCATGTGGCGCGGTTCCATCCACTTCCATTTGCTGACCAGGGGCACCAGCGAGCTCGGCCAGTAACCCCAGCTCTGCTGGTTGTAGGCCAGCATGGCATCGTCCTTGAACGCGAGCTCCGGTTCCAGCGCGACCGGATGGCCGGTGGCGTCGGAGGCGGTGCGGTATTCCAGCGGCAGGCCATCCATCGTATCGCCGTTGATGCCATCCGCGCCGATCTCCGCCGTCAGCGCGGCGGTGGCCTGATGCATGGTCGTGCCGACGTCGCGCGAGCCTGTATCCCATGGCATGGTGGGGAAGAACACCTTGACGCCGCGCGCGTGGAAGTTCTTGATCAACTGACGAACCCCGGCAATGCCGCCGGGCAGGTCGCGCACCATGTCCCACTGGTTGCGGTTGTCGATGCCGATGTTGGGGTAGACCGGCCACAGCAGCACGCTGTCGATGCCGCCGTAGCGCTGCTCAAGGTCTTGCAGATAGCGGTCGACCGTGTAGTGCCCGGCGACCGGATCGTACAGATAGCGGTCCTCCACCATCGCCTGCGGCTGCACGAAATTGCGCTGGGTCCAGCGCAGCTCAGGGCGGCGATACTGGGCGTCGTCGTCCTGGATTTTAGCCAGCTGCCCGGTGCGCCAGCCGCGCATGGCGGCCAGCCATGCTTCGTGCTTGCCGTTGGGATCGCGCTTCCAGTTGTTGAGACGGGCGAGCCAATCCGCTTCTCCGGCGTCTTGCTGGTCTGGGCCGAGGATCTGGCTGCCTCGTACGTCAACCACGATGGGCGCGGCCACGGCGACCGGAAACGCTTGCGCAAGCAACGCACTCAACAGGCAAGCTGCTAACGAGGTTCGTTTCGGATGTTTGTTCCGCATTTTTTATAGCCTCTTATCGCTGAAGAATGCTTTTGCCTGACTCTGCGCGCCAGGCAATGCGGATCGTCGACATCACGAATATCAGGAACAGTGCCTGTGCCAAAAACGATGGGATATCAAAGCCGTAAGTCGCTCCAACCCAGGAATTAATGATCACGTCGCATACGATAATCGCGGCCGCGAGGCTTAGGCCGACTAAGGGTTTGGTTATCAGTAAGATGACAGCAAGCGCGTCAATAAATGTCAACGCAGTCCAAAAGACGCATACGAATACGGGCAATCCACCATAATCCCAATTTAAGCCGTGTGCGGCAACTATGCTCGCGTGATTGTAGGTGGCACCGGTAAGACAGATGACATAAACAAGGCGTATCCAGAACGATGGGTCTCGAACGATATTCACAAATAATTTCTCATTACGGGAGGTCGTCAACTCAGTTCTTGTGGTAGTGCAGGTGCAACTCGAACTTCCACGTCACCAGCCGCAGCACGGTGATGCAGGCGGCGCTGGCCCACAGCGCGAAGTCGTCGGAGACGTCGGTGTACTGCAAGCCGATGTACATCCAGCAGCCGAAGAAGGCGCAGATGGCGTAGGGTTTGCCGTCGCGGAAGACCATCGGCACTTCGTTGCAGACGATGTCGCGCAGCACGCCGCCGAAGATGCCGGTGATTACGCCCATCATCGAGGCGATGAACAGCGGCATGTGCGCCGCCTGCGCCTGCGACACGCCGGCCACGGCGAACAGCCCGAGGCCGATGGCGTCGGCCACCACGATCAGGCGTTCGGACAAAATCTGGCGCAGCGTGCGCATCAGCGGCGCCGCCACCAGCGCCAGGATGAAGATCAGGATCGCGTATTCCTGGTGCAGCACCCAGAACAGCGGCCTTCGGTCGAGCAGAATGTCGCGCAAGGTGCCGCCGCCGAACGCGGTGATGAAGGCCACCGTGAACACGCCCACCACATCCATGCGTTTGCGGCGCGCTTCAACAAAGCCGGAAAACGCACCCACCAGTATCGCGACAACTTCGATGACGGTGATCAGGGAAACGTGCGGAACAGGGACGTGCTTCATGTAGGCTTCTGGACAAAGTGATGATGCCATAGGTTAACATGACAAACCGACCACGTGTCATCATTCTGCTGTCCATTGCGGCGGACGGCTACGCGGGTCGCCGTTGCGTGCTCAGCAGGGTCACCAACTCTGCGACCTGTGACTCCGCCGCCACAAGCGACGCCTTCAATCGTCCGTCGCCGAATTCGTCGAATTCAACCGCCGCCCCGTGCACGTCGGTGATGCCGATATAGCGCAGCGCCGTGGTGATCGACGGTTCCACGTGATTCATATGGGCGATGCGTTGGCCTTGGCCGTAACCATGGTCGCCGCGCGAGCTGAGGATGACGAACGATTTGCCATGCTGGTCCAGCAGTGGCCAGTAGGGCGCGCCGGCGCGGCCGCGGTCGAAGCCGAACGTGCGGCCCACGCGCACGATGTTGTCGATGTAGGCCTTGAACTGCGCCGGCACGTTGAAGTTATACATCGGCACGCCCGCCACGATGACGTCGGCCGCGCACAGTTCATCGATCAACTGGTCGCTTTCTTCCAACGCCGCGTGCATCCACGGCAGGCGCTGCTCCGGCTTGGTAAAAGCCGCATGTATCCAGTCGCCCGTCACGTGCTGCGGCGGCTGGGCGCCCAGGTCGCGATAGATTACCGTGTCGTCGGGATGCGCAGCCCGCCAGCGCGCGACAAAGCGCGACGTCAGGCGCCGGGTGTGCGAGCCGAACGGCTGGTTTGCGGAATTGCCGGGGCGGGCGCTGGAATCGAGGTGTAGCAGTGTGGTCATGATCTAGGTGCGGTATGCTCGCGAGTTGTCGAGCAATGACTATAGGTCGCGCCGTCATGCCCGGCAAACCAGCTGAATTGCTGCCAGATGAATTGGATTCACTCGAGGACACACCATGTTTCGTGCTTTACCGGTTATCGCGCTGCGCACTTTCGAATCGTCGGCGCGCCACCTGAGCTTCAAGCTGGCGGCCGACGAACTGGCGGTGACGCCGGGCGCCGTATCGCACCAGGTGCGCACGTTGGAGGAGTGGCTGGGCGTGGCGCTGTTCGATCGCTTGCCGCGCGGCGTCCGGCTGACGCCCAAGGGCGAGACGCTGTTCCACTCGCTGCACTCGGCGCTGGCCGACCTGGCGCAAGTGACCAGCAGGCTGCGCGCGGCGCCAGTGGCGGGCCGCCTGACCGTGACCACGCCCTCGTCGTTTGCCGCGCTGTGGCTGGTTCCCCGCCTGGACCGGTTCTACGCCAAACATCCGGAGGTCAACCTGCGGCTGGACACATCGACCGCAACCATCGACCTGCAGCAGGACGCCAGCGTCGACGTGGCGATACGCTACGGCGGCGGGCCGTATCCGGACATGGTCAGCCCGGGCAGCATGGCCGAGACCTTTGGCGTCTATGGTGCGCCGGGCAGGGTGGATGAGTTGATGGGGCAGGCCGCACCGTCGCTGATCTCGGTGCATTGGGCTAAGTCCACACTGTACCGCGACAGCTGGCGCGCATGGTGCGACGCGGCCGGCAAAGGGTGGTTGTCGGGGCTGCCTGGCCTGGCGTTGCGGGAGTATGCGGAGGAAATGTATGCGCTGCAGGCGGCGATCGCCGGGCAGGGGCTGGTGATGGCCAGTTCCATCCTGGTCGCCGATACGGAGCAGAGGGGGCTGTTGAAGGCCGCGCGGCCGGACCTGCAAATCGCCGGCGGCACTTATACCGTGTTGTGCGTGCCGGGCCGGGAGCGGCATCCGCCGGTCCAGGCTTTCTTCGATTGGCTGCGCAGCGAGTGGGCAGCCGTTAGGTCTTAGCGCTGGACTTGCAGCGCGGCGCGCAGCAGCACGATCAACGCGCCTTCGCCACCCTCGGACGGCCGCGCCTGGCAGAAGGCCACCACTTCTTCCTTCTGCACCAGCCAGCTGTGCACCATGGACTTGAGCACCGGCTCCTGGCTCTTGGAGCCAAAGCCGCGGCCATGAATCACGCACACGCAGCGGTGGTTGCGCATGGCCGACTTGCGCAGGAAATCGCCGATGGCGTCGCGCGCGTCGTCGCGGCGCAGGCCGTGCAGGTCCAGCTCGTCCTGCACCGGCCAGTGGCCCTTGCGCATCTTCTTCACCACGTCCGGGCCGACGCCGGGAGCGGCGTAGTTCAGCGCCGGATCTTCTTCCAGGTAATGGTCGACTTCAAACAGGTCGGACAGCGACTCGCGCAGCACGGCCGCGTCGTCCTCGGCCTGCGTCAGCTTGCGGGCCGGCGCGGCGGCCACCGACGCCGTCTTCGGCATCTGCGGCACGTAGCGGTCCGACACCGGCATGCGTTTGACGCCGCCCACGCTGGACTGGAAGATATTCGCTTCCACTGCCTGCACCTTTTCCCGCTTGACGCGTTCCGCCTCGGCGGCGGCGCGCGTGTCGGCCTGCTCCTTGAGCTGCTTGGCCAGCGATTTCAGATCGGCGAAGTCTTTCAGTCCCACGGTATTACTCCTGGCCTTCGAGGTAGCGCTGGGCGTCCAGCGCGGCCATGCAGCCGGTGCCGGCGCTGGTGATGGCTTGACGGTAGATGTGGTCCTGCACGTCGCCTGCGGCGAACACGCCCGGTACGCTGGTGGCGGTGGCCATGCCTTCGGTGCCGGTCCTGGTCTTGATGTAACCGTTGTGCATGTCCAGCTGGCCTTCGAAGATGCCGGTGTTCGGCTTGTGGCCGATGGCGATGAACAGGCCGTGCACGGTCAGCTCGCTGACGGCATTGCTGTCGGTCGACTGGATCTTGATGCCGGTAACGCCACTGTCGTCGCCCAGCACTTCCTGCAGCGTGTGGTTGTACTTGATGACGATCTTGCCTTCGGCGACCTTGGCGTTCAGGCGGTCGATCAGGATGGCTTCGGCGCGGAACTTGTCGCGGCGGTGGATCAGCGTCACTTTGGTGGCGATATTGGACAGGTACAGCGCTTCCTCGACGGCGGTGTTGCCGCCGCCGACCACGGCCACTTCCTGGCCACGGTAGAAGAAACCGTCGCAGGTGGCGCAGGCGGACACGCCCTTGCCCATGAACGCCTGTTCCGACGGCAGGCCCAGGTACTGTGCCGAGGCGCCGGTCGAGATGATCAGCGTGTCGCAGGTGTACTCATGGCTGTCGCCGATCAGGCGGATCGGTTTTTCTTGCAGCTTGACGGTGTGGATATGGTCGAACACGATGTCAGTATTGAAACGTTCCGCGTGTTGCAGGAAGCGTTGCATCAGGTCCGGGCCTTGCACGCCCAGCGGGTCCGCCGGCCAGTTTTCCACGTCGGTGGTGGTCATCAGCTGGCCGCCTTGTTCCATGCCGGTGACCAGCATCGGTTTCAGATTGGCGCGGGCGGCGTAGACAGCGGCGCTGTAGCCGGCTGGGCCGGAGCCAAGGATCAATACACGAGCGTGTTTAGGTGTGGTCATGGAAGGCTTCTTAATATGTTGGATTAATCCGAATTTGGGGGCATTTAGTGTGACGGCAAGGGCGGCAGCATGGCGACCGCTATTGCATTCACGAAGGCAATACAAGATTATAGTGCAAGCAGCGCATCAGGATGAATCGTCGGGCCGGTTGGGGCCCATATGCCTTAGAATAGCCATATCTGAATATTTCCTGACCGATAAGATTGCAACACCTTTATACCTATGAGCAGTAAAAAAGTTCAGGAACGCATGCCAAAAGCCTCTTCCGCCGGATCTTCCGCCTATACCCGCACCCCGACCGAACGCCAGCCCCTGCCGAATCGGCTGGTGCGGCTGCTGTCCGAGGCGCGCTGGCTGGCGCTGGCCGTGCTCGGCCTCTATTTCGTGCTGATCCTCGTCAGCTACGACAAAATGGACCCCGGCTGGTCCCATGAGACGCTGGTGCCCAAAGTGCACAATCTTGGCGGGCGCGCGGGCGCCTGGCTGTCCGACTTGCTGTTGTATATCTTCGGCTTTTCGGCGTGGTGGTGGGCGTTTTGCCTGCTGCGCATCGTCTGGCTGGGGTATCGCCAGCTGACGCAGAAATATGTGCTGTCCAGGGAGCCCGATCCGGAGCACGCGCAGGAACCGCTGATACGCGGGATAGGCTTCGTGCTGCTGTTTATCGGCAGCGTCGGGCTGGAATACCTGCGCATGTACTCGCTGCATGTGCAGCTGCCGCGCGCGCCGGGCGGCGTGCTGGGCCAGCTGATCGGCCATTCGGCCCACGTGGCGTTCGGCTTCACCGGCGCGACCTTGTTGCTGTTGCTGCTGTTCGGGCTGGGGCTGAGCCTGTTCTTCCACGTCTCGTGGCTGACCCTGGCCGAGCGCATCGGCGGCGGCATCGAGCTGATGATCGACTGGTTCATCCAGCGCTACCAGTACCGCGAAGACCGCCGCCAGGGCGAAGTCGCGGCCGTCAAGCGCGAGGAGGTGGTGGTCATCGAGCGCGCCAAGCACGTGGAGAAGCATCCGGTGGCGGCGCCGCCGGTCAAGATCGAGCCGCAGGTCGTCACCGTCATCAAGTCCGAGCGCGTGGAGAAGGAGCGCCAGGCCAATCTGTTCCAGGACCTGAGCGGCGACAGCCGCCTGCCGGCGCTGTCCCTGCTGGACGAGGCGGCCGAGGTGCAGGAAACGGTGTCGATCGAAACGCTGGAATTCACCAGCCGCCTGATCGAGAAGAAGCTGTCCGACTTCGGCGTCGAAGCCAAAGTGGTGGCGGCCTATCCGGGCCCGGTGGTCACGCGCTACGAAATCGAGCCGGCCACCGGCGTCAAGGGCAGCCAGATCGTCGGCCTGGCGCGCGACCTGGCGCGTTCGCTGTCGCTGACCTCGATCCGCGTGGTCGAGACCATTCCGGGCAAGAACTACATGGCGCTGGAGCTGCCCAATCCGAAGCGCCAGATCGTGCGCCTGAGCGAGATCGTCGGCTCCAAGGTCTACAACGACAATCCGTCGCCGCTGACCGTGGCGCTGGGCAAGGACATCGCCGGCAAGGCCGTGGTGGCCGACCTGGCCAAGATGCCGCACTTGCTGGTGGCCGGCACCACCGGTTCGGGTAAATCGGTGGGTATCAACGCCACCATTCTGTCGCTGCTGTACAAGTCCGACCCGGCCGACGTGCGCATGATCCTGATCGATCCGAAGATGCTGGAGATGTCGGTGTACGAAGGCATCCCGCACCTGCTGGCGCCGGTCGTGACCGATATGCGCCAGGCCGGCCATGCGCTGAACTGGGCGGTCAACGAGATGGAGCGCCGCTACAAGCTGATGTCCAAGCTGGGCGTGCGTAACCTGGCTGGCTACAACGCCAAGATCGCCGAAGCCAAAAAGAAGGAAGAGCACATCCCGAATCCGTTCAGCCTGACGCCGGATTCGCCGGAGCCGCTGGACAAGCTGCCGACCATCGTCATCATCATCGACGAGTTGGCCGACCTGATGATGGTCGTCGGCAAAAAGGTGGAAGAGCTGATCGCCCGCATCGCGCAAAAAGCCCGTGCCGCCGGCCTGCACTTGATTCTGGCGACGCAGCGCCCATCTGTCGATGTGATCACCGGCCTGATCAAGGCCAACATCCCGACCCGTATCGCCTTCCAGGTGTCGTCGAAGATCGACTCGCGCACCATTCTGGACCAGATGGGGGCGGAAGCGCTGCTCGGCATGGGCGACATGCTGTACATGCCTCCGGGCACGGGCTTGCCGGTGCGGGTGCACGGCGCCTTCGTGTCGGACGAGGAGGTGCACCGCGTGGTCAAGCATCTGAAGACCACCGGCGAGCCGAACTATATTGAAGGCATCCTCGAAGGCGGCACGCTGGAAGGCGAAGCCGGCGGCGGCGACGCGGTGGCGGGCGAGGCCGGCGGCGAAGCCGATCCGATGTACGACCAGGCGGTGCAGGTGGTGTTGAAGAACCGCCGCGCCTCGATCTCGCTGGTGCAGCGCCATCTGCGCATCGGCTACAACCGCGCGGCGCGCTTGCTGGAACAAATGGAAAATAGCGGCGTGGTCTCCGCCATGCAATCGAACGGCAACCGCGACATCCTGGTGCCGGCTGCCAGTGCGGAATAAATAGGATAAATCGTATGATGCGTTTCAAACATATCGTGGTGCTGGGCGCCGGCCTGCTGGCCGTGGCCTTGGCCCAGGCCAGCGCGCTGGAGCAGTTCAAATCCTTCGTCGCCTCGACCAAGGCCGCCAAGGGCGAGTTCACCCAGAAGCAAGTGAAGAACACCAACGGCGAGGCGCCCAAGGTCTCGACGCCGGCCAGCGGCACCTTCGTGTTCGCCCGTCCGGGCAAGTTCATCTGGACCTACGTGAAGCCCTACGACCAGGTGCTGCAAGCCGATGGCGACCAGCTGTTCATCTTCGACAAGGACCTGAACCAGGTCACCGTGAAGAAGCTGGGCGACGCGCTGGGCTCGTCGCCAGCCGCCATCCTGTTCGGCAGCAACGACCTGGAAAAGAACTTCACGCTGTCGGAAGCGGGCGCCAGGGAAGGCCTGGAATGGCTGAAGGCCGTGCCGAAAGCCAAGGACACCAGCTTCGAACAGATCACCATCGGCCTGCGCAACGGCTTGCCGGAAGCGATGGAGCTGAAGGACTCGTTCGGCCAGACTTCGGTGCTGTCGTTCCGCAAGATCGAAAAAAATCCGGCGCTGACTGCGACGAGTTTTAAATTCGTCATGCCGAAGGGCGCCGACGTATTCAATAATAATTAAAATCCTGCTGTTGCGGGCGCCAACGCCGCAGCTGCGACGCTGCGGCGTTTTTCCTTTTAGAGATCATGGCAGATTTATTTTCCACCGAGCCGCGCCAGCCGCTGGCCGAAGCGCTGCGGCCCAAGACGCTTGACGACGTCATCGGCCAGCATCACCTGCTGGGGCCGGGCAGGCCGCTGCGCCTGGCGTTCGAGTCCGGCCAGCCGCATTCGATGATCTTGTGGGGCCCGCCTGGCGTGGGCAAGACCACGCTGGCGCGGCTGACCGCCAACGCCTACGAGTGCGAGTTCATCGCGCTGTCGGCCGTGTTCTCCGGCGTCAAGGATATCCGCGCCGCGATGGAGCAGGCCCAGCACAACCTGGACATGGGCAAGCACACGATCCTGTTCGTCGACGAGATCCACCGCTTCAACAAGTCGCAACAGGACGCCTTGCTGCCCTACGCCGAATCCGGCCTGGTGACCTTGATCGGCGCGACCACCGAGAACCCTTCGTTCGAAGTCAACTCGGCGTTGCTGTCGCGCTCGCAAGTCTATGTGCTGCATTCCTTCGACGACGCCGAGCTGCGCCAATTGGTCGACAAGGCCCGCGCCAAGGTGCTCACGCATCTGGAGTTCGACGAAGCGGCGATCGACACGTTGATCGGCTACGCCGACGGCGACGGCCGCCGCCTGCTGAACCTGCTGGAGCAGACCAGCACCGCCGCCAACGCCGCCAAGACCAACCAGATCACGCCGGAGTTCATCCAGAACGCGCTGACCCTGAACGCGCGCCGCTTCGACAAGGGCGGCGACAATTTCTACGACCAGATCTCGGCGCTGCACAAGTCCGTGCGCGGCTCGAACCCGGACGCCGCGCTGTACTGGCTGTGCCGCATGCTCGACGGCGGCGCCGACGCCAAGTACCTGTCGCGCCGCATCGTCCGCATGGCGTGGGAAGACATCGGCCTGGCCGATCCGCGCGCGATGCAGATGGCCAACGACGCCGCCGCCACCTTCGAGCGCCTCGGTTCGCCGGAAGGCGAGCTGGCGCTGGGGCAGGCGGTGATCTACCTGGCCATCGCCGCCAAGAGCAACGCCGGCTACAACGCCTTCAACCAGGCCATGGCCTTCGTCAAGAAGGACAAGTCGCGCGAGGTGCCGGTCCACCTGCGCAACGCGCCGACCAAGCTGATGAAGGAGCTGGGCTACGGCCACGAATACCGCTACGCCCACGACGAGCCGCACGCCTACGCGGCCGGCGAAACCTACTTCCCCGACGACATGCGCGAACCCGGCTGGTACCGGCCCGTGCCGCGCGGCCTCGAAAGCAAGATCGCCGACAAGATGGCTTTCCTGCGCCAGTTGGACGAGGAAGCCGGCAAGCCCTGATGCTCCCCGACGCCAGCCAAACCGCCGCCGCGCCCGCGCGCGACTCCGCCACCAGCTGGCTGAAGAAACTCGGCCCCGGCCTGATCACCGGCGCCGCCGACGATGATCCGAGCGGCATCGCCACCTATTCGCAGGCCGGCGCCCAGTTCGGCTTCCAGATGTTGTGGACGATCTTGTTCACCTATCCGCTGATGGTCGGCATCCAGGTGGTGAGCGCGCGGATCGGTCGCGTCAGCGGCAAGGGCCTGGCCGGCAATATCCGCGAACATTTCCCGTCCTGGCTGGTGCGCGCCATCGTCGCCTTGCTGCTGATCGCCAATACCGTCAACATCGCGGCCGACGTCTCGGCCATGGGCGAGGCGGTCACGCTGATCGCCGGCGGCTCGTCGCGCTGGTATGCGGCGCTGTTCGGCCTCATATCGCTGCTGCTGCAAGTGCTGATACCGTACCACCGCTATGTGCGCTTCCTGAAGTGGCTGACGCTGGCCCTGCTGGCCTATGTGGCGACGGTGTTCACGGTCCACGTGCCGTGGCTGCAAGTGGCGGCGGCCACCGCCATGCCGCGCCTGGAATGGTCGCCGGCCTACATCACCACCATGGTGGCGGTGTTCGGCACCACCATCAGCCCCTACCTGTTCTTCTGGCAGGCTTCGCAGGAAGTGGAGGAATTGCAGGCCTGTCCGCAGTCTCAGGCGCTGCTGGAGGCGCCGGCGCAGGCGCGCGCCAATTTCCAGCGCATCAAGGTCGACACCGTGATCGGCATGGGCTTCTCCAACCTGGTGGCGTTCTTCATCATGTTGACCACGGCGGTGACGTTGCACCTGCACGGCATCGCCGCGATCGACACCTCGGCCCAGGCGGCGGCGGCCTTGCGTCCGCTGGCCGGCGAGTTTGCGTTTGCCTTGTTCAGCGCCGGCATCATCGGCACCGGCATGCTGGCGGTGCCGGTGCTGGCCGGCTCCGCGGCCTACGCGGTGGCGGGCGCCCTCCAGTGGGAGAAGGGGCTGGAGAAAACCGCGTCGCAGGCCAAGGGCTTCTACGGCATCATCGCGGTTTCCACCATCATCGGTATTTTGCTGGGCTTTACTGCCATCGACCCGATCAAGGCCCTGTACTGGAGCGCGGTGATCAACGGTGTGATCTCGGTGCCTATCATGGTGGTGATGATGTTGATGGCTGGACGCGCCGTCATCATGGGCCGTTTCGTGATCGGCCGCCGCCTGCGGATACTGGGCTGGGGCGCGACAGCGGCCATGGCGCTGGCGGTGCTGGCCATGTTCTGGACGATGTTGTCCTGATACGTTGTTTCATGGCAACGGAGTCGGCGCGATCCACAACTGGCGTAATATACTGGTAACACACAGTGGTAATACCTAGTGCCGCCGAACTCCCGCGTGCAACGATGGCTAGTCCATTCGATCCGCAGTGTCCTGACGGGCTTGCACTTCAGGAGTTCTCATGCGGCCTTTATCTGGCTTCTTTTTAAGCTTTAAGTTCAAGATCACCGCCCTGGTGATCGCGCTGGTGCTGGCCGCGGGCATCGGCACGGGCGGCATTTCCCTGCTCATCGCCGAGTCGGAACTGCGGCAGGTGATCGCGCGCCAGGAGTTGTCGCTGCTGACCAGCGCGGCCGCCTTGATCGACAGCGACCTGCAAGACAAACGGCAACTGCTGCGCCTGCTGGCCGAGCAGTTCCAGGCGCACGAACTGACGCTGGACCAAGTCCAGCTGGAACTGGAAACCCACGAAACCTTGCGCGAGGAGTTTTTCAATGTCTCGGCCTTCGACGCCACCGGCAAGCTGATCGCCAGCCTGCGCGACCGCAACGCCAAGCGCATCAACATCTCCGACCGCAAGTACTTCCAGGAGACCTTGCGACTGAAGGAGGGCGTGATCTCGGCGCCGTTCAAGAGCGTGCTGTCGGGGAAGCCGGTGTTCGTGCTGACCCAGCCCCTGCGCGATTCCAGCGGCAAGATCGTCTGCGTCCTGCTGGGGGCGATCGACCTGCTGCGGCCGTCGTTCTCCGCTCAGATCGACTCGCTGCGCACCAGCACCGAGGGCTACCTGTTCATCGTCACCGACGATGGCGTGATCGTTCACCATCCCAATAAAAAACTGCTGCTGGAAAAGGGCGACGATGGTGTCGGCACCGTGCTGGAGGCGGCCTTGCAGGACGGCGAGGGCTGGCAGGATGGCATCCTCGACGATGGCGTGCCGGTGCTGCTGGTGCATAAGCATCTGCGCGAGGCGCCGTGGACCATCGCCTTGTCGTATCCGGTGGAGAGCGCCTTCGCGCCCATGCGCAGCGTGCGGCTGCGGGCCTTTGCCGGCGCGGCGATATTGACCGGATTGGCCGGATTGTTCGGCTGGGCGGTCACCAAGAAGTTGCTGCGACCGCTGGGCCGGCTGCACCGGCACGTGGAGGACATCAGCGCCGGCGAGGCCAGCATCGAAGTGTTCGACGTGGACCGGGCCGACGAGTTCGGCCACCTGAGCCGGGCGTTCTATGCGCTGTCTCAAAGCCGCGCGCGCGCCGAGCTGGAGCTGCACCGGCTGGCCACCACCGATGTCCTGACCGGCATCGGCAACCGCCGCATGTTCGACGATTTCCTGCCGAAGGCGCTGGCGCGGGCCGCGCGCGCCGGCCAGCAGGTGGGGCTGGCCTTCCTCGATGTTGACCACTTCAAGGAGATCAACGATACGCTGGGCCACGCCGCCGGCGACCAGGTGCTGGTGGAGTTCGCCCGGCGCCTGGTGGCCTCGGTGCGCACCACGGATACGGTGGCGCGCCTGGCCGGCGATGAATTCGTGATCGTGTTCGAGCAGCTGGCGTCCAACACCGAAATCGATGTGCTGGGGCGGAAGATTGTGGAGGCCATGCATGAACCCTTCCCGTGCGGCGCGACCCAACGCCGGGTCACGGCCAGCATTGGCATCGCGCTGACCACCAGTCCGACGGTGACGGTCGACGAAGTCATGCGGGCGGCGGACCAGGCGCTGTATGGCGTCAAGGCTGCCGGGCGCAACGGCTTTGCCGTCAACCAGGTCGGGGCCGAGCGCGTCTTGCGGGTGCGGCAACCCGGCCGATGATTTCGGCCGGGTTCAAATGTTGTAAGATGAGGGATTGAGGAAGCGGTGAGCGAGGAGCAGCATGCAGCAGGTGACCAAGGTTGACGGCATCGAAGTCTATAGCGAAGGCGAGGGCGCCGAGACCATCGTGATGATACACGGCTGGCCGGATACCTACCGCGTGTGGGATGCCCAGGTTGAAGAACTCAAGCACCGCTACCGTTGCGTGCGCTTCACCCTGCCCGGTTTCGACATCAACAAGCCGCGCCGCGCCTACTCGCTCGACGCCACCATCCGCCTGATTTCCTACGTGGTCAACAGCGTGAGCCAGAAGCAGAAGGTGATCCTGATGCTGCACGACTGGGGCTGCATGTTCGGCTACGAATACTACATGCGCAACAAGCAGGCGGTGTCGGCCATCATCGGCGTCGACATCGGCGACGCGCAGTCGAAGGCGGTGCAGGACTCGCGCACCTTGTCGCAGAAAATGATGGTCAAGGGCTACCAGGGCACGCTGGCGCTGGCCTGGGCGATCGGCGGACCGATCGGCAATATGATGACGCGCTACATGGCGCGCGTGCTGCGCGTGCCGTCGCCGAAGGAATACATCAGCGTCAAGATGAACTTCCCGTACTACATCATGGCCGCCGGCGAGGCCGGCTCCTACCGCAATATGGTGCGCTTCGTGCCACAGGTGCCAATGCTGTTCATCTACGGCGCCCGCAAGCCCTTCATGTTCCATTCCGCCCCCTGGGCCGACAAGCTGGCGGCGAAAGAGGGTTGCAAGGTGGTGGGCTTCAACACCGACCACTGGCCGATGTTGCGCCAGCCCGAGCGCTTCAATGAAGTGGTGCTGGGCTGGCTGGAAAAACCGGCCGACAACGACGAGGCCGCCGAGCAGGACGCGGCGGCCTGATCCATTAACGCAGCTTGATCGGCTTCAGGTAGGGCGCGAACGGCGGCGCCGGCAGCTGGGCCGAGGCGTAGGCCTGGCGGAAGCATTCGGCCTTGCTGTTGTCGACGTCGGTGGTGCTGCGGATAACCTTGCCTGCAGAGTCCAGCGTCAGCACGATCACCACCGGATACTTGGACTTGTCGTGGCAGTTGCCGCGCTCATCGAGCTTGTTCGAGTTGTTGAAGTTGATCGACACTTCCTCGTACTTGCTGGCCTTGTCGTTCGGGAACTGGGCGTTGAATTTGGCCATCTCGCCGGCAAAGGCCGGGTTGGCCGGCGGCGGTGCTTCGACCTTGGGCGGGCCGCCCAGGGTCGAGCAACCGGCGGCGATCATCATGACGGCGCCGGCGGCGGCTATTTTCAGGAATGGCTGGTTCAAATTGTTCTCCTCGGTGTCTGTACTGTTGATACATCGTACATAGTCCGGGGATATCACGGCGCACGATTAGTTGCGTAGGTGAAATCCTACAATCCCCACCCCTGCAGCGCCGAGGCGAACCTGGCCTGGATCGTCGCCCATCCATGCGGCACTTCGGTGTCGGCCGGCAGGCGCACCCGCACCGCGCGCGGACCGACCGCGTCGATCAAGGTCAGGCCGTCGTTGGGCACCTCGAAGCTCTGGCCCTGGCGCAGCATGAAGTCGGTATGTTCGCCGTAGGCGGTGATCCAGGCGGTGCCGGCCAGGCATTCGATGTGGCGGCCCGCCGCGCCGGCGATGCGCAGCGGATGGTTCTCCGACAGGCTGTATTCGGCCTGTCCCTGCGTCAGTGCGAGTAGTTCCGGTTTCATGGTGGCTCCTGCGGTGGTGATTCGTGCAACCAGAATACGCAGCGGCGGCCGACCATAACAGATGCAGCAAATCGAAATTGTGACCATCACAATGACGAATGGACTAAACTGTTATGGTCGAAATTTGCGCTCGCTGTACCTGTCGCCATCGGGCGGGGCGGGGCCACAATAGCCGGATGTCCCATCAACTCACTCTGTATGAAAACCTGGCCAACGAACTGGGCGGGCTGATCGCCAGCCGCGTCTTCGCGCCGGGCGACCGGCTGCCGTCGATCCGCCACCTGGCGCAGCAGAAGCGCCTGTCGGTCAGCACCGTGATGCAGGCGCTGCGGCTGATGGAGGACCGCGGCCTGGTCGACGCCAAGCCGCAGGCGGGCTACTACGTGCGCCATCGCCCGCGCATGAGCGTGGTGATGACCGACGCCGAGCATTTGCAGGAGCCGGCCTACGTCGGCATCAACAACCTGCTGATGCGGGTGCTGAGGGCCAACGAGGACCCCGGCCTGGTGCAGATGGGCTCGGCTTGGCCGCTGCAGGAGCTGCTGCCGATGAAGCGCATGCAGAAAACCGTGGCCGCCGTGGCCCGGCGCGATCCCGGTCTGTTGAGTACGGTCAGCTGCTACGACACCAACCATCCCGAGTTCATCCGCCAGATCGCCCGCCGCGCGCTGGACTGGGGCCATCTGGACCAGAGCGAGATCGTCGTCACCGGCTCCTGCACCGAGGCGCTCAGCCTGTGCCTGCGCGCGGTGGCCAAGGCCGGCGACACCATCGCGATCGAGTCCGCCACCTATTTCGTGCTGCTGCAGCTGATCGAGTCGCTGGGCATGAAGGCGCTGGAGATACCCACCCATCCGAAGACCGGGCCGTCGATCGACGCGCTGGAGCTGGCGATGAACGCCGGCCTGGTGCAGGCCGTGTTGCTGATCCCGAACGCCAACAATCCGCTCGGCTGCATCATGCCGGAGGCGAACAAGAAGCGGCTGGCCAATCTGCTGTCGCAGCACGATATTCCGCTGATCGAGGACGACGTCTACGGCGACCTGTGCTTCACGCCGGAGCGGCCGTGGCCGGTCAAGGCCTACGACACCAGCGGCCACGTGATGCTGTGCGCCTCGTTCTCCAAGGCCATCAGTCCCGGTTCGCGGGTCGGCTACGTGGTGGCGGGGCGCTACGCGCAGGACATTGTGGTGCAGAAGATGCTCTCCAGCGGCGCCACCAGCCAGTTCTTCCAGGCCGTGCTGGCCGATTTCCTGACCGGCAGCGCCTATGAGAACCAGGTGCGCAAGATGCGGCGCGCGCTGTCGCAGCGCATCGCCCGCATGTCGGATGCGATTTGCGAGACATTTCCGCACCAGTGCACCGTGTCCGAGCCGCAGGGCGGCTTTGTGCTGTGGGTCAGCCTGCCGGAGCAGGTCGACGCGCTGGCCCTGCACGGCGACGCCGTGGCGGCCGGCGTGGCGTCGATGCCGGGGCAGCTGTTCTCGGCCACGGGTAAGTTCCGCAACTATCTGCGGCTGAACTGCGGCAATCCCTGGGGGCCGCGCACCCAGGCCGCCATCGCCACCCTGGGCCAGCTGGTGCACCGGCATGCCGACCGGCCGGCCGGACTGCGCAGCGCCGCCTGAATTGTTCGCTACCCACCGGTTTTTTGCACTTCAGGCGCCGTTTCCGGCGCTTCGTCGCATCCCGATGGCGACGCGTAGGGCCTTTAGGTACAGTACAACCATACCAAGCAGCGTTACCAAACAACGCGAAACCAACCACCTGAAGGAGTACATCATGAACATCGCTAAAAACATGGAAATCATCTTCGTCGCCGCTACCGTACTGGCCGCCGCCACGACCTTCGCCACCGCCGCCGACACCGCTGTCGCCCCGGTCGCTCCAGCCGCCAAAGTCGCCGTCTCGACCGCCAAAATGCAAGTCGTGACCGTGACCGCCAAGCGCCTGACCGCCGCCGAAAAAGCCGCACTGTAATCACCGCAGCCGGCGGGCTGCTCAAAACTCGCAGGGAAGTGGCATCCTCTTGGTACAATTGTCGTTTTCGATACCACGGCACTTGTTCCCCATGATTGATATCCAACTTCTCCGTAAAGATATAGCAAACGTCGCCGCGCGCCTGGCGACCCGCAAGTTCCAGCTCGACGTGGACGGTTTCAACGCCCTCGAAGCCGAACGCAAAGCGATCCAGACGCGCACCGAAGAGCTGCAGGGCAAGCGTAACTCGCAGTCCAAGCTGATCGGCATGATGAAGGGCAAGGGCGAAGACACCACCGCCCTGATGGCGGAAGTGGCCGGCCTGGGCGACGAGCTCAAGGCCAACGAAACGGCGTTGTCGGCGGTACAGGCCAAGCTGGGCGATTTCATGCAGGCCATCCCGAACCTGCCGCACGAATCGGTCCCGGTCGGCACGGATGAAAGCGGCAACGTCGAGGTGCGCAAAGTCGGCACGCCACGCACGTTCGAATTCGACGTCAAGGATCACGTCGATGTCGGCTCCCCGCTGGGCCTGGATTTCGACGTGGCGACCAAGCTGACCGGCTCGCGCTTCTCGGTCATGAAAGGCGGCATCGCCCGTCTGCACCGCGCGCTGGCGCAGTTCATGCTGAACACCCACACCGACGAGCACGGCTACACCGAGTGCTACACCCCGTACATGGTCAACGCCGATTCGCTGCGCGGCACCGGCCAGCTGCCGAAGTTTGAAGCCGACCTGTTCTCGGTGAAAAAAGGCGGCGCGGAAGGCGAGGGCGAGAACTTCTACCTGATCCCGACCTCGGAAGTCACGCTGACCAACCTGGTGCGCGACGAGATCGTGGCGGCCGACACGCTGCCGCTGAAGATGACCGCGCACACCCCATGCTTCCGCTCGGAAGCGGGCAGCTACGGCCGCGACACCCGCGGCATGATCCGCCAGCACCAGTTCGACAAGGTCGAGATGGTGCAGGTGGTGCATCCGGACACCTCGTACGCGGTGCTGGACGAAATGGTCGGCCATGCGGAAACCATCTTGCAGCGCCTGGGCCTGCCGTACCGCGTGATGTCGCTGTGCACCGGCGACATGGGCTTCGGCGCCACCAAGACCTACGACCTGGAAGTGTGGCTGCCGGCGCAGAACACCTACCGTGAAATCTCGTCGCTGTCGAACTGCGAAGCCTTCCAGGCGCGCCGCATGCAGGCGCGCTTCCGCAACGCCCAGGGCAAGCCTGAACTGCTGCACACGTTGAACGGTTCGGGCCTGGCGGTCGGCCGCACTTTGGTCGCCGTGCTGGAGAATTACCAGCAGGCCGACGGCTCGGTGGAGATCCCGGCCGTGCTGCGTCCGTACATGGGTGGATTGACTCACCTGAAGGCGTAAAATAGCCCTTCCTTTTTCCCGGCGGCCTGCTATAATCTTGCCTTCTCGCAGCAGCAGGTGGGAAAACGGAGAGGTGGCAGAGTGGTCGAATGTACTTGACTCGAAATCAAGCGTACGTTAAATCGTACCGTGGGTTCGAATCCCACCCTCTCCGCCACAAAACGCTGCTGTAAGAAAATGTACCACCAGGAGAGGTGGCAGAGTGGTCGAATGTACTTGACTCGAAATCAAGCGTACGTTAAATCGTACCGTGGGTTCGAATCCCACCCTCTCCGCCACGAATAGCAGTAGAGAAAAAAGCTTCCGGGAGGAAGCTTTTTTTTCGTTCAGATTTATTGCAGCCGTGCGACGTAGCGAAAATAGCAATGCTATGATCGCCGCATTGAATCAGTGCGAGGCGATATGGGCGGGAAAGCAATCATCAGGCTGGGCGACAAGACGTCGCACCACGGCACGGTACTGGAAGGCCATCAGGACGTGATCGTGATGGGCAAGCCGGTGGCCGGCGTCGGCCACAAGGTCAGCTGCCCCAAGTGCCGGGGCACGCCGACCATCGTCGAAGGCGCGGTCACGCACACCATCATGGGCGTCAGCACCGCCGTGGAAGGGATGAAGACCTCCTGCGGCGCCGTGCTGATCGCCTCCCAGCAGACCGATACCATTGGTTGAACTGCCCGTCGCTGTGGCGCTTGCGGATTATCCGTTCAAGGAGCTGGTCGACAGCCGCCACGGCAAGGTCTATCACTGCCAGTTCGTGGTAACGGACGACGACCTGCCAGGCGTACTGAACTTGCTGGCCGCGCACGCCAACGATGCGGGCTGCATCACGCGCCACGCGGCGCGACCGGAGTTTGGCGGCAGCGTCATCGAGCTGGCCACCAACTCCGTGGCGTTGCTTCGGGCGCTGGACGCCATGCGCCCGCGTCCACCGGCTCCGTGGCTAGCCTTTCCCGATATCGACGCGGCGGCCTACGGAAGTCTGCAAGGCAGCCTGGATTATTGGTGGACCTGGCTCTGGATGCCGTACTGGAATAACGCCACGCCGGACGAGCGCGAACAATTACTCGCGCTGGCCTCCGACGACTGGCGCGAGTTCTTCGACTTCCATGTCTAAGCGGCGTCGCCGCAGCACTTCTTGTACTTCTTGCCGCTGCCGCAAGGGCAGGGATCGTTGCGGCCGACTTTCGGGCCTTTCGGCGGATGCCAGTAGGCGTTGATCTGGATGACCGCTGGCGTCACCGCGTCGGCCCATGCGTCGCCTTCGCGCTGGAACGGCGCCAGCCATTCCGGGTGGGCCGCCTGCAGCGGCGCCCAGGCCGCCGCGTCCACCTGCATGCCGGCCGCGAAACCTTCGCACCACTGCTCGGGCCCCCAGTTGCCGCCGCATTCGTAGATCGGCTCGAAGCTGGCCGGGTCCTTGCTCATCCAGGTTTGCATGTAGTGGTAGTGGCGCAGCGCCAGCGGCTCGGCGGCGGGATTTTTCAAGGCCGCCGGCAGCCAGCCTTGCGGCGCCAGTTTGGCCGGGCCGATGACGATGGCGGTCAGGAAGCCTTCCAGCCAGGATACGTCCTGCATCGCGTCCAGCGCATCGTATTCATCGTCGTTCAGTGGCGTGTGCTGCATGGTGGGGACCTCGTAGTCTATGTGAGCCGACATTCTACGCATCAATCATGTGGCCATGTTTGCGACTTTGGCAATATCATGCATGCCAATACCACCATCCCAAGGAGCAGACATGAAACCAATAAAAATGCTGGCCGCAGCCAGTTTGCTGATGAGCGCGATGTTGGCCAGCGCCGCCGCGCCGGACGCCGCCCAGGTCAAGGCCGCGCACGATCTGCTGGCCTCCATGCAGGCCGAGAAAATGCTGCGCACCACCGCCGGCATGAGCAAGTACCCCAGTCCGGCCCAGCGCGAGCTGATGATGGCCAAGCTCGACAAACTGCCCAACGAAACCATCTACAGCCGCCTGGCGCTGCCGGTGGCGCGCCTGCTCAGCACCGGGACGGCGCTCGAGATGACCCAGTACTACCAGTCCAGCTATGGCCAGAAAGTGCTGGCCCAGACCTACAACGGACCGCCGCGCCTGTATCCCGCCGACCCGACCCCGAGCGCCAAGGAAAAGGCCGAGCTGAAGAAGCCGGCCTTCGTCAAAGCCAACCAGGAATTCAAGGCCGCCGAGCAGGCCATCCACCACGAAGCCTTCCTGCTGATCGCCGAGATCAACAAGGCTAAATAGTTTATTTCGTTTTCGGCGGCGCGGGCTTGAGCTTGGGCGTTTCGACTATCAGCACATGCTTGTCGACGGCGCCCGATTTTTCCTGCTTGACCACCTGCACCGCGACCGGGCGGTTGTCGTGCACCGAGCGTGGACGTCTTGGAGCCAGCATGTTCTTCCCCTGAGTGATTGTTGTTGGAGTGGCAAATGGGTATGTTCCCACTGTTTGCAAGTTGTCAAATAGTAAAAAGTATTGGATACTCCAGCTTTCACTCTTGAAAGTCGCTCAATGCTGAAGAAACTCGCACTTGCCGTTGCCCTATTGCCCTTGGCTGCACACGCTTCCAACCTGCCGGATTATCCCTTCATCCACGTCGGCGGCGAAGGCTTCCTGCGGGTCATGCCGGACATGGGCGAGATCGATTTCGACATCAGCGCCTTCGACGCCGACACCAACGCCGCCGTGGCCGTCGTGCAGGCGCGCGTGGCGGAAGTGCAGGCCTTGCTGGCCGAGCAGGGCGGCGATCCCGGCAAGGATACCGAGGCCGAGGTGAGCTTCCGCGACATGCGCAAGGAAATGCGCAAGGCCGCCAATCCCGATCCGAGCGCGTCGCCCGAATATGAGATCCGCAGCGCCGTGCACGTGGTCGTGCGCGACCTGACCAAGTGGCGCGCCATCATGCAGGGCCTGCTGGGCAAGCCGAATATCGACCACATGAGCACAGGCTTCGGCAAGAGCGACCGCCTCCAGACCGAGCAGGACCTGACGGCCGCGGCGATCAAGGACGCGCAGCGGCGCGCCGAGGCCATGGCGGCTGGCTTCGGCAAGAAGGTGGGCGCGGTGACGGCCATCTCGTCCGGCCAGCTGCGCAACCTGACCAATGCCGTCGGGCTGCTGCCGGTGGACTTCTACAACAAACGTACGCGCGGCACCGCCGCCAACGGGGCGGAAAAAGACTTCCTGTCGATCCAGACGCTGCAATGGACGCAGACCGTGGATGTGATCTTCCGCATCAAATGAAAGCCGTGCTCAATTGCCTGCCGCGAGGCGTCGACAACGCCGCCTGCCGCGACTTCATTGAAAACGCGCCGCTGACGTCCTGGCTGCCGGTGCTCGACCATCTGCGCCAGGCGTTTGGCCTGGCGGACGGTCCGTGGGAGAACATCCCGCAAGGATCGAACGCCCTGTTCGGCTTGAAGGGTGTGATCGTCAAGCTGGTGCCGCCCAACTGGCGCCGGCAGGGCGACAAGGAAATACTGGTCGCCCCGCTACTGGAAGGCAAGCTGTCCTTGCAAACGCCGGGCTTGATCGGCAACGGCGAAGTCGACGACTGGGTCTTCGTGATAACGACGCGCCTGGACGGCGTGGTGCTTGCGGACGTGTGGCCGACGCTGGACATCGAACAGAAACGCGCGATCATGATGCAGACCGGGCAGCTCCTGCGCGAATTGCGCGCGGTGGCGTTCGCTGACGATATCGCGATCAAGGTGGATTGGCCGTCGTATGTGCAAGGTCTGGTCGATGGTTGCATGGCGCGCCATCGACGCCGGATGATGCCCGAGGGTTTGCTGGAGCAGGTGCTGCCCTATATCGCCGCGGCGCGGGATTTTGCGCAGCAGGGAACGCTGCGCTTCATCCATATGGACATCCATCCGTGGAACCTGATGGCGAAGCAGGAAGAGGGCGGCTGGAAGCTGACCGGCCTGTTGGATTTCGGCGACGCGATCATCGGCAACAGCGACCGCTTCGAGTTGTTGACACCGATGATCTTCATGGCGCAAGGCAGTCCCGTGCTGCTCAAGGCGCTGCTTGAATCCTACGGCGCGATCGGCGACATCAGCCCGTCCGCATTGCAGCGCCAGCTGACGGCCTGCATGCTGGTCCGGCCGGATTCCGACGTCATGTTCTGCATGCGGCAAGTGCCGATCAGCGGCCCGCGCGACAACTGGGAACAGATCGCCGCGCAGATGTTTCCCATCTAACACCGGGGTCAAGTCTGACATTCGGACACGAGCTCTGCCGTAAACGAGAATACGGCAGAGCTCGTGTCCGAATGTCAGACTTGACCCCGGCGGTGAGAGTCCTTACGCCAAGCGACGGCCAGCGTGCGGCAACGCACGCTGGCCGTCAATCGGCCACTTGTTTATCCGCCGCTTCCCCTAATCTGCCTCTTGAACACCTCATTTTCACTTCAAGGAGGACAGTCCCATGAATATCCGCGCCCACACCACGCCCGAGCCCGATTTGCCGACGCCACAACCGGAAAAAGATCCGCCGCCGGACAATATGCCACTGCCCGACCAGGCACCCATCGAAGAGCCCCAACCCAAGCAGGTGCCGATCAAAACCTGACCGCGTTACCCCGTGAGAAAGTGTGAAAGTTGTTGCTCAATGGATACATATTTTAAACTTTGTGCTGAACGTCACATTAGGGTAATCAAAGAGTTTCTATAATTAAGTCATGTCATCGATTCACCCTCTCACGGAGAGCATCATGGGCAATTCCTTACACAACAAAATCTACCTCGGCCGTCGTAGCGTCGCTTTCAGCGCGAAGCGTGTTCAAGCCCTGATTTGTGTAGCGGCATTTGCCACCATCGGCCTGATCTGGCTGGCGATCCGAGCGTTTTGAGCCACACTTTATTCTCGTTTTGAGGCGGCCATGCCGCCTCCGGTCGCGTATCGGAGGCGTCGGGTCGGCGCATTGTCTTGCCGTCGCTGCGTCGGGCGCGTACCATGAGGGCCGCAGCAGTCTCTTATGGATAAAATGGCAATGAAGAACGAGAAATTAACGCAAGACGAATACAACGCACTCGATGAAGTGAAGCGCGGCATCAAGGGCGAGCGCGTCAGCGCCTGTGTCGGACGCAACACCAAGCGCCTGACCGGCATCAAGCTGTTCACCATCGCCAAGAATGGCCGTATTTCGCTCACCGACAAGGGCGAGGAAATCCTGTTCCTGCGCCGCTGCGTGCTGGGCTTGCGCGCCGTCGAAGCCGATCCGGCCAGCGTCCTCGACGCCGACGTCGCCCAATTCCTCGGCAAGAAGTCCCATATCGTGCCACGCGCCGAAGGCGGCTACGATATCAGCGACAAGGGCCGGGAGTCGCTGGCCGATATCGCCAGGCAAGGCTTGTAAGACCAAAAAACGCTCCTCCGGGGCGTTTTTTTTGCGTTAATGTAGAGGCATTAAAACAAGAAGAGACCGCCGGTCCCCATGAAAGTACATACGCTGCAGAAATTCCGTAAACTGTTCGGCGTACTCGTCGCGGCGGTGGCAGCAGTTCTGCTGCTGGTGTCGCTGTTCGTCGGCCATGTGCTGCGGGTGAGCCAGGCGCGCTACTACGCCAACGCGGCCGAGACGGCGCACAACCTGTCGGTCTCGCTGGAGAACTTCCTGCACTCCCATTTCGAAGAGGTCGACCTGGCGATGCGTCGCGCCGGCGTCGAGTTCCGCGCCATGCACGCCGCCGGACATTTCGACGACGCGCAGTTCAGCGCCTACCTGCGCACGCTGCGCGAACGCATCCCGAACGCGCAGGCGGTGCGCGGCTCCGACGCCGCCGGCCGCGTGATCTACGGCGAACAAGTCGATCCAGCCCATCCGCAAGACCTGTCCGTGCGCGAATTCTTCTCGCGCGCCAAGGTCGAGCACGACCTGATCATCGGCGTGCCGGTCAAGTCGCGCATCACCGGCGAATGGGTGCTGCCGCTGGTCTACCCGCTGGCCATGGCGGACGGCAGCTTCGGCGGCACCGCCTACACGCTGATGAACAGCTCGCGCCTGACCGAGCTGTTCTCGTCGCTCAACGTCGGCGCCAACGGTTCCATCGTGCTGCTGGACGACCGCCGCCGCGTGCTGCACCGCCATCCCCAGGTCGACGGCATGCCGATCGGCAGCACCATCGAGGTCTCGCCGCGGACCCAGTCCATCCTGGATGGCAGGCACCAGGGCGACACCTACACCATCCTCAGCGAGCGCGACAACCGCGAACGCACCGTGAGCCTGGCGCGCATCGGCAGCTATCCGATCTATGTGGCGGTGGGGCTGGCCAGCGAGGATTTCCTGGCGCCGTGGCGCCGCGAGGTGCGCAACGCCATGCTGTTCCTGGCGGTGCTGGCGGCCATCGCGACGGCGCTGCTGGCCGGTGTCTGGTATTCGATGCGCAGGCAATACCAGTCGGTGCTGCAACTGCTGGAGGCCGACCGCGCGCTGCAGGCATCGATGGCGCGGCTGACGGCGTCGGAATCGCGCTGGCGCTCGCTGACCGAGGGCCTGCCGCAAATGGTGTGGACCGTCACGCCGCAGATCCGCCTCGATTTCATGAGCCACCATTGGGAGCGCTTCAGCGGCGTGCCGTCGGCGCTGCTGATCGAGGCGGGCGACGGGGTGCCGGTGCTGCATCCGGACGACCGGCCGGCGCTGCTGGCCGAGTGGCGGCGCGCCAGGGCCGCCGGCGACGCTTTCCGCTGCGATTGCCGGCTGCGCCGCGCCGACGGCGTGTGGCGCGTGTTCGACAACCACGCGCTGCCGCAAAAGGACGGCAATGGCAAGGTGCTCGGCTGGGTGGGCAGCAGCACCGACCACACCGAGGCGCGCGCCGCGCACGACGCGCTGCTGCTGGCGAAGGAGGAGGCCGACAAGGCCGGCCGCGCCAAGTCCGAGTTCGTCGCCAACATGAGCCATGAGATCCGCTCGCCGATGAACGCCGTGCTGGGCATGCTGCAACTGCTGCAGCAAACCGAGATGAGCGAACGCCAGCAGGACTACGCGGCCAAGGCCCACGCGGCCGCCAGCGCCTTGCTGGGGCTGCTCAACGACATCCTCGATTTTTCCAAGGTGGAGGCCGGCAAGCTGGCGCTCGATCCGCACCCGTTCCGGCTCGACAAGCTGTGGCGCGACCTGGCGGTGATCCTGTCGGCCAACGTCGGAGGCAAGAACATCGAGGTGCTGTTCCGCATCGATCCGCAATTGCCGGCGCTGGTGGTGGGCGACGCCTTGCGCCTGCAGCAGATCCTGCTCAACCTGGCTGGCAACGCCATCAAATTCACCGAGCAGGGCGAGGTGGTGCTGTCGGCCCGGCTGCTGGCGCGCAGCGACACCACGCTGTCGGTCGCCTTCGCCATCCGCGACAGCGGCATCGGCATCTCGGCGGAGCAGAGCCTGCGCATCTTCGACGGTTTCTCGCAGGCCGAGGCCTCGACCGCGCGCCGCTACGGCGGCACCGGCCTGGGCCTGGCGATCAGCCAGCGCCTGGTGCGCCTGATGGGCGGCGAGCTGAGCGTGACGAGCGAACTGGGCAAGGGCAGCGTGTTCGAATTCACCGTCGATTGCGGCGTCACCACCACGCCGGCCGAGGCGCTGGACCTGGCGCCGGCGTCGCCCGAGCATGCGTTGTTGAAGGACCTGGCCTGCCTGGTGGTGGACGACAATCCGGTGGCGCGCATGGTGTTGAGCGAAATGGCGGCCTCGTTCGGCTGGCAGGTCGACGTGGCCGAGGGCGGCCGCGAGGCGCTGGTCGCCGTGGCGGCGCGCATGGCCCAGCAGCGCGCCTACGACGTGGTGTTCATCGACTGGCGCATGCCGGCCTTCGACGGTTGGGAAACCAGCTGCGCGATCCGCAAGCTGGCGCCGCACGGCAAGCTGCCGCTGATCGTCATGGTGACCGCGCACGACCGCGAACTGCTGGCCCAGCGTCACCTGGAAATGGAACCGGTGCTGGACGGCTTCGTGGTCAAGCCGGTCACGGCGTCGATGCTGTTCGACGCGGTGGCCGATGCGCGCATGGAAAAGCGGGCGCCGCTGGCCGCCGTGGCGCTGCCGTCGCTGCGGCGGCTGGAGGGCTTGCATTTGCTGCTGGTGGACGACAACCCGGCCAACCAGCAAGTCGCCAGCGAACTGCTCGGCAACGATGGCGCGCAAGTCGAGGTGGCCAGTTCCGGCCAGATGGCGCTGGCCGCCGTGTCGCGCCCCGGTCCGCTGCCGGACCTGATCCTGATGGACATCCAGATGCCGGAGATGGACGGCTACCAAGCGACCCTGGCGATCCAGCGCAGGCTGGGCGCGCAGGCGCCGCCCATCGTGGCGATGACGGCCAACGCCATGCCGGCCGACCGTGTCGCCGCGCTGGACGCGGGCATGGTCGACCACATCGGCAAGCCGTTCGACCTGGTGCAGCTGATTGCGGTGATCCGCAAGCACGCGCGCAGCGGGCGCGCGCCTGTGGGGACGGTCACGGAAACCGCAGCCGCCGATACGGCCGGCGCGGCGCCGCTGGCGGAAGCCGGCATCAACAGCGCCGCGGCGTTGAAGCGGCTGGGCGGCCTGCATTCGGTGTATCTGATGGCGTTGCGCAGTTTTGCGGCGGAGGCGGGCGGTATGGCGGAGCAGCTGCAAGCGGCCTGCGCCGGCCAGAGTCTCCACGTGGCCATGCCCTTGTTGCACACGCTGCGAGGCCTGGCCGGCACCGTCGGCGCCGACCGCCTGTCCGGCCTGGCGCACCTGGCCGAGCAGGCGCTGAAGGCCGGCGCCAGCACGGCCGCGTGGGACCAGCTGGCGCTGGTGGTGGACGCCATCCCCGGCACCGCGGGCGACGTCGAACAATTGGCGCGCCAGCTGGACCCGGCCGGCGCCCTGTCCAAACTGGCTTAACGCGGCTGGAAACCGTCCGCGCTGATTTGCAGCTCGGTCACCTCGCCGTAGCTCTTGGCGATCTCGCGGATGGCCTCGGCTTTCCCCACCAGCACCGTCTGCAGGTTCTTGCGCGGGAAGTGCTTGTCCACCAGCGCCTTGGCGCGTTCCGGCGTCAGGCTGTCGACATCCTGCATGAAGTGGTCGATCTGCTCGCGGCCCACCTTGGACGCGTACATATCGCCCAGCAAACCGGCCAGCTGCTCGCTGGTCTCGTAGCGCGGCGGGAACTGGCCCTTGACGTAGGCCTTGGCCGATTCCAGCGTCGCCTGGTCGATGCCCTTGTCCCACAGGCGCTGGTAGGTCTTGTGCGCCAGGGCCAGCGCCGCCTCGGTCTTGGGCAGCGCGGTGAAGCTGGAGATGGCGAAGGTGCCGGTCTGCGACAGGGCGGCGAACTCGCTGCGGGCGCCGTAGGTCAGGCCCGAGTTGACGCGCAGCTCGTCGTTCAGCCACGAGGTGAAGCGGCCGCCGACGATGGTGTTGAGCACTTGCAGCGGCACGTAGTCCGGGTCGTTGCGGGCGATGCCGGCGCCGCCGATCAGGAAGGTGGTCTCGATCGCGTCCGGCTTGTTGACCAGCCACACGCGCGCCTTGTCGGCCTGCACCTTGCCGTTGTCCTGCTGCGGCAGCGCCGGGCCGCTGGCCTGCCACGCGCCGAACAGCGATTCGATCTGCTTGCGCATCTCGGCCGCCTGGAAATCGCCGACCACGATGATGGCGGCGTTGTCCGGACGGTAGTAGTGCTGGTAGTAGCCTTGCACGTCAGCCTGCTTGAGCGCGCCCACGCTGCTGACCGTGCCGCTGGCCGGGATCGCATACGGCGTCTCGCCGAACAGCATGGCGCGGTAGTAGTTGCCCACCACATTGCGCGGCGCTTCCTTGGCCTGCTTCAGGCCGTTGACCTTGCGGTCGCGCAGCTTGGCCAGCTCGGCCTCGTCGAAGCCCGGTTGCTGGATGATCTCGGCGAACACCGGCAGCAGCGCGGCGCTGTCGGCGCGGGCGAAGTTCGCCTGCACGGTGCTGGCCTCGGTGCCGGCGCCGCCGGCCAGGCGGGCGCCGCGGAAGTCGAAGGCCTGGTCGATGGCGGTCTTGTTGTGGGCCTTGCTGCCCAATAGCAGGGCGTCGCCGGTCAGGTTGGACAGGCCGGGCTGCCTGGCGTCGTTGACGGCGCCGGCCTTGACCACGGCGCGCACCGAGATCAGCGGTACTTCATGGCGCTCCATCAGGTACACGGTCAGGCCATTGGGCAGGGTGACGGTGTCGAACGCCGGCAGGCGGAATTCAGCTGCTGCGGCACCGGCGGCGGCCAGCACGGCGGCGGCGATTGCGGTTGCGTTGATGCTCACTTTGATGCTCATGGGATCAATCCTCCTTCGCGGCCAGCACGCCGACGGTGCGCTGCGATTTTTTCAGGTATTTGGCGGCGACGGCCTGGATATCGGCGGTCGTCAGTTTTTCGTAGGCTGCCGGGGCGTCGAACATCTTCTTGTAGTCGCCCATGAACACCTCGTAGTTGCCCAGCTGCTGGGCCTTGCCGTTGATGGTTTCCTGTTCGCGGTACAGGTTGAGCAGCTTCTGGTTCTTGACCTTTTGCAGCTCGTCGGCCGTCACGCCGTTTTTTACGACGTTGTCGACTTCGGCCAGCAGCGCTTTTTCCAGCTGCGCCGGTTCGGTCTTGGCGGTGGCCACGGCCGACAGGTAGAGCAGGCCCGGATCGAAGCCGTCCATGCTGCTGGCGCTGACCTGGGTGGCCAGCTGCTGCTCGACCAGCGTCTTGTATAGGCGCGAGGTCTTGCCGTCGCCCAGTATGCTTTGCAGCACCTCCAGCGCGTAGTAGTCGGCGCTGTTGGCGGCCGGGACCTTGTAGGCCACCACCAGGTTGGCCGAGGTGGCCGATTCCTTGGCGACGAACACGCGGCGTTCGCCTTTCTGTTCAGGCTCGACGGTGCGCACGGCCGGCGGCAGCGCGCGCTTGGGGATGCCGCCGAAGTATTTGGTGGCCAGCTTCCTGACGTCGTCGGTCTTGACGTCGCCGACGATCACCGACACCGCGTTGTTCGGCGCGTAGTAGGTGGTGAAGTAGCGTTGCAGGTCGTCCTGGGTCCAGGCCTTGATGTCGGATTCATGGCCGATCACCGGCCACGAGTACGGGTGGGCCTGGAAGGCGACGCCGTTGATTTCCTCGCGCAGCGCGCGGATGTTGGAGTTCTCCAGACCGGTGCTGCGCTCGGACAGCACCACGCCGCGCTCGCTGGCCACCATCTTCGGGTCGATGCTCAGGTGGGCGATGCGGTCGCTTTCCAGCGTGAAGATGGTCTCCAGCGACGAGGCCGGGAACCAGTCCTGGTACACGGTCAGGTCGTTGCTGGTGTAGGCGTTGTTGGAGCCGCCCTTGGCTTCCATGGTGCGGTCGAACATTTTCGGGCCGAAGTTTTTCGAGCCGTTGAACATCATGTGCTCGAAGAAGTGCGACAGGCCGGTGATGCCGGGCGCCTCATTGCGCGAACCGACCTTCCAGAACGTGTACATATTGGCGTTGGGGATGGTGTGCGATTCCAGCACGATGAACTTCATGCCGTTGGCCAGCGTGAAGGTGTGCACCTCGTCGGCCGTAACGGCCTGGGCGGTGGCGGCCGCGCCGAGCATGATGCTGGCGGCCAGGACTTTCCATTTCATGAGTGCTCCTCGTATTCGTGAAGCGCAAAGCATACGATAAAGTTGGTGAACTGTAACGTTTAAATCGGTAGCGCCTGCCGCGCGGGCAACGCGCATGGCGGCGTTGCAAATGCTCGCGATAGCTAGCTATCGCTGCGCTTTGCGCCTTGCCCTGCGCGCCGCCCGCGCGTCCTTCGCTCCCAATTTAAACGTTACAGTCCACCTGTTGTTTCTGATAACTATTTGCGAATGACAAGTTTAGCGGATAGCATGGAGAAAACAACTAGGGAGTATGCAATGGAAAAACCGATGAGCTGGACCGCGCACGAACTGAGCATGACCGTCCTGATGACCCCGGACATGGCCAATTTCTCCGGCAACGTCCACGGCGGCACCATCCTCAAGTACCTCGACAGCGTGGCCTACGCCTGCGCCAGCCGCTATTCGGGCAGCTACGTGGTGACGCTGTCGGTGGACCAGGTGATGTTCCTGCAACCGATCCACGTGGGCGAACTGGTGACGTTCCTGGCGTCGATCAACTACACCGGCCGCACCTCGATGGAGGTGGGCATCCGCGTGATAACGGAAAACATACAACAGCGTCTGGTGCGCCACGCCAATAGCTGCTACTTTACGATGGTGGCGGTCGATGAGAGCCGCAAACCGGTCGAGGTGCCGGCGCTGACGCCGGAAACCGAAGAGCAGAAACAGCGCTGGGACCAGGCCCTGCTGCGCAAGCAGGCCCGTCAAATGGTGCATGGAGCCCGCAAGGCCTGAGGAGGCTGTATGGAAATGAAACGCATCAATGCCGGCAAGCTGCGCGCCATCGGGTACGATGCGCGCGATCGCATGCTGCGGGTGGAGTTCGACGACGGCCGCGCCATCGAATATTCGGGCGTGGGCAACGAGGTGTGGCGCAAGCTGTCGACCTCGGCCGCCGCCTGGAGCTATTATCGCGATCATATCGAGGATGAATTCACCGGCCGTCGCGACGTGGTGCGCAAGCCCACCAGCCGCGCCGACCTGGAAGACCTGTTCAAGCCGCCCGGCGGCGACGCCACTTAACCTTACCCGTACCTATGCTCACTGAAAACGTCCTGGAAAGTCCCGCGGAATTGTCCGACCAACTGGCCTATGTGGTCAGGATCTCGCCGGTGCATGGCCGGGGCGTGTTCGCCAACCGCGATATCGCGGTCAGCGAATGCGTGATCGAATACACCGGCCGCGAGATCCCGTGGTCGGTGGCGCTGGAGCGCGCGGCCGAGCAGGACATGCCGCACAACCACACCTTCTTCTTCAGCCTGGCCAACGGCAACGTCATCGACGGCGGCGACCAGGGCAACGAGGCGCGCTACATCAACCACTCGTGCGAGCCCAACTGCCAGGCCATCGAGGACGAGGGCCGCATCTACATCTATGCGCTGCACGACATCAAGTGCGGGGAGGAGCTCAGCTATTCCTATCCGCTGATCTACGATGGCCGCCACACGCCGGCCATCAAGCGCTCCTTCGCCTGCCGCTGCGGCGCGCCGGGCTGCACCGGCACCATGCTGGCGCCCAAGAAGCGGCGCCGCAAGCAGAAGGGGCCGGAGCAGGCATCGCATGATTGATTATTGGAGCGTGGCCGGCAGGCTGGTGATCGCGATGCTGTTCGGTTGCGTCATCGGCCTGGAGCGCAATCTGCGCGGCAAGCCCACCGGCATGAAAACCCTGGGCCTGGTGGCCTTGGGCGCGGCGCTGGTCACCACGGCCAGCATGGAGTTCGCTTCAGTTACCGGCGAGTTCAGCCACGATGCGCTGAGCCGGGCCATTCAGGGCGTCATCACCGGCATTGGCTTCCTGGGCGCCGGGGTGATCGTGTTCCACCATGAGACCTCGAAGATCAAGGGGCTGACCACGGCCGCGTCGATCTGGGTGACAGCCGGCATCGGCATCACCTGCGGCATGGGCGCGTGGCAAATCGCCGGCATCGGCCTGATCCTGGTGCTGCTGCTGTTTTTCGTGGGCCAGCCGCTGGAGCGCATGCTGCACCGCCGTTGGCTGGGCATGAGCGAGAAGGAGCGCGCCGAAATCGACCTGCATGAGGAATAGAGAAGCAAAGCGGTTGTTGATTGCTGTAAGTCAAAAGGAGAATCTACGACAGTGACATGATCGCCAACCTGAGCGGCACATCCGTGGTGGCAGTCGAGAAGGAAAGACTGCTGCCTTGCCGGGGGAGCGATTGTGGAAAGCGATAATGATTTCTTCAGCTTCATGGGCCTGGCCAAGGAACTGGTGGCCAGCAACCGGCCGCTGCGCCTGCGGCTGGATCTGCCGGGCGGCGTCAACGACAACATGCTGCTGCCGCAGCGGGTGTTCGGCTCGGAGACCTTGTGCGGCGGCATCGAGTATCGCGTGCTGTGCGTGTCGTCCGACGCGTATCTGCCGCTGAAGCAAATGATCGCCGTGCCGGCCGCGCTGGAATTCGTCACCGATGTGGGCGACTTGCGCAGCGTCTGCGGCATCATCACCGAGGCCAGCTCTGGCGACAGCGACGGCGGCCTGGCCAGCTACCAGCTGGTGCTGCGCGACGCGCTGGCCATATTGGAAAAGCGCACCAACACGCGTGTGTTCCGCAACATGAACGAGGTGGAGATCGTCCAGCGCATCCTCAACGAGTGGCGGCACAAAAATTCCACGCTCGGCGTCTACTTCAAGCACGACGTGGATGACTGTTTCCACCAGCGCAAATATCCGCAGCGCGAGTTCACCATGCAGCACAACGAATCGGACGCCGCCTTCATCCGCCGCCTGCTGAAGCGGCGCGGCATCGGCTGGTACGTGCGCGCGCAGGGCGGCGAATATCCGGTGCATACGTTGGTGCTGTTCAACAACGCCGACATGCTGCGCCAAAACGCCGCCGGCACCATCCGCTATCACCGCGACGCCGCCACCGAGCAGCGCGACACGATCACCTCCTGGAGCGCGGTGCGCAGCCTGCAACCGGGCACGGTGACGCGGCACAGCTGGGACTATCGCAATTCGCAAGGGCGCGACTTCATGATGATGGACGTCGGCAGCGGCGTGAACCAGGGCGTGAACGGCAACGAACTGGCCGCCAGCCTGGACGACTATCAAATCCTGACGCCGCATGCGGGAAACGACAACGAGGACCTGTGCCGCCTGGGCAAGCTGCGCATGCAGCGGCACGATTACGAAACGAAATGCTTCCACGGCGAAGGCAGCGTGCGCGATCTGTGCGCGGGGGAGTACTTCACGCTGGCCGAGCATCCGGAGGTGGACCAGCATCCGGCGGAGGAGCGGGATTTTATCGTCACGGCCTTGCAGGTGAACGCGCAGAACAACCTGCCCAGGGCGCTGGCGGCGCGCGTGGAGCGCCTGTTCGCCCGCAGCCGCTGGATGCAGGGCGCGCACGAGTTGCAGATGCAGAGGGACGTGGCGGACAAGGTGGCGTCGGGACCGCTGCGCATGCATATCCAGTTCACGGCGGTGCGGCGTGGGGTGATCATCGTGCCGGCTTACGATCCGCGCACGGATCTGCCGCAGGCGCTGATGCAAAGCGCGATCGTTGTCGGGCCGGAAGGGGAGGAGGTGCATTGCGACCAGATGGGCAGGGTGAAGATTCGCTTCCCCGGCACGCGGCCGGCGGATCACGAGGAGGCTGCCTACCGCGGCGCATCCGATAGCGAGCGCGACTCCGCCTGGGTGCGCGTGGCGTCGAACTGGGCCGGCAACGGACCCGGCAGCCTTGAACAATGCGGCACCGTCGGCCTGCCGCGTATTGGCACCGAAGTGCTGGTCAACTTCATTGGAGGCGACCCGGACAAGCCGGTGATTGTCGGCCAGCTCTACAATCAGCAGGCTTGTCCGCCAGCGCTGAGCAATGCCGGCGATTTGCCGGGTAACCGCTACCTTTCGGGCATAAAAAGTCGCGAGGTGAAAGGTACGCGCGCGAATCAACTCCGTCTCGACGATACTCAAGGGCAGATTAGTGCCCAGTTGGCTAGCGATCATGGGCGCAGTGAATTGAATCTCGGCTTTCTAACGCGGCCGAGAGTAAATGGTGCAGGCAATTCGCGAGGTGAAGGTGCTGAACTTAGAAGCGACAAAGCAGTCGCGATTCGAGGAGTTAAGGGCGTATTGATTAGCGCAAGCCGACAGGCTAATTCGACGGAATCGCAGTTGAGTCGAGACGAATTGTCGAGTACTGCGGAGCTATCTCAGCAAGTGGCTCAACAACTATCCAGTTTGGCGGCAAAACATGCCGAGGACGCGGCGGACGGTCCCGAACTTGATCAACTAGTGGGGCGAATAAGAAAGTGGGATGGAGAGGGGGAGCCGATTGTCGCCGTCAGCGCACCAGCAGGTGCTTTCATAGGCAGCCAGCAATCGCTCGCATTGGGAGCGAAGTCGACTATTGAAATGGTCAGTGTCGCGGATACGCGCATCGGTTCCGGACGAGATTTGATGCTAAGGGCAACACGTGGCATCAGCATGTTTGCTTTCAAGCTCGGTATCAAGTTGATCGCTGCCAGTGGAAACATTCGGATACAGTCGCAAGACGGCGACATTGAGATTATGTCATTGAAGCGCATCAAATTGATCGCTAACGAAGGCATCGAGCTTCAGTCTCCTGCTGTCAAAATTATCGCGCAAGGGTGCCAAGTTAACTACGGCGGCGGCGCGATTACCCAGCAGAGCAGCGGTGTTCACACGATCAAGTCCTCCAAGTTAGTTCACGGCGGTGACGGCGATGGTTCTCCGGAAAAGCTAAACCTCCCCAGCACGGAAGTTGAACATGACCAGCATGTTCTAGTGACGGATCTTCGTACTGAAGAGCCTATCGCAAATAGGAAGTATCGGGTCACTTTGGAAGACGGCCAAGTGTTTGAGGGAGTAACAAATAATTCGGGGCTGACCGAAAAATTCACCACAAAAATAGCATTCGCTTCGTACCAGATCGAATTGTTGGACTAGGGGGCAGGATATGGCAACTCAGCTAGGGATAAATGTGGCAAGTGGAGGTGTGATTGCAAAGGGATGCTGCACTCCCAAGGAGGACAGGGCACCCCAAAAAATGGCCGCCCCACCAAGAAGGGTTGTTCCCATAATTTTTTTGCCTGGGATTATGGGATCAAACCTTCGCAATACGGAGGCCAGACAGCGGGAATTAGGGAATGCCAACAATATTGCGTGGCGTCCAGATAGCGCGAAGGCAATGCTACCTCTAGTGAACGCTGCCCCTGCTAGGCGGCAGCTCCAGTTAGACCCCAAAGTGACCGAGATTGATATTTATGAGCCTAAAAGAAACTTGACAGGGAACTCAAACGAGACTGCTGCTCAACGCCACGAAATTCCATTTTTTTTTATGAATTTGGATAGTGAATGCGACACCCCATTGCTTGCAGACGATCCATTGGGAACGCCAAACTTTAAGACAAAGGAAATGAAAGCTATGGAACGTGGCTGGGGTGAGGTTCTGTTCAGCAGCTATGGGTTAATTTTGCAGCAGTGCGAGGCGATGTTGAATTGCAACCGTCCATGGCTGCTAGGTGAGGTTTTGAATACGGATCCTGCCAAATGGGGAGCATCTCCAAAAACTCCGATGCAGCCGATAACGGACGATGAGTTCAAGAAAATTACGGCGAAGTGCTGGTATCCAGTACATGCAATGGGATACAACTGGCTTATGTCTAACCGAGATTCAGCACGACTCATTAGTGCGCGGATCAAGGCATTGATGGAAAAATATCGGGAGAAATACCAGTGCGAGAAGGTGATCCTCATGACGCATTCGATGGGAGGATTACTTGCGCGTGCGTTGATACATCCAGAAATGGGCAATCTGCAATCTGAAGTGCTTGGGGTTGTACACGGCGTCATGCCTGCCGCAGGTGCGGCGGCGGCATACAAACGGATGCGTGCTGGAACTGACGAAGGTGCGCTGGGGCTAAGCATCTCTTCAAGAATACTTGGCAACTATGGCTCTGAGGTTACGGCCGTCTTGGCAAATTCACAAGGTGGCCTCGAACTTCTTCCCAGTCGTGAATATGGGAATGGTTGGCTCGAAATTTATCGGAATAATGAATTGCTTCAGAGCTTGCCAAAAAACAACGACCCATACGGAGAAATATATTCTTTACGAAGGGGATGGTACCGACTTATTCGGGAGGAATGGGTAAATCCTGCGCGTCGACGTGGTGTGAATTTCGATCGCACGTGCGAGCTAGTCAATCTGGCCGGATCCTTTCATGATGGCATCGCCACAACCTATCATCCGGTTAGCTACGCGCACTATAGTGCGGAAGTGACTCGTCCGTCTTGGGAAAAAGTGAGCTGGACCCTCGACAAAAAATACCGCGGTGTGCAATGGGAGAACCTCTCCATTCTGGCAGATAAAGAGCAAGGGATATTTGAGCTCTTTGAGTCCGAGACCGATTCAGTGAACACCGATGGCACCACTCCGCGTAAGGCGCTGACCCGAGACGTGTCGTTCACCGTACGCGTCGGCGCCAATCTCGGCCCAGGCGATCAAACTGTTCCGTTACGTTCAGCCGAGCATCAATTTTCGAGCGGAAAATTCAGCGGGGTTTTTCGTCAAGCAGGTTATGAGCATCAAGATAGTTACAAAAGCTGGCCAGCAATATACTCAACGATCTACAGCCTTCTTCGCATTGCTTCGACGATGAAGTGGAGCAGTTGATGTGCGGGAGAGGTTTACGGATTTTTCTAACAGGAGCCTTCTTGTGCTTAGGTGTGATGTTCTTGTGCTTACAGAAATTTAACCAGCGCGCTTTAGGAGGCAACATGGTCGAAACGCCGAGGATTACCAAGTTATTCGAGAATAGCCGCACAGTGTGTATTGGCAGATTTCTTATCGATGTGCCTGCTGATGCGCAAGTGGTTTATGGTCCTTCGGAAGTGCCATATCCAGTGAAGGTGTATCGTGGAAAAGCGAATGAAATGGAGGGCATGATCGCTGAAAGACTGGCGCAAATACAGAAGGAAAAACCTGATGTATATGGTGCTTTACGAGGCAAAGACTCAATGGTTGGAAAAGTAATTAACGGCCTGGCCCCTGGTCAGAAGATTGTCTTTGGTGTCAGCAGCGCGAGCTTTGCTTTTTATAACATTGAGTCCTATGTGAAGGTCGATGACGATATCGTCATGCAGAATGCTGAGGCGAGCGGTTCTCCTGAAAAGTACAGCACGGTTGTGCTAGAACTCAACTCGATGGCGCCCTTGTTTCGTAGTCGCAGCGATCTGCAAATCCCTGCTGAAACTGGCGTATGCATTGAGGATGGTTTTGTGAAGGACGCAGGAAAATCTAGCTTCGAAATGGTTGGCCTGGGCATTAGATTGACAAGCTACCCAGATGTTCACTTTTCGCTTTCACTAACCAATAAAGATATTCTTGTGCCATCCGATGCGCTAGAGCCGAGGATAGGTCAAGCTGAGCAGATTGCACGGAGCAGTGGCCAAGGAGCTTGGCATGAACGGATCAAAAACTTGAGACGAGGGAGGCGCGAAATCGGCCGATGGGTGGGTTACGAAGTACTGGCCAGGATGCCTGCGCAGGAAGCCGCAGGAGAGTCCCATGAATTTGCATTTCTTAGCCAAGGTGAACCGAAAAATCCGTATTTACCGGTACTGGAGCTGGAGCTGCACTCGGGGATGCGAGAGAATCAGATTGGTGGTAAAAAGCCTAGCGTAACGGATGACGAAGCGGTGGCAATTTGGGATAGGCTTACATCGTCCATCCGCCTACGCCCCCATCTGTGAAATTTAGGCCCTCATCATTTCACCGTTAGCGGGAAGGCAGTTGCGCTGGTTGGTGATAAATGAGCTTGTCGAATCTTCAAGGCACTACCCAGCGGTCGCCTTCAAGGCTTATATAGCGACTGGCTGCGGCAGCAGATTCCTGCCCTCGACCAGCAGCCGCTCGAAAGCCGCCACCGGCACCGGCTGGCTGAAGTAATAGCCCTGGATTTCATCACAGCCGTTGCGCCGCAGGTAGTCCAGCTGCGCCTCGCTCTCCACGCCTTCGGCGATCACCCGCAGCTTGAGGTTGTGCGCCAGCGCGATGATGGAGACCACGATGGCCGCCTCGTCGTCGGCGCCGATGTCGCTGACGAAGGAACGGTCTATCTTCAGCACGTCGATCGGGAACTTGCGCAGGTAGGAAAAGCTGGAATAACCCGTGCCGAAATCGTCGATCGACAAGGCCAGCCCCAGCGCCTTGAGCTTGTGCAGCAGCTCCACCGCCAGCGCCACGTCGTTCATGAACAGGCCCTCGGTCAGTTCGATGTCCAGGCAGGACGGCGGCAGGCCGGTCCGCTCCAGCACCGCCGCGATCGACGCCAGCAGGTTGGGCTCGCCGAACTGGCGCGGCGACAGGTTGACGGCGATCCGCAGCGGACCGAACCCCGCATCCTGCCAGGCCTTGGCCTGCGCGCAGGCGGTGGCCAGCACCCAGGCGCCGATCGGCACGATCAGGCCGGTCTCCTCGGCCAGGCCGATGAAGCGGTACGGCGCCACCATGCCCAGCTCAGGATGCTGCCAGCGTATCAGCGCCTCCATGCCGACGATGCGGCCGCTGCGCAGGTCCACCTGCGGCTGGTAGTGCAGCACGAATTCATCGCGCTCCAGCGCGCTGCGCAGCGCCGTCTCGATGCGCACCCGCTCCAGCGCTTCCTCGTTCATGGCCGGCTGGTAGAACTGGGTGTTGTTGCGGCCCAGCTTCTTGGCGCGGTACATGGCGATGTCCGCGTGCTCGATCAGGCGCTGCGCCGGCGTGCCGTCCGGATCGTAGACCGCCACGCCGATCGAGCAGGTGACGAAGAACTCCTTCCCCTCCAGCAGCACCGGCTGCGCCACCGCCTGCATGATGCGCTGCGTGACGTCCAGCGACAGCGCCTCGTCCGGGTATTCGGTCAGGATGGCGACGAACTCGTCGCCGGACAGGCGCGCCACGGTGTCGCTTTCGCGCACGCTGTCCTGCAGGCGCTGGGCCACGGTCTTGAGCAGCAGGTCGCCGGCCTTGTGGCCCAGGCTGTCGTTGACGAACTTGAAGCGGTCCAGGTCGATCAGCATCACCCACAGCGGGTTGCCGCTGCGGTTGGCGAAGGCGGCCGCCTGCGTCAGCCGGTCTTGCAGCAACACGCGGTTGGGCAGCCCGGTCAGCACGTCGTGGTGGGCGATGTGGTGGATGCGCTGCTCGGACAGCTTGCGCTCGGTGATGTCGGTGCCGGTGCCGCGATAGCCCTTGAACACGCCATCCTTGTCGAACAGCGGCTCGCCACTGATGCTGAACCAGTGCAGCTGACCGTCGGTGCCGGGCAGCGCGTAGTCGAAGTTAAGGAAGGGCAGGTGCGCTTCCAGCAGCGCGATGTGGTCCTGGCCCCAGCGCGCCTGCAGCATTTCCGGATGGTGTTCCCAGCGCGTCTTGCCGATGAAGCTGTCCGGGTCCTGCTTGCCCTTGTCGAAGAAACCGCTGGTGATGCTGGTGAAGCGGAATTGCGGGTCCTGCTCCCAGTACCAGTCGGACGACAGCGCCAGCAGGCGGCGGAAGCGCAGCTCGCTTTCCTGCAACGCCTCCTCGGTGCGCTTGCGGGCGGCGACGTCTTCGTTCAGGCGTTCATTGCTCAGTTGCAGGGCGCTGGTGCGTTCGTCGACCAGCCCTTGCACCCGCACCGAGCGGCGCGCCAGCGAGTTGACGAAGGCCGCCGTCAGCAGCGAGAACAGCAGGCCGCCGATCAGGGTCGACAGCGAACCCAGGTGGCTGGCCAGGAAGGGCCGCGGCAGCGGCGTCACCTGCACGTGCCAGGCCTTGCCGGCCGCGCTGAAGGTGCGGGTGTAGAGGTCGTGGTAGTCGAAGGCCAGCCAGCGCTGCAGAGGCTTGGCGGCCACCGTCTGCTGGCCCGGCTGGCCGAGGCTGTAGATCAGGTTGTCCGGCCGGACATCGTCGCCGACGTAGACCCGCACCACCAGCGAGGCGTCGTCCAGCAGGTCGGCGGCGAACAGGATCTTGTGGATCAGGTCGGTGGAGCGGATGACGGCGCCGGTGTTGCCGATCCAGGCCGCGCGCCGTTGCGCCGCCGTGGTCGTTTGCGCGCCGGGACGGTAGACCGGCATCAGCAGCACGAAACCTTTCTGATTGCCCCGTTCCTGTTCCAGCCGCAGCAGCGGCGTGGCCATGATGGCGCCGGCCGCCACCGCCTGGTTGATGGTGTTGGACATCGGCAGCGACATCACGTCCAGCCCGAACGCCGCCTCGTTGCCTGACAGCGGCTCCAGGTAGTCGACGATCGCATGCTGCGGGCGCGACGACAACGGCTGGTGGCGGCCGTCGAACATGGCGTAGCCGGGATAGTGCGCTTGCATCGCGGCGACCTGGCGGCGCGCGCCGTCGTCGTCCAGCACGCGATGGTAGTTGAAAGCTTGCACAAAGGGATAGCGCGCCAGCAGCGGCCGGGTGAAATCGCCGAACTGTTCGCGGCTGACCGGGCCGACCGACTTGACCAGGTCGTTGAGGATGGTGACCAGCTCCAGCGTGTCGTCCAGGCCGCGACGGATGGCTGCCGCCCGCACCTGGGCGCGCTGCTGGAAACTGAGCTCCATTTTTCCGTACTCCAGCGCGCTGACCGCCACGAACAGCATGCCGGTGACCGCCATCCCGGTGACCAGTGTCAGCGTCGCGGCCAGCGAAAACGGCGGTGGCTTGGAGAACAGCGGCATACGGCGCTTTCTGGGTGGGGACGACAGGGCTGGCGGATGATTCTAGTGTGTCATAACTCATGCTTTTGCGACAGTTATTTGGCCCCTTGGGGGCGACGGGATTGTCTTATGCAAGCCACGGTCCGGGGCGGAATTGATGTTATATTGCCATGTCCCCAGCCCTGGAGGAGTATCGCGCATGAAATCCGCTCCTGTCGTCAGCCGCCGCAGCTTTCTTGCGCACATCGCCCGTAGCGGCGGCGCCGCGGCCGCGTTTGCCGCGCTCGACGCCTTGGGCTGCGCCAGCCTGGCCTGGGGCGAGGACCTGGCCTACCGGGGGCCGCCGGTGCTGCCCGGCGGACTGGGCAAGGGCAAGCGCGTCACCATTCTCGGCGCCGGCGTGGCCGGCCTGACGGCGGCCTACCAGCTGGGCAAGGCCGGCTTCGCCTGCGCGGTGCTGGAAGCGCGCCACCGTCCCGGCGGGCGCAGCTGGACCGTCCGCGGCGGCGACCGCTTCGAGCAGAGCGACGGCGTGCAGCAGGCGCGCTGGCCCAAGGCGCCGCACCTGTATCTGAACCCCGGTCCGGCGCGCATCTCGCACCACCACCGCGCGGTGCTGGGCTATTGCCGCGAATTCGGCGTGCCGCTGGAAATCATGATGAACGACGACCGCGCCGCCTTGCTGCAGGACGACGGCGTCTTTGGCGGCAAGCCGGTGCAGGCGCGCCAGGTGCTGGGCGACACGCGCGGCTACTTCGGCGAGCTGCTGGGCAAGGCCGTCTCCACCGGCAAGCTGGACCAGGAACTGAGCCAGCAAGACCGCGAGCGCCTGCTTGGCGCCATCGCCAGCTTCGGCGATTTGCAGCGCGACGGCCGCTACGCCGGCAGCGCGCGCAGCGGCTACAGCGCCACGCCGGCGCCGGGCCTGCCGCACGGCGCGGTGCGCGCGCCGCTGCCGCTGGAGCAGCTGCTGCGGGCCGACTTCTGGCAGTTCAAGGCATCCTTCGCCGAGGACTTCGACCAGGCCGGCACCATGCTGCAACCGGTGGGCGGCATGGACCGCTTTCCGATGGCGTTCGCCCGGCGGGTGGGGCCGGTGATCCGCTACGACACCGTGGTCGATGAAATCCGCAAGACGGCGCAGGGCGCGCGCGTGGTCTGCCATCGCGGCGGCAACCACATCGTCATCGACAGCGATTATGTGATCTGCACCCTGCCGCTGTCGGTGCTGCGCGGCATCCCCAACGATTTCACGCCGGCCTACCGGCAGGCCATCGCCGAGGTCGAATATGCGCGCTCGGCCAAGACCGCGTTCTACGCGCCGCGCCGCTTCTGGGAGCAGGACGACGGCATCTACGGCGGCCTGTCGTGGACCAGCCGCGACGTCACGCAAATCCTCTATCCCTCGCACGGCATCGGCCAGGCCGACGGCGTGCTGGTCGGCTCCTACTGCTTCGGCGCTTTCCCCGGCGACGACATGGGCCAGTACCCGCTGGCCGAGCGCATCGAGAAGGCGCTGGCGGCCGGCGAGGCGATCCACCCCGGCTACCGCCGCATGGTGCGCGACGGCGTCAACATCGCCTGGCCCAAGGTGCCGTACAGCCTGGGCTCCTGGGCCGAGTGGAAGCCGGAACAGTACGACACCGTCTACCAGTTGCTGCAACAGCCTGACGGCCCGATCTACTTCGCCGGCGAGTACCTGGGCTACCTCAGTTCGTGGCAGGAGGGCGCGGTGCTGTCGGCCCACCACGTGATCGAACAACTGGCGGCGCGGGTGCGCGCCTGAACTTTCCCTGAAAGGATGAACATGAAATTGACCGCCTCCATCGCACTGCTGTCGGCCGCCCTGGCTGCCCTGGTCCCTTTGCCGGCCGCCGCCCAAGTCAAGGTCCAGCACCTGCAGAGCGCCGACAGCGCCATCGCCAGCGCCGTGTGGGCCGGCGACACGCTGTACGTCTCGGGCAAGCTGGCCAAATCGTTCGACGGCGACACCCGCGCGCAGACGGCGGACGTGCTCAAGCAGTTCGAGGCCACGCTGCGCGAGCAGGGCCTGGGCCTGGGCGACGTGGTGCAGATGCGGGTCTACCTGGTGGCGGACGGCGCCGGCAAGCTCGATTTCGCTGCCATGAACGAGGCCTACAAGGAATACTTCGGCACGGCGGCCCAGCCCAACAAGCCGGCCCGCGCCACGGTGCAGGTGGCGGCGCTGGTGGTGCCCAAGGCGCTGGTGGAGATCGAAGTGGTGGCGGTGCGCGGCCTGCCGGCCAAAAAATAGCGTAGTCCAACCCGGCACGCTCCAGCGATGGGCCAGCCGCACCACTTAGGGGTCCGACCCCGTACGGGGTCGGACCCCGCTTGGCAGTGCGGGGTTCCAGCTCAGGCGCAGCACGATCCAGTGCGCCAGCAGACGGTTGAACAGGGCGAAGCCCAGGCCGTGGCTGCGCGCCACCTTCCGCTGCATGGCCAGCGCCGGCGACGGCTTGCCGCCCTTGACCGCGAACAGGATGCGGTTGTTGCCGGCGATGCCGCGGAACCAGCAGATGCGGCCCTGGAAGGTCTCGCGCAGGCGCCGCAGCATGGGGCCGTACTGCGGATCGTAGCTGAAGATGTTGGCCACCAGCACGCCGCCGGGCCGCAGCGCGCGGCGGCAGTCGGCGTAGAAGGCGGCGCTGCCCAGCGCCGGCGGCAAGCCCTCGGCGTCGAAGCCGTCCACCAGCAGCACGTCGGCGGCGCCGGCCAGGCCGGCCATGTAGGCGGTGGCGTCGGCCTGGATGATGCGGAAGCGGGCGTTGTCGCGCGGGATGGCGAACTGCTCGCGCAGCGCGATCACGTCGGCGCGCAGCTCGAGCACGGTGATGCGGCTGTGCGGCAGGTAGCGGTAGCAGAACTTGGCCAGCGAGCCGCCGCCCAGCCCGACCATGACGATGTGCTCCGGCCTGGGCTGGAACAGCACGAAGCACATCATCGCGCGCGCATAGCTGAGCACCAGGTGGTCCGGACGCGACAGCCGCATCTCGCTCTGGACCATGCCGGGCTGGAATTCGAGCGAGCGCTTGTCGCCGCGCGTATGCACTTGCGGCAGATGGGAGGGCGGGGGGGCAGTCATATTGTGGATTTGCAAGGTCAATTTATAGTAGCATGCCGGCCAGTAAGCCACATTGCATTTACAGAAGCAACATTTGTAGGTACATTGGCGATAGCATAGGCCAGCCCCTCCGGCGGCCTCCATGGAGACAGAGACGATGTTTTTAGACCACCCAACGCTTACCGCCACCAACAGCTTCACCGAACCCGACCGCATGGAGCGCCTGCTGCGCGTGTACGGCTACGTGGCGGCGCTGGCGGACGTGGCCGGCAAGCCGGCCTTTATCGAAAAAGTCAGCCAGCTGCACGACCACAAGGGCACGCTGATCGTGTTCTGGCACGACGCGCCGACCGACGACGAGAAGGCCTATTTCTCCCAGGCCTGGGCCAGCAAGATGGGCGACGGCAGCACCAACGTCGAGCACGAGGTCTGACCCGCCCCAGGTCATGGATATAAAAACTTTGGTACTGGCGCTGGCGCTGGGCAATCTGAGCCTGTGCGCGGCGCTGTTCTTTTTTGAGCAGCAGCGGCGCCGCGACGGCCTGCCTGCGGCCGCCGCCACCTGGGGCATGGCCAGGCAGTGCCAGGCCGTGGCCTGGGGCTTGCTGTTCCTGCGCGGCACGCTGCCGGACTTCCTGACCATTCCCTTCGCCAACGCCCTACTGTTCGCCGGTTACGCGCTGGACGCCTCGGCCTTGTGGGAGCAGGCCGGCCGCCGCGTCTGGCGGCGCTACCTGCTGCCGGCGCTGGGCGCGGCGATCGGCGTGTTCACCGGCGCCTGGCTGCTGGAGCTGCCGGTCGCCGAACGCATCGCCATCGCCTCGCTGATCATCGGTTTCTTCTTCATCGCCGGCGCCGCCGCGCTGGGCCGCGGCTGGAGCGCCGGCACCCTGCTGCGGCGCTACCTGGTGCTGTCCTCGCTGCTGCTGGCGCTGGCCGTGATGGCGCGCGGCCTGCTGACGGCGCTGCTGCCGGACGGCTGGGGCTGGGTGAGCCCGGCCATCATCCAGGGTGTCGGCATTGGCGCGCTGTACCTGATGATGCTGGGCAATGCTTTTGGCTATCTGTTGCTGACCCGCGAGAAACAGCAGGCCGAACTGGCGCGGCTGGAGGTGGTTGACGCCCTGACCGACGTGCCCAACCGGCGCGGCTTCTACCAGACCTTGACGCCGTGGATCGCGCTGGCGCGCCGGCCCGGCATGCCGACCGCGCTGATCATCCTCAACCTCGACCATTTCAAGCGCGTCAACGACAACTACGGCCACCCGGTGGGCGACCTGGTGCTCAAGGCCATGGTCGACGTCTGCAAAAAACAACTGCGCGACAGCGACCTGATGGGCCGCCTGGGCGGCGCCGAATTCGCCATCCAGCTGCCGCGCACCTCGCTGGAGGACGCGCTGACGGTGGCCGAGCGCATCCGCAACGCCGTCGCCGCGCAGCCGGTCAAGGCGGAAAAGGCCGTCATCAACATGACCGCCAGCCTGGGCGTGACCACCATCCGCGCCGACGACACCACCGTCAGCCTGTTCAAGCGCGCCGACGAGGCGCTGCAACTGGCCAAGCAGGCCGGCCGCAACCGCGTGGTCGAGGCGCAGGCCGGCGCCGGCGCGCTGGAAGCCTGATTTGCCACACCGCTGTCATCAGCCGGTAACAAACTGCGCCTATCGTGATTATAATCATGTAAATCGTTTAGTTTGATTCATCCGCGAGCCTTCGTTGCCGTTTGCCGAGAGAGGCTTCCAAATATGTACGCAGCAGTAGATCTGGGTTCCAACAGTTTTCGCCTCCACATCGGCAAGCATGACGGGGAGGCGATCCGCGTCCTGAAATCCGTGCGCGAACCGATCCGCCTGGCCGCAGGGCTGGACGCCCAAGGCAACCTGACCCCCGCCGCCATGCAGACCGCGCTGGCCTGCCTGAAAAACTTCCGCGTCGTGCTGGCCGCCTACAAGCTCGATGGCGTGCGCGTGGTCGCCACGTCGGCCATGCGGGTGGCGCGCAATGCCGCCGCCTTCCTGCCCGAAGCCGAACTGGCGATCGGCTATCCGATCGAGATCATCTCCGGCGAGGAGGAGGGGCGCCTGATCTACATGGGCGTGGCCAATGCGCTGGCGCTGCCGGGTGAACGGCGGCTGGTGATCGACATCGGCGGCGGCTCCACCGAGTTGATACTGGGGCGCGGCCAGGAAATCGAGCGGGTCGAGTCGTTCAGCGTTGGCACGGTCAAGCAAAGCCTGTCGTTCTTCATCGGCGGCCGGGTCGATTCGGCTTCCTACGAGGCGGCCATCCTGTCGGCGCGCAGCCATTTCGAGGATGCGGCGCCGCCCTACCATCCGCAGTACTGGAAGCAGTGCTACGGCTCGTCCGGCACCGCCCGCACCATCGCCGACATCATCGTCAAGAACGGCATCGGCCGCGAAGTCAATCTCGACACGCTCAACGCGCTCAAACAGCGCTTCATCGAATTCGGCCACGTCAGCCGGATCGAGATGGCTGGCCTGCGCCCGGACCGCGCCGGCACCATCATCGGCGGCCTGGCGATCCTGATCGGCCTGGTGCACGAGTTGGACATCCCGGTGGTGCAGCCGATCGAGGCCGGCCTGCGCATGGGCGTGATGTGGGACTTGCACCTGCGCTCGACCAAGCGTGACCGCCGCGAACAATCGGTGCAGGCCTGCCTGCTCAAGTTCCATTGCGACGAGCGGCGCGCCAACCGCGTGGCCGACGACGCGCTGGCGCTGTATATGCAGACCAAGCCGGCCGGCGAGCAGTACTCCCGGCACCTGTATTGGAGCGCGCTGCTGCACGAGATGGGCATGGTGGTGTCGCACACCGGCTATCACAAGCACGCCGCCTACATGATCGAGAACGCCGACCTGCCGGGCTTCACGGCACGCGAGCAGAAGACCATGGCGCGCCTGATCTCCGCCCACAAGGGCAATCTGCGTAAGGTGGCCGACGCGCTGGCGGAACCGGATTTCGTCAAGGCGGTGGTGGCGCTGCGGCTGGCGGTGCTGTTCATGCACTCGCGCATGGACATCGACTTCACGCTGATCAAGCTGCGCATGAAGAACCGCATCGAGCTGGAAATCCGCCGCGAGTGGATAGGCGACCATCCGACCCTGTCCTACTGGCTGGAGAAGGAGCAGGAGCAGTGGGATGAAGTTGGGGTAGACTTCAGCATACGCACCATCGGCTAAACTCTGGGGAGGGCTATGACGATCGACGGCATCTATCGCGGCTGCGCTGGAGCGTTGCTGGCGCTGTCGCTGGCGTCGCTGGCGTCGCCGGCCGGCGCCGCCGGCAAGAAGGAAACCGTGATCCTGTGCTTCGAGCAGCAGGACGTGCGCCCATGGCGCACCGAGCAGGGTGGCGGCCTGAATTTCGCGCTGCTCAAGATGGTGGAGCAGCGGCTCGATATCCGTTTCGATTACGAGGGCATCCCGTGGAAACGCTGCCTGGCCGAACTCAAGGCCAACGCCGTCGACGGCGCCTTCGCCGTCAGCTACAAGCCGGACCGGCGCGAGCTGGGCGAATACCCCGGCGGCCAGCAGATCGACGCCAGCAAACGCATGCACATTGACAGCTATATGGTGGTACGCAAAAAAGGCAGCAAGGTGGAATGGGACGGCAAGAGTTTTCATAACCTCGACGGCGCCATCGGCTTCCAGCTTGGCTACTCGGTGGGCGACGTGCTGCGCGCGCAGAACGTCGAAGTGGACGAGGGCAGCCAGCGCGCCGACGAACTGGCGCGCAAAGTGATCGCCGGCCGGGTGGCGGCGGCGGCCATCGGCGGCAGCGACGCGCATGGCCTGATGAACGGGCCGCTGGCGCCACAGTTGGAGGAACTGCCCATCCCCATCATCGAAAAACCCTACTTCCTGATCCTCTCGCACGGCATGCTGGCGGCGCGCCCGCAATTGGCGGAACGCATCTGGCACGCCATCGAGGAAGCCCGCAACAGTGCCGCCTACCGCAAGCTGGAAGCGGCTGAAGGAGTTCGTCATTGATGCGCCGGAGCCGGAGCTGAGCGGCGGCCCGCTGGCGCGCCTGCGCGGCGCATGGCGCCGCAACATCCTGCTGCGGCTGGGCTTTGGCATCTTCATCTCGGTGGCTGCGTCCACCGCCATCTACACCACCTACGTGATGCAGACGCTCAAGAGCGAGGCCGAACAAAACGTCCGCGAACGCGCCGAACGGCTGGCGGCGGTGCTGTCGCAGGCGCTGGCGCGGCCGCTGTTCGACATCAACAGCGCGGCCGTCTCCAGCGTGGTCGACGCCTCCGGCGCCACGCCGGAAGTGCTGGTGCTGCGGGTACTGGCGCCCAACGGCGCGGAGCTGGCCAGCTACGTCTCGCCGTTGCGCGAACCGGTGGCGGCGATCAAGGTGCATCGCGACATCAGCTTCACCGACGCCCGCCGCAGCTATCCGGTCGGCTCCATCGACCTGGCCTTTTCGCGCCAGCAGATCGACCAGGACCTGCGGCGCCAGATCTACAACACGGTGGCCGCCAACCTGCTGCTGGCGCTGGGCATTGTGCTGTCGATCTTCGTGGTCGGACGGCGCGCGGCGCGGCCGTTCGCCGACATCCAGACCGGCCTTGAAAAACTGACGCGCGGCGAGACCGACATCAAGCTGTCCGGCATCGGCCGCGAGGACCAGGTGGGCCGCCTGTCCGGCGCCGTGCTGCGCTTCCGCGACACCCTGACCCGGCTACGCGACGCCGAGCAGGAGCTGCGCGAGTTGAACAGCGACCTGGAACTGCGCATCGCCGCCCGCACCGGGGAGCTGACCAGCTCCATGCAGCAGCTGGGCGACAGCCAGGCCAAGCTGCAAACCATCCTCGACACCGCGCTCGACGCGGTGGTGCGCATGGACCTGGCCGGCCGCATCGTCGGCTGGAACGCGCAGGCCGAGCGGATTTTCGGCTGGAGCCGCGACGAGGCGCTGGGGCTGGCGCTGGACAAGACCATCATCCCGGCGCGCTACCGCTACGACCACCGGCGCGGCATGCAGCGCTACATGGCCGGCGGCGGCGCCGCCCCGGTGCTCGACGCCCGCATCGAAGTGGTGGCGCTGCGCCGCAACGGCGAGGAGTTCCCGATCGAACTGGCGATCACCCAGGTCAAGTCGGAAGGGCAGGACAGCTTCGAGTTCTGCGCCTTCATCCGCGACATCAGCGAGCGCCGCGAGCGCGAGCAAAAGCTGGTCAACGCCAACGTGGCGGCGGAGGCGGCCAACATCGCCAAGTCCGAATTCCTGGCCAATATGAGCCACGAGATCCGCACCCCGATGAGCGCCGTGATCGGCATGGCCTACCTGGCGCTGCGCACCGAGATGTCGCCCAAGCAGCACGACTACATCAGCAAGATCCACCGCGCCGCCTTGTCGCTGCTGGGTATCATCAACGACATTCTGGATTTCTCGAAGATCGAAGCGGGGCGGCTGGAGGTGGAGGCGATCCCGTTTGCGCTGGAGGATGTGCTGGCCCATGTCTCCAGCGTGACCGCGCAGCGGGCCGCCGACAAGCACCTGCGCTATCTGGTCTCGACCGCGCCCGAGGTGCCGCGCTACCTGGTGGGCGATCCGCTGCGCCTGGGGCAGGTGCTGGTCAACCTGGCCAACAACGCCGTCAAATTCACCGCCGAGGGCGAGCTGGAATTGCGCTGCGAAGCCAGTCGTGTCGATACCCAGGAAGGCAAGGCCACGCTGCGCTTCACGGTGCGCGACAGCGGCATCGGCATGACGCAGCAGCAGAAGGCGAAGCTGTTCCACGCCTTCAGCCAGGCCAACGGCTCGACCACGCGGCATTACGGCGGCACCGGCCTGGGGCTGTCGATTTCGCAGCAACTGGTGCGGCTGATGGGCGGGCGCATCGAAGTCGAGAGCGAGCCGGATCAGGGTTCGAGCTTCCATTTCGAGCTTCAGTTCGCGCTGTCCGACGTGGCGGCGGTGGCGGTGCAGGCGGCCGTGCACCAGGGGCCGGTGGGCGACCTGACGCTGCTTGCCTCGCCGCGCCGCGCGGCGCGCATACTGCTGGCCGAGGATAGCCCGGACAACCAGGACGTGACGGTGGAGCTGCTGGAGTTGCAGGGCATCGTGGTCGACGTGGTGGCCAACGGCCGTGAGGCGCTGGACCGCTTGCAGGCCGCCGAACCCGGCGCCTATGACCTGGTGCTGATGGACCTGGGCATGCCGGTGATGAACGGCCACGAGGCCACGCGCCTGCTGCGCCAGGACAGCCGTTTCAGCGAGCTGCCGGTGATCGCGCTGACTTCGCACGCGCTGGCCGGCGTGGAGGCGCGCTGCATGGAGGAGGGCATGCAGGACTACATCACCAAGCCGGTCGATCCGCAGCGGCTGTTCAGCGTGTTGTCGCGCTGGCTGGGGGTGTCGATGAAGGCGATCCCGCCGCTGCCGCCGCGCGCCGACGCGGGCCTGGTCGATCCGCAGCTGGCGCTGGCTGAGCTGCGCGGGCTGCTGGCGGACTTCAGCGGCGACAGCGTGGATTATTTCGGCAGCGTGCAGGCATCGCTGGCGACGCTGCTGCCGCCGGTGACCTTGACCCGCCTGGCCAGCCACATGATGCATTATGAATTCGAGGCCGCCGGAAAATTGCTGGCGGCGGTCGTGCAAGAACTGGAGAAACCATGAACGGAAAAATCAGCCGGTCGACTATCCTGATTGTCGACGATACGCCGGACAATATCACGCTGCTGTCCAATCTTCTGAAGGACAAGTACAACACCAAGGTCGCGACCAGTGGCGCAACGGCGCTGCAGATCGTCGCCGCCTCGCCGGTGGACTTGATCCTGCTCGACATCATGATGCCGGACATGGATGGCTTCGAGACGTGCCGCCGGCTCAAGGCCGATGCGCACAGCAGCGCCATTCCGGTGCTGTTCCTGACGGCTAAGAGCCAGTCCGAGGACGAGGCCAGGGGACTGGCTTTGGGAGCTGTAGATTTCTTACGCAAGCCCGTCAATCCCGACGTTTTATTTGCCCGCGTCGCTCTGCATTTGCGCTAGGACAAGCAAAAATACCGTAAATGATATATATTGTTTATATTGTTGATTAATAAATGGAGTTGGTATGAACAAATCTGTCAATGGCGTGCTGAATGGTAAAGAACCTGCGCTGCCGAAAAAACCTGTTGTGAAAGCGCCTGCCAAAGCAGCCGCCAAGCCGGTGGCCAAGGCCGCAGTCAAGCCAGCGGCACCGAAAGCCGCAGTCAAGCCAGTCGCAACGAAGGCCGTACCTAAAGCCGCCGCCAAGCCTGCCGCCGCCAAGGTCGCGCCGAAAGCAGCAGCTAAGGCCGCGCCTAAGGCCGTACCTAAGGCCGCCGCCAAGCCAGCGCCTAAAGCCGCCGCCAAGCCAGCCGCCAAGGCAGCTCCAAAGGCCGCCGCCAAGCCGGCACCTAAGGCCGCGCCTAAAGCCGCAGCCGCCAAGCCGGCGCCAGTGGATGCCGCCAAGGACAAAACCCGCAAGGAAAAACTGGTGCGCGACAGCTTCACCATGCCGGAGCAGGAATATGCGGTGCTCGGCCAGGTCAAGAAGGCTTGCCTGAAAGCCGGCTTCGAAATCAAGAAAAGCGAATTGCTGCGTATCGGCGTGGCCCTGATCAGCCAGATCGACCTTGCCACGCTGCAAAATGTGTTGGCAGGCCTGCCGCAGCTGAAGACCGGCCGTCCAAAGAAAGCCTAATTAAAAAACAACACTTCGGCACATGTCACGGAACTGACACCTCGATGTCATTTTCCTGAAGTATTCGACCGTTACGCTTGCTTCGTCTCCCACAGAAAGGATGAAGCATGCAAACTTCGATCATACAAGCCGACGTGCGAGCAGCGTCCGGTAAGCTGGTACTCAGTATGGCAAGCACACCGGAAGAGCTGCGCGAGGTACAGCGCTTGCGCTACAAGGTGTTCATCGAAACGATGGGATTGAGTTCGCTGGTCCGCGAGGATGGCCTGGACAGCGACGAATTCGACGAACACTGCGATCACCTGATCGTGCGTGATTCGAGCACGCTCAGGGTGGTGGGCACTTATCGCCTGCTGAGCGCATCGCGCGCCCGCAAGCTGGGCCGCGTTTATTCCGAAGGCGAGTTCGACCTGGGCCGCCTGAACAACCTGCGTGGCCGCATGGTGGAGGCGGGCCGCGCCTGCATCCATCCCGACTACCGTGGCGGCAGCGTCATCATGCTGCTCTGGTCCGGCCTGGCCGAATACATGCGCCGCGAGAACTGCGACTACCTGGCCGGTTGCGCCAGCATCAGCCTGGCCGATGGCGGGCATAATGCGGTCGCCGTCTACCAGTCGCTGGTCGGCGCGCACCTGGCGCCGTCCGAGTATCGCGTGACCCCGCACCTGCCGTTCCCGTTCTCGAAGCTGGAAGCCTCCCAGAAGCCGCAAGTACCGCCGCTGCTGAAGGGTTATGTGCGTTCGGGCGCCTGGATTTGCGGCGAACCGGCCTGGGACCCTGATTTCGAAAGCGCCGACCTGTTCCTGCTGCTGCCGCTGGCGAACCTGGATGGCCGCTACGCCCGCCACTATGGCGTGGCTGGCGAACAGCTGGCTGCCTGAGGTAGCGCCGCCCCGTGTAGAATAAGCCGTTGTGCTTATTCAGCGGGGCGGCGATGAAGTTTGAAACTGAGACGGAACGAACCGGATCGCAAGAGCGGTCCGTGTTGCGCCGTCGCGGCCTGGCGGCGCAGGACGCCAGCCGCAGCACCGACCGCGTTGCCGAAGAAGTCCCGGTGGCGCTGGTCGTCAATGGCATTTCGCATGCCGTCATGATGGTCACGCCGCGTGAGCTGGAAGCGTTCGCGCTCGGCTTCGCACTGACCGAGGGCCTGGTCGGCAAGGTCGCCGACGTCTTCGATATCGAACTGCGGGAACACGCGCGCAGCTTCGAAGTCGCCCTCACCATCGCCCAGGAAGATTTCATGCAGCTCAAGCAGCAGCGCCGCTCGATGGCGGGCCGCAGCGGTTGCGGCGTGTGTGGCATCGAGAGCCTGGAACTGCTGGATTTGCAGCCCGACCGCATCGCGGCGGCGGCGCTGCACGATGCGGATGCGCTGTCGCCGGCCATCGCGCGCGCGGCGGCGCAGCTGGGCGCGCACCAGCAACTGATGCATGCCACCGGCGGCGTGCATGCCGCCGCATGGTGCGCGGCGGATGGCGCCGTGCTGCGGGTGTGCGAGGACGTCGGCCGCCACAACGCGCTCGATAAACTGATCGGCCATTTGGCGCGCGACGGCGTGGACATGCAGCGCGGCTTTGTGTTCATGTCCAGCCGCGCCAGTTATGAGCTGGTGCGCAAGGCGGCGCGCATGCATATCCCGATGCTGGCGACGATCTCCGCCCCCAGCACGCTGGCGATCGACATCGCCGCCGAAGCGGGCATCAAGCTGGTGAGCTTCTGCCGCCAGGACGGCTGCGTCGAATATACCTAGCTATTCGGCCGACGACTGCTCCGCCGACAGCTGCAACAGCACCGGGATCGATTTCGAGGTCGGCGTGCCGGCGCCGTCGGCGGTGCTGTGCAGCGGGATCAAGCCGTTCGTCTCCGGGAAGTAGGCGCCCAGGCAGCCGCGCGGAATGTCGTATTCCACCAGCAGGAAGCGCTCGGCGCGGCGTTCCACGCCGTCGTCCCACACGCCGGTCAGGTCGGCCCACTGGCCGTTCTTCATGCCCAGCAGCGCCAGGTCCGCCGCATTGATGAACACCACGCGCCGCAGGCCGAACACGCCGCGATAGCGGTCGTCCATGCCGTAGATGGTGGTGTTGTACTGGTCGTGCGAACGGGCCGTCATCAGCGTCATCAAACGCTCGCCGTGCAGGGCGCGGGCGCGGTGGATGGGGGTGTCGGTGTCGACCGCGTGCGGCACGAACTGCGCCTTGCCGCTGGCGGTGCGCCACTCGCGCTCGCGCGAGGCCACCTTCAGATGGAAGCCGCCGGGCCTGGCCACGCGCGCGTTGAAGTCGTGGAAATCGTCGAACACGGTTTCGATGGCGTCGCGGATGCGGGCGTAGTCGCCGCCGTAGCCCAGCCAGTCCACCTTGGCGCTGCCCAGCGTGGCGTGCGCCATGCGGGCGGTGATCATGGTCTCGGACAGCAGGTTGCCGGAAGCCGGCGTGTTCATGCCGTAGGACAGGTGGACCATGCTCATCGAATCCTCCACCGTCACGCCCTGCGGCACGCCGGCCTGCATGTCGATCTCGGTGCGGCCCAGGGTCGGCAGGATCAGCGCGTCCTTGCCGTGCACCAGATGGCTGCGATTGAGCTTGGTGGCCACGTGCACCGTCAGGTCGCAGGCGCGCAGCGCGGCGAAGGTCAGCGGGGTGTCCGGCGTGGCCATCGCGAAGTTGCCGCCCATGCCGAAGAAGACTTTCACTTTCCCGTCCAGCATGGCCTGGATGCTTTCCACCGTGTCGTAGCCGTGCGCGCGCGGCGGCTCGAACGCGAACACCCGCTGCATGCGGTCGAGGAATGCCTTGGTGGGCTTTTCCTCAATGCCCATGGTGCGGTCGCCCTGCACATTGGAGTGGCCGCGCACCGGGCACAGGCCGGCGCCGAGGCGGCCGATGTTCCCGCGCATCATCATCAGGTTGGACAGCATCTGGATCGTCGCCACCGCGCCCTTGTGCTGGGTCAGGCCCATGCCCCAGGTGCAGATGACCTTCTGGCCTTTGATGTAGATCTCGGTCAGCTCGTCGATCTGGGCGCGCGGCACGCCGGATTCGGCCAGCAGCTGGTCCCAGTCCTGGGCGCGCAAATCCTGTTCGAAGGCCTCGTAGCCGCTGGTGTGGGCGGCGATGAAGTCGCGGTCCAGCAGCGAGGCCTGGCCGGCGGCCAGCGCGGCGTCGTCGCGTTCGACCAGGCGCTTGGCGACAGCCTTGATCAGCGCGAAGTCGCCGCTCAGCTTCGGCTGCACGAACATGCTGCTGATGCTGGTGCTGGAATTGGTCAGCATCTCCATCGCGTGCGCGGGGCTGGTGAAGCGTTCCAGGCCGCGCTCGCGCAGCGGGTTGATCGAAACGATGGTGGCGCCGCGCTTGGCGCAGTCGCGCAACTCGCCCAGCATGCGCGGGTGGTTGGTGGCCGGGTTCTGGCCGAAGATCAGCAGCGTGTCGGCGTGCTCGAAATCCTCCAGCGTGACCGTGCCCTTGCCGACGCCGACGGTGCCCGGCAGGCCGCGGCTGGTGGGCTCGTGGCACATATTGGAGCAGTCGGGGAAGTTGTTGGTGCCGTACATGCGCACGAACAGCTGGAACAAAAAGGCCGCTTCGTTGCCGGTGCGGCCGGAGACGTAGAACGTGGCCTGGTTCGGATCGGGCAGGGCCGTCAGGTGGCGGGCGATCAGCGCGAAGGCGTCGTCCCAGGCGATAGGCAGGTATTTGTCGCTGGCGCTGTCGTAGACCATCGGGTCGGTCAGGCGGCCATGTTGTTCGAGCTGGTAGTCGGATTGCGCCAGCAGCTCGGCCACGGTGTGGGCGGCGAAGAAGTCGGGGCGCGCGCGTTTGCTGGTGGCTTCGGCCGCCACCGCCTTGACGCCGTTCTCGCAGAACTCGAAGGTGGACGCGTGTTCGCGGTCCGGCCAGGCGCAACCGGGACAGTCGAAACCGTCCGGCTGGTTTTGCTTGAGCAGCGTCTTGTAGTTGCCGCCGCTGACCTTTTCGCGCACCAGATTAATCGCCACCTGCTTCAACGCGCCCCAGCCTGCGGCGGCGTGTTGATACGGTTCGATGCGTCCTTCGGGTTTCGTCTTCTGCATGCCTTGTTCCGGTAGTTCCTGTTGAGCGGAGTATAGTGCAGAATTGTGTTTTTGAGCTCACGGGTGCGCAGCATGGATGAAGAGGTAATGGCCGCGCTGGTCGGCGTGCTGGAGGCGCTGTGGCGCATCAACGCGGAGTGGCCGGACAAGCCCTGCACGCTGGCCAAATTGAGCAAGCAGTCGGAGCGGCCGATGTCGGTGCTGCGGCGCCAGCTGACCATGCTGGTCGATGCCGGCTGGGTCGAGCTGCGGCTAGAGGAGGGTGGCGTCGCCGGCGCCGTGCTGCTGACCGATAGCGGCCGGCAGCTGGGCCGGGAACTGTTCGCCTGAACGTGTTGGCCTAGACGCGCTGGCGCTCGCGGCGGCGCACCGCCAGCAGATCGCTCGGTGGCTGCGGCAGGTGCAGCACTTCCTCCACCGCCCCGGTGAGCAGATTGCTGCGCTAGATCAATTGGGCGTCGTTGTCCGAGGCCATGTAGAGCCAATCGCCGACCACCTTGGCGCCCTGGATGCGGCCCAGCGACTTGTCCAGCGTGTGCGTGTGGCTGAAGCTCCAGTCGCTCAAATTGTAGACATTGATGGTGTTCCCGTCCTGCCACTCCTTGCCGTAGCCGAAGCCGCGCTTGGCGTCCACCGCGACCCAGCTGGCCAGGGCCTTGTCCGGATTGGCGGGCGTGCCGCCCAGTTCAAAGCTCGTGCCGGTGTAGCTCAGGTCCGACGCGTTAAACAACGCCACATGTGGTTTGGTGTAGCCGGAGGTAGAATCAAGCGACACGTAGATGATGCCGTTGTAGTAATCGATGTCGCCGACCAGGACCAGCAGGGCAGGGATGCGCATGACTTCCTCCGTTATCAGGTTTAATTGTTTTTATGGCAATCACGCATTGTGACCGGCCCACGACTAAACGTTGAGGAAACGATATGGACAAGCAAATGAACGTAGCGCCGGCTGCTGATCGCAGCTGGAAATATCAACGGCCGGCGATCTGGCTGCACTGGATCTCCGCGCTCCTGATCATCGGGCTGCTAGGCGTGGGCTGGTACATGATGTCGATTGAAGACGAGCCTGGTAGCGGCTGGTATTTTGCTCAACACAAATCCTTCGGGCTGCTGCTTTTCGCGCTCGTTCTGGTTCGCCTCGTTTGGCGTATCACACACAAGCCTGCCCCCTTGCCGGACAGCGTGCCGCTTTGGCAAAGAAGACTGGCAAGCCTTGCCCAGTGGCTGCTGTACGGCTGCATGGTGGCCATGCCCATCGTCGGATTGCTGGGCGCACTCCATACCAAGCGGGGTGTCGCTTTATTCGGAATGCAGCTCCCCACCGGCATAGTTCCCAATCATGACATCGCGGAGCAGTTTTTTGATGTCCATTCAAGCCTGGCGGTCGTCTTGACAAGTCTGATTGTCCCCCACGTGCTTGCAGGCCTCAAGCACCTGCTGCTGGACAAAGACCGGGTCTTTTATCGCATCTGGTTCTGAATAGAAAAATCCGCTTGCAATCGCTCAGGGCGAGGATTACACTTTGCTTGTACCGATCGGTACAAACAACTTGACGAGGTAATCCCATGACACGACCACCCCTGCCGCCGTTCACCCGTGAAACCGCGATCCTGAAAGTCCGCCTGGCCGAAGACGGCTGGAACAGCCGCAACCCGGAAAAGGTCTCGCTGGCCTACACCGAGGACTGCCGCTGGCGCAACCGCGCCGAATTCGTCACCGGCCGCGCCGCCATCGTCGGCCTGCTGTCGCGCAAATGGACGCGCGAACTCGAATACCGGCTGATCAAGGAATTGTGGGCATTTGAAGGCAACCGCATTGCAGTTCGCTTCGCCTACGAATACCATGACGACTCCGGCCAGTGGTATCGCGCCTACGGCAACGAGAACTGGGAATTCGCCGAGGATGGCCTGATGCGCCACCGCCTGGCCAGCATCAACGAAGCGCCGATCGCGGCGGCCGACCGCAAGTTCCATTGGGACCTGAACGGCCCGCGTCCGGCCGATCATGCGGGCTTGAGCGAGTTCGGATTTTGAATGATTTAAGAAAGTAGCTATGGCAAGAACGATGGTCGAACGCGGCGACGTGATCCCGCTGCTGGCGGAAGTTTTCCGGACTTACGGATACGAAGGCGCGAGCCTGTCCCGGATTTCCGAAGGCACCAAGCTGGGCAAGGGGAGCATGTATAACTTTTTCCCCGGCGGCAAAGACGAGATGGCCGACGCCGTGCTGGCCGAGATCGACGGCTGGTTCCGCGACCAGGTGTTCCAGCCGCTGCGCAGCGCCGACGATGCGGCCGAGGGGATAGCGCGGATGTTCGTCGCGGTCGGCCGTTACTTCGAGTCGGGCCGCAAGGTGTGTCTGGTGGGCGTGTTCGCGCTGGGCCATGAGCGCGACCGCTTCACGCTCAAGGTGCAGGGCTACTTTGCCGAGTGGGTGGCGGCGCTGGCCGATGCGCTGGAGCGCGCCGGCCGCGACGTCGACACCGCGCTGGCGCTGGCCGAGGACACGGTCGGCGGCATCCAGGGCGCGCTGGTGCTGGCGCGCGCGGCCGGTGAGCCGGAACTGTTCATGCGCGCGCTGGAGCGCCTGCAGCGCCGCCTGGCCTAGTTACTTCTTTTGGCTCTTCGCCAGTTCCTCCAGCGCTTTGCGTTGCGTGGCCTGGAAGGCAGGCGTGCGGCGGATGCGGCCGATGGCGTCCCACAGCTGTTCCACCAACTGCGGGTTGGCCTGGTAAAAGCGGTGCGACGTGCCGAGGAAGTAGGGGGCGTCGGTGAAGGGAACCGGCAGCTCCTCGATCTTGCCGGCGTACTGCGGCAAAGCCAGCAGCTCGCGGCCATGGTATTCGGTGCCGACCGCGACGTCGCTGCGGCCCGCCAGCATCTTGACGAAATTGGCTTCCATCGTCTTGCCGCTGTTGTCCATGCCGATCTCCAGCGCTTTCAGGCGGTCCTGCAGCATCGCCATGCCGAAAGGGACCAGCACCGGCGTGCTCAGATGCGCGAAGCGCCGGCCATCCCACTCCGTCTTGCTGCCGACGCGGCGAAACACCGTCGTGCGGCCGTTGCTGACCGCGCGCGCCGCATCGATGCCGGCGCCGCGCATCGGGTAGACGAAGACCGGGGCTAGCGACGGCGAATAGGGAGTGTAGGGAAAACCGTCGGCGATGTTGTTGCGTACCTCTTCGCGGCAGCGCGTCAATGGCGCGACATGGTATTCGACAGCGATGCCGACTTCCTGCGCGGCCTGGCGTATCAACTGGTCGACTACGCCGGTGGCGTCGACCGTGATGAAGGGGGGATTGCCTGACTCCATGGTACACAGGTGCAGCGTGACGGCGCCGGCCAGGCAACATGGCAGAAAAGTTAAAGCGAGCGCTGAAACGGCAAGGCGAGTCATGTCGATCTCCACCGGCGGGTGGCCCATTCTACATGACGGCGTTGCGCTCAGACCAGCCCGATATCGTGCCCCTTGGCGCCGAAAATGTGTTCGACCTGCGCGGCATTGAGGCCGTACATGCGCGACAGCAGGCCACCGAATATGGCGCGGTATTCGTTGAGCACCGGGTAGTCGCGGTTCTGGAACAGCGTGGCCTGTTCCAGCCGCACCTGCTCGCCGCGCACCTTGCCGCCCTGGACGCCGCCGCCCAGCACCCAGTAGACGGTGCCGTGTCCGTGGTCGGTGCCGCGGTTGCCGTTCTCGCGGAAGGTGCGGCCGAATTCACTGACGACGATCACCACCGTGTCCTTCCAGTCTGCGCCCATCTCCTGCGCGAAGCCGGCCAGGCCGCGTCCCAGCTCGTCCAGCCGCCCGGCCAGGTAGCCGGTGGCGCCGCCCTGGCCGACGTGGGTGTCCCAGCCGCCGACGTCGACGAAGCCGATGTTGTATTTGTCCTTCATCAGCTTGGCGATGCGGCGCGCTTCCAGCTCGAAGCCCTTGGCGGTGATGGCGTTGCGGTTGGCCGCATCCATCTCGCCGATCATTTCCTTCATCACGTCCTCGCGCACCGCGAAGCCGTCTCGCACCTGCTGCGACAGGGCGCTGCCGTCGTACATGGCGGAGATCAGCTTGGCCTGGCGGGCGTCGACAGAGGGCTTGGCGATGGAACGCAGCGCCATGTTCGGCAACTGCACGCCGCCCTGCATGATCAGCGGCAGCTGGTCGGTGAAGGAGATGGCGCTGGCGCGGTCGGAGGTCAGCGTCTGGGCCAGCCGGTTCAGGAAGCCGGAGCGGTAGTCGCGCGTGCGGTCCAGCGCCTGTCCGAGTTCGATGCTGTCCTGGGTTTCGAAGTGGCTGCGCGAGATGTCCTCGGTGCCGGCGAACGGCACGAACGCCGCCTGGCCGGCCGTGAACAGCGGGTAGATGCTGTCGCGCAGGGCGGGGTGCAGGCCCCAGTCGCCATCAATCGGCAGCGCGGAATTGAGGTCCGCGCTGGGCTTGGGGATGGCGATGTTGGGTCGCACCTGGTAGTAGTACTGGCTGGAGATCGGCACCAGCAGGCTGGTGGCGTCGTAACCGCCGCGCATGAAGACGAACAGCAGCCGGGCCTTGCTGGCCGGGGCGGCCCACAGATTGCCGGCCATCGCCGGCAGCGCCAGCGCGGACAGGGATTTGAGCAGGGTGCGGCGTTTCATGGCGCGAGTCCTTAGCGGTGCATCAGTTCTGGGGACGACAGCAGGAAGGTGTTCCATTCCTGCGGCGAGGTGGCCTGGTCCAGCACCTGGCGGGTGGCGGGGGCGATGGTTTTTTGCAGCGACTGGTAGTACAGCGCGTTGGCCAGTTGCGGGAAGGCGGCGCGTTCCTGCGCCTGCGGGCCGTCGGTCTTGAACAGGCCCGCGCTGCCGGAGCCGATCGCCTTGGCGATCTCGAAGCGCGTGGTCATCTGGCCCGGACTGGCCCAGCCGGACTGCGTGAGCTGGTAGCCGTCCGGCGTCTGGCGGCCGTACAGCGGCTCGGCCATGCGCGTGAGCCAGTACAACATCGGCCCGGTGTTGAGGACCACCTTGTCGTCGTAGGCCAGGCGCACGGCCGACACCACGTAATGCGCCGGGTCCTTGAATTTGTGGCCGAGCGACTGCGCGAATTCGGCCGACGTGAACATGGTGCGCACCACGGCGGCGATGTCGCCGTCGGTGGACAGGTAGGTGGCCGACATGCGCTCCACCAGCGCCGGCGGCGCTTCGTCGGCGACGAAGTAGAGCGCCAGCTTGCGGCTGATGAAATGCGCGGTGGCCGGATGGCGGCTCAGGCGGTCCAGCGCTTCGTCCACTTCGGCCAGGCCGCGTCCCTTGACGGTCTGGCCGAGGAATTCCTTGTTGCCGTAGTCGTGGCGGTTCGGGTTGAATTCAAACAGTCCTTGCCGCAGATACTGCGCCTGCAGTTCCTTCTTCACGTTGGGCGCGGTGGCGCCTAGGTTGACGCCGACGCCGGTCAGGATGCGCGCCAGTTCCTGCACATCGCGCTGGCTGTAGCCGCCGTCCACGCCCAGCGTGTGCAGCTCCATCAGCTCGCGCGCGTAGTTTTCGTTGAGGCGGCCGGCGGCGTTCTGCTCGTTGTCCAGGTAGCGGATCATGGCCGGATGGCGCAGCGTGGCTCCCAGCAGCTCCCGGAACTTGCCCAGCGCGTGGGCGCGCGCCGCGGTGTCCTCGTAGTCGCCGACCAACGCGCGCAGGTTGCTCTTGCCCTGGTGGACGTTGAAGTGGTTCATCCAGAACCACGTCATCTGCTCCTGCAACTGGTTGGGCGAATACAGATCGCGCAGCAGCGAGCGCGTGGCCGCCTCCCTGGCGATGCGATTGAGCTCCTGCTGGTAGGCCTGCTGCGCGGCTTTCTTCTCGTCGTCGTTGGCGATCTTGTCGGCGTCCTTGCGCTGCTGGTCCAGGTCCTGGTTCAGCTGCACCAGCGTTTTGCGGGTGATGGTCATGGCGTCGATCTGCGCCTGCGCGGCGGCTGGCAGCCGCGCGGCGACAGGGTGCAGCTGCTGCTCCAGCCAGGCGTCGTAGCCGAGTTTTTCGGCCTGCTGGTAGGTGCTCAGGTTGACGCCCCAGCTGACGCGGTTCAGCGCTCCGCTGAGCTGCTCGGGCTTGACGGCGGACGGACCACCGGCGCCGTTGCCGGTGGCGGCGCAGCCGGCCAGCATCAGCAGGGCGCCACAAGCGGCCAGTAAATTCGGCGTGGTGCGAGGTCTCATGAGTTTTTGTGTAAAAAATGTTGTCTTAAATGATAAGCCCGTCTAGCATGAGTTTTTTTACTGACATCAGACGAGTACCCATGAATCGAATTCAGTTGCTGGCCCTGTTGGCGCTGGCCTATGGCGCCAGCTGCCAGGCTGCCGTCACGCTGCAAGTCACGACGTCCGTGCATCACGAGCCGCTGAAGTCCGTCACCAAGTCGCCGGCCGACAGCAAGTCCACACTCTACGTCACCCTGGCCGACGACTACATTACCGCCCAGTCAGACAGTGCGACGACGATATATGATTTCAAGAACCGGCGGCGCGTGGTACTCGATGGCGCAAGTAAAACCTATGTCGACTATTCGCTGTTCGACACCGCCGGTTTCCGGGTCTTTGAAATGCGCAACCGCATTGGCATGAACGCCATGCTGGCCAAGCTCAATTCCGAGTTGAAGCCTGCCCGCAAGGTGGACCTGGAACAGGAGCTGTCGCTGGCCGAGGACAGCGCCACCGTGATCGACGCCTCCACCAGCGGCGACGCGCTGAAATTCTCCAGCGGGGGCAGTCCGCTGGCCCAATGGAGCAAGCATGGCGCCAAGGTTGGCGCGCGCGACGCGGCGCACTTCGCGCAGCTGCTGCGCTACACCCAGTCGGTCCATCCGCAAGTGCTCGCCAGGCTGGCCGAAGGCGGCCTGATTCCGGATAGCCTGAACTTCACCGTCAACACGGCCATGGGTGTCAGCACGGTCAGTGTCAGCGTGGAGCAGGTGCGGAGCGCTACGCCGCCGGCCTATACGCTGCAAGGCTACACGCCCCGCCAGGCCGCGCCGCCGCAAGGCGCGATCGAGGCGCTGCTGGACCGCATGGCGGCGCAAACGCCGGAACAACTGGCCGCGCTGCGCGCCGCGCACCCCTGCGACACCGAGGCAAATTATCGCGCCGACCAGCTGCTCGACACGATGCTCGGCCGCTTGGAGTGTACGCTGTCGACCGGCGCGGCCATGCTGCCCTTCACGCCTGCGCAGCTGGAGCAGATCCGCGCCAGCACCCCGGTCAGCCTGGCCTTCAGCGCCACCAGCGTCAGCAAGCAGGAAGACTTCGCGCCCGCCGCGGCGACCTTGTCCGGCTTGCGCAGCCAGGCGCCGCGCAAGGCTTATGTGCTCAAGCTCATGGAAGCCAACAACCGCGCCAGGCTGGGACAGTACAAGGAATGCGACCAGCTGTTTGGCGAGGTGCTGGAGGCCAATCCGGTGCTGGGCGGCGCGTGGAAGGACATGGGCGACCTGATGATCATGCGCTTCGATACGCCCAGCGCGTGGCGTAGTTGGGACATCGGCCGCCGCATCGCGCCGACGCTGCCGAATTTCGCCTTCGTCAACCAGCTGGAGGGCGAAATCGCCAAGCGCCAGCCCGAGTATTTGGTATATTGAGGCAAACAACAACCAGCCGAGCATCATCATGCCCACCATCGATCCGCGGGTTGACGCCTACATCGCCAAGTCCGCCGAATTTGCGCAGCCCATCCTCAAGCACCTGCGCGCCGTGGTGCACGAAGCCTGTCCCGACGTCGAAGAGACGATGAAATGGAGCTTCCCGCACTTTATGTACAAGGGCATGATGTGCGGGATGTCGGCCTTCAAGGCCCACTGCGCGCTGGGTTTCTGGAAGGGCGAGCTGTTGATGGCCGATGAGGCCAACCGCGAAGCGATGGGGCAGTTCGGCCGCATCGAAACGGTCAAGGACCTGCCGTCCAAGAAAATCCTGACCGGCTACATCAAAAAGGCGATGAAGTTGAACGACGACGGCATCGCCGCGCCGGCCCGCGCCAAGCCCGCCGAACCGCGCCCGCTGCTCATTCCCGCCGATTTCACCGCAGCGCTGCGGGCGGTGCCGGCGGCGCAGCAGCACTTCGAGGCCTTCAGCCCAAGCAAGAAACGCGACTACGCGGAATGGATCGCCGAGGCCAAGACCGAGGCCACCCGCACGCGCAGACGCGAACAGGCCGTCGAGTGGATTGCCGAGGGCAAGGCACGCAACTGGAAATATGAGAAGTGCTGAAGGGACGGACTGGGACTGGAAAACAGTGTGTGGGGGAGGCGTTACCGTAAGGGATAATGCAGCGTTCAGCGGGGTTTGGGCTGTACGCAATGTGCATTAGAGGGCGCCGGATACCGCATGCCGGCGCCTGGCATGGCAAGATCAGCTGGGCTGCTCAATGCATAGACGCGGTCGACAGATCCTTCAATTCCCGTATGCTGATATCTGACTTTTCATGCATACGCAGCAAGATGGTAGCCCCGACGGCCAATTTCCGGTGTCGGATCTTGCTGATGATGGGTGGCTGCACCTCCAAAACTCGGCAAAGTTCCGCGTCGTTTTTCAGGTTCATCTTTTCGATCAAAGTATCAAGAAGCTTGTTCGGAACAAAACTGGATGGTTCCAGCGCCCGAGCGCGATTCATGGCTTCGATCAGTTCCAGCTTTTTTTGCCGTACGTTCATGATTGCTCCTCCTTTGCTCAAAACGTGAAAAAATATTAACGTTTCCCGGCAAGGCCAGCGTCCACACTTTTTTGGTCTGAATGTGGTACGCAACTCAACATTCTTGATAACCATGCAAGTTAATTTCAATAATACTACGCGGAGAACAGAATGGGAGGGTTTGATAAAAAAATTATCTTGTTTATTGCTTAAACGTGTTGACGATTGTTGTTTCTTGTATGCCTGATTTTGAAAGTTGTAGGGTTTTGTCTGTCATCTCGGCCGCCGCCTGCGAATGGGTGACCATGATCGCGCAGGCGCCGGTGGCTTTGATTTCTCGTCGGAGCAGGGTCAGGATGCTGTGGGCGGTATCCGGATCGAGATTGCCGGTCGGTTCGTCGGCCAGCACCAGGGCCGGACGGTGCACCAGCGCGCGGGCGATCGCCACCCGCTGCATTTCGCCGCCGGATAGTTGGTGGGGGAAGTCGGCGCCGCGGCCGCCGAGGCCCACGGCCTCCAGCATTTCCGCCGCGCGTCCGGTCGGCAGGCCGTTCAGCAGCAGCGGCAGGGCGATATTTTGCAGCAGCGTCAGGTGCGGCAGCACATGGAAGGCCTGGAAGATGAAGCCCATGCGCGCGCGCCGCAGTTTTGTGGCGGCGTCGTCGTCGAGGCCGGACATCGGCACGCCGTCGACGATGATGGGCGAGTCGCCCGGCACGGCGTCCGGCGTATCGAGGCCGGCGATCAGGTTCAGCAGCGTCGATTTGCCGACGCCGGAATCGCCCATGATGGAGACGAATTCGCCTGCCTTGAAGTTCCAGGACAGGTTGGACAGCACCGGACGGCCGCTGGCATAGGACTTGGACAGGTTATGCAGTTCGAGCATGGGTGACTTGATGAAGGGTTAGCGGGTGAGGACGCGGCGCAGCGCGAAGCTGATGCCGTCGACCAGCGCGACCAGCAGCAGCATGGCGACGATGACGGTGGCGGCTTGCTGCATCTGGAACAGCGACAGGTGGTACTTGAGCATCTGCCCCAGGCCGCCGGCGCCGACCACGCCGAGAATGGCGGCGGCGCGGATGTTGTTCTCCCAGCGGTACAGCGTGTAGGACAGCATCTGCGGCAGCGTTTGCGGCAGCGTGGCGTAGAAGAAGGCCGCGCCGGCGGAGGCGCCGTTGGTGCGCAGGCTTTGCTCCGGCAGCGGCGCGGCGTTTTCCAGCGAATCGGCGAACAGGCGTCCCAGCACGCCGGCGGTGTGCGCGGCCAGCGCCAGCGTGCCGCCGAACGGCCCCAGGCCGCAGGCGATCAGCAGGATCGAGGCCCACACCAGTTCCGGGATCGAGCGCAGCACGTTGAGCAGGGCGCGCATCAAGGCGCGCGCCGGACGGCCGAAGCGGCCGGACGCGGACAGCGAAAACGCCAGCCCGGCCAGCACCGCCAGCAGCGTGCCGAGCGCCGACATGGCCATGGTCTCGACGGCGGCCCAGCCGGTCTTGATCAGGAAGGGCGCGGACAGGTCGGGCGGCGCGAAACCGGCCAGGAGTTCCAGCGTGCTGTTGACCGCTTCCAGCGTGAAGAACTCGCGCCACTTCAGCGGCAGCGAGGCGAAGCTGGCGATGATCAGCACCGCCACCATCGCCAGCATGGCCAGCACGGTCCAGTCGCGGCGCGGCGGCTTGGGTATCAGGGCATGGTTCATCCGAGGCGCCTCCGCAGGATCTTGGAGAATTGGTCGGCCAACGCCACCAGCAGCACGAACACCAGCAGCATGGACGACACTTCGGCGCCGGCCAGCATTTTCATCGATTCGTCCATGCGCTGACCGAGGCCGCCGGCGCCGACAAAGCCCATCACCACCGAGCCGCGGATCGCGCACTCCCAGCGGTAGACGGTGTAGGACATCAGTTCCGACGCCGCTTCCGGCAGCGCGCCGTACAGCAGCGCGGCCAGTCGCCCGCTGCCGTTGGCCAGCAGCGTGTCGCTGGCGTGGGCGTCGGACGATTCGAGGATCTCGGCGTAGACCTTGCCCAGCATGCCGCAGTAGGTGAGGGCGATGGCCAGCACGCCGGCCGTCGGCCCGAGGCCAATGATGCGCACGAACAGCAGCGCCCACACCAGCTCCGGCACGCTGCGCAGCAGCACCAGCGTCCAGCGCACCGCATGCCGCACGATGCGCGCCAGCGGCCGCATGCGGCCCGTGCCCAGGCGCGAGATCGACAGCTGCTCACTGATGACCAGCGCCGCGGGGATGGCGCCCAGCAGCGCAAGCGCCAGGCCGGAGGTGGCGATGGCGATGGTCAGCCAGGTCTGCTCCAGCAGCATGGTGAGGAATTCGGCGCCGTGCGCCGGCACCAGGAAGTCGGCCAGGAAGCGGCCGGTGGAGGTGAGGCTCTGCCAGTCGAACAAGGTCCACGGCTTGAATTCGGTGACCACCAGCGTCGGCCAAAGGAGCAGCAGGCAGACGGCGGTGGCGATGACGCGGCCGCGCCAGGCCGGATCGGGATGGGCGTTCAACGTCGCCATTACAGACAGGCGCCGACGCCGAGCTTGACGGTCATGGCCTCGTCCAGCGGCCGTGGGCTGGCGGCGGGCTGTTCGCCCTGGTACAGCGCGGCGATCATGTCGGGGGTGACCTGGGCGCGCGGCAGGTCGAATTCGATGCGACCGTCGCGCAGGCCGACGATGCGCGGGAAGTGGCTCAGCGCCAGGTCGACCTGGTGCAAGCTGCAAATCAGTGTGGCGTTGCGCGCCCTGGCTTCATCGCGCAGCGTGGATAGCGTCAGCTCGGACAGCACCGGGTCGAGCGCGGACAGCGGTTCGTCCACCAGCAGCGCCTTGGCGGGAGACAGCAGCAGGCGCGCCAGGCCGCAGCGCTGTCGCTCGCCGCCGGACAGGCGGTCGACGCGGGAATACAGTTTGTCGCCCAGGTTGAAGCGCGACAGCGCCTGCCACGCAGCTTCCGGGTCGGCCGGCTTGACCAGCGATACCAGCGCGCGCCACAAGCTCCATTGCGGCAGGCGCGCGGCCAGCACCGCCGTCACCACGCGCTGGCGCGGCGGCAGCGGCGGCGTCTGCGGCGCCAGGAACAGCTGCGCGCGCAGGCGGTGGCGCTCGGCGTGGCCCAGCGCCCACGGGTCGACGCCGAAGGCCTGGAAGCCGCCTTCAGACGGCTGGTGGGCGCAGGCCAAGGTCGCCAGCAAGGTGGTCTTGCCGGCGCCGGAGGGGCCGATCAGGGCCAGTTGCTCGCCCTGTTGTATCGTCAGCGAGATCGCATGCAGTGCGGCCGCCCGCGATGCGCCGAGATGGCGCACCGTCAGGTTCTGCAGGTGGTAAGTGGACATCGATTACTTCTTCAGCAGGCCCGCGTTCTGTGCCGCCGCTTCGATCGCGGTGTAGTTCTCGGCCTTGGTCGGGATGAACTTGGAGGCGCGCTGCAGGTCCATGATGACCTTGTCCTGCGGGTTCTTCGGATCGAGCGCCAGGAAGGCGTCGGTCAGTTTTTTCTTCAGGTCCGCGTTCATGTCGGTGCGCACGCTCCAGTTGTAGTCGTAGTAGCCTGGCGTTGTGTAGAACACGCGCACCACGGCCGGATCGACCTTCTTCTCGGCGATCAGTTTTTCCCAGACCGAGATGTTCAGCGCGCCGGCATCGACCTTGCCACCTGCAACGGCGGCCACGGTGGCGTCATGCGCGCCGGAGAAGGCGATGCGTTTCAGGTCGGTGTCCGGGTTGATCTTGGCGGCCAGCAGGAAGGAGCGCGGCATCAGGTGGCCCGAGGTCGACGACTCGGAACCGAAGCTCAGGGTGTGGCCCTTCAGGTCTTCCAGCTTGTTGATGTCCTTGTTGGTGGTGATGAAGACCGAACGGAATTTTTCGTCCTCGGCGCGCTGCACCAGCGGCGTGATCTGGTTCTTGCTGCGGTCCTTGGCCTGCACGAAGGTGAATCCGCCGAACCAGACCATGTCGACCTTCTTGTTGATCAGCGCTTCGACCGATGCGGCGTAGTCAGTCACCGGCGTGAATTCAACCTTCATGCCGATCTTCTTCTCCAGGTATTCGCCCAGCGGCTTGAACTTGCGCTGCAATTCGGTCGGCGCTTCGTCCGGGATGGCGGACACGCGGAACACGTGGTCGGCCGATTGCGCCTGCGAGTGGGCGGCTGCCAGCATCAGGCCGGCGGCAAACAGGGATTTGATCGTGCGCATGGCGGAGAATGTCATAGTCGTGTGCCTTTTTTGTAAGATTTGTGCTTCAGTTGCGACGAATGTGAAGGGCCGCACAGTTTTGTCGGCCCGGCGCTGCAAAATGGATATTCGGCTATCATAACAAAAATGTTATCCGCGAATGGGATGACCTCCTTTAAAGGCAGAGCAACTATGCAGATGTCCCGCTCCTCGGCGATCCGTGTTGTTTCGACCGATACAAGCAACACGCCGCCGCAGCAGCAACTGAAGCAGGGGCCGCGCGTGCACGGCAGTGCCGGGGTGGTCGCGGAGATCAGCGCCGGCTTGCTGGCCGCACGGCCGCACATTTCGCCCAAATACCTGTACGACGGCCTCGGCTCCAAGCTGTTCGAGGCCATCTGCGAACTGCCCGAATATTATCCGACCCGCACCGAGGCCGGCATCTTCGCCGAGCATGGCGCGGACATGGCGGACGCGATCGGCGCCGGCGCCACCTTGATCGACCTGGGCGCCGGTAATTGCGCCAAGGCCGCCAGCCTGTTCCCGCTGCTGCAACCGGCGCAGTATGTGCCGGTCGATATCTCGCGCGATTTCCTGACCGAGGCGGTGAGCCGCCTGCGGCAGCGCTTCCCTGACATCGAGATGACGGCGCTGGGGCTGGACTTTTCCCACGGCTTCGCGCTGCCGGACAGCGTGCGGCCAGGGCGCCGCCTGTTCTTTTATCCCGGTTCGTCGATCGGCAATTTCTCGCCGGAGCAGGCGGTCGGCTTCCTGCGCGGCCTGCGCGCCAACGCGGGCGCGGACGGCGGCCTGCTGATCGGCGTGGACCTGATCAAGGACAAGGCGGTGCTGGACGCGGCCTACGATGATGCGCTGGGCGTCACGGCGGCCTTCAACCTGAACATGCTGCGCCATCTGAACCACCTGATCGGCGCCGACTTCGATGTCGCCCAGTGGCAGCACCGCGCCTTCTTCAACGAGGCCGACAGCCGCATCGAAATGCACCTGGAAGCGCGCGCCGAGCTGACCGTGCGCTGGGCCGATGGCGAACGCCATTTCGCGCGCGGTGAGCGCATCCACACCGAGGACAGCTACAAGTACACGCGGCAGTCCTTCGTCGGCCTGCTGGAACGGGCCGGCTTCGACACGGCCCAGGTCTGGACCGATCCGTCGAACTGGTTCGCCGTCATCCACGCCCGGGTAGCACCTCTCTGAAAGCCGATCACGCCTATGGACATGCGCCCGCCGCAGCAAGACCTCCACGCCCGCTATGACAAGGTGCGCCGCCGCTCGCTGGCGCTGGCCGAGCCGCTGACCGACGAGGACTGCGGCGCGCAGTCGATGCCGGACGCCAGTCCGATCAAATGGCACCTGGCGCATACCACGTGGTTCTTCGAGACCTTCATCCTGGAACGCATGGAGGCCGGGTTCGCGCCGTTCCATCCGGCGTTCCGGGTGCTGTTCAACTCCTACTACAACGGCATCGGCGAGAAGCATCCGCGCGCGCAGCGCGGCCTGCTGACGCGGCCGGCGATGGCGCAGGTGCGCGCGTATCGCGCCGACGTCGACGGCCGCGTGGCCCGCCTGCTGGCCAGCGATCTCGATGCGGAACGGCGCGCGCAGCTGACGATGCTGGTCACGCTGGGACTGGAGCACGAGCAGCAGCACCAGGAGCTGATGCTCACCGACGTCAAGCACCTGCTGGCGCAAAGCGCGCTGCTGCCCGAGTACATGGACGTGCCGCTGGCGCAGGCCAAGGCCGCGCCGGCGATGGCCTGGCTGCCGTTCGCTGGCGGCCTGACCGACATCGGCCATCACGGCAGCGGTTTTTGCTTCGACAACGAACTGCCGCGCCACAAGCAATACGTGGCGCCGTTCGAGCTGGCGTCGCGGCTGGTGACGAATGGCGAGTATCTCGAGTTTATCGCCGCCGGCGGCTATTTCAACGCGGCGCTGTGGCTGGCCGAGGGCTGGGATTGGGTGCGCTGCCAGAACCTGAATGGTCCGATGTACTGGCAGCAGGACGAGCAGGGCCGGTGGCGGGAATTTACGCTGCATGGCGCGCAGCCGCTGGACCTGTCGCGGCCCGTGACGCATCTGTCGCTGTTTGAAGCGGATGCTTATGCCAATTGGGCCGGCGCCCGCCTGCCGACCGAGGCGGAGTGGGAATTCGCCGCCGCCCAGGCGGAGGTGGAAACCGGCACGCTGCATCCGGCAGGCGCCGCCGATGACGACGGCCTGCTGCAGATGTTCGGCCACTGCTGGCAATGGACCAGCAGCAGCTACGCCGCCTATCCCGGTTTCCAGAGCGCGCCCGGCGCGCTGGGCGAATACAACGGCAAGTTCATGCTGAACCAGTACGTGCTGCGCGGCTCGTCCTGCGTCACGCCGGACGGCCATGCGCGCGCCAGCTACCGTAATTTCTTCCCTGCCGGCGCCCGCTGGCAGTTCACCGGCATCCGGCTGGCGCGGCTGGCGCCGTAAGCTTTACAGCGCCTTCATGAAGGCCGCCAGGTCGGCCGCCTCCTGCGCGGTGAAGCCGATGTTGAAGCGCTTGTCGTAGAAGGTCACGATATCTTCGATCGTGTGCACCGAGCCGTTGTGGAAGTAGGGCGAGCGCGATTCGATGCCGCGCAGGCTCGGAACTTTGACGCGGCCGATGTCCTTCCATTTACCTGTTTGCATGGCCGCACCCGGATCGGTGGTGGCGACCGTCTCGCCGCTGACGTTGTTGCGCAGCGTGTAGAGCGGCATGTCCGCCGTGCGGCGTGTTCCATCCGATACGCCGGTGTTGAACATGCGGACCACCGAATGCGTGCCGGAGTTGGGCGTGTCGTGGCAACTGGCGCAGGAGCCGCGCTGCAAGGGGCGCCGCAGTTCGTCGTTGAAGCCGGCCACGCCGCTGATGTTGAACGGCTTGTTGTTGAAGATTTGTTCGCCGCGCGCGATCGAGGCGCGCGCCAGGTTCTGCGGGCTTGGGGCGGCCGGCGGCGGCGGAGCGGGGCGGCCGCGCGCCGGCGGAGGTGGCGGCGGTGCGGGGCGGTCCAGGTTGCGCCAGGCGCCGAAGATGGCCATCACATTGCGGTTGAAGGGCGCGGCGGTCTGGTAGTCGCCGGCTTCGAGGTCGTTGATGCCGAAGTGGAAGGCGCTGGCTGCCAACCGCGCCGGGCCGCCCAGCGCCCCCGCATCGGTCAGGCTGCCGGCGTCGATGGAACTGACCTGGGTGGTGAACAGCGTTTTTTCGAAATTGACGATGGCGCGCTGCTCGGCGGCGGTCAGGTCTTGCGCCGCTTCGGCGTGGCCGCGCACTGCGCTGTTGGCCTGGTGGAGCAAGCTGGCGTCGAGGGTGGCGAAGCACTGGGCGGGACGCACGTCCTTCAGGCACAGGGCGGAGGCGGGATCGCTGGCGGTTTCGCGGCTGTCCCACATCACGCTGCTGTTGAATTTGAGGTTGGCGGTGGGCAGCGGGCGGCGGAACAGCGACAGTTCCTTGGCGCTGGCGTAGTTGTAGGGGTCTTCGGTTTTGGCCAGCGAGAACTCGGCGCCGGCCGGCATTGGCAGGCCGACGCGGATCAGGCCTTTGGTCAACAGCATGCTGTAGGCGACGCGCTTCTGGTCCAGCGTGGCGGTGGCGGCCAGCGGCGAGACGGCGCCGTCCACCAGCCGGAATACCGGATCGGCGCCATTGCTGTTGGCGAAGCGGACGGCCAGTTTGTCCGGGCCTATGCTCCAGCCGTTGTCGGGCTGGTGGCAGGTGGCGCAGGAGCGGCCGTTGCCGAACGGTTTGAAGAAGGGATTGGCGGTGTCCACCGCGCCCACTGTGCTGAAGGTGAGGGAGGCCCCTTCGTCGTTGGGCACCGGCGCCAGCACGATGGGCGGAGGTGCCGCCGGCGCGGCTGCCGCCTGCACGGTGATCGCAGCCAGCGTGGTGTTGGCGGTGGGTGCGCCGCCTTGCAGCACACGCGCGGTGGCGCTGGTCGTGGTGTCGGCCGTCATTGGATCGCTGCCGCCGCATGCGGCCAGCAGGGCTGCGGCGGCGATGGCCGGTGTCAGGTAAAGCGCGCGTTGATACATGGTGTTCTCCGTCTGGTGTGATGACGGTGCGAGATTGACGTCCAATTGTGTAGAAAAAATGAAGACTGGCGGCGGTGTCGCGTTTTTGTCAGTCGCTCATAATTTCTCCACATTTGGCGGTTATGATGGAGGCATGAAGCCAAGGAACCAGCCATGCGGTTGACCATCGCCCGCAAGATCGCGCTGGCGGTGATCGCTATCGTCATCCTGTGCGTGGGCACGATGGCGTGGGTCGCCAGCAGTAACCTCAAGCGCGGTTTCGTCGCCTACCTCAACGATCTTCAGGTCCAGGATTTCGACCAGCTGCGCGAGCTGCTGGAGGACCGTTACCGGACCGAGGGCAATTTCGATTGGCTGCGCGGGCAGCCGCGCGCGCTCGGCGAGCTGCTCAACAGGATCACGCCGCGCAGCCAGGTCTTCGAGCCGGATGGCGATGCGCGCCGGCCGCGCCACGAACGCCGTCGGCCACCGCCGCCGCGAGGCGGTCCGGCGCCGGAACATGAGGATGAACGGGGCGAGTATGGCGATCCATCCAGGCCGCCGCGCCGCGAGCCGCCGCCGGAAGCCGATCCACCGCCGCGCCGCAACGACCCGATGGATTTCGCACAACGCCTCTCGATCACCGATGCCCAGGGCCATAAACTGATCGGCCCTCCGGACATCCAGGTCGGGGCCGAACGCGCCATCAAGGTCGATGGCGTGGTGGTTGGCCACATGCGCCTGATGCCGCTGCGCGAGACGGGCGGCGCCGACGCCAGCGCCACCGTCTTCCTGCGCGAGCAACTGCAATCTATCCTGTTGCTGTCCGCCGGCTTGATCGGTCTTGCCGTGCTGGCGGCGATCTGGCTTGCCCGCCATCTGCTGCGGCCCGTGGCGGCGCTACGCGATGTCACGGCGCGGCTGGCGCTGGGCGAATTGAGCGCCCGCGCTCCCTTGCTGTCGCGCGACGAAGTGGCGGAACTGGCGCTGCACGTCAACGCCATGGCCGAAGCGCTGGAGGAGAGCGAACGCCAGCGCCGCAAGATGCTGGCCGACGTGTCGCACGAACTGCGCACGCCGCTGACGGTGATACGGGGCGAGATCGAAGCGCTGCTCGATGGCATCCGCAAGGCCGACGCCAGCGCGCTGCAATCGCTGCATGCCGAGGTGCTGCGCCTGAATAAACTGGTCGACGACCTGCACCAGCTGACCATGGCCGATGCCGGCGACCTGCACTACCACTGGCATGAACTGAATCTCGTTGAACTGCTGCGGCCCACGCTGGAGCGCTACCAGCCGCGCGCGCAGGCTTGCGGCCTGGATCTGAGCTGGACCCTGCCGCCAGCGCCCGTGCTGCTGCAAGGCGATGCCGGCCGCTTGCAGCAGGTGGTCACCAATCTGCTGGAGAACAGCCTGCGCTACACCGACAGCGGCGGCCAGATCGTGGTGGCGCTGAGCTGCGCCGGCGGGTTCGCCGAAGTCGTGGTGGAGGACAGCGCGCCGGGCGTGCCGTCCGCTGTCCTGGGGAGCATCTTCGAGCGGCTGTACCGCGTGGACGGCGCCCGCACGCGTGAACGCGGCGGCAGCGGACTGGGACTGGCGATTTGCAAAGCGCTGGTGGAGGCGCACGGCGGCACCATAGTCGCCACGCCGTCGGTGCTGGGCGGCGTCAAGATGGTGGTGCGCCTGCCGTTGAAAACATAGGAAGCAATCACGTGCCCAATATTCTGATCGTTGAAGACGACACCAAGATCGCCGCGCTGCTGGCGGACTACATGAACGCCGCCGGCTGGAGCACGCGGCTCGCCGCCGACGGCCGCAGCGCGGTCGACGCTATCCGTCACGGCGGCGTGGACCTGGTGCTGCTGGACCTGATGCTGCCGGAACTGGATGGCATCGGCGTGTGCCGCGAGGTACGTGCCTTCTCGCAGCTGCCGATCATCATGCTGACCGCGCGCGTGGACGAGATCGACCGTCTGCTGGGACTGGACAGCGGCGCCGACGACTACGTCTGCAAGCCATTCAGCCCGCGCGAGGTGGTGGCGCGCGTGCGCGTGCACCTGCGCCGTAGCGGAGCGTCGGTGGTGGCGCCGACTGCGCCCGTCTCGCCGTTTCAGATCGACCGCGCCGGCATGCGCGTGCTGCACCAGGGCGCCGCGCTGGCGCTCACGCCGCTGGAGTTCCGCCTGCTGGCCGAGTTGATCGACAATCCAAGCCGGGTCTACACGCGCCAGCAACTGCTGGACTTCGCGCACCAGGACCAGCGCGACATCAGCGACCGCACCGTTGATTCGCACATCAAGAATATCCGCCGCAAGCTGCCGGACGCCGAATGCCTGCAGTCGGTGTATGGCGTGGGTTACCGCTTCGAGCTGCCGCTATAATTGGCGATTCACTTGCAGCCTGGGAGCGCCATGTCTATTCGCCGTTTGCTTTCATCCGATGCCGCCGCGTTCCGCTCCCTGCGGCTGGCGGGCTTGCGCGAGTCCGCCTCCGCTTTTGGTTCCAGCTACGAAGAGGAATGCGATATGCCGCTTTCCACCACGGAGGCGCGGCTGGCGCCGGATTCGGGCCGCATCGTGTTCGGCGCCTTCGACGGCGACCAGCTGGTCGGCATCGTCGGCCTGGCGCGGGAGACGGCGCTCAAGGTGCGTCACAAAGCCTTTGTGTATGCGATGTACGTGGCCGAGCCGCACCGTGGCCGGGGCCTGGGACGGCGTTTGATGGAGCAGGTGCTGGCGTGCGCCGCCACGCTCGATGGCGTGCTGCGCATGACGATCTCGGTCACCGCCGGCAACGCGGAAGCGGTCGGCCTGTATGAATCGCTGGGCTTCATGGAGTTCGGCCGCGAGCCGGACTCGATGATCGTCGACGGCCGGTTTTACGACGAAATCATGATGTCGCGCGCGCTCGCCGTCATGCCGCCAGCCGGAACTGACTGACCACCTGATTCAGCTGGCCGGCCTGGTCCTGCATGGCCGCCGCCGCGGCCGCCGCCTGCTCGACCAGCGCGGCGTTCTGCTGCGTCACGTGGTCCATCTGGCTGATGGCGATATTGATTTGCTCGATGCCCCCGGTCTGCTCGCGGTTGGCCAGCGTGATCTCGGCGACGATGTCGGTCACCTTGCGCACGCTGTCCTGCACCTCGTTCATGGTGCTGCCGGCCAGGTCGACCAGGCGCGCGCCGGCCGCCACCTTGTCCACTGAATCGTCGATCAGGGCCTTGATTTCCTTGGCCGCGCCGGCCGAGCGCTGTGCCAGATTGCGTACCTCGGACGCCACCACCGCAAAGCCGCGCCCCTGTTCGCCCGCGCGCGCCGCTTCCACTGCCGCATTCAGCGCGAGGATGTTAGTCTGGAAGGCGATGCCGTCGATGACGCCGATGATGTCGACGATCCTGCGCGACGAGTCATTGATCGAGTTCATGGTGCCGACCACCTGCGCCACCACCTCGCCGCCGCGCTGCGCCACCTGCGTCGCCGACAGCGCCAGTTCGTTGGCCTGCTGTGCGTTGGCGGCGTTCTGCTTGACGGTGCTGGTCAGTTCCTCCATCGAGGCGGCGGTTTCTTCCAGCGAGCTGGCTTGCTGCTCGGTGCGCGTGGAAAGGTCCATATTCCCGCTGGCGATTTCCGCCGAGGCGGTGGTGATGGCGCCGGTGCCCGTGCGCACGCGGCCGACGATGCTGGCGAGGTTGTCGTTCATCTTGCCCAGCTCCCCCAGTAGCTGGCCCATTTCGTCGCGCTGTTCATTGCCGATGCGGCAGGTCAGGTCGCCGGAGGCCACGGCGCGCGCCATCTTCAGCGCATGGCCGATCGGATCGGTGATCGAGCGCGTTACGCGCCAGGCGAAGGCCAGGCCCAACCCCAGCGCCACGATGCCGAGCCATCCCATCATCTGGCTGGCCATGGCGATGTCGTGCTTGACCAGTTCTCCGTTGGAGGCGACCACGGATTTTTGCAGGTCCGACAGCTGGCGTATGCTGGCCTGTACCTTGGCCAGCTTGGGCAGCATGTCGGCGCGCAGCGCTGCTTGCGCTTCGTCGCGTTGGCCGCCGGCCAGCATCTTGGCGACCTGCGTGAACGATACGACGTAGGCCTTGCGCTGCTCGCGGATGGTCAGCAGCAGGGCCTTGCCTTCGTCGGTGTAGAGCAGGGTGTCGAGGGTTTCCAGCGCGGTGCTGATGGTCTTTTTGTTGACTTCCATCTCGCGGTAGATTTCCGCCGTGCGCGCCGCGTCGGTGGTGGTGAAGAGTTCCAGCGTCAGCGCCGCGTTGGCGCGGGTGGTGCTGCCGACCGTGGCCGCCGCATCGGCCTTGACCCAATCCTTGTCGATGATGACCGCATTGAGCCGGCTGATGCTGTTCAGCCGTTGCAGGCCGACGCCGATCAACACCGCCATCAACACCAGCACCGCTCCAAATGCGACCGCGAGCCGCACACCGATTTTCAGGTTCGAGATATTCATGCATGACTCCATGAGAACACCGGGCGAGAATCCAGTATAGCGGCAATGGTGCGGTGCGGCGAAATTGGTTGGCGGGGGCTGTTGCGCGGGAGTGACGACGCATAGTATTGTGACACTATTGTCTAAGGAGGTTGAATGTTGGGACGCATACGCGCGGGCTTGAAGGCCGCGTTTCTTGGTACTGCCGTCGTGAATGCCGCGTGTGCGCAGGCCACGCGGGAGACGCTTTTGCGGCCGGATGGATTGCGCCGTTATCTGCTGGCGCGATCGGGGCGGCCGACATCCGGCAAGCGTCCGCTGGTCATCGTCGTGCATGGTGCTGGCGCTTCGGCGGAGCAGGTGATGGGCAAGGCGTTTCCGCCGTCGCCGTTGTCGGTGTGGCTGGAGATCGCCGAACGTGAAGACATCGTGGTGATCGCGCCGGACGCCGGCGCTGGCGGCTGGAACGACTGCTTTGCGAGCGCGCAGAAGGTGGCGAAGAAGGACGACGTGGCGTTCATCGCGTCGCTGATCGACAAGGCGGTGGCCGACTACGATGTGGATGCCAGCCGGGTTTATCTGATCGGCGTTTCCCGTGGCGGCCTGTTGACCTACCGCGCGGCGGTGGAGATTCCGCACAAGCTGGCCGCCTTCTCGACGGTCCTCGCCTGTATGCCGCCGCCGCACGCTGCGCAGATGCCCACGGCCGCGCTGCCGGCGCTGATCATGGGCTGCACGGCCGATCCGCTAATGCCTTACCGAGGTGGCAAATTTTTTCATGTGCTGGGTTTCCTGGACCCGGTCAGCAGCATCGAGGACAGCGCCAGGATCTGGCGCGAACTGGCCGGCCTTCCTGACGAACCGAGCGTGCTTGAGATCCCGCATCGCAACCAGTGGGACAAGACGCGGGTGACGCGCACGATGTGGGGCGAGGCGGGAAGCGGGCTGCAAGTGGGGCTGTATAAAATCGAGAACGGCGGCCACGCGGAGCCAAGCAGCAGCAAGCGCTATCCCTATTTCGTCAACAAGCTGACAGGCCGGCAGAACGCCGACTTCGAGGTGGCGGAAGCCGCCTGGGAGTTCTTCAGGGAGAAGCGCGCGGCCGCCTGGCGGCAGCCGCGCTCCTGATCGTCGTTGTTACGCGGTGGCGTCGGCGCCCGCTGGTGCCGGCGCGGCTTGCTGCTGCGAGAGCTGGCGGTTGACGGCGCTCAGCACAGCCTTGAACGAGGCGGTGACGATGTTGCTGTCGATGCCGGCGCCGAACAGCGTCGGGCCGTTGGCCAGGCGCAGTTCGACATAGCAGGCCGCCTTGGCGTTGGCGCCGGAGCCGATCGAGTGCTCATGGTAGTCCATCAGCTTGATGTCCAGGCCGAGCGCATCGACGAAGGCGTCGATTGGGCCATTGCCGCCCCCTTGCAGCGCCAGTGGCGCCTTGCGGTGGGTGAGGGCGATGTCGATCTGCACCGGCTCGTCGCTGCTGGTGTCTTCCACCATCTTGTGCGCGTTGTAGGCATACGGCGAGTTCTGCTCGAAGTATTCCTTGTTGAAGATGTCGTAAATGCCTTCGGCGGTGATCTCCAGGCCGGTGGAATCGGCCACGGCCTGCACCGCGCGGCTGAATTCAATCTGCAAGCGGCGCGGCAGCACCAGGCCGTAGTCCTGCTCCAGCAAGTAAGCCATGCCGCCCTTGCCGGACTGGCTGTTGACGCGGATGACGGCGTCGTAGCTGCGGCCCAGGTCCTGCGGGTCGATCGGGAGGTAAGGGATCTCCCACAGCGCGCCTTCCTGCTGCTGGGCGAAGCCCTTTTTGATCGCATCCTGGTGCGAGCCGGAGAAGGCGGTGAACACCAGGTCGCCCACGTATGGGTGGCGCGGATGCACCGGCAACTGGTTGCACTCTTCAACGCATTTGCGCACTTCGTCGATGTCGGAGAAGTCCAGGCCCGGATGCACGCCTTGCGTGTACAGGTTCAAGGCCAGCGTGACCAGGTCGACGTTGCCGGTGCGTTCACCGTTGCCGAACAGGCAGCCCTCGACGCGGTCGGCGCCGGCCATCACGGCCATCTCGGCCGAGGCGACGGCGGTGCCGCGGTCGTTGTGCGGGTGGACGCTGATGATCAGCGAATCGCGGCGCGCCAGTTTGCGCGACATCCATTCGATCTGGTCGGCGTAGACGTTGGGGGTGCTGCACTCCACCGTCGACGGCAGGTTGATGATCATCTTGTTGTGCGGCGTCGGTTCCCAGATCGCGGTGACGGCGTCGCAGATATGCTTGGAGAAATCGAGTTCGGTGGTGGAGAACGATTCAGGCGTGTACTCGAAGCCCCATTCGGTCTGCGGGTGCTGCTTGATCAATTCCTTCACCAGCTTGGTGCCGGTGGTGGCGATGTTGGTGATCTCTTCGCGCGACATGCCGAAGACGACCTTGCGGAACACCGGCGCCACCGAGTTATACAGGTGGACGATGGCGCGCTTGGCGCCGGCCGCCGATTCCACGGTACGGCGGATCAGTTCATCGCGCGACTGGGTCAGCACGATGATGGTGACGTCGTCGGGGATGCGGTTTTCCTCGACCAGCTTGCGCACGAAGTCGAAGTCGGTCTGCGAGGCGGAAGGGAAGCCCACTTCGATTTCCTTGAGGCCGACCTTGACCAGCAGTTCGAAGAAGCGCAGTTTTTTCTCGGCGCTCATCGGTTCGATCAGGGCCTGGTTGCCGTCGCGCAGATCGGTGCTCATCCAGATCGGCGGCTTGGAGATCACGTTGTTCGGCCACTGGCGGTCGGACAATTGCACGGGTGGGAAGGCGCGGTACTTCGCTGCTGGGTTCTGCAACATCATGGGGTGCTCCTGAGTCTCAAATGGGGAAATGCGGTTGCCGCGGTCCGAGGTATCGGCGCTGGCGCTCTGTTGTGGCGAGGGGCTGCCGTGCGGCCACGGGATACTAGGCTCGGCAACCGATCGGTAGTTTTAGCAGTAGCGACAAGGCTGGGAACATCGGTGCAAACTTTCCTGGGATTTGTAGACAGGTGCGGCTTATGGCCGGCACTGGGGTACAGCTGGAACGCGGATTAAGCGCGTGCTAGTAGGCGCGCCGCTAGCGATAGGGCGCTAGCAGACGGCAGCAGGAAAGCGGATAGGTGCAGATGCGAGGTCATGGCCTTAAATGTACGAGATCGATGGCCAGGCTGTCAAGGAAATTTGGCCTTATGGCGATGATTGCATGGCATCGTGTCATTTTTGACATCTGAACCGCCTTGTGGCGAGCAGTTATACTGTCGCCCTGCGAAAAATTTAAGTTCGGTATATGTCAACAGAGAAGAAATCGGCGGAGGCGCTGCGGGTTCCACGCTTGCCGCCCACCAGGCAGGAATCGGAGTCCGCGTGGGCCGCAGACCCTGCGGCTCAAAAACAGGCGCGCGAACGCAAGGACGCGCAGGTTCGCGGCGTCACCTCGATCCAGGCGATGCGCGAGGCGATCAAGCGCGTCGCCCGCACGCTGCCGGCGATATCCGAGGTGCCGCGCCTGCGGGCGCTCGATGCCGCCGCCTTCCGCAAGCGCGCCGCGCAAGGCTTGCCGTTCCTGATGACCGGCATGGTCGACCGTTGGCCGCTCTCCGCGCTGACGCCGCAGACGCTGCGCGATCACTACAGCCACCTGCCGGTGCGCGCGCGCGTGGGCGACTATATCAACACCGCTTTCGCGCCCGACCGGGCGATGCAGGACATGTCGATGCTGGAGTACCTGGAGCTGTCCGCCTCCGGCGCGCACGACCTGCCGCCTTACCTGGGCAACCTCGAGCTGCGCGAGTTGAATCGCCTGTGCCACTGGCCCACGTACTTCGACAAAATGGGGCCGCCGCGCTTCTGGCTCGGCCCCGCCGGCACGGTGACGCCGCTGCACTGCGACTACGACGACAATGTCTTCGCGCAGATCTGGGGCACCAAGCGTATCTTCCTGGCGCCGCCGCATCACGACGAATTCCTGTATCCGAACGAGGCCAACGCCATCCTGTTTGGATCACCTTTCGATCCCGAGGCGCCGGATTTTGAGAAATTCCCGCTGGCGCGCCAGGCCGCGACGGTCGAAGTCATCGTCAATCCGGGCGATATGCTGTACGTGCCGGCCGGCTGGTATCACCAGGTGCGGGCGTTGACGTTTTCGCTGTCTTCCAACCGCTGGTCGCGGTCTATGCCGTTTGCGCTGAATGGCGATCCGTCCTTGCGGCGGCCGGCGGACTAGCTGCGGGCTTATTGGGGAAGCCGGGTACGCGCCTGCGCAATCATATGGTCGATAAAGCGGCCGATGCGCGGGCTTTGCAGCTCCCAGGCGTGCCAGTGCAGCTGGACTGCCGGCCGGTCCGCCGGCATCAGGTCGACCAGCGCGCCGGCCGCCAGCATTTCTTCCCATTGCAGTTCGGGGCAGATGCCGTAGCCCAGGCCTCCCTGTATGCAGTGCAGCAGGCTATGCACCGAGGGCACGGTCATCGACGGGAACTCGCCGGCCGCCACCGCGAACCGGCTGGCGAGGAAGTTGGTGTGCAGCGTATCTGAACTGCCGAAGGTGATGGCCGGCGCGCGCAGCAGCGCCTCGCGGTCCAAGCCGCGCGGGAAGTAGCGCGCAGCGAAGGCCGGCGTGGCGATGCAGCGGTAGCGCATCTCGCCCAGGCGCGTGCTGGTGCAGCCGCTGGCGGGATGTTCGACGCTGGTCACGCAACCCAGCACATCGCCGTTCTTCAGCATGCCCAGCGTGTGCGCCTCGTCCTCCACCTTTAGCTGCAGCAGCAGGCGTTCCGTTATCAGGATCTCGGTCACCGCCGGGATGAACCAGGTGTGGAGCGAGTCGTTGTTGATGGCGATCGGTAGTTCGACCAGCCGTTCGCGGTCGTCGCCCTGCAAATCGTCCTGCAATTCCTGTTCGAGCAGCGCGACCTGGCGCGCGTGGCGCAGCAGGCGCATGCCGGTCGTGGTGGCGATGGCCGGCGTGCTGCGCACCACCAGTGTCTGGCCCATGCGCTCTTCCAGCTGGCGTATCCGCTGGGAGACGGCCGACGGCGTGATGAACAGCTTTCCCGCAGCGCGTTCAAAGCTGCCCGTGTCGATCACGGCGGTGAGGGCGGCGAACAGTTTGTAGTCTTGCATAAGAAATTCTTATCATTCCTGAAATTGATTAATTTTACTGCATGCGTCGGGGCGGCTACAGTCTCTATTTTCAAGGAGACAGTCAATGAGCGAAGTGGCGATTACCCTGTTCCAGGGCCGCGTGGCGGACCACAACAACCTGGCGATACCGGGCGCGAAGTCGGTGGCGCGCATGCTGGCCGAGCAGCTGGGCGTTGGCATCGCAGTTGTCGGTGTGCCGGCGCCGGCGCTCAGCGCGGGATGGCAACTCGAATTGAACCAGGCCATGCCGGGGCTGCATGCGCTGGCCGCGCGGTTGGTCGAGGTGTTCGCCCGCAGCGCCAAGCCCCTGAGCGCCACCAGCCGCTGCGCCGCCTCGCTGGCGACCTTGCCGGTGGTGGCGCGCTATCGCCCGGATGCTTGCGTGGTCTGGTTCGATGCGCATGCCGACCTGAATACGCCATCCACCACCGGCAGCGGTTATCTGGGCGGCATGGCGCTGTCCGGGCCTGCCGGCTTGTGGGATTCCGGCTTGGGCGCGGGCCTGGCGCTGTCGAATGTGGTGCTGGTGGGACAGCGCTCGCTCGATCCATCGGAGGTAAGTCTGATCGCTTCGGGCGCGGTGACGCATGTGGCGCCCGGACCGGCGCTGGCCGACCGGTTGCGCGCGGCGGTCGGCGGGCGCGCCGTCTACATGCACCTTGATTGCGATGTGCTCAACCCAGGCATTGTACCCACCGATTATGTGCATGAAGACGGACTGTCACTGGAGGACCTGCGCACCGCCTGCGCGGTGCTGGCGGAATCCGAGGTGATCGGCCTGGAAATCGCGGAATTCCAGGATGCGTGGGAGGAGGGCGGCGAACCGGTGTCGCCGGCCCAACTGATCGCCGCCCTGGCGCCTGCATTGAAGGCGCTGCGTTGAAGATCGTGCGCAGCCCTGCCATCAGCTTACCCGCCAGGCCGCGGCTGCGCACGACGCCCTCAGTCCAATATCAGACTACGGGACAGATGGCCGAACACTGTCGACACGCGTCGCAGGTGGCGCGATTCGGCGTGGGTGAGCAGCCAAAGTTCGGTTTGCGCTTCGTCCAGCACGCCGCCCAGTTGCGCCAGGTCGTTGCGCTGGCGCGCCAGGAACTGCGGCAGTATGCCGACGCCCAATCCCAGCGCCACCATCTCGGCCACGCTAAGGATGCTGTCGACGCGGAATTGCGGGGTGACCTTGGGATGATTTTTTTTGCGCCAGATGACTGATGGATGCTCGGGGAGCGCGTCATCCGGAGCGATCCACGGCGCCTTTCCGGCATTGGCTTTCTTCCATTTTCCGCCGCGCGCGGCGAACAGCGCCACACGAATCGGTCCGACGTGTTTTCCGACCAGATGAGCCGGCGGCCGGTTGGTGGCGCGCACCGCGATGTCGGCCTCGTGGCGGCTCAGGTTCGCCAGCTCGTTGCCGGTATCCAGCTCGTAGGACAGCAGCGGATGACTGGCTTGCAGATCGCGCAGCGCCGGCGCGACCAGTGCATGCAGTACCGTATCGGTGCTGGTGATGCGCACCGTGCCCGCCACCTGTTCGGGGCTGAGCAGCGCCGCCGAACGCGCCGCGTCCAGTTGCGCCTCCACCAGTTCACCATGCCGCGCCAGCGATTGCGCCAGTTCCGATGGCTGATAACCCATGCGCGAACGCTCGAACAGGCGAGTGCCCAGACCTTTTTCCATCCGCTGCACCGAACGGAAGACGGTGGAAGGGTCTATCGCCAGCCGCTCGCCGGCACCGGCCAGGGTGCCGCCGCGCACCAGCGCGAGGATGATCTCCAGGTCCTGGGAACTTAGTCTGTATTGCGTTTTTGCATGAATCATCTGCCTGATCGCCTATTTTAATTGCGTGTTTGAAATCATATATTAACTCCATCGACTTTCTTGGAGGAGTAAAAAATGGATAGCAATCTGAATGGGGCCGACTATGGCGCAACGCTGCTGCGGGCTAGCCTGGGCGTGATGTGGATCGCGCATGCGATGCTCAAATGGCTGGTCTTTACATTGCCCGGCACGGCGCAGTTCTTTGCCAGCGTGGGTTTTCCAGGTGTGCTCGCGTACCCGGTGTTTGCGTTCGAATTGCTGGGCGGGGTCGCGCTGGTGCTGGGCATCTATGCCCGCCAGGTGTCGCTGATGTTGACGCCAGTGATGGCTGGTGCGGCCTGGGTCCACTTTTCGAACGGCTGGGTACACACCAGCGCCGGCGGCGGCTGGGAGTACCCGGTGTTCCTGGTGGCGGCCTCGCTGGTGTTGTGGTTGACGGGCGACGGCGCGTTCGCCTTGCGTCGTAGCCGTTTCCTGGTGCCGGCATGACGCCGGTGCTGGTCAGCCATCCGCTGTGCCCTTATGTGCAGCGGGCGGCGATAGTATTGGCCGAGAAGGGCGTGCCGTACGAGCGGCGTGATATCGATCTGGCGGCCAAGCCGGATTGGTTCCTGGCGGTTTCGCCACTCGGGAAGACGCCGGTGCTGCTGGCCGGCGGCGCGGCGTTGTTTGAATCGGCCGTGATCTGCGAGTATCTGGACGAGACCCACGCGCCGCGCCTGCACCCGTCGGATGCCTTGCTGCGCGCGCAGCAGCGTTCGTGGATGGAGTTCGGTTCGGCGCTGTTGAATTTGATCGGCGGGTTTTATAACGCTGCCGATGAGCGTGCGTTGGCCGCCAAAGCCGCCGAAATCCATGCCCGCTTTGGGCAGGTGGAAGCCGCGCTGGGCGAGGGGCCTTACTTCATGGGCGAGCAATTTGGCATGGTCGACGCGGTCTTTGGGCCGGTGTTCCGCTATTTCGACGTGTTCGATACGATAGCGGAATTCGGCATGCTGGCCGGGCTGCCGCGATCGGCCGCATGGCGCGCCGCGCTTGCCGCGCGGCCGTCGGTGCGGCAGGCCGCACCGGCCAACTATCCGGACCTGCTGCGCGCCTTTCTGCTGAAGCGCGGCGCGGCGTTGTCGGTCCGGATGGTGAGGTGATCAGGCCACCGTTACGCGCGCCGCACCTTCGGCCATGCGGCCGATGACGGCGGCGTCGCCGAAGCCTTCGCGGCGGAACAGCTCCAGCACTTGGTCGACGCTGGCGGCGTCGCACGACACCAGCAGACCGCCCGAGGTTTGCGGATCGGTCAGCAGCATGTGCTGCGCCTGCGATACCGACGGCGACAGGTCGACATCCTTGCCGTAGGCGTCCCAGTTACGGCCCGACGCGCCGGTGAAGTAGCCGTCGTGCGCCAGCTGCTCCACGCCAGGCAGCAGCGGGATCTTGGCCATTTCCAGGTGCGCGGTCAGCTTGGCGCCGCGCGCCAGTTCCAGCAGGTGGCCCAGCAGGCCGAAGCCGGTGACGTCGGTCAGCGCATGCACGCCGGCCATGTCCGACAGCGCCCTGCCAGGCTTATTGAGCTTGGTGGTGTTGGCGATCATGGCCTGGTAGCCGGCGGCGTCCAGCTTGTCCTTCTTGAGCGCGGCCGACAGTACGCCCACGCCCAGCGGTTTGCCCAGCACCAGCACGTCGCCGGCCTTGGCGTCGGCGTTGCGCTTGACTTTGGACGGATGGATCAGGCCCAGTACCACCAGGCCGTAGATCGGTTCGACCGAGTCGATGGTGTGGCCACCGGCGATCGGGATGCCGGCTTCGGCGCAGATCGATTCGCCGCCCTTGATGATCTGGCCGATGGTCTCGAGTGGCAGTTTGTTGATCGGCATGCCGACCAGGGCCAGCGCCATGATCGGCGTGCCACCCATGGCGTAGACGTCGGAGATGGCGTTGGTGGCGGCGATGCGGCCGAAGTCGAACGCGTCGTCGACGATGGGCATGAAGAAGTCGGTGGTGGCGATCAGCGCCTGCTCGTCATTGAGCTTGTAGACGGCGGCGTCGTCGGCGGTCTCGATGCCGACCATCAGCTCCTTCGGCACCGGGAAGCCGGTCGAATTCTTCAGGATCTCGGACAGCACACCGGGCGCGATCTTGCAGCCGCAGCCGCCGCCGTGGGAGAAGGAGGTCAGTTTGATGGTTTCAGGGGTGCTAGCTTCGTTGTTCATTTTGTCATTCCTTGTTGGGCCTTGTGCAGCAGATTATCCACCAACTCCAGCAAAGTTGCCTGCTCGGCCGCCGGTGAGAATAAGGGAAGCCGCGCGTCGCACTGGGCGCGCAACCGTTCGTAGAAGTCCGGTTCGGCCAGCGCGCGGTCGATCAGCCGCGCCAGCGCGGCGGCGTCGCCGGCCGGGAAGTAGCCGGCGTAGTCGTCGCCCAGCATGCCGCGATTGCCGCTGATGTCGCTGGCCAGCACCGGCACGCCGCTGCACACCGCTTCGATGATGACGTTGGCGCCGCCCTCCATGTGCGAGGCGATCGCCATCAGGTGGCTGCGCTTGAGGCGCTGCCGCGTGGCCGCGTGGGGCAGGGCGCCCAGCCAGCGGTAGCGCGCATGGGCCGCCGCCGTCGCCAGCGCCGCCTGTTCCAGCGCCGGCTCCAGCGCGCCGCCGATGTGGATCAGGCGCGCCCTGGGCGCGGTGACCAGCGCGGCCGCGCGCATGAAGGTCAGCGGATCTTTTTCGGAGCGCAGGTGGCCGACCATGACGATGTCCAGATGGCGCCTGTTGGCGCGCGCCGCCGGCTTGAGCGTGGCGGCCGACTGGAAGATCACGCTGGCCTTGGCGCGCAGCGGCGCGGGCAGGACGTCCATACCGGCCGGCTGCAGCAACACCAGCGCGCTGGCCTGGCGCAGCGCCTGCTGGGCGCTGGCATCGGTCTGGATGTCGCGATACAGGTCGGTCCCGGTCAGCAGCAAAATCGACGGCCGCTGCGGACAGGCCTGCGCGTAGGCGTCAAGCGAGGGCGCGGAGCGGCGCGCGTGCAGCGCGATCAGCAGGTCGGGCGGGGACTGTTCGCCAGATTCCGGCCACTGTTGTGAAATCGATACCCGGTAGCGCGTGCGCAGGAAACGCGCCCAGCGGCTTGCGCTCTGCCAGTTGCCATTGTTGGCGCGTGCGGAGGCGGGGCTGACGATCCAGATATGGGGTGCGCTCACTGGTATTTTGGCTAAAATTCGTTACAATCGGCTCATGATATCAAGCCCAACTTCGTTCAGGAACGCCACGCCACAGCAGATGGCGCTGGCGCTGCGGCATGCGCGGGATTATACGCTGTCGCTGTTCGATTGCTTCGCCGCCGCCGGCATGGACATGTCGACACGCGTGCCGCAACTGCGCATCGTCAATCCGCCCTTGTGGGAGCTGGGCCACATCGCCTGGTTCGCCGAATGGTTCATCCTGCGCGAGGCCGTCTCCAGCCATCCGGCCGACGCCCACGGCAACTGCCTGCTGAGCAAAGGCGACGACTGGTTCGATTCGGCGACGGTGCCGCACCGCGCCCGCTGGACGCTGGACCTGCCCAGCACCGGCGCGCTGAAGACCTACTGCCGCGAAGTGCTGGACCGTGTGCTCGACAAACTGTCGCGCGAACCGAACGACGATGCGGCGCTGTATCCCTACCGCCTGGCGCTGGCGCACGAGGACATGCACGGCGAAGCGCTGCTCTACACCTTGCAGACCCTGGGCCTGGCCGCGCCGGCGCAGGCTGTGCACAATGAGCAGCCGCTGTTCGCGCCGTCGGAGATCGGCTTCCCCGGCGGGACCATCCAGCTGGGCGTCGCCGAGGGCCATGGCTTTGTGTTCGACAACGAGCGCGAGGCGCACAGCTTCCGGGTGGCGGCGTTCACCATCGACAGCACCCTGGTGACCAATGCCCAGTATGCCGATTTCGTCGCCGACGGCGGTTACGACAACCGCCAGTTCTGGAGCAGCGCCGGCGCCGACTGGCTGATGCGCCAGGAGCGCTCGGCGCCGCGCTATTGGCAGCGCGACGGCGCCCAATGGCGCACCGTGCGCTTCGGGCAGCCGACCACGCTGGCCGGCGCCGAGCCGGTGCGCCATGTGAACCTGTATGAAGCGCAGGCTTACTGCGCCTGGGCTGGTCGCCGCCTGCCGACCGAGGCGGAATGGGAATATGCCGCCTTGTCCGGCCATCCGGCGTTCCGCTGGGGGCAGCTGTGGGAATGGACGGCGTCGCCGTTCGAGCCTTACCCCGGTTTCAAGGCCGACCGTTATCGTGAATATTCCGAGCCGTGGTTCAACACCCACCAGACCTTGCGCGGCGCCTCGTTCGCGACGCCGCTGCGTTTCGATTCGGCCAAATTCCGTAATTTCTTCCTGCCCGAGCGCGACGACTTCTATGCAGGATTCCGCACCTGCGCCTGGCCGGGATAGTTCAACAATAAGAACGCTTTTTTGCGTGCGCTCTGCTATTCTTTTCCTTTCAAAGAAAAAGGCGCACCCAAATGAAACTCAAGCATCTCCTGATTTCCGCCGCCGTTCTTGGCGCCCTGGGCGCGGCCGCGCCGTCGTTCGCCGACGGCGCCAAAGTGGTGGCGATACGCGCAGGTAAGCTGGTCGACGTGGTCGGCGGCACGGTGCTCAAGGACCAGACCATCGTCATCACCGGCGAGCGTATCACCTCGGTCGGCCCGAGCGCCTCGGCCAAGGTGCCGGCCGGCGCGCAGCTGATCGACCTGTCGTCGCAGACGGTGCTGCCAGGCCTGATCGACATGCACACCCATTTGACGGGCGACCCTTACCTGGGCGGCTACAACGCGCTGGGCGTGTCCGACACCCGCGCCGCGCTGTACGGCGTGCGCGCCGCGCGCAAGACGCTGGAGGCGGGCTTCACCACGGTGCGCAACGTCGGCGCCAGCGGCTTCGGCGACGTGGCGCTGCGCGACGCCATCAACGATGGCGATTTCATCGGCCCGCGCATGCGCACCGCCGGCTACGCCATCGGCATCCAGGGCGGCCATTGCGACGAGAACCTGCTGCCGGCCGAGATGAAGTTCACCAGCCGCGGCGTGGCCGACGGCCCGTGGGAGGCGCGCGCCAAGGTGCGCGAGATGGCCAAGTACGGCGCCGACGTGATCAAGATCTGCGCATCGGGCGGCGTGCTGTCCAAGGGCGACGAGCCGGGCGCGCAGCAGTACACGCTGGAGGAAATGCAGGCCATTGTCGGCGAGGCGCATAAGCTGGGCCGCAAGGTGGCGGCGCACGCGCACGGCACCAGCAGCATCCGCGATGCGATCCTGGCCGGCGTCGATTCGATCGAGCACGCGAGCCTGATCGACGACGAAGGCATCAAGCTGGCGCGCGAAAAGGGCACCTACCTGGTGATGGACATCTACAACGACGACTTCATCCTGCAGGAGGGCGAGAAGGCGGGCATGCTGCCGGAATCGATCGCCAAGGAAAAGGTGATCGGCCAGCTCCAGCGCGACAACTTCCGCAAGGCCTTCAACGGCGGCGCCAAGATGGCCTTCGGTTCCGACTCCGGCGTTTATCCGCACGGCGACAACGCCAGGCAGTTCGCCTACATGATCAAGTACGGCATGACGTCGATGCAGGCGATCCAGGCGGCCACCATCAACGCGGCCGACCTGCTGGGCTGGAAGGACCGCGTAGGCTCGCTCACGGCCGGCAAGTTCGCCGACATCATCGCCGTCAAGGGCGATCCGGCGGAAAACGCGACGGAACTGACCAAGGTGACCTTTGTCATGAAGGGTGGAGAAGTCATCCGAAAATAAAGGCCTGCCGGGTCATCCCGCTGGCTCGCGGGGCCATGTCGTTGTGGTGCGGATGGTATAGGGGGAGGATTGTTTTTCTATATACTTTTCGCTTTCAAACCGTGCACTGCGAGCCAGTATGAGTTTTCAAGCCTTCCCCCGCCATCTGGCCTTGCTGGCGCTGGCCGCCGCGTTGAACGCTTGCGGCGGCGGCAGTTCCGCTTCTTCCGTTCCCACCACCGGCACCACCGCCGCCACCACTATCACCGGCACCGAGCCGGACACCACCGGCGTCATCGTCATTGGCGCGACGGCGCAGGCGATCAAATTGCCAGGTGGCGCTGCGCTGGCCGGCATGGGCGATGCGATGGTCGTCGGGGATCACATCGTGGTGCGTTCCTTCTCCGATTCCAGCATTACCGTCAGTGGCAACAAGGTACATCCGCGCACGCGATTGAGTGTGCTGGACCAGGACGGCACGCTGGTTTCCAGCACCGACTATGGCTTTACTTTGGCCGCCGGCTACACCGGCGAGTGGCAGATGCTGCCGTCGCCGGACGGCTTCGTGATGGTGCAATCGGGGCCCGGCGCCAGGCTGCTGCATTTTGACGCGCAGGCGAAGCTGGTCGGCGAGCCGCTGGAACTGTATCCGGCCGTCGCCGCCACCTCCACCACCGAGCTGGCGGCGGCGGAAAGCAGCGCGGCAGTGGACGGCAACGGCTTTTGGCTGGTCACCACCTTCTCGCTGCTGCCGGTCACCGAAAAGACGCAGTACCTGCTCAAGCTATGCAAGTTCGATTTCAACGGCCGGCAGTTGACGCCTCCGTTCCAGATTTCGACATCGGCCCTGCATCCGCACATCGCGGCGTCGGGCGGCGCGGTGCTGGCGGCGTGGCTGGAGGGCGGCGGCGCGATGCTGGCCATGTGGCCGAAAGGACTGGGCGCGCCTATTCTGCATTCGCTGGGCACCGGCGGCGCGCAGCCTTATCCGATCGTACTTGATACCAACGGCAAACTGGGCATGCTTTGGAATGGCAAGGCTACGCTGACTAGTCCGGGCGGCGTGATGGGCGTGGCGATCGACAAGAATGGCGTCGCAGTGCTGCCAGCCGATCGCACCGACCTTACGAAAGAGACGCTATCTGGCCACTGGCCGGGCACCGGGCGGATGGCCGAAGTGGATGCGCGCGTGTACAAGGGCAGCCTGCTGCTGGCCGATGTGGCGGTCGGCGCCTACGCCCCCGGCGATCCGGTGGGCGACGTGATGGTGCTGGCCGATTACGGCGTCGGCACAGCGGCCCTGTCGTCGCAGAAGGAGCTGATCTTCCGCATCAAGATGACCGGCACGGGCTCGGTATTGGGCAGCTATCCGGTCATGCGGCAAATGCTGTTTGCGGATCACGCCACGCTGCTGTTCGGCGACGAGAACCACCTGGAGGCGGTGCGCGTCACCCGCAATTGAGGAGCGCGCCGTTTGTTGACACAATCGTCAGGCTATGTAATGCTCAACGCATGATGCTGACCACACGCCAATTCTCGAAGCTTGCGATTATTGCCGCCATTATTCCGATGGCGGGTTAGCTCTTTTTATTGTCGAAGAAGCCCGCCCTGGAGGCGGGTTTCTTTTCTTGGGAACGTCGCTTTTGGGGTTTTTTGAACCAAGGAGAGTTCCATGAAAACAGAAGTTCCAGTTCCTGCTGTCGCGACCTTGCATCTCGTATGCGGGAAAATCGCGGCTGGAAAATCCACGTTGACGAGCGAGCTGGCGAGAGCGCCGAACACGGTACTGATCAGCGAGGACAAGCTGCTGGCGATGCTCTATCCCGGAGAAATCGTATCGCTGGCCGATTACGTTCGCTGCACGTCAAAATTGCGAAACGCCATGCAAGGCTTGATCAGGGACGTCCTGGCAGCAGGAAGTTCGGCGGTGTTGGACTTCCCGGCGAATACGATCGCGACGCGGAGCTGGATGAAGACGCTGATCGCGGATACATCGGCCGCCCACTGCCTGCATTACCTGGACGTCAGCGACGAGGAGTGCAAGCGGCGGCTGAAGCGCCGCAACGACGAAGCCGTTCACCAGTTCAGTACCAGCGAGGCGGAATTCGATCTGATTACACAATTCTTCGTGCCGCCGATGGATGCGGAAGGCTTCAACGTCAAAATTCCTTGAAGGGTTGGCATATGAAAGTCGATGCGGCGGTGTTCGGAACCTGTTGTGCCTCTTGGTTGAAAAGGGCAAGCGCCGATGGTCTTGTTGCAACCATTTGACACACGTTGGACAACAGGGCCTTCGTGCTTGCTAAAGCCGTCGCTGCAAAGTACCTTGAACTGACGGCACCAATCCAAGGGGAAATCATGTATCTGAATTTGATCAGGGGTACTTGGGGCGGTGCGCTGTGCGCGGCGGCGCTGGTTTGCAGCGCCGCGCGTGCGGGGGAAACGGCCCCGTCGCCCTTCAGCATCGGCGGCGCGATACGATTTAACTACGTCTACAAGAATTGGCAGCCCGACCATCCACACGGCTTCTTCGGGCTGGACACTGCGCGCCTGGACGTCAACTACGATGATGGCAAGTGGATCGGTTCCGGCCAATATCGCTACAACGACTTCCCGCTGGGGCAGGGCGACTACACCGAGCATTTCCTGCATCATGGCTGGATAGGCATGCGCTTTGCCGACAAGAGCAGCGTGCATGTCGGGCTGGATAAAATCCCGTTTGGCCTGCAGCCGTTTGCCTCCAATAATTTCTACGAGTCGATCGCGTTTTACACCGGCTTGGAAGACGTGCATGACCTGGGCGTGACCTACGCCAGCAAGCCCGGTCCGCTGGAATGGCAGCTCGGTTTCTATCCGCGCGATGGCGGATCGTATGGCGGCAGTTCCAATACGGCCGGGGCGTCGAATCGCTATTCGTTCAATATCGTCCCGGACGACAACGCGCATGGTTACGGCTCTGGCCAAAAGGATAGCGAACGCAATACGCTGGTGGCGCGCGCCGCATGGCACTTTGGCCCCGGCGAAAAACAGGAGCTTGGCCTGTCCGGCCTGACCGGCGAGATACGCAACGGCGCCGGCGACAACTCCCGCCGCAATGCGGTCGCCGTCCACTACCAGGGTGCTTTCGGTCCGGTGGGCGTGATGCTGGAAGCGCTGCGCTACAGCTTCCATACCCGGCACGCGCCGACCCAGACCTACGGTGGCCTGGACCCGAACAGCTTTGTGATGCTGGGCGCATTCGGTTATCCGTATCCGGTGGCGGCCAAGGGCGATATCCTGGTCGCCAACATCAGCTATGACCTGCCATGGACGATCGGTCCGTTCACCGGATTTAAGATATACAATGACTTCAGCATGCTGACCAAGCGCGTCGGCAATTACAAGGACGCGCAACAGAACGTGACGGGGCTGAGCTTCGCCGCCGGAAAATGGTACTTCTACGCCGACTTCATGGCGGGCAGGCACCAGCCGTTTATGGGGCCGGATTTTGGCGGCCTCGGGTCGACCTCGACCAAGTATGATGGCGTCACCCATCGTGTCAATCTGCAGGCCGGGTACTATTTCTAGTGAGCGCGGTTGAGCGCGTCGCCGCAGGCGGCACGCTCAACCGCGCTGTGCCTAGATCAGCGATTCCGCCAGGTCGCGCAGGTCGTCCGCGTATTCCAGTTCATTGAGTTCCTTGCGGGCGACGCCGCTGCGCCAGGCCGCGGTGGCGATCTTCGGCGTGACGCCGCTCAGCAAACGCGGGTCCAGCAGGCCAGGCACCACATAGTCCTTGCCGAAGCGGGCGTCGCTGCGCGCCATGTCGGCCAGCGCCACCACGCAGGCGCGCTTCATTTCCTGGTTGATGGTCGAGGCGCCGCAGTCGAGCGCCGCGCGGAACAGGTAAGGGAAGCACAGCGCGTTGTTGATCTGGTTCGGATAGTCCGAACGGCCGGTGGCGATGATGGCGTCCGGCGCCACTTCGCGCACCAGTTCCGGACGCAGCTCCGGCTCCGGATTGGCCAGCGTGAAGACGATGGGCTGCGGCTTCATGCGCTCGATGTCCAGCGGCGACAGCACGCCGGGACCGGACACGCCGAGGAACACATCCGCGCCGTCCATCACGTCGGACAGCTTGCTGGCGCTGGTGTCCTGCGCCCAGGCGGCTTTTTCGCCATCGAGCTTGCGCGCGGTGGTCAGCACGCCCTTGCTGTCGCAGACGAAGATATTGCGACGTTCCGCGCCCAGGTCCACCAGCAGTTCCAGGCAGGCGATGGCGGCGGCGCCGGCGCCGGAGCAGACGATCTTCACGGTGGCGATATCGCGGCCGGTCATTTCGATCGCGTTCAGCATGCCGGCGCCGACCACGATGGCGGTGCCGTGCTGGTCGTCATGGAACACCGGGATCGACAGGCGCTCGCGCAGCTTGCGCTCGATGTAGAAGCACTCCGGCGCCTTGATGTCCTCCAGGTTGATGCCGCCGAAGGTCGGGTGCAGCGCGGTGACGATCTCGATCAGTTTATCGGGATCGGTTTCGTCGATCTCGATGTCGAAGGCGTCGATGCCGGCGAATTTTTTGAACAGCACCACTTTGCCTTCCATTACAGGCTTGCCGGCCAGCGCGCCGATGTTGCCGAGGCCGAGCACCGCCGTGCCGTTGGTGATCACGCCGACCAGGTTGCCCTTGGCCGTGTACTCGTAGGCCTTGGCCGGATCGCGCTGGATTTCCACGCACGGCGCGGCCACGCCAGGCGAATACGCCAGCGCCAGGTCTTCCTGGGTGGCGACGCTCTTGGTCACTTCGATGGCGATCTTGCCGGCGCTGCCGGCACGGTGGTAGGCCAGCGCTTTTTGTTCGATGGTGCTCATGGTGTCCTCGTTATTTTATTGGCTCTGAATGCGAAAAACGCCCGCACGGGCCGAAGCCGGTGCAGGCGCAAACTGCTGGGGATTAATGGATCATGGATACAGGCCGCGTACTTCGCGGGCTTGCAGCACGCGGGTGCACGCCAGGATGAAGGTGGCGGTGCGCAGCGTGACCTTCTTGTCCTGCGACACCGACCATACGGCGTTGAAGGCGTCCTGCATGATGCGGGTCAGGCGGGCGTTGATCTCGTCCTCGCTCCAGAAGAAGCTGGAGAAATCCTGCACCCACTCAAAGTACGACACGGTCACGCCGCCGGCGTTGGCAAGCACGTCCGGCACGATCAGCACGTCCTTGTCGGTCAGGATGTCGTCCGCTTCCGGCGTGGTCGGGCCATTGGCGCCTTCCAGGATGATCTTGGTGCGGATGGTCGGCGCGTTGGCGGCGGTGATCTGCTGTTCCAGCGCGGCCGGAATCAGGATGTCCGACTCGATGCCCCAGAACGCGTCGCGGTCCAGGAAGGCTTCGGCGCCGGGGAAACCGGTGACGCTGCCGCATTCGGCGACGTGCAGGTGCAGACGTGCCACATCCAGGCCGCCCTGGTTGACGACGGTGCCGGTGTGATCCTGCACGGCGATGATCTTGGAGCCGGCTTCCGCAAACATGGTCGCTGCCACGCCGCCGACGTTACCGAAACCCTGGATCGCCACACGGGCGCCTTCGATCGCCACACCGCGCTTGGCGGCGGCTTCGCGGCCCACCACGAACACGCCACGGCCGGTCGCTTCGCGGCGGCCCAGCGAGCCGCCCAGCGAGATAGGCTTGCCGGTGACGACGCCGGTCGACAGGTTACCTTCGATCATGGCGTAGGAGTCCATCATCCATGCCATCACCTGTTCGTTGGTGTTGACGTCCGGCGCCGGGATGTCCTTGTTTGGTCCGATGATCAGCGAGATTTCGCTGGTGTAGCGGCGGGTCAGGCGCTGCAGTTCGTTGCGGGACAGGGTCTTGGGATCGACACGGATGCCGCCTTTGGCGCCGCCGTATGGCACGTTCACCGCCGCGTTTTTCACGGTCATCCATGCCGACAGGGCCATTACTTCGGACAGCGTCACGTCCTGGTGGAAGCGCACGCCGCCCTTACCTGGGCCACGCGACATATTGTGCTGGACGCGATAGCCTTCGTAGTGGGCGATGGAGCCGTCATCGCGCTCGATCGGCACGTCGACGGTCAGGATGCGCTTCGGGCGCTTCAGGGTTTCGACCCAGCGCGACAGGCTGCCCAGGTGCGGGGTGACGCGGTCGATCTGCTGCAGGTAGACGCCCCAAGGGCCCAGGTCTTCTGGGTTGAGGTAGGAAGGCAGTGCGTGTGCTTGTACAGTGGTCATGCTCAAGTCTCCGTTTGAATTCGTGGCTGAAGGCCGCTCGTGGCGCTCTTCAAGTGGAGCGAATCATAGGACGGGAGACTGAAAACGGGCCAATGCTGTATGCGCATTCGGCTATGCAAAAAATGCATAGTTATGCAAGTGGCGTTAATCGGGGCGCTAATTCGCCGCTAACTGGCCTTATCTTTCCGAGACCGAGACGCGGCGTTTGCGGCCACTATCTTTTTGCTGCTGTTCGAGGAACTCCCACAGCCGTTCGACGATGGCCTTGCCGCGCCGGTGCGCCGACGGGCGCTCGCGGTACAGGCGGATTTCCATTTCGATTTCCCACTCGGAGGCGCCGCCGTCGGCGCGCGCCAGCTGCTTTTGCTTGAGCTCCCGCGTGACCGCCGATTCGGGCAGGAAGGCCACGCCGCGGCCTTCCAGCGCCATCATCTTCAGGCCTTCGGCCATGTCGGTTTCGTAGTGCGGGTCCAGGTGCAGCGGGGTCTTGGCGTCGGCCAGGATCAGCTCCACCATGCGGCCCAGGTAGGCGTTGTTGGTGTACGATAAAAACGGCAGCGGCTCTTTTTTGGTGCCGGGCAGCGTGAATTCCGGCGCTTTGTTCTTGTCGCAGCGGGCGTAGGCGCACAGCGATTCGCGGCCCATCACCAGCATGTCGTAGCGGCCCGGATCGAGCTGCACCGGCTGGCGCGGATGGTGGTAGCACAGCAGCAGGTCGCAGCCGCCTTCGACCAGCTGCATCACGGCGTCGTGCACGTTGAGCGCCATCAGGCGGCTGCTGATCGGCGCGAAGTCCTGCTCCAAGGCGGTCAGCCATTTCGGCACGAAGGTCAGCGACAGCGTGTGCGGCACCGCCAGGTCGATGCTGGTCTGCGCGGCGGCCCGCTTGGAACGCAGCATGTCGCGCGCGCCGTTGATCTGCGCCAGCATCTCCAGCGCCTGCTCGTAGAACACGATGCCGGCCGGCGTCAGGCGCGTGGGATACGAGGTGCGGTCGATCAGGTCCGTGCCCAGCCAGTTTTCCAGCGACTGGATGCGGCGGGAGAAGGCGGGCTGCGTCACGTGCCGCAGCGCCGCCGAGCGGCTGAAATTATTGGTCTCGACCAGCGAGATGAAGTCTTCCAGCCATTTGGTTTCCATGCGCGTTTCCTTTTACTGCGGTTGCGGGGTGTTCGAGCTGATGCTGCGGATAGGCGTGAGCAGATATGCCAGTGTCGCGAACACCACCAGTATGATGCCACCGCCGAGGAACAATTGCGACAGCGAGATCATCGTCAGCACCCAGCCGGTGACGGCGGCCGACAACGGCGCCAGTCCCATGAAGATGAACATGAAGATGCTCATGGCGCGGCCCATCATGTGCGGCGGCACGCGGCGCTGAATCCAGGTGAAGACGTTGATCTGCATGTAGCCGGACAGCAGTCCAAGCGTCAGCATCAGCGCGCACGCCTGCCACGGGGCTTGCACGGCGCCCAGCGGCATCACCAGGAAGCCGGCGATGGCGTCCGCCACCAGCAGCACGGTGCCGAAGCTGGCCAAGCGCAGGCGCGCGCCCAGCATCGCGGCGCCGGCCATCCCGAACAGCATGCCGGCGCCGTTGGCTCCCATCAGGATGCCGAGGGCGGAGGCGCCGTGCAGCTTCTCGCTGGCCAGCACCGGAATCGCCACCTGCATCGAACCGCCGATGAACAGCGATACCGTGCCCCAGTAGATGAAGCACAGGCGCAGCGGCACGTCGTTCCAGACCATCATCAGGCCGGCGCCGACGGAGCGAAGCACCGATTGCGGCGCTTCCGCCTGCGCCGGTGCGGTCAATGGGCCGACTTTGGACAGGGTCCATGCCGAGACCAGGAAGCTGAAGCAGTCGAAGCCAAACGCAAACGCCAGGCCGCGCGCATCGGCCACCACGCCGCCGCTATCGCCGCTGTTGCCGGATATGGCGAGCAGGCCGGCCGCCATCAGTGGGCCGATCAGCATCGACACCTGGCGCAATCCCATCAACACCCCATTGGCCGCTTGCAGATGCTCGGCGGCGATCGCCTGCGGCATGATCGAGGTGCCGGAGGGGATGCCGAACGCCTGCGCCAGGCCGATGCCGAAGGCCAGCACGTAGATGATCATCAGCGTCAGGTGCGCGTTGAGGTCGATGGTCAGCGACAGCGATTCGCTCAGCGAGAACGTCAGCGTCGGCTGGTTGTGCAGCACCAGCAAGGTTAGTAGGCCAAGCAGCACGGCGTTGGCGTACTTGCTCAGCATGAGGACGCGCTTGGGCGAGTAGCGGTCCACCACGGCGCCGCCGATCAGGATGAAGACCGCGCGCGGAATGCTCATCAGCGCGATGACGAAGCCCAATGCCAAGGTGTCGCCGGTGAGCTTGAGCACCAGCCAGGGCAGGGCGATCATGGTCAGCTGGTCGCCCAGCATGGAGATCACGCCGCCGCGCAGCAGCCATTTGAAGTTCGGGTCGCGCTTCAATGCCGCGCGTTGCAGTTTTTTTGGATCGTCCATGGTGGGCTCTCAGGAATTGGTGGCGTTCATGCCGGCGATCAGGCCGAGCGCGGTGCTCAGTTCATCGAAATGCGCGGTGGGACAGTTGCGCAGCAGGTCCTTGCTGATCTGCTCCGCCACCACCACGGCGTTGTTCAGCAGTTCGCGGCCGGTGTCGGTGATGGCGGCGTAGGCCACGCGGGCGTCGCGCGGGTCCTGCTGGCGTTCGACCAGGCCGATTTTTTCCAGCGGCAGCAGGGTGCGGGTGACGCCGGACGCGGTCAGGCCCTGGCGCTCGGCCAGGTCGACCCGGCGCAGGCGGCCGCCGGGGGCGCGGTTCAGGTAGTGCAGCAACATGAAGTCGCCGAAGCTGATGCCGTGGTAGCCGCCCAGCACCTGGTCGAGCCGGCGCACCAGAGTGGCCTGGGCGCGCGCCAGCCGCAGCGCAAATTCCAGGCTGGGACTGATGGCGGCGGGGGTGTCGTCAATAATCTCGTTCATGCTGTGCTCCGTTGTCAATTAATTCTTGATTAATGCTTGAGTAAACAAGTATATATCAACTAATCGCGGAAGCAAGCCTTTTTTTGGGTCCTGAAAATCAACTGATATAATTGCGGGATGAACGATACTACCCAACTCCCTCCATTGCCGGATCGTCTGTCGATCGACCCGCGCAGCAAATTCCACGTTGCCGCCGTGTTTGAACACGACGTGGGCATCCGTTTTAACGATAAAGAACGCCTGGACGTTGATGAGTACTGCATCAGCGAAGGCTGGATCAAGGTCCCGGCCGGTAAGAGCCTGGATCGCTTCGGTAACCCGATGCTGATCAAGCTGAAGGGCAAAGTCGAAGCCTTCTATCGTTAATCCTTCCGATGCAATAAAAGAACCACCTGCCTGAACGCGTTCAGTACAGGTGGTTTTTTTTATGGGCCGATCAGAACCGGTGGTTGTATTCCGCCGTGAAGCGCACCTGGCGTTCCGGCGCGCGGCCCAGCACCTGGTTGTAGTACGCGCTGACCGTACCAGGACCCGAGTTGTAGCCCGGCTGCGTGGCCAGGTCGGTCTGCTGGTTCAACAGGTTGAACACGTCCGCCTTCAAGCTCAGGCCCTTGAGCCAGCGCGGCATGTAGGTCGCGTTCAGCGCCAGCCGCACGTCGGTCGGCAGCGTGCCGGCGGAGCCGCGCGGCGCCAGCTTCTCGTCGCAATAGAAGGTGGCGGAGCCGTACCAGCCGGCCGGGTTGTTGTTGACGTCGAGCGCCTTGGGCAGGTTGCCGATGCAGGACTTCGGCGCGCCGGTGGCGATATTGAGGTTGCCGCCCACGCGCCATTCCGGCGTCAGCTCGTAGTAGCCATACGCCTTCAGCACCTGCGTGTGGTTGTTGGGCAGCAGGCCGTTGGCGCCGGTCATCAACTCCGGATAGTCGTAGGCGGTGGTGGCGGCCAGGTCGGCCTGGCCGATGTCGGACGCCACCTGGCCTTCCATATTGCCCCGGCTGCGCGACAGCGTGTAATTGACCTTGCCGTACCAGCCGTCGCGCAGCGGATGCTCAAGGAAGAAGTCCAGCGCCGTGTAGATGCGCTGCACTTTCGGCAGGCCCATGTCGTCGGCCGTCAGCGGCACGGTCACCAGCTTGCCGTCGCGGCGCAGGTCCAGCACCAGCGTGTTGTCGCGGCCTGGATTGATCAGCAGGCAGGGCATGTTGTACTTGCTGGCGTCGACGTTGTTGCGCTTGGCCCAGGCGTCCACCGGACGCTGGTCGCACCAGTCCTCGATGGTGTTGCGCAGCGTGCGGTAGGTGAACTTGGCGCCGGCGGTGTAGGCCGGCGTCAGCGCCGCCTCGATGCCCAGCGCCAGTTCATCCTGGTAGGTGGCGCCCAGGCTGCTGGCCGCCACCTGGTGCGGGTCCTTGGCCTGGCCCCACTCGTTGCCGCCCGAGACAGGCGGGCTGATTTCATTCAGGCCGGTCGGCACGCCGGTCTTGGGATCGACGCCGGTGTAGGTGAAGTAGTGGTCGATGTGGATCGGATTGCCGGCCAGGCGCAGCGCCACGCTGGTCGGAATCTGCAGGTGGTAGCGGCCGGCGTTGGCGAACAGCTTCATGCTGCTGTCGCCGCGCGCGTCCCACGATGCGCCCAGGCGCGGCGCCAGCATGTGGCGCTGCTCGGCGTACGGCACGCCGAAGCTGTTCTTGTTGGTGAACTGCTCGTTGCGCAGGCCCAGGTCCAGCAGCAGCGTGTTGGTGATCTGCCAGCGGTCCTGCACATACTGCGCGCTCTGGTCGGTGTGCGGCGAGGCCGAATCGCTCTGGTGGTATTCGTTCACATAGTAGCCCTGGGCGCCGTAGCCGCCGCCGGAGGCCGGCGAACGGCCGCCCGGCACCGTCGAATTCGGATTGGACGCGCGGGAGTAAATCCAGCTGCCGCCACCGGCCAGCGAGGAACCGTTGATCGACGAAACGTTGTTGTGGTCGACGCCGGCGCGCAGCGCGTGATCACCCAGCTTGTATTCGACGTCCAGGCGCAGTGTCGATTGCTTGTCTTCCGCGTTGGCCACCTGGATGGTGCCGCCTATCGTCTGCGGGTTGTTGTAGCTCAGTCCCGGCACCTGCGCGTTCACCGGGGCGCTGACCTGATACACGCCCGGCACGTAGCCTTCGGTGCTCTGCGGATAGGTTGATTTGAAGCGGCCGGCCAGCGCGGTCACGGTCAGGCGGTCACCCAGGTAGCCGGTGTATTTCAGGATCGAGTCGTTGGTGATGGCGGCGTCGCCCGTCACGCCGCCGGCGCGGGTGTTGTTGCGCTGGAGCGTGGCGTAGCTGAAGCCGTAGTTCTGCTGGGCTTTCTTGTACTCGTCGTGGATCTGGGTGAATTCAAGACGGTGGTCGTCGCTGATGTTGTAGTCCAGCTTGAGCAGGTAGCGCGGCGTGCGGGTTTCGCGCTCGGTCCAGCCGTTGGTCTTGTTGGTCGCATCGGAATCCTTGCTGATGTAACCCGTGGTGAAGCGGTCCTGTTCCAGGTTGGCGAACATGAACAGCTTGTCCTTGATTAGCGGCCCGCCGACATACACGCTGCCGAAGACGTCGGTGGCGTTGTTGGCGCCGCGGTAGGTCAGCAGCTTGCCGTCGGTGGCGGGGTTGGCGCCGGTCTGCGGATAGTAGGTGTCTTCCGGCTTGGCGCGCAGCCAGTTGGGCGTGTACTGCAACACCGCGCCGGCGTCCCAGTGGTTGGTGCCGCTCTTGGTGGTGATGTTGACCACGCCGCCGGTGGAGCGGCCGAATTCTGCGCTGTAGCCGCCTTGCAGGATCTGCGCCTGCGCGATGGCGAAGAAGGGCAGCGTGGTCGAGCCGATCTGCTTGTACACATTGGTGACCGGGAAGCCGTTGATGTAGTACGAGTTCTCCGACACGCCGGCGCCACCGAAGCTGTCGCCGCCGATGCGCGGATTGCCGCGCGAGGTGCCGGGCGCCAGCTGGATGATGCCCGACAGGCTTTGCGCCACCGGCAGCGCCGCCAGTTCGCGCGCGGTGAACACGGCGCCGTTGTTGGTGTTGCTGACGTCGATGCTGCGGCGACGGCTCGACACGGTGACCGCCTGGATGGCGTCGAACGAGGCTTCGACGCCCTGGCCGATCAAGGCTTCCACTTCCAGCGTACGTTCAACTTGATCGCCGCGCATCAGCATGACCTTGTAAATGCCGGGCTGCATGGAGGTGGCCTGATAGCGCCCGCTGGCGTCAGGATGGACGATGCGGCGCGCGCCGGTGGCCGTGTTCTCCAGCACCACGCTGGCTCCCTTTGGATTGGCTATCTGGCCGAAGATGGTGCCGGTGGCGTTTGATTGGGCGTAGGCTGGTGCGACCAAGCCGCCTGACAAAAGGGCGCCGCCGAATGCCAGTGCGAGGGCGTGGGCGACGAGTGTCATCCGGGCGCGGTGGGTGGATTTCTTCATGATGTCTCCTGATCGTTATTATGATGATCGGCCGCCGCAGGCGGCCGATGGAGACATACTAGGCAAGGCGGGGATTGCAATCTAATGAATGTTTAGCCACCACCATTGCTGAAAACGATATACATCAATTGGGCAGAGTGACCTGCAACGGCGCCTTGCCGTTCCAGGCCTGATCCAGCACGGTCTTGCCGTTCAGGCGCACCAGCACGCGTTGCTCCGGCCGGCCTGGCCGCAGGCGCGTGGTGACCAGGTCGAGACCTTCGCCCTGGTCGCCAGCGCCGAACGCGCGTATGCGCCGCAAGGCCATGCGCGGCCAGCCCTTGGGCAGGCGCGGCGCGAAACTGAAACTGCGCAAACCGGTCGGCTCGATGCCGAACAGGCCTTCCGTCATCACCCGCGCATACAGGCCGCTTTCCGCCGACAGGTGGCGCTGCTGGCCTTCCGGCCACGCCTCCACCGCATACGGCACGTGCTCGCCCAGCAGGCGGCGGCCGGAGTAGTAGCGCAGGTAGGGCATGGTGCGTTCCAGCTCGCCCGCCTTCAACAGGCCGCGCAGCGTGTACAGCGTGGCGCGGTCCCAGAAGGTCTTGTCGCCGGCTTCGGTCAGCACGCCGTTCTCGGACCACAGCTGCGGCGACAGCAGCGCGTCGATGGTGCCGTGCTGGCGTTCCGTGATGCCGAACGCCAGCGGCAGCGCGATCCACGCGCGCAGCTTGTCGTTGCCGGCGTAGTAGCGGTAGGTGTCGTAGCCGCTCATGCTGGCGCCGAAGTAGCGTTCGAGGGCGGCACGCTGGTCCTGCGCCTCCTGTTGCAGCGCGGCGGCGCGCGGCTGGTCGCCCAGCGCCGCGTTCAGGCGCGCGGCGCCGGTCAGGCCGCCGTAGGCCAGCACGTTGGTCGACAGGTTGGCTTTACCGGCCGGGAAGCGGCCTTCCAGTTCATCGCTGTCGGAATGGACGATGCCTTCGCCGTCGCGTTGGCGGCGGGTGAATTCCAGGCACCAGTCGATCAAGGGAAGCAGCTGGCGCGCGGTGCCGGCGTCGCCCTGCGCCAGCGCGAACTGGCTGGCGCCGTAGGAAATCATGGCGCAGTCGCCACGGTCGCCGGCGCCGTTCCAGTAGCCGCGTCCCTCGGCGATGATGGAGGAGGGCAGCGCCTTGTATTCCGGATTCATGTAGCGCGCGAACAGGCCGAAACTGGTGACCGCGCTTTGCACGGCGGCGCGGTCGCCCAGGTAGGGGAAGAAGGGATTGACGTATTCCGCCTGGTCGTTGGCCCAGACGGCGGCGTAGTAGCGGGTGCCGCCCGGTGCGTGCAGCAGGCCGCCGCGCGTGGCGAACACGCTTTCGGCGGCGCGCACTTTGGAGAAGGCGAACATGGTGTCGAGCACCGGGTCCGGCGTTTCGAGCACCAGGTCGCCGCGCCACTGCGCCACCTTGCGGGCGCGCGCCTGCAAGGCTTCTTCGCCGTCCACGTACACCATTTCGTTTTGCAGGCGGCCGCTGACGATCACGTCCACGTGCACGCGCGCGCCCGGCACCAGCGTGCCTACACGCGCCGCCGACTGCACGGCGATCACGTAGGCGCCATGCGTGCCGCGGTCGGCGGGCGTGGTTTCGCTGTTGTCCAGCGCGGCGAAGCTGTAGCGGCGCGCGGTATTGCCGTGGTTGACCAGCTCCAGCCGCTCCACCAGCGCCGGCTCGTCCGGCGATGGCGTCAGTGTGCGGGTCAGCAGCAGGCCAGGCGCCAGCTGGGATTGCAGGCTGAGACGGCCGTCGAAGCGCACCTGTTGCAGATGCTCGGGGGCGGCGGGGGCGCCGTCGATGGTGATGGCGGGTGTGGCCTCGGGGCCGAACTTGCGTATCAGGCTGGCATGCGTGTCGTCCGGGATGGTGCGCAGCATCGGCCAGACCACGGTGCGTGTCAGCAGCAGTGTGCCGTCGGGCTGGCTGCCGTAGTCGATCACCGCCGATACCTGGCGGCCGCTCATCTCCAGCTGGTCGCGGTGGGTGTCGCCGACCTGCCAGCGGATCGCGTTGCCGTCGATCTGCCAGCGCGGCGTGAAGGCGGGAGGCGCGGCTTGCGCCAGGCTGGCCGCCAACAGTGCTGCGGCCAAGGCGGTGCGGCGCGTGCGTAAAAATTTTTGCATGCTGGGGTTCTCCTTATTTCGCAGGCGTGCCTGGGCGGATGATGGCGGCCCAGCCGCCGCCTGGCGCCAGGCGCATGGTGAGGCGGCTGGCGCGGCTCACGCTGGCGCTGCCGGCCTGCACGTCGGTGGCGAAGATCGCCGCGTTCGGGCCGTCCTCCATGCTGCTCATCTGGTAGCTGCCTTCGCCCAGGAAGGACAGGTCGAGCGCCAGTTCGCGGCCGTCGGCCCCGGTCATGGCGCCCACGTACCAGGTATCGCCGTGGCGACGCGCCATGGCCACGTAGCGGCCCAGTTCCGCGTGCAGCACGCGGCTCTCGTCCCACTCCACCGGCACCTGGCGGATGAAGGCCAGCGACGAGGGATAGGCGCGGTATTGCGACGGGCTGTCGGCCAGCATCTGCAAGGGGCTTTCATAGATCACGTACATCGCCAACTGGTGCGCGCGCGTGCCCTGGCTCATGGGGCGGTCGAAGCTGGCCACGAAGTCCTTGCGGTGCGCGTTGCTCATGGCGCCGGGGGTGTAGTCCATCGGCCCGGCGAACATGCGGATGAAGGGCACGGTGACGTCGTGCTCCGGGGTCTGCTTGTCGGTCCACTTGTCGTTTTCCAGACCCTTCACGCCTTCGAAGGTGAGCACGTTCGGCCAGGTGCGTTGCAGGCCGCTGGGCTTGAAGCTGCCGTGGAAGTCCACCAGCAGCTTGCGCGACGCCGCTTCACGCGCCACGCGCTCGTAGTAGTTGACCATCCACTGGTCGGCGCGCTGCATGAAGTCGACCTTGATGCCGGCCGCGCCCCAGCGCGCGAACTGGTCCAGCGCCGCCGTCATCTGGGTGTCCAGCGTTTTCCACGACACCCACAGGATGATGCCGACGCCGCGCTCCTTGGCATGCGCCATCAGCGCCGGCATGTCGATGGCCGGCTTGACCGCCAGCAGGTCGCCCAGCTCATACCAGCCTTCGTCCATGATGATGTATTCGAGGCCGTTCTCCGCCGCGAAGTCGATGTAGTGGCGATAGGTGCGGGTGTCGACGCCGGACTTGAACGGCACGTTGTACAGGTGGTTGCCGTTGTACCAGTCCCACGCCACCTTGCCCGGCTTGATCCAGTCGGTTTGCTTGAGCTCCTGGGCGTCGGCCAGCAGGTAGGGCATCTGGTTCAGCAGCAGGCCGCCGGCGTCGGCGGCGATGCCCATGATGCGCCATGGGTAGGCGCGGGTGCCGGCGGTGCGCGCGATGTAGGGCGCTTCCTGCGTCACCGGCACGTTGCGGTCGTCGCGCGCGGTGTCGGCCAGCGCCACTTTCGGGAACACGGCGCGCAGGCCGTCCGCCTCGCCGTGCAGGTACATGCCGGGATAGTCGCGCAGGCCGGATTCGGTCAACACCAGGTGCGAGCCGCCGCTGCGCACCAGCGCCGGCACGCCCACCAGTTTGCCCACCGCTTCGCTGACGGCCAGCGGCTGATAATAGTGCTCGTTGTGCGACTGCATGGACTTCTCCTGCGGCCAGTACAGCGTGTCCTGCGGCCGCACGTGGACGCCGGCCAGTTCGTCCTCCACCGTCACCTGGCCGGGCAGCTCGGTGCGGAAGCGGTAGGCGATGCCTTCGTCGTAGGCGCGCACTTCCAGCGTGTAGCCGCCGGCGAAGTCCAGCTGCAGGGCGTTGTAGTGGTCGCGTACCTGGCGCGATTTCTGCGCCACCACGGGGCGCACCGTGGTGTCGATGCTGGTGCGCTGCTGCTTGGTCAGGCGCGGATGGTCGCCCAGCGTGCCGATGCCGCTCAGTTTCAGGCCGATGGCGGAGGGCAGCACCAGCTGGGCGTCGCGATGGCTGACCGCCAGCGTCAGCTGCTCGCCGGTGTCGATGGTGACGCGCAGCTGGCGGTCGGGCGAATTCAGTTCCAGCAGGTTGGCGGCCTGGCTGGCCAGCGGCGCGATCAGGAACAGCGCGCCGAGGCGGCGCGCAAAGGACAGGTGTTTCAAGGCGGTCTCCCTATAGGTGTTTTTGGCATGCTATGCGCGCGGGGGCATAGCAGTCCATTCACCTTTTATGCGTCTGCCATATCGAATACGGCAAGGCTGGTCGAGGCCTGGCGGCGTATCGCTTGCAGCAGCAGCTCGGCGCCCGGCGACAGCAGGCGGTCGCGCCGGCGGATGATGCCGTAGGGGTCCATCTGGCAGGCCAGTTCGATCGGCAGCACCGCCAGCAGGCCCAGTTCCTGATAGTGCAGCGCGATGTCGGCCGACATCACGTTCAGCGCGTCGCTCATTTGCAGCATGCTGGTGATAAGCACGATTTCGCTGGTATCGACCACGTCGCCCGGCGGCTCCAGGCCGGCGTTGTGGAACTGCTGGTCGAAGCGCTGGCGCAGGATGCTGCCGGGCGGCGGCATGATCCACGGTGCGCCCGCCAGTTCGTGCAGCGAGAGCCGCGCGCGTCCGGCCAGCGGGTGGCCGACGCGCGCCACCACCACCACCGGTTCGGCCGCCAGTTCCTCGTATTGCAGGTCGGCGTTGTCGGATAGGCCGGTCATGCGCGCCAGCAGAAAATCGAAGTTGCCGCGTTGTAGACGTTCGAGCAGCACCATGCTCGATTCGACCTGCACGCCGATGCGCAGCAGCGGCGCCAGCTTTTTGACGCGGGTGATGGCGCAGGGTAGCAGCCGCATGGCCGGCGTCATGATGCTGCCGACGTCGACCTGGCCGGCCAGGCCGGCCCTGAGCGCGACGATGTCCTCGTGCGCGCGCGCCAGGCTGGTGAGCGCCATGCGGGCGTGGCGTATCATGCTTTCGCCGTAGATGGTCGGTTCCATGCCGCGCGGCAGGCGCTCGAACAGGGCGATGCCGAGCATGTCCTCGAGCTCCTTGAGCTGCTTGGAGGCGGCCGGCTGGGTCATGCACAGGACTTCGGCCGCGCGCATCAGTGTACCTTCATCGTCCAGCGCGATCAGCAACAGCAGCTGGCGGGTTTTCAGGCGCGCGCGCAGGAACCAGTTTGGATTTGGCGCGTTCATGGCGTCTCCCTTGTAATTATGAAAAAATTATACGGGGCGGAGCCATAGCCGTTCAATGATGTTATCGAGGCCGTTGATATCGAAATCGGCATAGTGCCGGCTTGCTGAATGCGAAACGGCCCGGCCGAAATTCGACCGGGCCGTCCGTGACCGGGTTGTTGCTCGTTACTGCGCCGGCGGTTCGCCGCGCAATTTGTCCAGCATCTGCAAGGTCGTCGGCAGCAGGTTCATGATGCCGTGATAGGCACAGTATTCACAAAATGCTTCTTCCGGACTCATGGCGGTGATGCTGGCGTCCGAGTGTCCGCGACGGCGCAGTGCGCGTAAGCAGGCTGCGTCCATATTCCTTGCGTTCATGCGCTGATTCCCTTTCGAATGGTTCCAGGTTGGTTGGGATGGTGTCTCAGCGCAATTATATGCTCAAAATAATGCTGTGTGGCAACTATATTGAGTTAATTTAAGATTTGGGGCTATTTTGTCATGGCGGCGGCCGGCGGCATGGCCGCCGCCGTGTTGCGGTTCAAGCGCCACAGCAAGGCCAGGCCGACCAGCGAGGTGCCGACCACGACGAAGCCCACCCGGTCGAAATGCTGCAGCTGGCCGGACACGCCCTGGGTGACGATATGGCCGGCCAGCACCGAGGCCACGCCGCCCGACAGCTGCTGGATCGAGGCGCTGATGGCGTTGAACGAGCCGCGCTGGGTCTGCGCCGGCACGCCCGCCATCATGGCCTGGAACGGGATCATGCGTGAGAAGATGCCGATGAACAGCACGGTGTTGATGACGATGAACACCGGCAGCGCGGTCACGCCCAGATGGGTGTAGACCAGCACCATGGTGATGGTCAGCGTGGTGCCGAAGGTGAACACGCGGAACTTGCCGACCGCGTCCGCCAGCTTGCCGATCAGCGGGCCGATGAAGATGGTGCACAGACCGGTGACCAGGTAGACCGTCGGCAGGTGGAACAGGTCGATGCCGAGGTTGTTGACGATGTAGGCGCTGCTGAACGGCATCAGCATGAAGCCGCCCGTGGTCAGCAAGGCGGTGGTGGCGAAGGCCAGCAGGTAGCGCCGCTCGGTGACGGTGTGGAACAGGTGCATCCAGGCGCTGTGCTCCTGCGGCTTGCCGAGGTGGGCGTTGACCGGCTGCAGCTTCCACGCCACCAGCAGGCCGCCGCTCAGGCCGAAGGCGGCCATGGCGACGAAGGGGATGTGCCAGTTCCAGTGGCTCGACAAATAGATGCCGGCCGGGATGCCCAGCACCTGGCTGGCGGCGAACGCGGTCTGGATGAAGCCCATGACACGGCCGCGCTGTTGCGGCAGGAACAGGTCGCTGGCGATGGCCAGCACGATGGAGCCGATCACGCCGCCGAACAGGCCGGTGACGATGCGCGCGGCCAGCAGCGATTCATAGCTTTGCGCCATGCCGCACCACAGCGTGCCGAGGATGAAGCCGGTGTAAAAGAACAGCAGCAGCCGCTTGCGGTCGAAGCGGTCGGCGAAGCCGGCCGTCAGCAGGCCGGACGCGCCGGCGCTGAAGGCATAGGCCGACACCACCAGGCCGAACTGCTTGGGGCTGATGCTCAGCGCCGGCATGATGACCGCGCCGAGCGGCGACATCAGCATGAAATCGAGGATGACGGCGAACTGCAGGAAGGCCAGCATCGCCACCACGGTTTTTTGATAGCCGGTGAACGGCGTCGGTACAGGTTTGATCATGTGTCTTATTCTTTGTTGGGGCGGCAGTAGGCGCCCCGGTCTTTGTGGAATTGGGCGCGCTCTTCGGGCGTCATCGCCTGCCAGCGCTGCCAGCGTTCGCGGCCGTAGTGGCCGCCGCCGTGGCGACCGCGGAAGCCGCCGAACAGAATCCGGCATAGTACCAGCAAGCCGAGCGCGCGCCAGTAGTCGATTTGCATGCTGCCGGCGAACACGCCGGGCATGACCCAGTTCCATAACATCATCACCACCCAGGCCAGCGCGGCCACCCCCACGAGGATCAGCGGCAGGAACAGCAGTTTCCTTTTCATTTCAGTCACTCCTTTCTTTCATTTCATTCGTTGTCGTACAGGGTTTGCAAGCGCGTGCGCAGGTACAGGACGGCGTAGCGCTTGCGGGCCAACAGGGTGTTGATGGACAAGCCGCTTTGCGCGGCCATTTCTTTGAAGCTGGCGCCGTCCAGTTCGTGCGCGATGAACACCTCGCGCTGGTTGGCCGGCAATTCCTCCAGCGCCGTTTGCAGTTCGGCCAGCAGCGTCGACCGTGCGTAGGCGTCTTCCGGGCTGCCGTCGGGCGAGGGCAGCAGCAGGTCGAGGCGGCAGTCCTCGCCGTCGTCGCCGGCCATGTCGTCGAGCCGCACTTCCTTCTTCTTGCGGAAGCGGTCGATGATGCGGTTGCGCGCCACCCGGAACAGCCAGGCGCTGACTTGCTCGATCGGCTCCGGCAGCCGATAGGCCTGGACGAATTCGTAGAACACATCCTGCAGGATGTCGTCCGCATCGGTGGGATCGCTGACGCGGCGCCGGATAAAATTCCCGAGACGAGACCGCTCCCGCAGTACGGTGGCAGCGATGTCCTGTTCGGTGGTCGAATTCGGTGGTGTCATGGCTATGTAGACGGCTCACGACCGGGCATATTGTGGCAATTTGCAACTTTTTATGATTAATCGACCAGTTGATTCGGCGTCATGTAGACCGTGCCGCGCTGGTAGTCGAACAGCACGCTGAATTGTTGCAGGATGCCGTTGCTGATGTTGCCGGCCAGGTCGGCGCCCAGCGCGCCCTGCGGCTGGCGCGACAGCTCCAGCGCCGGGTTGGCGATGCGCACGCCGCCGATCTCGAACAGCGTGCCGCGCGTGGCCAGCGTGCGCGCGAGGCCGCCGACGCCGCGGCTGACGCGCAATGCGCCGCCGGCCTGGTATTTCTCGACCAGGCCGTTGCGGTCGACGAAGGCTTGGGCCAGGGTGAGGGTGTCGTCGCTGCCGGTGTCGATGGTGAAGCGGCCGGGCAGGCCGTCGAGCACGCCTTCGATCTGCGGCGTCTTGTCGCGGAAGGAGAAGGGAATGGCGCTGCCGGCGCCCTGGTAGACGAAGGTGGCCGGGTCGTAAAAGGTCAGCTGCCGGTGGGCGTAGTCGATCAGGGTGGGCGTGCTCCACAGCCATTCGTAGCCGATGGCGCCGTCGATCGGCAGCTCGTCCAGCGTGGGGCTGGTGAAGAAGGGCTGCTGCGCCAGCGTCAGGCCGCCCAGGGCGATTTGCCGCACCGTGGTCAGTGCGCCGCGCTCGGCATGCTCGCCCACGCCGGACAGGGTGCCGCGGCCTTCGGCCGGCAGTTGCAACAGTTTGTAGAGCTTGTCGCTCATGACGTTGCGGGCGCCGGTGTCGAGCACGAAGCGGAACGGGCCTTGTCCGTTCAGGCTGAGCATGATGCAGATGTGGCCGTGGCAGTGCTCGAACGGCACCGTCACCGCCGGCCTGGCGGCGGAAAAGCCCTGCATGGCGGCCGGCGGCGGCAGCGAGAAATCCATCTGCGCGGCGGGGCGGTTGAGTTCGATGGCGGCGATGCGCAGCACTTCCAGGTCCTTGCTGTCGTCGGCGTCGCGCTCGCGTTCTTCGTAGGGCAGGGTGACGCCGCCGACGCGGCGGAAGTCGCGGTAGTCGACGGTGCGCGACTTGCCGTCGACCAGCTCCTGGCGGCGCTCGACGCGATGCGTGGCCGGATTGATCCAGTAGTCGAAGGCGCTGCCGTCCGCCAGCATGACGTGGACCACGTCGTAGTCGACGCCGTTGTGGCGGCGCGGCGTCAGCAGCTGCAACCGCTGCTCCTTGCCGCGCGCGAACCAGTAAGCGTAGGACTGGCGGCCCAGGTGCTGGGCCGGATCGGCGGCGGCGCCTTCCAGCTTTTCCAGCCGGCCCAGGCGCTGGCGCCAGAAATTGCTGCCGTCGGAGCGCGACATCAGGCGGGCGATGGCGGAGGACGGGATGCGCTGCGCGTAGCGGCCGCTGGCGTAGTCGATGTCGCTGCTGCCGGCTTCGTCGTGGTCGGCGTAGCTGCGCACGAAGTCCATGTGCTGGGTGCGTACCTGCCGCCAGGCGTCGCCGCCGACGGCGTCGCGGGCCTGGGCGAGCAGGGAGGCGGCCGACTCCGACGCCGCGCAGCAGCAGGCCAGCAGGGGCAGGCCGAGACCTGCGGCGAGCCGGCGCAGCCAGGGACGTAGCAGGACGGCCGTTCCCGGTGCAGCCATGAGGTGTAGGCGATCAGTATTCCGCACGACGTTTTCCCTGGATGGGTTCAAATGACAGAGCTTAGCATTATGCCCGGCGGCCCAAGTCACGCTGCTGGAAATACAAATAGCTTTTCTTTATTGTTCTTATTATAATTAAAAATCTAACAATGGTTTCATTCCGGGCTGTCCAAGCCTTCACACAACTAAGCGGATAAACAATGAAAACAATGAAAAGTAGTCGCTACGCCAAATGCATGGTTGCCGGTCTCCTGGTTTGCGGATTGTTTGCGGGCAGTGCTATCGCCGCCTCGCTGCCGCCTAGCCAAGTGGCAAACATTGCTGTCAACAACGATAGCGCCGGCGATTTCCTGACACTGAACTGGAGTACTGGCGAGCAGAATATCGGATTGCTGCAGTTTGATTTGTCGGCTTATGCCGGCAAGACGGTTGGCAATGCGACATTAAATTTGTACCACCAGTATAACGGCACACCGGGCGCTGAATTCGACCTGTTCCAGAACACCTCCGGTTGGAGTTCCACGATCAGCGCCTGGAGCAGCGCGCCGAACTACAATTCGAGCTCCGCTGTGGCGCTGAACATTGCAGACAGCCAGGCCGGTATATGGCGTTCCGTCGATGTGACCTCAGCAATCAATGCATGGACCAGCGGTAGCCAGGCAAATTATGGATGGACATTTAAACGCGTCGATCAAAGCAGTCCGATCGCCTACTTTTCGGCGACCACCAATATTTATGGCGGATTTGCTCCGACACTTTCCATTACAGCCGTACCTGAGCCGGAGACCTACGCCATGCTGCTGGCCGGTTTGGGCCTGTTGGGCTGCGTGGCCCGTCGCCGCAAGACGTCATAAATTTGCCGGCCCGGTTGCCTTGATGTCCCAGCAGGCCGCCGTGAAGCGGACTTCGTCGCCGTGCACGTAGGGCTCGAAGCCGGAGCGCACCGCTTGCGCCACTTGCTGGCGGATGTGCTCGTCCGCCGTTTGCAGCGCGCGGCCTACCGGGCCGAGTTGGGTCAGGTATTGGTATAAACGGTTTTCCGGGAAGCTGCAGGCCACGTCCAGCGGCGCGATGTCGATGTCGCGCCAGCCGCTTTGTTCGAGGATGGCTTGCAGGCGCTGGCGGTTGGCCAGGCCGAACTGGCCGGGCTCGTCGGGACGGCGGACCGGCAGGCCGGGCAGCAAATCGGCCGCGCTGCGCTCGGCTGCGGTCATGAAGGGATTTTCCTCGGGGCTGCGCCAGACGACGGCGTGCAAGGTCGCGCGCTCGCGCGCCGCCTGCCGCAGGTTGCCAAAGGCGGCCACCGGATCGTCGAAGAACATCAGGCCGAAGCGGGAGACGATGGCGTCGAAGCTGGCGGCTTCGAAGACGTGCTGTTGCGCGTCGTCGAGTATGTAGCTGATGTTGGACGGCTGGCCCCGGGCTGCGGCGGCGGCCAGCATCGGCGCGGAGACGTCGATGCCGGTGCAGTGGCCGTCCGGGCCGAGCCGGCGCGCGATGGCGTGCGCGATGCTGCCGGTGCCGCAGCCGACGTCCAGTACCCGGCGCGCCTCTGCCGGGATGGTCTGGACGATCAAGTCTTCGATGGGCTGGTACATCCGGTCGAGCATGTCTTGCGCGGCGACCCAGGTGTTACCGGCTGCGCCGTTCCACAGTGATGCGTCCATGATCTGTCCTCTTGCTTGTCTTCAGAAAGTGAAAGTGCTACTGTGCCACTTCAAGTCAACTTGAGGTCAAGCGATGGCGAGTCTGGATATAGCCGAAGTGGCGCGGATATCGGGCATGCCGCCATCCACGCTGCGATTTTACGAGGAAAAGGGCTTGATCGCCCCGATCGGCAGGCGCGGTTTGCGCCGGCTGTACGATGCGGGCGTGGTCGAGCGCCTGGCATTGATCGCGCTGGGTCGCGCTTCCGGGTTTACTCTCGACGAGATCGCCGGCATGTTCGGCGCCGACGGCGACCTGCGCATCGACCGCCACCTGCTGAGCGCCAAGGCGGACGACCTGGACCGCGCCATCAAGAAACTCACCACCATGCGCGATGGGCTGCGGCACGCGGCCGTGTGCAAGGCAGCCAGCCACATGGAATGCCCCACCTTTCGGCGGATCTTGCGGATCGCGGCCAGAAAGTAAGCGAGCTTTTACTATACTGATTTTGAGTTCATACGTCGGAGCGGTGAGCTATGCCAATTTCACCATTGGAGTAGCAGGTATGGAATGGGATGTCGTCGATTTGAAACTACAGGATGAGCATACTCTCTGGGTGCGGTTTCAGGACGGCGTTGAGGGTGTCGTCAAATTTAACCCATCGGCGTTTCGAGGAGTTTTTGCTCATCTGCGTGACCAGTCGCTTTTTGGTCAAGTGGCCGTAGTAAATGGTGTGGTTACATGGCCTGGGGAGCTTGACTTGGCGCCGGCAATGCATGACGAAATCCAGCGAAAAGGCTGCTGGATTTTATCCTGACGGTATCTTGCATTTAAGCGACTGTGTTGAGCGCAGCGACAACATCGACCAGCTGTTGCCTTACCCAAGCATGGGCAGGGTCGCGATGAAAGCGCTCGTGCCAGATCATGGCTGGCGACAAGGGCGCGACCTGTAGAGGCAGATCCAACAGCGCCAGCGGCAGCCTTTGCGCCAGCAGGCGCGCCAAGCGGCCAGGCAGCGTCAGTATCATGTCGCTGTCCGCCACCAGCATCGCAGCAGCGAGAAAATGGGGAACCCGCAGCGCGACCTGGCGCGTGAGCCCCAGCGCCGAGAGGGCCACGTCGACCGCGCTTTCTCCCACGCCGGAAATGGTCACGGCAATGTGACGCAAGCCCATATATCGTTCCAGACTGAGGCCATCCGCCAGGCAGGGGTGACCGGACCGAGTCACGCACACCAGGCTGTCGGCGTACAGCCCGCGCCTATGGAAGCTGCCGGGCAGCGCCTTGAAAATCCCCAGCGCCAGATCCGCGCCCCCTTGCTCGATCAGCCGCACGTTGTCGCCAACAGGTTGCGCGATGTGGAGACTGAGCGCAGGCGCATGGCGCTCGAAGCGGGCCATCAAACCAGCCAGGACCATCAGGCTCAGGTGGTCGTGCGCGGCGATCGAGATGCGGCCCGTTGCCGAGGCGGGATCGAAGATGGCGGGCGAGATGATGCCACGGGCATCGTCCAGCAGCTTGGCCACCGGACCCGCCAGCGCTTCGCCGCGCGGCGTCAGTTCCAGGCCGAGCTTGCCGCGCACCACCAGGCGGTCGCCCAGCATCGTGCGCAGTCGCGCCAGCGCGCGACTGGCGGCCGGCTGGCTCAGGCCCAGCCGTAGGCCAGCCTGGGTGACGCTACGCTCCCGAACGAGGGCTTCGAACAGTTTTAACAGGTTGAGGTCGAGCGTCGATAAATCCACTTGGTGCATATTGGCTATGACTTCTATGTCATTGGTGAATGTCGTGCCATCATGCACCATTCGGATTCAACTGAACAGGAGATTTCCGTATGACTGCTTGCTTCCCCCATCCTTACGTAGTGTTCGGCGTAACCGGCCGCACCGGCGCCGCCGCCGCCGATGCGCTGTTGCGCTCCGGCCTGCCGGTGCGTGTCGTCGTGCGCGACCTCGCCCAAGGCCGACCGTGGGCCGAACGCGGCGCAGAAGTCGCCGTGGCCGACCTGACTGACCTGGCCTCGATGGTCGCGGCGCTCAGTCAGGCCCAGGGCGCTTATGTCGTTTGCCCGCAGCATTATCAACGTGAAGACCTGTTCGTGCGTGCGGACTTGATTGCCACCATCACGGCGCGCGCTGCGGTTGCGGCAGAGGTGCCCAGGCTGGTGGCGCTTTCCTCGGTGGGCGCCGACCGTGAAAACGGAACGGGATGGATAGGGATGAACCGCATGTTCGAGCAGCGTTTGGGCGCAACCGGCGTGCCCACCACGTTCCTGCGCGCGGCGTATTTCATGGAGAACTGGATGCCGATGGTCGGGCATGCGATACATAGCGGCGTACTGCCGACGTTTCTGACGCCAGCGGAGCGGACTATTCCCATGGTGGCGACCGTCGATGTCGGCAGCGCCGCAGCTGCTTTGCTGCAGGAGGCAAGGAAGGGGAGCGGCGTCGTCACGCTCTCGGGACCCAGGGACTACGCCCCGAATGACGTCGCCGCTCTTATGTCAGCCGCGCTCGGGACGCTTGTCGAGGTGGCGGAGCTGCCGGAAGCGGCGTGGCCCAACGCGCTGGCGGATGCCGGGTTCTCGCCAGCCGCCCTGGCTGGGTTCACCGAAATGAGCCGTGGCCTCATTGGCTCGCATATCGACATCAAGAGCGACCATGCTGCGATCGAATGGGCGGGAACGACGATGCTTGAACATGTCATTATCGAACTGGTGCGGCGCCAACGTTAAGCCCCATGCAAAAAAGCCCCCGTTGGCACTGATCGCGATCAGGCCAACGGGGGCTTTTTAATTCAGCGGACTACCGATTAACGGTCGCCGTAGCTGCGGCGTGCACCGTCGGTGCTGCGTGGGTTGCTGCCCTTGTAGCCGCCGCCGGTGGTGCTGCCTTCTTTGCGCGGTGCGCCTGGCTTGCTGAACGTGCGCTGGCCGGATGGCTTGGCGCCGCCACGGTTGTCGCCTGGTTTCCAGCCGCCTGGACGTGGGGACGAACGCGATGCCGACGCGGTCTTCTTAGGCTCGTAGCCTTCGATGACGTTGACCGGAATCAGCTGCTTGGTGAAGCGTTCGATGCGCTTGACGTTCATGCCTTCAGCGTGGTTCACCAGCGAGATCGCCAGGCCATTGCGGCCGGCACGGCCGGTACGGCCGATGCGGTGCACGTAGTCTTCCGGGAACTTCGGCAGGTCGTAGTTGAACACGTGGGTGATGGTCGGCACGTCGATACCGCGGGCGGCAACGTCGGTGGCGATCAGGATCTTCACTTGGCCGCGGCGCAGGCTGTCCAGCGTGCGGTTACGGGCGCCCTGGTGCATGTCGCCATGCAGTGCGGCGGCCGAGAAACCGGCGATGTTCAGACGGTCGGCGATGGTGTCGGCGTCACGCTTGGTGGCGGTGAAGACCACGGCCTGGTCCAGCGAGTCGTCGCGCAGCAGGTGGTCCAGCAGGCGATTCTTGTGCGACAGGTCGTCGACGAAGTGAACGCGCTGGGTGATGTTCTCGTGCTTGTTGGCGGCGCTCATGATCTGGATCACTTGCGGATCTTTGGTGATGCGGCGCGCCATGTTGCCGACGACGCCGTCGAGCGTGGCCGAGAACAGCATGGTCTGGCGGGTCGATGGGGTAGCGTCGACGATTTTTTCGATGTCGTCGATGAAGCCCATGTCCAGCATGCGGTCGGCTTCGTCCAGCACCAGGATTTCCAGTTGCGAGAAGTCGATCTTGCCCGATTCCATGTGGTCGATCAGACGGCCTGGGGTTGCCACCAGAATCTCAGGATTCTTGGCCAGCAGTTGCATCTGTTTTGGGTAAGGCATACCGCCCAGGATCGACACTGCCTTCAGACGACGCAGGTTGACGCTGTACTTGTCGGTATTGGAGGTTACTTGCAGAGCCAGTTCGCGGGTTGGGGTCAACACCAGCATTTTTGGCTGTGCAGCTTTAAAACGTGGGCGCTCGCCACGGGCACGGGCGGCTTGCATTTCTTGATTCGGAGTCTTGCCGGCAGCTGCCGGGTCGATCTCGGACAAACGGTGCAGCGACGGCAGCATGAACGCTGCAGTCTTGCCGGAACCGGTTTGCGAGGAAACCAACAAGTCCTTGCCTGCGATAGCGGCAGGGATGGCCTGCTGCTGTACCGGGGTCGGCGCGGTGTAGCCGGCGTCGGTCAGGGCTTTAATGAGGGACGTGTTGAGACCAAGTGCTTCAAATGTCATGCTGTTCTTTCGTAAAAAACCGGCGTTCGTGCAAAAGCCGAACGCGAAATAGCTACGCCTACCAAAACGAAATGACTCAATCAAAATCGAAAGAAATTTCGGCACAAAAGCTTTGCGCCGGGACGGTGTCAGGTGCGACACCAAAGGCGGGAGGGCTTTAATAGCGACATCAGGGGGATGCGCTAAGGCTTGCGAAGCTGCTAGTAATACCTGGCTGATCAATCGGCGCTGCGTTTGTTGCAGCGCGCTCATTGCAGCGCACAGGCGACACTATACAGCAGTTAGGCAGGTCTGTATAGGTCCATCCCCCTCTATTGTGCAGTGCCGCAGTTACTTGGGTATCAACTTTGTGTATTTTGCTGTGTTGCGTGATGCAATTTCAACGGGCTGGGAGGTTGATGGATGGTGGGGGTCAAGTCTGACATTCGGACACGAGCTCTGCCGTAGCGGCCGCTACGGCAGAGCTCGTGTCCGAATGTCAGACTTGACCCCCGCATGAAAAACGCCCTGCATGCAGGGCGTTTTGCTTGGGCGAGGCGGCGGCCTGCTTAGGTGTAGTCTTCCGCGTTCAGACCCATGACGTGCGAGAAGCCGCCGTCGACGTAGGTGATCTCGCCGGTGATGCCGGAGGCCAGGTCGGACAGCATGAAGGCGGCGGTGTTGCCCACTTCTTCAATCGTCACGTTGCGGCGCAGCGGCGCGTGCGACGAGGCAAAGCCCAGCAGCTTGCCGAAGTCCTTGATGCCGGACGCGGCCAGGGTCTTGATCGGACCGGCCGAGATGCCGTTGGCGCGGATGCCCAGCTTGCCCAGGTTTTCCGCCAGGTAGCGTACCGACGCTTCCAGCGATGCCTTGGCCAGGCCCATGGTGTTGTAGTAAGGGATGGCGCGCACCGCACCCAGGTACGACAGGGTCAGCAGCGACGAGCCATCTTTGAGCAGCGGCAGCGCGGCCTTGGCCATCGCCGGGAAGCTGTAGGCCGAGATGTCGTGGGCGATGCGGAAGTTCTCGCGGGTCAGGCCGTCCAGGAACTCGCCGGCGATCGCTTCGCGCGGCGCGAAGCCGATCGCGTGCACCAGGCCGTCCAGCTGCGACCAGCTCTGGCCCAGGTCGGCGAACAGCGCGGCGATCTGCTCGTCGCTGCCGACGTCGCAGTCATAGACCAGCTTGCTGTCGAATTCGGCGGCGAATTCGGTGATGCGGTCCTTGAAGCGTTCGCCGACGTAGGTGAATGCCAGTTCGGCGCCTTCGCGATGGCAGGCCTTGGCGATACCGTACGCGATGGAACGGTTCGACAGCAAACCAGTGATGAGGATTTTTTTGCCTTGCAAGAACGCCATAGTGACTCCGATTGCAACTGCGCGCCGTGGCTTGCCCTGGTGGGCTGGCTGGCGACGTCAGTGGGGTTGTGTGTGTGTGAGAGGCGCGTTGCCGGCCGCTGCAAGACCAAGATTGTAGGGCGAGTGGGCCGCGACTGCAACCTTTGATCGCCTGAAACCCGCACTGCGGCGTAGGGGGCTGACCCCGGACGGGGTCAGACCCCAGGCTGGCGGGGTGGCTGCCGGGCTCAATTAGTCGTGGTTTTTGCGGTGTTTGCCCTTGACGGCGTCGCGCGAGACGCGCGCCTTGACCAGCGCCACCGGGCTGGACTTGGCGGCCTTGCCGCCCTTGGCCAGTTTGTAGCCGGCCTTGCTGGTGGTGCGCTCGCGCTCGGCCTCGAAGGCGACGGTGGCGTTGCGTTCCACTTCAGGCGAGATGTCGATGCTGGCCGAGGTCGAAATCTTCGGCACCAGGATGGTGGAGCCGGCTTTCAACATGGTCTTCTGCGGGATGTTGTTGGCTTGGCGTATCACTTCCGGCGTGGTGTGGAAGCGCGAGGCCAGCGTGCCGATGCTTTCGCGGGCGGTGGTGATCTTGTGCGTGGTCCAGGTCGACAGGTCCTTGCCCCATTGCGCCAGGTTCAGGTGGAACTTGGCGGCGTTTTCCTTGGGCAGCAGGATCTTGGTCTGCTCGTCGCCGGTGATGACCGGGCGCTTGAACTGCGGGTTCAGCGCCTTGAACTCGTCGACCGACAGTTCGGCCAGGTGGGCGGCGATGGTCAGGTCGATGTCGCTGGTCTTGTCGACGGCGGTGAAGTAGGGCGTGTTGTCGATGGCCGGCAGGTTCAGGCCGTACTGGGCCGGATTGGCGATGATGTTCTTCACCGCCTGCAGCTTGGGCACGTAGTTGCGGGTTTCGGCCGGCATCAGCTCGGCCAGGCTTTCGAAGTCGGTCGGCTTGCCGGCGGCCTGGTTGCGCTTGATGGCCTTCTGCACCGAGCCTTCGCCCCAGTTGTAGGCGGCCAGCGCCAGTTGCCAGTCGCCGAACATGTCGTACAGGCGCTGCAGGTAGCTCAGCGCGGCGTCGGTCGAGGCCAGCACGCCGCGGCGCTCGTCCTTGAAGGCGTCCTGCTTGAGGTTGTAGTCGCGGCCGGTGCCCGGCACGAACTGCCACATGCCGGCGGCGTTGGCGCTCGACAGCGCTTGCGGGTTGAACGCGGATTCGATGAAGGGCAGCAGCGCCAGTTCGGTCGGCATGCCGCGCTTTTCCAGCTCGGTGACGACGTGGAACAGGTAGCGCGAGGCGCGCGCGGTGGTGCGGCTGATGTACTCGGGACGGGCGGCGTACCAGTTGACGTGCTTGGCCACCAGCTCGTTGCTGATGTCCGGAATGGCGTAGCCGCTGCGAATGCGGCCCCACACGTCTTTTTCGCGGAAAGCATCATCCTCGGCTGTTTTGGCCGGTTTGTTGACTTTCAGGGAGGAGACATCGAGGGCGGGGGATTTAGGCAGGGCGGACAGCGGCAGGGACGCCGCCGGCGGCAGGCCCGGTGCTTCATCGTAGGCCTGGCTGATCGCTGGCGCCATCAGGGCCAGCAGGGTCGCCAAGGCGGCGGATTTAGAAATACGTGCTTGCATAGTTTTCCATTGTTATCGACGAGCAACATCGAGCGGACTATGAATAAACGTGGAGTGTACGAAGGTCGGGTTAGCGAGTCAAGAAATATGTCAGGTGGATGACTAATTCTTTTACGCAATAATTCTATGTAAATAAGGCGGAGATCGCTGCAAAATGGCTGAAGTATGAGTTCGCGCAAAGAGTGCGTACAATTCTGCTTTTGAGCAGTCACCAAGGAATTGAACTATGAGTAAGCCCGTCATCGATCACGACGCCGTCATCGCCGAGACCGTCAACTGGGTGGAGAAGGCCGTCATCGGCCTGAACCTGTGTCCGTTTGCCAAGGCCGTGCATGTGAAGAAGCAGATCCGCTACGTGGTCTGCGAGGCCGCCACGCCCGAGGAATTGCTGGAAAAGCTGATCGAAGAGCTGGAATACCTGGCCGAGACCTCGCCGGAAAAGGTCGACACGACGATGATCATCCATCCGAACGTGCTGGCCGACTTCGAGGACTACAACGAGTTCCTCGACGTGGCCGACGCCGCGCTGGAAGACCTGGAGCTGGACGGCATTTTGCAGGTGGCCAGCTTCCATCCGGACTACCAGTTCGCCGACACCCACAAGAACGATATCGAAAACTACACCAACCGCGCGCCTTACCCGACGCTGCACCTGCTGCGCGAGGAGAGCGTGGAGCGTGCGGTGGAAGCTTTCCCGGAAGCGGGCGACATCTTTGAAAAGAACATCGAGACGCTGCGCGCCCTGGGCCATGACGGCTGGGACAAGCTGATGCAGGTGAAATGATGGCCGATGCGCCGGTGCGGCCGGATACGCCCTGCGTGGCGGTGTGCTCCACCACCTTCGACGAGATCTGCCGCGGTTGCGGCAGGTCGGTGGTCGAGGTGGCGCACTGGGTGTCGATGAACGACGAGCAGAAGGAGCTGGTGTGGCAGCGCATCCTGGCGCAGGGCTACCCGCGCCGGAATACCTGAACCCCGCAAGCTTGGGGTCAGACCCCGAACGGGGTCTGACCCCGGTGTGGCTGGGGGTTAATACGTGCCGATGAAGTTCTTCTTGCCGATGTCCAGGCCGTTGTGGCGCAGGATGTCGTAAGCGGTGGTGGCGTGGAAGAAGAAGTGCGGCAGCGCGTAGTGGAACAGATAGCTCTGGCCGGTGAAGTGCTTGGTCTTCTCGCCGCTGCCGGTGGTGATCTCGCGGGTTTCGCTGCCTTCGATGGCGCTGGCCGGCACGCTGTCGATGTAGGCCAGGGTCTTGACGATGCGCTCTTTCAGCTCGGCGAAGCTGGTTTCGGTGTCTTCGTACGACGGCACTTCCAGGCCGCCCAGGCGGGCTGCGGCGCCTTTCGAGAAGTCGCAGGCGATCTGGATCTGGCGGGTGAAGGGCAGCATGTCCGGGAACAGGCGGAACTGCAGCAGCGCGTTAGGCTCGATCTTTTTCTCGGCGGCGTGGGTTTCAGCCTTGTCGAGGATGACCAGCAGGCTGTTCAGAATTTGCTTGAACACGGGAATGGAGGCGGAATACATGGAGAAAGTGGTCATGGCAAGGCCCTCTGTTGAATTGAGCCGCGATGATAGCCTGCCTGTGGGTTTTTTGCTTGCACGATGACTTTTCGATGTATTTCCGTGCATAATTCCAGTTAGTAATCTTCAAGTTTGCGCGACTAACCAATTTTAAACAGATGATGCAAACTTATCACTACCACGTACCGGTGCATGATTAGCGCCTTCTACCAGCGGATGCGTACCCGGCTCAGCGCCCTGTACGGCCTATCGATCTATGGTGCGCTGTTATTGGTGGTGTTTGGCGGCCTGGTGATCCCGGCCATCATCGGCAGCTACCTGTTGATCGGCGTGCACGAGCAGCAGTCGGCGCGCGCCACGCTGAAGGAGTCGCTGCAGCGCAATGCCGACATCCTGGCGCTGGGCATGCAGGAATCCCTGTGGAATATGAATGCCGAGTCGGCCCATTCGCTGGTCGAATCGGTGATGCGCGACCAGTCGGTGCTGCAGGTGGAGGTGGTCGGCCAGGCCGACACCCAGTTCATGAGCGTGCATTCGCCGCGCCAGGCGGCTGGCAATGTGTTCCGCGCCGAGCGCGAGATCCTGGTGCGCGGCGAGCGCATCGGCCGCATCACGGTCGAGATGGACGACGCGCGCAGCCAGCAGGAGCTGCGCGAGAAGCAGCTGTCCTATGTGTTCGTGCTGGCCGGGCAGCTGATGGTGTCGCTGCTGCTGATCGTATTGTTCCTCAATTCCCGCCTGATCAAACCATTGCGCAAGCTGATGCGCTTCTCCGACCGCCTGTCGCACGGCGATTTCGAGACCCGGCTGGACCTGGTCGGCAACGACGAGTTGGGCCGCCTGGCCAGCCAGCTGGAGCAGATGCGGGTGGCGATCAAGCGCCTGTTCGAAGACATCGGCCAGCGCGAAGAGCGCTTCCGCACCATCGTCACGCAGGTGCCGGGCGCGGTGTTCCGCTTCCGTCCCGACGGCCCGATCGATTTCGTCTCCGACGCCATCGAGGAGATCTCCGGCTACTCGGCCGCGCAGTTCATGCGCAGCACCACCCATTCGTGGACCAACCTGATCGCGCCGGAAGACCGCAAGAAGCAGCGCCGCGCGGTGTCGGACGCGATCCGCGGCGCCCAGCCCTACGAGGTCGAATACCGCATCCTGGACGCCGCCGGCACCGAGCGTTGGGTGGCCGAGAACGGCCAGCCGCAGCCGCACGACGGCGCCGGCAACGCGCCGTGGGTGGACGGCATCATCTCCGACATCAGCCAGCGCAAGCACAACGAGATGCGCATCGAGGCGCTGCTGGCCGAGCAGAGCGCGATCCTGGACAACGTGATGTTCGGCGTGATGTTCGTGCGTAACCGCCAGATCGTCTCGGTCAACCGCCGCTGCGAGGAACTGTTCGGCTACGAGCCGGGCGCCATGACCGGCGCCTCGACCGCCATCGTGTTCCCCAACTCCTTCGATTTCGAATCGGCCGGCGCGCGCCAGTATCCGTCGCTGTCGGAAGGCGACTACTTCAACGAAGAGCGCCACTACCGCCGCAAGGACGGCAGCCTGTTCTGGTGCATGGTCAGCGGCTACGCGCTGGACAACAAGCGCGCCAACGAAGGCAGCATCTGGGTGTACGCCGACATCACCGCGCGCAAGGAGGCGGAAGAAAAGCTGCGTCTGTCCGCCACCGTGATCGAACACATCGCCGACGGCGTGGTGGTGCTCGACGCCCACGGCATCATCGTCGCCGTCAATCCGGCCTTCACGCAGATCACCGGCTACACCGAGCAGGAGGCGCTGGGCCACGACCACACGCTGACGCGCTCCGGCCGCCATGACCCCGACTTCTACGCCGACATGTGGACCGAGCAGGTGGAAACCGGTTTCTGGCGCGGCGAGATCTGGAACCGCCGCAAGAACGGCGAGCTGTATCTGGAATGGCTGACGGTGAGCGCGGTGCGCGACACCCGCGGCCAGACCACGCATTACGTCGGCGTGTTCAGCGACATCACCAAGGCCAAGGAATCGCAGGAAAAGCTGGACCACCTGGCGCACCACGATCCGCTGACCGCGCTGCCGAACCGCCTGCTGTTCCACGACCGCCTGCAGCACGCCTTGCTGCGCGCCGCGCGCGACGGCGAGCAGCTGGCGCTGTTGTTCATCGACCTGGATCGCTTCAAGAACGTCAACGACACGCTGGGCCACCACATCGGCGACGAGCTGCTCAAGCAGGTCGCCAAGGCCCTGCTCGAGCGCCTGCGCGAGGGCGACACGCTGGCGCGCCTGGGCGGCGACGAATTCATCGTACTGCTGGAGAATATCGAGAACCAGTTCGGCGCTAGCCAGGTCGCCGAGAAGCTGGTGCAGATGTTCGAGCAGCCGTTCATGGTGGCCGGCCACGAGCTGTTCGTCACCTGCAGCGTCGGCATCAGCGTGTTCCCGGAAGACGCGATCGACCTGAATATGCTGATACGGAATGCCGACGTGGCGATGTACCAGGCCAAGGCGCGCGGCCGCAACGGCTACAGCTTCTACACGCCGTCGATGACGGGCGAGGGCGTCGAGCGCCTGCGGCTGGAGACCTTCCTGCGCCGCTCGATCGAGAAGGACGAGATCTTCCTCAACTATCAGCCGCAGGTGGAAATCGATACCGGCCGCCTGATCGGCGTGGAGGCGCTGGTGCGCTGGAACCACCCCGAACTGGGCCTGATCCCGCCGATCCGCTTCATCCCGCTGGCCGAGGATACGGGCTTCATCAACCAGCTGGGCAAGTGGGTGCTGGAAGAAGCCTGCCGCCAGATGGTGCGCTGGCAGCAGGCCGGCCTGCACGTGCCGAAGATGGCGGTCAACCTGTCGGCCAAGCAGTTCGAGCGCGGCAGCATCGTCAACATGGTGGCCGACATCCTGCGCGAGACGGGGCTGGAGCCGGACCGCCTGCAACTGGAGGTGACGGAGTCGGTGATCATGAACACCGGCGACGCCATGGTCTTCATCAACGATTTGCACTCGATCGGCGTGGGCCTGGCGATCGACGATTTCGGCACCGGCTACTCGTCGCTGGCCTACCTGAAGCAGCTGCCGGTGCAGACCTTGAAGATCGACCGTTCCTTCATCAAGGACATCTCGACCGACGTCAACGACGAGGCGATCGCCATCGCCATCATCCAGCTGGGCAAGAGCATGAACCTGTCCGTGATCGCGGAGGGCGTGGAGACCGAAGAGCAGGCGGCCTTCCTGCTGCGCCACGGTTGCCGTCTGGCGCAGGGTTACTTCTACAGCAAGCCGGTGGCAGCGCAAGACTTGCTGACCCGCTGGCATCAACCATAAACGATCGGAGACCCCAGTGCAGCCATCTAAGAGTTCGCGCAGGCGCTTTATTTTCGGCGGCGTGGCCGCGCTCGGCGCGCTGGTGGTGGGCTGGGGCGCGCTGCCGCCGAGGCAGCGCCTGCATGCTTCGCATCCGATGCTGCTGGGCGGCGCTTCGATCGCGCTCAATGGCTGGGTCGCGGTGGCGCCCGACGGCACCGTGAGCGTGGCCATGGCGCGCAGCGAGATGGGGCAGGGCGTGCACACCGCCTTGCCGATGCTGGTGGCCGAAGAGATGGACGTGCCGCTGTCGGCGGTGCGGCTGGTGCAGGCGCCGGCCGATAAAATCTACGGCAATATCGCGATGCTCAAGGACGGCCTGCCGTTCCATCCGGACGACAACGGCAACCTGAAAGCGGTGGTCAGCTGGACCGTCGGCAAGGTGGCGCGCGAACTGGGCTTGGTCATCACCGGCGGTTCGTCCAGCGTCAAGGATGCGTGGCAGCCGATGCGCGAAGCCGGCGCCGCCGCGCGCGCGATGCTGGTCGCCGCCGCCGCCAAACAGTGGAACGCGCGCGTGGAAGACTGCCGCACCGAAGACGGTTCCGTCATCCACGCCGACTGCCGGCGCCTGGCCTACGGCGCGCTGGCGATTGCCGCCGCCACCGCGTCGCCGGGCGAGATTCGCCTGAAGTCGCCCAAGGATTTCAAGCTGATCGGCCGTGCGCAGCCGCGCCGCGACACGCCGTCCAAGGTGAACGGCACGGCGGTGTTTGGCCTCGACGTGCGTCCCGAGGGCATGGTCTATGCGGCGGTGCGCATGTCGCCGGTGATCGGCGGCACGGTCGCCAGCATCGACAAGGATGCGGTGCTCAAGATGCCGGGCGTGATGCGGGTGGTCGATTTTTCCAGCGCGCTGGCTGCCAGGACCGGCGCCGGCGCCGGCGTGGCGGTGGTGGCCAAGACCTGGTGGCAGGCCAAACAGGCCGCGCTGGCCTTGCCGGTGCAGTGGTCGACCGACGAACGGGCCAAGTTGTCGAGCGCCGCCATCTACGCGGAATTCGCGGCCAAACTGGATGCGGAATCGGGCCATGCCTACTACAAGGAAGGCGACATGGACGCGGTGGAGGGCAAGGTCGCCGGCGTCGCCAAAACCCTGACGGCGGAATATCGCGCGCCCTATCTGGCGCATGCGGCGATGGAGCCGATCAACTGCACGGCGCAGGTCAAGGACGGTTATGTGTACCTGTGGGCGCCGACGCAGTCGCCCGGTTTTGCGGTGGAGACGGCGGCGAAGGTGGCCGGCGTCCCGGCGGACAAGGTGGTGCTGGCGGTGACGCTGCTGGGCGGCGGCTTCGGACGGCGGCTGGATGTGGACATGGTGGCGCAGGTGGTGGCGCTGGCAAAAGAGACACGCGGCCTGCCAGTGCAGATGATCTGGGCGCGCGAGGACGACACCACGCACGACGTGTACCGCCCGGCGGCGCTGGCGCGCTTCAGCGCCAGCCTGGATGCGGCGGGCAATGTGCTGGGCTACGATAACAAGTCGGCCAGCGGTTCGGTGTCGCACCAGTTTTTCAAGCGCAACCTGGGCTTGCCGCCCGGTGGGCCGGACAAGACCACGGTCGAAGGCGAGTTCGATATGCAGTATGAATTCGCCAACCAGCGCATCCGCCATGTGATCGTCGACAGTCCGGTGCCGTTGGGGTATTGGCGTTCGGTCGGGCATTCGCACAACGCGTTTTTCAAAGAGAGCTTCATCGACGAGCTGGCGCATGCTGCGGGCAAGGACGGCGTGGCGTTCCGGCGCGGCCTGCTGAAGCGGCACCCGCGCCATCTGGCGGTGCTGGACGCGGCGGTGGCCAGGGCCGGCGTTGCGCCGGCGGGGCGCGCGCATGGCGTGGCGCTGCACCAGTCGTTCGGCACCATCGTCGCGCAGGTGGCGGAGGTGTCGGTCGAGGGCTCGGAGATCCGCGTGCACCGGGTGGTGTGCGCGGTCGATTGCGGCATCGCCGTCAATCCCAACATCATTGCGCAGCAGGTGGAATCGGCGGTGGTGTTCGGGCTGTCGGCTGCCTTGTTCGGCGCGGTGACGATCAAGGACGGCAAGGTCGAGCAGACCAACTTCCATGACTATCCGGTGGTGCGCATGAACCAGGCGCCCGAGGTGGAGACCATCATCATGCCGAGCGCCGAGCATCCCGAGGGCATGGGCGAGCCGGCCACGCCGCCGATCGCGCCGGCGGTGGCCAACGCGGTGTTCAAGCTGACCGGCAAGCGCCTGCGCAGCCTGCCGCTGACGCTGTGAGCGAGTTGCGCTTCAATGTGTTCGGGCGGCTGATCGCCATCAGCGGCGGGCAGGGCGCGTGGCGGGCGTTCTACTTCGGAGCGGAGGGTAAGCGCCGGCCTGCGGATTTCGTCGTGCCAGGCGAGCTTGCGGAGCATGAGCTATGCGAATACCTGGCCGATCTGTTCCATGAAGATGCCACCCCGCGCAATCACTCAGCGGTACAACTATCCTAGCTGGCAATCAGGTCGCCGCTGAAACGCGGGGATCAGATTTGAATTGGTACATCATCCCAGGTGCCGGGCAGCAATCGGCCAGGAGCCGCCGTTCGTAGCAGCCGTGTTGGATGCTATTGATCGCTGTACCTTGTGTGTAAGGCTTTACTGTAGGAACTTGATGAAGAACTGCGAGGACTTCATGTCTTGGTTGAAGTATCTTGATGTTGAGTACATCGACGATACAAAGTGGGAAAGCTTAACCAAGCTGGACATAAATGATCCTAAACACTGGAGTCGAATCATAGATTTGGCGATGCGCGAGGATGTGGCAAAATTGAATGCGATATCTAACCTCGCAATGAAGGCAGTACTTGATGATCTCGAAGATTTTCCGAAACGGGAGGTCAAGAAGCTGATGGATAGAATTTGCATGCCATTTGAAGCACCAATAAACGATCACATTGCGTTTTTTCGAATCGTACGCCAAGAGCTTTTTGGTTCGAAGGAATGACGCTCATCTGCTTCCGGCCAAGAGCTGACCTATTCACGCGAACAAGGAATTGAATGAATAGTTATGTGTTTGCCGTGTCCAATAACCCAATCACGGCTGTATACGCCTCACTTGAGGCCATGAACCAGAATTGTGAAGAATACTTTCAGGTCGTTCTCGAAAATAATGACGAGCTAAGGACATTGATGGACCTGTTAGGAGTCGAACGATTGCCGATGACTATGTTGTCATCAAATGTCGACTTTGCTTCTGTGTTCGATTACTCGGCATATCTGTTGCCACAGCTATCCAAGGATAACTTTGACGCATTCTACGATGAATGGCTGCGCAGAACAGGACGTGAAACAAGTATGGACGAATATGGGCAACTCATTTTTCTTCAAGGGCGTGGGGATTTATGGAATAAGATGAAATATCGTTTCGTGCTCTGTGAAACATATACGTACTGACGGCATGCGCGTTACGTTACTATGCCGCTGACGGCCAGAAACTGCCGGTAAGAAGAGGAAGTCAACAGTGAGATACATAGAAGTGAAGTGGTTGCACCAGAACCCGGAATACCCAATCCGCCTAGTATCTGAAATCGATTCGGATGGATATGAGATACGGAAGCTGGAATTTTTCGAGGATGGTCGTGCGGGATTTGCGTGTGCTGCCACATCTCAACTGGGCGTTGAACTAGGCACTGTTTCCGTACCTTCGATTGTTGAAATAAACGCGATGGAAGAGTTTGAGGGTAAGGAAATATCCCAGGCTGATTTTGATGCATTATGGGCAGCCGTTGCAGGGTAGTCGATTTGTACCGCGCCAGCCCGTCAGGAGCAGCCAAGCGCTTCGGCTACCGGCCAAAAACGGACCTCTGAAATTTGACTAGGGTACTGATTACTTTTATGGGCACAGATATTGCGGCTGAAATGGGCTCTAGCTACACAATTTATCTAAGAAGTCCGGGACCTCGTCCTGTCTTTCACTTGGTTGCAGATAGCTTATGGGGTAAAGGATGTGACACCGACTCCGACGGAAATAGCTACAATGCTTTTGACACGGAATGGACTGAACTTTCACTGTCTCTTCGTGGTGGAACTGAACTAGATCAAGTTCACATCGATCCCGTATCTGGGAACCCGTTGGTATTGGTCGTAAGGTCACCTTCGCAAGTGCTCTGCGAGAGAACGGCAAAATATCTTCAGTCCACGTCGGGAGGGACGATTGAATATCTCGCATAACGATTTAGCCGAGCGTACAAACTACGGCGTCCGCTCAACAACAGTTTGATGCCGCCCGTGGAATCCGGCCAAAAGCGGGCATTGAAGCATCGCCCCCAAAACGGCTCGAGCAGTCGATCCGAGAACTGATTGACCAACCGATGACCTGGCGTGAGAACAAGTCTAGAACCACAACGAGCCACTCCCTGACCTGGTCCAAAAGCCGGACCGAGGTCAGGGGAGGCTTGCAACTTTTGCCAGTTTTGTTAATACTGTGCATGCACACAGCACACTTCCAATGAGCTCAATAGGCAGGCGGGCTCCTGGTCGTCAGATAGTGGGGTTTATATCGAAACTGCCCATGTTATATTACTGTTTTGCAATATATAACACGTTAGAAGGTACGCGCACACTGTAATTTTCAAACCACAATGGAAAGAATTCATGGCACTTAAACCAGGACCAAAGCCGATAGCAAAATCAACAGGGAAGCCGGACCAGCGCCGCCGTGATAACAAAACCACACCCGGGAATACACCGTCCCTCAAACCTAGCAAATCTAGCAATCCCCCAAAAAATAAATGACAGGAGCCTCGTCAATTTGCCCTTCTAACCCGGCAGTCGAGCTGACCTGCGCGAAATGCCGCGCAGGCCGCTCACTTCTACGTTGGCCTTATGATCAGAATTCTCTTAAAATCGTTACCGAGGTCGTTCATGATGATGCTGCCCTTAATTGAGGCCAGCGTCATTGCATACGTCCTGCGTGGTATCTGTCCCGCCCATGGTTGTTCTTGATCTCAAGTTCTTTCGCCGTTTATCTTGTTCTTGGCTTCCTTGCGTTTTGTGAGCTTTCTGGTGTCGGGATTACTAGCTCACCTTCGAATGAACTGACCTCGAATGGTGTGGTTGGCGTTGCTGAAGGCGTAGCGTACTTAGTTCTTACGGCCGCAGCAATTTTGGGAGTTGGTTTTCTTTTCAGGCGCACGGTATGAAGCTCGTATTGCCCAACTATGCGATCAACAGGACTGCTTACGCGCTGTGCGCTCCAGCATCCTGTTACTTTGAACGTTAGCCCATAAATTTTCCAGCGAAGGAAATTCATAAATGTATTACCAGGTACTCATCGAAACTTCTGAGAAAGTTGGCAAGGCTGGGAGAAACAAGCAGTACTTCGAATTAGACAAAACCGACCTGACGGATATTGAAGAGCGAATTGTCTTTCCATTTATCAGGAAAGAGGACTTTCAGTTTGATGGCTATTTTCTCAAGTTCGGAGAAATCAAGCGCATTTCGATCAAAGAAACACAAAAAACCACACAAGAGCTTTCGAAATACGAAAATGACCATATGCCAGCTGGCGTGATTATGTATGTATCACCAAGTGACATCGTTGGATATAAAAAACACACGAAAGACATCACAAACACCGTTTTCGACAAAGCGAAATCCTCTTTGCCGGCCAAGAGCTCTACGAAAAATAATTCAACCGCGCTTGATCTGACCAAGGTATTTATTGTTCATGGTCGAGACGATCTTGCTAAAATTGAGGCGGCGCGTTTTATTGAGAAGCTTGGTTTTTCTGCGATCATTCTTCATGAGCAGGCAAGTTCTGGAAAAACCATTATCGAGAAAATCGAGGTACATACAAACGTTGGATTCGCCATCGTCTTGTACACACCTTGTGACATTGGCGGCCTTGCTGGAGAGAAAACGCAAAAATCACGCGCTAGGCAAAACGTCGTATTTGAGCATGGTTACTTAATTGGCAAGCTTGGGCGTCACAATGTTTGCGCCTTGGTCAAGGGGGACGTAGAAATTCCAAATGACATTAGTGGGGTAGTTTATGTGCCACTGGACAATCATGGCGCATGGCATCTTTCAGTTGCAAAAGAGCTGCGAAATGCTGGTTACTCAGTCGATATGAATAAAATAATTTAGGCTCACCCATCATTCCAGCTGACCGTTAAAAAGCCGCGCTTTTCGCCGACCGCTGAATTCAAACGTTGAACGACCGCCATGTAGAATCGCAATGGTCCGCAACGGGGCGGTAGCGGTCTAAGGAAAAATCTAACTTATCGGCGATCCACCGTCAGTTCGAGTTCGAGCTATGGCACTCTACCCAATTTTCCTAATGTTTCGCTCCAGACGTACCGCCCAGTCCGCGCTTATCCCGCCCGCGTGAAGACACCACGCAATCACCCGGCGGTGCAACTCACGTCCGGTTGACCGAGTTGCCGCCATCCACTATCAGGTTCGATCCCGTGGTGAAGCTTGATGCGTCGGAGGCCAGATAGAGCGCCGAGCGGGCGATTTCCTCCGGCAGTGCCAAGCGCTTGAGTGCGTGTAGGCCTTCGACGAAGGCACGGGCTTCGGGCGTGTTGGCGCTGGCCCGGCCCATCGGCGTGTCGGTGCCGCCGGGTAGCAGCGCGTTGGCTCTTATCCCGTGGGTGCCATACTCGACGGCGATGACCTGCATCAGGCCGATCAAGCCTGCCTTGCTGGCGGCATAGGCGCCCATGCCAGGAAATCCGACCGTGCTGCCAACGATGGTCGAGGTAAAGATGAGGGAGCCGCCGCCGCGTTTGATCATGGCCGGCAGTTGATATTTCGCGCCGAGGAAGGCGCTGGTCAGGTTGGTGTCGACGATGGCCTGCCAGGTGTCGATGCAAATGTCGCACACCGGTGTGGCTTCGCCCGTCATGCCGGCGTTGTTGAAGGCGATATCGAGCCCGCCGAAGCGGCCCACCGCCGTCTCCACCAGTGCCCGCGCGAGTTGCTCGTCGCGGACGTCGCCGGCGACGGCGACCGCCTCGCCGCCGTCACGTTCGATGTCCGCGACCAGCGCATTGAGTTCGCTCTGGCGGCGCGCCGTCACGACCACCTTTGCACCTTCACGCGCGAATAGCCTGGCCGTCTCGTAGCCGATACCCGAACTTGCGCCGGTGACGATCGCCACTTTTCCTGTTAGCTGATGCATGGATTTTTCCTTCTGCTGGAGTGATAGGGAGGCTCCAGCATAGGGAGGCGGCGGATGATGGGCTACCCGTTTCTTGCTACGCAATTGCGCCAGCGCCGGCGTGACAATTCGCGCACATTTTCAAGCATGCCAGATGCTATCCTCCCGCATCCTGCCGCATTGGATCGGCAGTTTAAAAAGGAAACCATCGATGCGTCGAGTTTTAATGGCGGCTCTTATCGCTTGCTGTGCGCTGGCGAGGGCGCAAACTCCGGATAGCTCCTTTGGCTCAGACCCTGACAAGGCGCCAACGCTCGAAAAGACCGAGCAGTGCGCTCATGAAATTGAGCGCTCCGCGATGCCGACCTGGCCCAAAGAAGCGCTGCGCTCGGGCGCGGTCGGTTGGGTTGTGGTCCGATTCGACCTGGATGGCAACGGCCACGGCCAGAATATCGGCGTAGAGGCATCTGCGCCAGCCAAGGTCTTCGACGCTGTCGCGATCAGCGCTGTTAAACGCACCGCATTCAAACCTGAAGCCGTCAGGCAAGGCTGCAAGCTGGTGTTTGTCTATTCCCGGTGAGAGGCGCCACTTGCACAGGACCGGGCAGGCAGACTAAGCTTAGGGTTGTTTGATATTTCAGAATGCCGCCATCATGATTTTTCGTCAGCTTTTCGATCCAACATCCTCCACCTACACCTATCTGCTGGGTGACAGCGGCGAGGCGCTGCTGATCGACCCGGTGTACGAGCAGGCGCCGCGCGACCTGGCGTTGCTGAAGGAGTTGGGCTTGCGCCTGCTGGCCACGCTGGACACCCACGTCCACGCGGACCATGTGACGGCCGCCTGGCGCCTGCACCAAAGCTGCGGCAGCCGCATCGCGCTGGCGCAGGCGGCGGGCGCCGAACTGGCCGACCGTCCGCTGCGGCATGGCGATCGTATCGATTTCGGTAGCCGCCATCTGACGGTGCGCGCCACGCCCGGCCACACCAACGGCTGCCTGACCTTTGTGCTGGATGACGAAAGCATGGCCTTCACCGGCGACAGCCTGCTGATACGCGGCTGCGGCCGCACCGATTTCCAGCAGGGCAGTCCGCAGCAGTTGTTTGCTTCGGTGCGCGAGCAGATCCTGTCGCTGCCCGAGACCTGCCTGCTCTATCCCGCACACGACTACCGCGGCATCACCGTGACCAGCGTGGCGGAGGAACGCCGCTTCAATCCGCGCCTGGGCGGCGATGTGGACGAGGGCGACTTTGCCGGGCATATGAACAATCTGCACCTGCCGCATCCGAAGCTGATCGCGATCGCGGTGCCGGCCAATATGCGCTGCGGCCAGCCGGAAGGCAACCTGCCCGCGCCCGATGCGCCGACCTGGGCGCCGCTGACCTTGCGCTTCAGCGGCGTGTGGGAGATCGAGCCGATGGTGTTGCTGGAGCATCTGGCCGAGGCGCAGATCGTCGACGTGCGCGAGGTGCCGGAGTTCATCGACCAACTGGGCCATCTGGAAGGCGCGCGGCTGGTGCCGCTGTCGCAGCTGATGGATCGCGTGGGAGAGCTGGACCGCGCGCGGCCGGTGGTGGCGGTGTGCCGCTCGGGCGTGCGCTCGGCCCAGGCCAGCGTGCTGCTGACCAAGGCCGGCTTCAGCCAGGTCGCCAATCTGGCCGGCGGCATGCTGCGCTGGAAGGCCGAGGCGCTGCCGGTGGCTTGCGACGGCGTTTGATGACGCCGGCGTTCAGGCCTGCGCGTTGCGCATCAAGGTGCGCAGGTTGCAGTCGGCTTGCCATTGGCGGCGTTCTTCGCTGCTGACGGCCAGTTCGGCCAGTTCGGCGTCGCTGAGCGCGGACTTGGCTTGTATCAGGCGGTGCGCCAGCGCGGCGTCCGGCAGCATGGTGCCGAAAAAGGCCACCAGTTCGTGGTGCTGCAGCAGCAGGGTTGGGAAGTTGTCCACGTCCAGGTCGCCGACCACGTCGGCATGGTCTTCGATGTCGATCCAGACGAACAACTTGTCCGGGTGGCGCGCGGCCAGTTCCTCGAACGTGGCGCGGTAGGTGGCGCAGGTGCCGCACCAGGCCGCGCACAGGCAGGCCACGATCCAGCGCTCGCCGGCCAGGGCGGCGGCGATCTCTGCGCGATTCTCGGAATTCAGGGTCACACTGTGCATGGTATTCGTGGGCTAACGGCGGCCTCTGTGCCTAAGGGGCGTATTCTACATCCCCTCGCGGGGTCGCGCCTGCCAGCGCGGCAGGTTAAAATACGGCATGCCTATTATTCTTGCCATTGAAACCTCCTCCGAACTGGCCTCGGTCGCGCTGCTGCGCGGCGGGGCCGTCATCAGCCGCGTGTCCTCGGGCGTGCGCACCCATTCGCAATCGGTGCTGCCGATGATACAGGAGCTGCTGGCCGAAGCCGCTATCGCCTTGAAAGACTGCGACGCCATCGCCTTCGGCTCCGGCCCCGGTTCGTTTACCGGCGTGCGCACCGCTTGCGGGATCGCCCAGGGCCTGGCCTTCGGCGGCAACCTGCCGGTGGTGCCGGTGGTGACGCTGGAGGCGATGGCGCTGGCCTGCCATCAGCGCCATGGCGCCGGCGACGTGCTGGCGGTGCTCGATGCGCGCATGGGCGAGGTGTACTGGGCCCAGTACCGCTTTGCGGACGGCGCGGCGCCGGAGGCGGTGCTGCCGCCCGCGCTGTCGGCGCCCGAGGGCGTGCAGCCGCAGGGCGCGCCCGTCGCTTGCGGCAACGGCCTGGCGGCCTATGCCGGGGCGTTTGCCGGCGGCGGCTTTGCCGAGGTGATGCCGCATGCCGAGCAGGTTGCGCAGCTGGCGGCGATCGCCTTTGCCGCCGGCACGACCGTGACGGCGGCCGAGGCGCAGCCGCTGTATTTGCGTAACAAGATCGCCTACACCCAGGCCGAACGGCGCGACATGGCGGCCGCCAAAGCCGCTGAAGGTGGCGCATGAAGCAGATGTGGGACCTGGCGCGGCTGAACTATGAGCCGATGCGGCAAACCGATTTGCTCGATGTGGTGGCGCTGGAGGAGAGCGTTTATCCGCATCCCTGGAGCATGGCTAATTTCGTCGATTCCCTCAACAGCAATTATGAGGCGTGGGTGCTGCGCGACCAGCGTGGCGATTTGTTGGGTTATTTCCTGCTGATGACTATCGTCGACGAGGCGCATCTGCTGAATGTGGCGGTGTCGGCGGAGCGGCAGGGGCAGGGCCTGGGACGGTTCCTGCTGAACCAGGCCGTGGCTTGCGCGCGCGGGCTGGGCATGGAGTCGGTGCTGCTGGAAGTGCGGCCATCGAACACGCGGGCGCTGGAGATTTATGAGCGCTACGGATTTCAACACATCGGTCGGCGCAAGGGCTATTACCCGGCCGCCAATCAGCAACGCGAGGACGCAATCGTTATGCGGTTCAGTGTATGAGTCAGACGATAGCCCGCAGCACCGTGTTCCTCGACGAAATGGGCGTGGGGGTGCAGTGGAAGTTGCGCAATCCGCCAGTCGGCGAAGAGGCGGCCGTTGAGTATGACGTGGCCGAGGAGCCGGTAGCGGTGGTGGCTGAAGCGCCGCCGGCGCCCGTTCCTGCGCCAGTGCCAGTCGCCGTTTCGGCGCCAACGCCGGCACCTGCACCAGCCCCCGTGGTGGCGCCTGTGCCAACGCCTGCGCCATCGTTCAACCCCGAGCCGCCAGCCGAAGAGGTAGAGTTCGCGGCGGCCGACGAAGACTCGACCGCCTGGTTCGACGAGGCGCCCGTGCCGGCACGCGCCGAACCGGTCGGCGATGCCGCCATCGCCGCGATGGATTGGCCGGCGTTGAAGACCGCCGTCTCCACCTGCACCCGCTGCGCGCTGTGCGATACGCGCCGCAACGCCGTCAACGGCCGTGGCGCCGCCGACGCCAGCTGGTTCGCCATCGCCGCCGCGCCGTCGCGCCTGGACGAGAAGGAAAACCAGGTCATCGCCGGCGAGGCGGGACAGTTGCTGGACAATATGTTGAAAGCCATCTCCCTGAAACCGGAGGCGGACGTGTACGTGACCAGCCTGGTCAAATGCCGCCCGTCCGGCCCCGATGGCGCCGACCGCGCGCCGAGCGGCGAGGAGTTGCTGGCCTGCCGTCCATTCCTGGAGCGCGAACTGGCGCTGACCGGAGCGACCATGGCCATGACCTTCGGCCAGCACGCCGCCAAGGGTCTGATGATGGGCCCGGCCACACGCGGCCAGGTGATGCGCTACGGCGCCGCCCAGCTGCCGGTGGTGGCCACCTATCACCCGGACGACTTGTTGCGCAAGCCGGAAGACAAGGCCAAGGCCTGGGGCGACCTGTGTCTCGCCAAGGCTGCCCGTGACTAGCCTGCCGCTCGCCGCGCCGTTGAACACGTCTACGCCGGCGGACAGCTATCAAGCACGCTTCGAACAGCGCTGGGGGCACCTGACCCGTCCACACGTGCGCGCGCTGGCCTGGCTGCTGGACGCCCCCGATCTGCTGGACCCGGTCTCGCCGCACTGGCACGGCCGCATCGCCACGCTGGGTGCCGTGTCGCCGGAAACGGCCGACTGGCTGGCCGCGCTGGAGCAGGACCCGATTCCGCTCGATGCTGCGCTGGGCAGCCGCCACTATTCGCGCCTCGGCCTGTACGCGGAAAAGCTGATGGCCTTCTATTTCGCCGAGCACGGCAAGCTGGTCGCGCATGGCCTGCAAGTGCGCGCCAGCCGCAACGACACCGTCGGCGAGTTCGATTTCCTGCTGCGCGACGGCGACGACCTGGTCCACCTGGAATTCGCCACCAAGTTCTATCTGCTCGACGCCAGCGAGGCCGGCGCCGACTTCAACGGCCTGATCGGCCCCAACCTGGCCGACACGCTGGGCGCCAAGATGCGCAAGATCTTCGACAAGCAGTTGTCGCTGGCCAGCCATCCGGCCGCCCAGCCCTTGCTGCCACAGCCGGTGGCGCGTGCGCAGGCGCTGGTCAAGGGTTGGCTGTTCTATCCAGGCGGCGAAGGCGCGGCGCCGATGGCGGGCATCTCCCAGCCGCATTGCAAGGGCTTCTGGATCACGCTGCAGCAGGCCGCTGCATTGCAAGGCGAGCGCTACGCCATCATGCCGCGCCTGCACTGGCTGGCGCCGTTGAAGATGCCGCTGGAGTCGACCGCGATGAGCAGGGATGAACTGCTGGCAGCGCTGCACGAGCACATGACGCAGGTGGCCGCGCCGGTGATGGTGGCGGAGCTGGAGCAGCGGGGGGAGTGGCTGGTGGAGCGGTGTCGCGGCTTCGTGGTGCCGGACGACTGGCGCGCGCAGGCCGCGCAGCGCCGCCAGGACGGTGCGCTGCCGGCTTAATCGACGATTAGTGTTTCAGCTCGCCGATCAGCGCGACCGAATCGAACTCGCGCTGGTTGGCCGCATGCTTGCGCATGATGAAGTACATGGTGCCAGCCAGGAACAGGCCAAACAGCACGATGATGACGTCCAGGTTCAGGTGGCCGCGCAGCATCAGCGAGTACACCGCCAGCATGGTCAGGATGGACAGGTTTTCATTGAAGTTCTGTACCGCGATCGAGTGGCCGGCGCTCATCAGCACGTGGCCGCGGTGTTGCAGCAGCGCGTTCATCGGCACCAGGAAGAAGCCGCCCAGCAGGCCGACCAGGATCAGCAGCGGATAGGCCAGCGCCACCGATTTGACCATGGTCATGCTCATGACGATGACGCCCATGGCGATGCCCATCGGGATCACGTTCAGCGATTTGCGCAGCGAGATGAAGCGCGCCGACAGCACAGCGCCCAGCGCGACGCCGACGGCGACCACGCCGACCAGGCTGGTCGATTGTTCGTAACTCAGTTTGAGGGTGCGGTTGGCCCATTCCAGCACGATGAATTGCAAGGTCTGCGCGGCGCCCCAGAACAGCGTGGTGACCGCCAGCGAGATCTGGCCCAGCTTGTCTTTCCACAGCAGGCCGTAGCAGTTGGCGAAGTCGGTGATCAACTTGATCGGGTTGCGTTCCTGGTGGCCGTAGACGCAGCCGGTGTCCGGGATGCGGGTGTTGAACAGCGCCGCCAGCATGTAGATGGCCACCACCACGCATAGCGCCGCCTCGGGCGCGGTGTCGATGCCGGTGTCGACCATCGGGAAGTCGAAGCCCAGCAGGAAGGAAGACATCTGGTTGCCGACCAGTTTGCCGCCCAGGACGGTGCCGAAAATAATCGACATCACGGTCAAGCCTTCGACCCAGCCATTGGCGGCCACGAGTTTTTCTGCGGGAAGCAATTCGGTGAGGATGCCGTATTTGGCCGGCGAATAGACCGCGGCGCCAAAACCGACCAGCGCATAGGCCAATAGCGGATGGACGTGGGCGAATATCAGCAGGCAACCCCCAACCTTGATCAGGTTGGAGATGAACATGACCTTGCCCTTGGGCATCGAATCGGCGAAAGCGCCGACAAATGCGGCCAACAGCACGTAAAAGAGCGTAAATGAGAGCTTCAGCAGCGGTGTGATCCACGCCGGGGACTTCATCGTTACCAGCAGGTCGATCGCAACAAAGAGCAGCGCATTATCCGCCAGGGACGAAAAAAATTGCGCTGCCATAATGGTATAGAAACCACGATTCATTCTGGGGTGCCTGAAAACTTATCTGGCTTGCTTTATACCATGCTTTGATCGTATCCCCAAGAATTGAGCCGTCCAGTCAGGCGGCTACACGGTAAAATACGGCCTTCCCATATTCCGCTCACATTGCATATGCCTAGGCCGATCCTCGCAACCATCCACGTTGAATCCATGAAGCATAACCTGGCCCGCGCCAGGGCCAATGCGCCCGGCGCCAAGGCCTGGGGGGTGGTCAAGGCGAATGGCTACGGCCACGGCCTGGAGCGGGCGATGCGTGGTTTCGCCGAGGCCGACGGGCTGGCGCTGGTGGAGGTCGACTACGCCGTGCGCCTGCGCGAGCTGGGCTGGAAAAAGCCCATCCTGTTATTGGAGGGTTTCTTCGATCCGGCCGATCTGCACACCATGGCCGGCTACAACCTGCAGGCCGCCGTGCATTGCGTCGAGCAGCTGGCGTGGCTGGAGGCGGCGCAGGCGGCGCTGACGACGCGCGGCATCAAATTTGATCTGCATCTGAAAATGAACAGCGGCATGAACCGGCTCGGCTTCATGCCGGACGCCTACGCCGCCGCGCATGCGCGCCTGAGCGCGATTTCCTGCGTCGGCAGCATCACCATGATCACCCACTTCGCCAACGCCGACGACGCCGAGCATCCGCTGCTGCCGATCGCCGAGCAGGTGCGCCGCTTCGAGCTGGGCACGGCCGGGCTGGCGGGCGCGCGCAGCCTGTCCAATTCGGCGGGGGTGCTGCTGCACCAGAAAACCTTGCGCAACGACTGGATACGTCCCGGCATCATGCTGTACGGCGGCTCGCCGGGCGGCGCCACGGCGGCATCGTTCGGCCTGGAGCCGACCATGACCTTGAGCAGCGAGATCATCGGCGTGCAGGACATCGTCGCCGGCGACGTGGTCGGCTACGGCAGCCGCTACCAGGCCGAGGGCCCGATGCGCATCGGCGTGGTGGCCTGCGGCTATGCGGACGGCTATCCGCGCAGCGCGCCGATGGGCACGCCCGTGTTGGTGGACGGTGCGCCGACCACGCTGGTGGGCCGGGTGTCGATGGATATGCTGACCGTGGACCTGACGGGCTTGCCGTCGGCTGGCGTCGGCAGCGAGGTCACGCTGTGGGGACGCGGCATGCCGATCGACGCCGTGGCGACGGCGGCCGGCACCATCGGCTATGAGTTGATGTGTGCGCTGGCGCAGCGCGTGCCGGTTGTGGAAGGCTGAGCGGATGGCCAAGGTAAAGACCAACTACACCTGTAGCGACTGCGGCGGCACGGCCACCAAATGGACCGGCCAGTGCCCATCCTGCCAGCAGTGGAACACGATGGTGGAGACCGTCGTCGAGGCGGGCGGCAACAACCGTTACTCGCAACCGCAGCACATGTCGCTGGCGCAGACCGCGCCGGTGCTGTCGCTGGCCGATATCGACGCCATCGACGTGCCGCGCTTCGGCACCGGCATCGAGGAGTTCGACCGCGTGCTGGGCGGCGGCCTGGTGGCCGGCGGCGTGGTGCTGATCGGCGGCGATCCGGGCATCGGCAAGTCGACCTTGCTGTTGCAGGCGCTGGCCAATGTGTCGCATCTGAAAAAAGTCTTGTATGTCAGCGGCGAGGAGTCCGGCGCCCAGATCGCGCTGCGCGCCAAGCGGCTCAACATCGACGCCCGCGATCTGAAACTGCAGGCGGAGATACAGCTGGAGAAAATCCTCGGCACCTTGGCCGACCTGAAGCCGGAAGTGGCGGTCATCGATTCGATCCAGACCGTGTATTCGGACGCGCTCAGTTCGGCGCCGGGTTCGGTGGCGCAGGTGCGCGAGTGCGCGGCGCAGCTGACCCGCGTGGCCAAGCAGACCGGCATCACCATCATCCTGGTCGGCCACGTGACCAAGGAAGGCGCGCTGGCCGGGCCGCGCGTGCTGGAGCACATCGTCGATACGGTGCTGTATTTCGAGGGCGACAACCATTCCAGCTTCCGCCTGGTGCGCGCGATCAAGAACCGTTTCGGCGCGGTCAACGAGCTGGGCGTGTTCGCGATGACGGAGAAGGGCTTGAAGGGCGTGTCCAATCCGTCGGCGCTGTTCCTGTCCCAGCATGACAACCAGGTGCCCGGCTCCTGCGTGATGGTGACGCAGGAGGGCACGCGTCCCTTGCTGGTGGAGATCCAGGCGTTGGTTGACGCCAGCCACTTGCCTAATGCGCGCCGCCTGTCGGTGGGTTTGGAGCAGAATAGGCTGGCGATGCTGCTGGCTGTGCTGCACCGCCATGCGGGCATCGCGGCCTTCGACCAGGACGTGTTCATCAACGCGGTGGGCGGGGTCAAGATCACCGAGCCGGCGGCCGATTTGGCGGTGCTGCTGGCGATTAATTCATCGATGCGCAGCAAGCCGCTGCCGCGTGGCTTCGTGGTGTTCGGCGAGGTGGGGCTGGCCGGCGAGATCCGGCCGGCGCCGCGCGGGCAGGAGCGCTTGCGCGAAGCGGCCAAGCTGGGCTTCTCAATGGCGATGATCCCGACCGCCAATGCGCCCAAGCAACCGATCGAGGGCATGACCATCATCGCGGTCGATCGCATCGACGATGCCTTCAATAAGCTGCGCGAAATCCAATAACGTTGTATTGTTACGTGTTGTAATCATTAATACTGAATAATTGGTAACGCAAACGTACAAGAGGATAGATAGTGTTAGTTGATCAGAGGTCAGTCGCGCGCAAGATCCTGCGCTCCAAGGTCGTGGCGGTGATGGACGGCATGCCGCCACAGCCGGGACGCACGCTCGATATCAGCGCCAGCGGTTTGTCGATAACGTTCGAGCACAAGTTGGCCGTCGGCCATATGGGGAATGTGACGTTCGAGCTGTTCCTCGATGGTAAGCCACAGATATTGACCTGCCGTTCCAAGGTGACTTATTGCATTTTCAGCGGCGACCATTTCAAGATCGGTTACCAGTTCCTCAATCTGGACACCGCCAACGCCAGCGCCATCAACAAGTTCCTGCGCTAGGGCCGACGTAGCGGGCCCTGGGGCGGATCGGGCGGCGCGCCTGCACTTGTTCGAGTGCATGCGCCAGCCAGCCGACGCAGCGGCCCAGCGCAAACAGGATGAACGGCGCGTCATCCGGCAGCCCGTGGGCGGCGGCCAGCAAGGTCAGCGCAAAATCAATGTTCGGCAATTCCCCCGCCTGCGCTTCGGCCGCGGCGGCGAGGTCTGTGTGCGGCTGCAATTCCGGTAATAATTTCATCAGGGCGCGGGCGCGCGGGTCGCCTTGCGCGTACAGCCTGTGGCCGAAGCCTGGGAGCGCGCGGCCGCTGGCGCGCCAGCTGGCGACGGCTGCCTCGGCGCCTTGTCGCTTGGCGGCGGCGATCAGTTGGGCGAATTCGGCCGAGGCGCCGCCGTGCAGCGGGCCGGTCAGCGTGGTGAAGCCGGCCAGCACCCCGGCCGCCAGCGAGGCGCCGGTCGAGATGGCGACGCGGGTGGCGAAGGTGGAGGCGTTCAGTTCGTGGTCGGCCATCAGCACCAGTGCGCGGCGCAGCAGGTCTTCGGACGCGGGGCGTTGCCAGGCGAGCGCCAGGCGGCGGCTGATGGTGGTGGTTGGATCGCCTGTGGGGCCGATCATCGCCTGCGTGAGCGTGGCCAGGACGGCGGCGGCTTCGGCGCGCAGCTCGGCGGCGGGGCGGTCCATCGACGGCGCGTCGCTGGCGCTGCGCAGCGCCAGGGCCAGCAGGCCGGCGCCCAGCGCGCTGGCCGGTGCCGGGAGGGCGGCTGGTGCGTGCGCGGCCGATGCGGCGGCGGCCGGCGCCGCCAGCGGTTGGCCGGGTTCGGCCTGCCACAATAAATCGGCGATTTCTTCCAGCGTGGCGGTGTCGGACAGCGTGACGGCGTCGTGGCCGCGGTACAGCAGGCGGCCGTCGGCGGCGGTGGAGATGGCGGACGGCAGCACCGGGTCGCCCCATTGCATCGCCTGCGCGGAGACCGCCTCGATCTTGCGGCGGCCGTTGCTGCGCCGGGCCATGCGCAGGACGTCGTCGCGATGGTAGAGGCTGCGGCGCGGATCGGCCTCGTCGGATTTGGCGCGTATCTTGCCCCGGCTGACGTTGGCGTACAGCGTTTGCGGGCGGACATTCAGTACCTTCAGCGCTTCTGCCGCTGTCATCCAGACCATCTTGGATTCCTATGTTGACACTTCAAGTCAAGATTGACGCCCTCTGTGGGCGGTCCTAAGCTGGGACAGCATATCAATTCCTGGAGCGCTCATGTCTAAAATGTTGGAGGCTATTTCGTCCGCGTTGTCGTTGTCGGCGCGGGAGTGTGTGACGTTCAGCGGCGAGGGCGAACTGCCGTCCTGCTATGCGGTGACGGAGCTGGCGGCGGCGTCGGTGGGCGCGGCGGCGCTGGCGGTGCGGCAGCTGATCGCGGCGCAGGGCGGGCGTCCGGCGCAGGTGACGGTGGACCGCCGGTTGGCGTCGCTGTGGTTCGGTTGGTCGCTGCATCCGGTGGGCTGGAAGTTGCCGCCGCTGTGGGATCCGGTGGCCGGCGATTACCCGACCGCCGACGGCTGGATACGTCTGCACACCAACGCGCCGCATCATCGCGACGCGGCGCTGGCGGTGTTGAAGGCGCCGGTCGAACGCGAGGCCGTGGCGCGGGCGGTGGCCGGCTGGCGCGGCGCCGAGCTCGAAGCGGCGGTGGTGGCGCAGGGCGGCTGCGCGGCGCTGATGCGCTCCGGCGCGGAATGGGCGGCGCACGAGCAGGGGCGGGCGGTGGCGGCCGAGCCCTTGATCGCCTTGTCGACGCGGGCCGGCAGTTTTAATGCGGGCTGGTCGCCGACACCGTCGCGGCCGCTGGCGGGGCTGAGGGTGCTGGACCTGACGCGGGTGCTGGCCGGGCCGGTGGCGACGCGCTTCCTGGCCGGCTACGGCGCGGACGTGCTGCGCATCGATCCGCCGGGCTGGAACGAGCCCGGCGTGATACCCGAGGTCACCTTGGGCAAGCGCTGCGCGCGGCTGGATCTGCGGCTGGCGGCGGACCGCGCGGTGTTCGAGCGATTGCTGGCCGGGGCGGATGTGCTGGTGCATGGCTATCGTTCGGACGCGCTGGAGAAGCTGGGATATGGCGAGCAAGCGTGTCGGCAGTTGAATCCGGGGCTGGTCGATGTGGCGCTGGATGCGTATGGTTGGACCGGGCCGTTGAGCTGGCGGCGCGGCTTCGACAGCCTGGTGCAGATGAGCGTGGGCATCGCCCAGCGCGGCATGCAGTGGCGGGGCGCGGACAAGCCGGTGCCCTTGCCGGTGCAGGCGCTCGATCACGCGACCGGCTATCTGGTCGCGGCGGCGGTGGTGCGTGGGCTGATAAACCGGCTGGCAGAGGGAAGTGCGACGCAGGCGCGCCTGTCGCTGGCGCGCACCGCCTTGCTGCTGACGGAGCTGTCACCGCAGGATAGGGGCGCGGACGCCCAGCCGCTGGCGGCGGCAAGCGACGCAGACCTGGCGCCGGCGCTGGAGCAGACCGCGTGGGGAGCGGCCCGCCGCTACCGGCCGCCGGTGGCCATCGATGGCGCGCCGATGGCATGGACGCGGCCCGCCAGCGAACTGGGCTCGTCACCGCCAAGTTGGTAAAAAAAACCGGGGTCAAGTCTGACATTCGGACACGGGCTCAACCATAGCAACCTCGTTATGGTTGAGCCCGTGTCCGAATGTCAGACTTGACCCCGGATGTGACCCCGGATGTGGTGGGGAAAAAGCCGTCTGTTCGGCGCTTTGATTTTTTGTTGATGTTGCATACTATGTAACCAAATCAGGCGGGACGTATCATGGCCACTTCCAGCATCAACTCCAGCGGCACTTCCGCTAGTTCGACGGTGTCGAACGATATCTACAATCGCGTCCAGCAAACGATGGCGTCGCAGAACAGCGCCGCCACCAAGCTGAATACGACGCTGAAGAACGACCAGACCAAGCTGTCGGCGCTCGGCCAGCTGCAAAGCGCGCTGGCGAATTTCCAGTCGATCGCCGCCGGCCTGACCGGCAGCGGCTTGAGCACCAGCGCCGCGACGTCGGTCAAGAATGTGTTGACGGCCGCTTCCTCCGGCACCGCCAAGGCCGGCACTTACGCGGTCGAGGTCAAGCAGCTGGCGCGCGGCCAGTTCCTCACCAGCGATGCGTTTGCCGCGTCGGACGCCAAGATCGGCTCGGGCGCCGCCACCACCGTCAAGATCGACTTCGGCACCGCCGGCGGCGACCAGGGCTTTGCCGTCAACGGCAAGGCGGCCAGCAAGTCGATCACCATCGACGGCAGCAACAATACGCTGGACGGCATCGCCGCCGCGTTCAAGGCGGCCGGCGTGGACGTCAAGGTGGTCAAGGGCGACGACGGCAAGTTCTCGCTGGCGATCGCCGGCCAGAGCGGCGCGGCTAACAGCCTGCGCATCAGCGTCAGCGGCGACGCGGCGCTGAAAAACCTGCTCGCCTTCGATCCCGACGGCAGCCAGAAACTCAAGCAGGCCAGCGCCGGCATGGACGCCATCCTGAGCGTCGACGGCAAGGATGTCACCAGTGCCAGCAACACGGTCGACAAGGCCATCGCCGGCGCCACCCTGACCCTGACCTCGGCCGGCAAGACCGACGTCACCATCACCCAGGACGCCAGCCAGATCGGCGCCAACCTGAAATCCTTCGTCAGCGCCTACAACGACTTGAACAAGAAGTTGCAGGCGCTGCAAAAGGGGGACCTGAAGTCCGATACCGCGATGGGACAGGTCAGCAGCCAGTTGAACCTGCTGCTGAAGACGGGCGGCGGCAGCGTCTCGATGTCGGCGCTCAACACGGCCGGCGTCAGCCAGGACGCCAGCGGCCAGTTGGTGGTCGACGACAAGAAGCTCAAGGCCGCGCTGGCCGGCGATTCGGCCGGCGTCGGCAAGCTGTTCACCAACAACGGCAAGGGCATCGCCGACCTGCTGTCGGCCAAGGCCACGGCGCTGACTTCGGATGGCAGCGTGATCAGCAAGGAAGCGGGCATGCTGGGCCGCGAGATCAGCAGCATCAACGGCCGCCGCACGATGCTGACCAAGGCGCTGACGGCGCAGGCGACGGCGTTGGTGGCGCTGTACACGGCGCAGGCCCAGACCGCCGCCGGCAGCGCCGTCAACGGCACGGCCGGCAAGTCCGGCACGCTGTTCGACATGCTGGGTTGATAGTTCAGATTGATATTTCTAACGAATTCCTTGCGTCGGAACTGGCTATGCCCGATCATCACGGCTTGTGATTGATTCCACTCGGAGGGGCTATGGCAGGGAAGTTCGTTGGTGCGGCGTTGGTGGCGGCTGGCTTGATGGCGGGCGCGGGGCAGGTGGCGGCCCAGGCGCAAGAGGAAAAAGTCCTCAACATCTATAACTGGTCGGACTATATCGCCGACGATACCGTCAAAAACTTTGAAAAAGAAACCGGTATCAAGGTCCGCTATGACCTGTTTGATAACAACGAAATCCTCAATTCCAAGCTGGCCGCCGGCAAGTCGGGCTACGACATCGTGGTGCCGACCGCGCAATGGGCGCGCCTGCAAATCGACGGCAAGCTGCTGCGCAAGCTCGATAAATCCAAGCTGGGCAACCTGAAGAACCTCGATCCGGCGATCCAGGCCAAGCTGGCCGGCATCGATCCGAACAATGAATACCTGGTCGACTGGCTGTGGGGCTACACCACGGTCGGCATCAACGTCAACAAGGTCAAGGCCGCGCTGGGCGGCATGCCGATGCCGGACAACGCCTGGGACCTGATCTTCAATCCGAAATACGCGGCCAAGCTGAAGTCGTGCGGCGTGTCCTTCCTCGATTCGCCGTCCGAGGTGTTGCCGGCCGCGCTGCTGTACCTGGGCAAGCCGGCCTACTCGAAGAACGCCGCCGACTACGCCGAGGCGGGCAAGCTGCTGCAGGCGATCCGTCCGAATGTGACGCTGTTCAGCTCGTCGGGCTATATCAACGACATGGCCAACGGCGCGGTGTGCGTGGCGCTGGGCTGGTCGGGCGACATCAACATCGCCCGCCAGCGCGCCATCGACGCCAAGAACGGCAATGTGATCGAGGTGCTGGTGCCGAAGACCTCGGCCGCGCTGGTGTTCGACACCATGGCCATCCCGGCCGACGCGCCGCATCCGAACAACGCCCACCTGTGGATCAACTACATCATGCGTCCCGAGGTGCATGCCAGCCTGACCAACAAGGTGTTCTACGCCAATCCGAATGCGGCCAGCCTGAAGTTCGTGCGCAAGGATATCGCCGACAACAAGACGGTGTTCCTGTCGGATGCCGACAAGCAGCGCATGGCCGCGCCGGAAGCGGTGCCGGCGGATATCCGCCGCAACATCACCCGCCTCTACACCAAGTTCAAGACCGGCCTGTAAACGGACCATTCCCGCTTGCGCGGGAATGCCGTGGTGCTTCAATGAAGCGTATGCTATTCGTGATAGCGGTCGACCAGTTTGTGTTTGCTGCCGCGTGTTTCCTCGATGAGCTCGTAAACTACCAAGGCGATCATCCCTCCGAAGATCCCCATCGTGAGTAAGGTGAACATGGTAACCCTCCCTCAAGTTGTTACGATTAAACTTTAGCAGATGGTTGCCGCTTTACAAGCTCCACGCCCATTTATTTCACCACCAGGTCGGCCGCCATCACCGCTTTCAGGTAGACGCTCATGGCGTTGCCGGGGTCGCGCTGGGAGAACCACCAGGCGCTGGCCTTGCGGATATCCCACTCCATGTCGTCGCCCGTCATCAGCAGCGAGGCCAGCTGGCCCAGGGTCGGCTGGTGGCCGACCACCAGCACCGCATCCTTGTTGCCCGGCCAGTTGGCGGCCTTGATGATGTCGGTGGCGTCGGCGCCGGGCGCGAGGTCGGTGTGGATCTTGAACTTGCGCCCCAGCGCCTCGGCCGTCTGCAGGGTGCGCACGGCCGGGCTGCACAGGATGCGGCAGCTGTCGGGCAGCTGCGAATCGAGCCACTGCCCCATGCGGCGCGCCTGCTTCAGACCTTTGACGGTCAGCTCGCGCTCCAGATCGGACATGCCGGGTTCCGCGTCCTCGGCCTCGGCATGCCGCCACAATATGAGATCCATGTTTTTCTCCTGAACGACATGTGAAAAAAGATCCCGCTCCGCTTAGTCTCCCAGATGGGCGCCGGGCATGCCCAGCGTTTCCATCAGGTGCTGCTGGGCGCTGTGGGGCAGCTGCTTGCCGCGCGCCTTGCGGCGCTGGTAGTGGCCGTCCGCTTCCAGCTCCCAGGCGTTTATATTATCCTTTAAATATGGGTTCAGGCCTTCGTTCAATACGCGGCGCTTGAGCGCCTTGTCGAGGACGGGGAAGGCCACCTCGATGCGGCGGAACAGGTTGCGGCTCATCCAGTCGGCGCTGGCCAGCATGACGTCGTGCGCCAGGTCGTTGCGGAAGTAGTAGATGCGGCTGTGTTCGAGGAAGCGGCCGATGATCGAGCGCACCTTGATGTTTTCCGACAGCCCCGGCACGCCCGGCTTGAGCATGCAGGCGCCGCGCACGATCAGGTCGATCTTGACGCCGTCCTTGGAGGCCGCGTACAGCGCGCGTATCACCGATTCGTCCACCAGCGCGTTGATCTTGACGATGATGCGCCCCGGCCGCCCGGCGCGGGCGATGCGCGCCTCGTTGCGGATGGCCTTGATGATCTCGTTGTGCAGCGCGAACGGCGCCAGCCACAGGTGCACCAGCCGGTGCGGCTTGGTCAGGCTGGTCAGGTGGATGAACACCTCGTTCACTTCCTGGCTGATGCCCGGATGGCAGGTCAGCAGGCCGAAGTCGGTGTAGAACTTGGTGGTGGTCGGGTGGTAGTTGCCGGTGCCCAGGTGGGCGTAGAAGCGCAGCTTGCGGTCTTCGCGGCGTATCACCAGCGCCACCTTGGCGTGGGTCTTGAGGCCGACCACGCCGTACACCACCTGGGCGCCGGCCTGTTCCAGCTTGTCGGCCCAGTTGATGTTGGCTTCTTCGTCGAAGCGCGCCTTGAGCTCGACGATCACGGTCACCTCCTTGCCCGAGCGCGCGGCCAGGATCAGCGATTCCATCAGGTCCGAGTTCATGCCGGTGCGGTAGATGGTCTGCTTGATCGCCACCACCGCCGGGTCGAGCGCGGCGCTGCGGATGAAGTCGATCACCGTCTGGAACGACTGGTAGGGGTGGTGCAGCAGGATGTCGCCCTCGCGCAGCGCGGCGAAGATGTCCGGGCTGCCCGGCTTTTGCGCGATGCCCGGGTAGAACGGCGGGAAGCGCAGCGCCGGGTTGTCGACGTGGTCCATGATCTCGGTCAGGCGCACCAGGTTGACCGGGCCGTTGACGGCGTACAGCCGGCTCTGGTGCAGGCCGAACTGGTCGAGCAGGAATTGCGACAGCTCCGGCGGGCAGTTCTTGGCCACCTCCAGCCGCACCGAGGTGCCGAACTGGCGGCCCTGCAATTCGCCCTTAAGCGCCTGGCGCAGGTTCTTGACCTCGTCCTCGTCGACCCACAGGTCGGAGTCGCGGGTGACGCGGAACTGCGAATAGGCGATCACTTCGCGGCCGGCGAACAGGTCGGAGATGTGGGCGTGGATAATGGACGAGAGCAGGCAGAACGAGACGCCGCCGCTCTTCGACAGGTGGTCGGGCAGGCGGATCACGCGCGGCAGCACGCGCGGCGCCTTGACGATGGCGATCGCCGTGCCGCGGCCGAAGGCGTCCTTGCCGGACAGCGAGACGATGAAGTTGAGGCTTTTGTTGACGACCTGCGGGAAGGGGTGGGCCGGGTCCAGGCCGATCGGCGTCAGCAGCGGGCGCACTTCGGTGTCGAAGTATTCCTTGACCCAGGCGCGCTGCGCCTCGTTGCGTTCGTTGTGGCGCACCAGATGCACGCCGTTGGCGGCCAGCTGGGGCAGCACTTCCTGGTTGAGGATTTCATACTGGTGGGTCACCAGCGCGTGGCACTCGCTGCTGATGCGCGACAGCGTGGCCACCAGCGCCGGGTGGTTCGACAGCGAACCTTCGACGCTGCCGGCCGCCAGCAGGCTGGCCACGCGCACTTCGAAGAACTCGTCGAGGTTGCTGCTGGCGATGCACAGGTAGCGCAGCCGCTCTAATAAAGGGATGCTCTTGTCCTCCGCTTGCGCCAGCACGCGCCGGTTGAACATCAGTTGCGACAGTTCCCGGTCCAGAAACGCGGAGTTCTTGTTCACTTCAGCATGCAAGTCAGGCTTCATGTCTTTTTGTTCACTTTGCAAGTAGTCTCATTCTATCCTGTATCGCGGAAGAATGATGCAACAGTGTAAATAAGAAATATGACAACTGCGTGACATCGCATGTCATAAATGACTTTGATGACGCGCCAATTATGACAGGATGGGCGTAATATATGCCGGCACCATGGCCTGTTCTCAGAGGGGAGAGGGCGCAAATCCGGGCGGAAATAACTATTTTTGACATATTTCGGTCATGTCATAAACCTGTCATATTGCCCCGGTAGACTGCGCAGCATCCTAACCTGTCATAACAAAAGGACTTGATATGCGACTGAAACAACTGTTCTCTTCCCTGGTAGTAGGCGTCACGGCCGTCATGGCCTTCTCGTCCGCCGCCCACGCCGCCGATATGACCGGCGCCGGCGCCACCTTCCCTTATCCGATCTACGCCAAGTGGGCCGAGTCGTACAAAGCCGCCACCGGCAACGGCCTGAACTACCAGTCCGTCGGTTCGGGCGCCGGTATCAAGCAGATCAAGGCCAAGACCGTCGATTTCGGCGCGTCCGACATGCCGCTCAAAGCTGAAGAGCTCGACGCGGAAGGCCTGATGCAGTTCCCGGCCATCATGGGCGGCGTGGTCACCGTGGTCAACCTGGAAGGCGTCACCCCTGGCCAGCTGAAGCTGACCGGCCCGGTCGTGGCCGACATCTACCTGGGCAAGATCACCAACTGGAACGACGCCGCCATCGCCGCGCTGAACCCGGGCGTGAAGATCCCTGCCGGTGAAATCACCGTGGTGCACCGCGCCGACGGTTCGGGCACCTCCTTCCTGTTCACCGACTACCTGTCGAAAACCAGCCCGACCTTCAAGACCCAGATCGGTTCCGGCACCGCCGTGAAATGGATCGTCGGCGTCGGCGGCAAGGGCAACGAAGGCGTCGCCGCCAACGTGCAGCGCATCAAGGGTTCGATCGGCTACGTCGAGTGGGCCTTCGCCAAGAAGAACAAGATGTCGCACACCCAGCTGAAAAACAAGGACGGCAACTTCCTGCAGCCTGACGACGACTTCTTCAAGGCCGCCGCCGCCAACGCCGAGTGGACCAAGACCCCGGGCTTCGGCGTGGTGCTGACCGACCAGGCCGGCAAGAACTCGTGGCCGATCACCGGCGTGTCCTTCATCCTGATGCACAAGGCACAGGCTGACGCCAACAAAGGCAAGGAAGTCATCAAGTTCTTCGACTGGGCCTTCAAGAACGGCGGCGCATCGGCTACCGAACTGGACTACGTTCCACTGCCAGCATCGGTCGTGAAACTGGTGCAGGATGCCTGGAAAGCCAACCTGAAAGACGCAGCGGGCAAGGCCATCTACTAATCCGGACTTCCCTTCGCCACGCAGCATGTGGCGAGGGGGTTAGCCTGCGCCTCCCGACCGGGAGCCGCAGGCTAGCTACCATCCACGAGACAACAATATGAGCGCTGATATCACTTCCACGCCACTGAACAAACCGGAGCCGGCCATGCAGACCGCCACCGCCGCCGCTGCCGGCGTTACCGCAGCCGAGCAGGCCGCCAACCAGGCCATGCACCGCACCATGCGCAACCAGCGCATCCAGGATTTCATCTTCCACAAGACCACCATGTTGTTCGCGCTGTCCGTGCTGGCGGTGCTGATGGGTATCATCATCTCGCTGATGGTGGGCGCCTGGCCGGCCTTCAAGGAATTCGGCCCGGCCTTCATCACCACCGTCGAGTGGGACCCGGTCAACGACAAGTACGGCGCGCTGATCGCCATTGTCGGCACCCTGGCCACCTCCGGCATCGCGCTGCTGATCGCCTTCCCGGTCAGCTTCGGCATCGCGCTGTTCCTGACCGAGATCTGCCCGGCCGGCCTGCGCCGTCCGCTGGGCACGGCGGTCGAGCTGCTGGCCGGCGTGCCGTCCATCATCTACGGCATGTGGGGCCTGTTCGTGTTCGCGCCGCTGTTCGGCGACTATGTGCAGCCGCTGCTGAAAAACACCGTTGGCCACCTGCCCATCATCGGCCAGTTCTTCAGCGGCCCGACCATGGGCATCGGCATCCTGACCGCCGCGCTGATCCTGGCGGTGATGATCATCCCCTTCATCTCCTCGGTGATGCGCGACGTGTTCGAGATCGTGCCGGCGGTGTTGAAGGAATCGGCCTACGGCCTCGGCTGCACGCGCTGGGAAGTGGTGCGCAAGATCGTGCTGCCTTACACCAAGACCGGCGTGGTCGGCGGCGTCATGCTGGGCCTGGGCCGGGCGCTGGGCGAGACCATGGCCGTGACCTTCGTCATCGGCAACGCCAACAAGCTGTCGTGGTCGCTGTTCGCGGCCGGCAACTCGATCGCCTCGACCCTGGCCAATGAATTCGCCGAAGCCGACACCCCGTTGCATGTGTCCTCGCTGTTCGCGCTGGCACTGATCCTGTTCGTGATCACCTTTATCGTTCTGTCCGCCGCCAAGCTGATGTTGGCCGGCATGTCCCGCAAGGAAGGCGTCAAATAATGAAGCACGCATCTACTCAAGCCATCAATCCGGTCTATCGCAAACGCTTGCTGACGCACCGCATCGGCATCGCGCTGTCGGTGGCGGCGATGTCGGTCGGCCTGCTGGTGCTGGCGTGGATACTGGTCACGCTGGCCATCAAGGGCTTCGGCGCGCTGAGCATGAACCTGTTCACCCAGACCACGCCGGCGCCGGGCAGCGAGGGCGGTGGCCTGATCAACGCCATCGTCGGTTCGCTGATGATCGTCGGCCTGGCCACGGCGATCAGCACGCCGATCGGCATCCTGGCCGGCATCTACCTGGCCGAGTACGGCGAAGAAAACAAGGTGGCGGCGGTGACCCGCTTCGTCACCGACATCATGCTGTCGGCGCCGTCGATCGTGATCGGCATGTTCGTCTGGGCCATGTACGTGGCCACCGCCAAGCACTATTCCGGCTACGCCGGTTCGGTGGCGCTGGCGCTGATCGCGGTGCCGGTGGTGGTGCGCACCACCGACAACATGCTGCGCCTGGTGCCCAACAGCCTGCTGGAAGCGGCCTTCGCGCTCGGCGCGCCGCGCTGGAAAGTGGCGATGATGGTGCGCCTGCGCGCGGTCAAGGCCGGCGTGATCACCGGCGTGCTGCTGGCCGTGGCCCGCATCTCCGGCGAGACCGCGCCGCTGCTGTTCACCGCGCTCAACAACCAGTTCTTCAGCGCCGACATGAACGCGCCGATGGCCAACCTGCCGGTGGTGATCTACAGCTACGCCATGAGCCCATACGACAACTGGCGCGAGCTGGCCTGGGGCGGCGCGCTGCTGGTGACCTTCAGCGTGCTGGCGCTGAATATCATCTCGCGCACCCTGTTCAGCCAAAAAGTCCCGAATTAAACCTGACTATCAAAATCTGATAAAAGCGATCCATAATGAATACGCAACTGAGCCAAGAGAATGTGGTAGCCGCCAACGGCAAACGTAAAACCATCGAGATTTCGGGCCTGAATTTTTTCTACGGTAAAACCCAGAGCCTGACCAACGTCAACCTGGACGTGCACGAGAAGCAGGTGACGGCCTTCATCGGTCCTTCCGGCTGCGGCAAGTCGACCCTGCTGCGCACGCTCAACCGCATGTACGACCTGTACCCTGGCCAGCGCGCCGAAGGCTCGATCATGTACCGCGGCCGCAACATCCTGGAAGAGGGCCAGGACGTCAACATGCTGCGCGCCAAGGTCGGCATGGTGTTCCAGAAGCCGACCCCGTTCCCGATGTCGATCTACGACAACATCGCCTTCGGCGTGCGCCTGTATGAAGACCTGTCCAAGGGCGAGATGGACGAGCGCGTCGAATGGGCGCTGAAGAAGGCCGCGCTGTGGGGCGAGGTCAAGGACAAGCTGAGCAAGTCCGGCCTGTCGCTGTCGGGCGGCCAGCAGCAGCGCCTGTGCATCGCGCGCGGCGTCGCCGTGAAGCCGGACGTGCTGCTGCTGGACGAACCGACCTCGGCGCTGGACCCGATCTCGACCTCGAAGGTGGAGGAGCTGATCAGCGAGCTGAAGCAGGACTACACCATCGCCATCGTCACCCACAATATGCAGCAGGCGGCGCGCTGCTCGGACTACACCGCCTATATGTACCTGGGCGAGCTGGTGGAGTTCGGCGAGACCGACCAGATCTTCATGAATCCGGCGCGCAAAGAGACGCAGGACTACATCACCGGTCGCTTCGGCTGATCGAACTTATAATAGCAAAACGACTACGGAGCTCAGCATGATCGGTGAACACTCATCCAAGCAGTACGACAACGAATTGGAAGCCATCCGCAGCAAGGTGCTGCTGATGGGCGGCATCGTCGAGACCCAGTTCCTCGACGCCATGACCTGCTTCCGCATCGGCAATCCCGAGCGCGCCGACCGCGTGATGCGCGAGGACGACGCCGTCAACCAGCTGGAAGTGTCGCTGGACGACGCCTGCAGCCACCTGATCGTGCGCCGCCAGCCGGCCGCCAACGACCTGCGCACCATCATGGCGACCATCAAGGTGATCACCGACCTCGAGCGCATCGGCGACGAGGCGACCAAGATCGCCCGCACCGCCAAGGCGCTCCACGCGCGCGGCGCGGTGACCGTCAACCACTACGAGATGGTGCGCGGCATCGCCAACAACACCAGCGACATGCTGCACGACGCGCTCGACGCGTTCGCCCGCAACGACGGCAAGCAGGCCTTGCAGCTGATCGCCCAGGACGCCGTGATCGACCACGAGTTCCGTTCGATCATGCGCAACCTGATCACCTTCATGATGGAAGATCCGCGTACAATCTCGGCCGCGCTGGACACGCTGTGGGTCGCCAAGGCGATCGAGCGCATCGGCGATCACGCCAAGAACATCGCCGAATACGTCATCTACGTCGTCGAAGGCAAGGACATCCGCCACACCAAGACCGCACCGATACCGGACGACGTGCCTGAGCAGGCGCAGTAAGAAACACAAAAGAGAAAAATGGCATCCGATAAAACTACCGTACTGATCGTCGAAGACGAGCCAGCCATTGTCGAGCTGGTGACGTTTTCGCTGCGCGAGGCAGGCTGGAACTGCTGCGCCGTGCAAAGCTGTTCCGAGGCCTGGGACTTCATCCAGACCAAGACCCCGCAACTGATCCTGCTGGACTGGATGCTGCCCGACCAGACCGGCCTGCGCCTGCTGGCGCGCATTCGTTCCGACCGCCAGTTCAATGAGATCCCGGTCATCATGCTGACCGCCAAGAGCATGGAAGAAGACAAGCTGGCGGGCCTCAACAGCGGCGCCGACGACTATGTCACCAAGCCGTTCTCGCCGCGCGAGCTGCTGGCGCGCGCCAAGGCGCTGTTGCGCCGCAAGAGCCCGGAGCATGCGCAGGCCACCATGCGCGCGGCCAACGTGATGCTGGACCCGGTCAGCTGCACGGTGTTGATGGACGAGCAGAAGATCGATATCGGCCATGCCGAGTACAAGCTGCTGAAGTTCCTGCTGGCGCATCCGGAACGGGTGTTCTCGCGCAGCCAGCTGCTCGACAAGGTGTGGGGCGACCATGTGGTGATCGAGGAACGCACCGTCGACGTCCACGTGCTGCGCCTGCGCAAGGCCTTGAAAGAGGCCGAGCATCTGATCAAGACGGTGCGTAGCGTGGGCTACATGCTGTCGGAGAAATAATGAATCCAAGACTGGTGTTCTGGGTGCCGGCCGCGCTGCGCACCGCCATCATCCTGGCGGGCTGCGCGACGCTGGGCTGGATGTTCGGCTGGGTCCAAGGCCTGGTGCTGGCGCTGCTGGCCATGATGGTGATGGTGTTCGTGCAGCTGTCGTATTTGTACCAGTTGAGCAACTGGATGGACGATCCGCAGAGCGCCAAGCTGCCCGACGGCTGGGGCGCCTGGACCAATATCTTCTCGCGCCTGTACCGCATGCGGCGCGACGACGAGAAGAACCAGGCCGAGCTGACCGAATGGCTGGCGCGCTTCCGCCAGGCCATGCATCTGCTGCCGGATGGCGTGGTCATCATGGACGACGTGCTGTTCCTGGAGTGGTGCAATCCGGCCGCCGAGAAACACCTGGGCCTGACGCACGAGCGCGACAAGGGCATGCGCGTGACCAACCTGGTGCGCAGTCCGGATTTCATGGACTACATCATCCTCGGCCGCTACGAGCAGCCGCTGACGATCAGCTTCCGCGAGCGCAAGCTGATCGTGCATATCATTCCGTTTGAAAACCGCCGCCAGATCCTGGTGACGCACGACGCCACCGAGAGCGAGCGCATCGAAGAGATGCGGCGCGACTTCATCGCCAACGCTTCGCACGAGCTGCGCACGCCGTTGACGGTGATCGTCGGCTTCCTGGAGATCGCTGCGTCCGAGGGGCTCGATGCGGCCACCCGTTCGGCGCACCTGAAGCTGATGACGGAGCAGGGCCACCGCATGCAGCATCTGATCGAGGACATGCTGACGCTGTCGCGGCTGGAGTCGGTCGATTATCCGATGCGGCCGGAGCGGGTCGATGTGGCCCAGCTGATGGAGCAGGTGCTGCGCGATGCGCGGGCGTTGTCGGCCGGCAAGCACGAGATCACCATGGCCGTGAATGGTCCGGACATCATGGGCAGTTATGAAGAGCTGCACAGTGCTTTCGGCAACCTGGCTTCGAACGCGGTGCGCTACACGCCGGCCGGCGGCAAGATCCAGCTGGTGTGGAAAGAGTATGAAGGCGGCGTCAAGTTCATGGTGGAAGATACCGGCATCGGCATCAGCCCGGAGCACATCTCGCGCCTGACCGAGCGCTTCTACCGCGTCGACAAGAGCCGTTCGCGCGAGACCCAGGGTACCGGGCTGGGGCTGGCGATCGTCAAGCACGTGCTGCTGCGCCATGGCTCGACCTTGCAGATCAAGTCGGAGGCGGGCAAGGGCAGTTCCTTCCTCGTCTGCCTGCCGAAGACGGCCATCGTGCAGAAGCAGCCGGAGTTGTTGCTGAACTAGTAGGCGACGTCTTCCAGCCGGTAGCGGAACTTTCTGCGCTCCGGCAAATCCCAGCCAGGTTCGCGGTCGGTGTTTCTTGGCACTGCTGCCACGGGTGGCACCAAGACGGGGGGCACGTCCCCTTGGGCGGCGGCGTCCTTTATCGGTGCCGGCCTCTGGGTTTCCGCCGCAGCCGACTTCTCCGCCGCAGCTAATTCTGCGCGAAGCCTGTTGGCTAGCTTGAAGGTCTTATCGCCCGGTCGGCGGACGTATAAATCGTGCCATGCACTGCGCGTCGAGCGCGCGAACGATTGTGCGAACTGGTTCGGCGAGACCGCGCGGCCATTGTGAATGATCTGGTCGCCCTCAACGCATGCGTAATTGTTCTCGCCGTAGCTCCATGATTTCAACACGGTGCCTTCGGGAAGAAACAGTGATTTCCATTGGTAGCCGTGCAGGCCTGCGGGATCGGCACCGGGCGCGAATGCGGCCGGGTCGGCGAGCCAGCGTCCGACGGCCAGCGTCATCGCTTCCGAGATATCCTGCGAGCCGCCACAGCGGCGCAGCTTTTCGATCAGTTTGAGCAGGGTATCGGTGGGCACCTGCACGGTCATTGTGGTATTCATTCGATTTTTCCCCCTATTTTTTTCGACTTTCCCATATTTAGACCGGCATATTCGAAAACAGTTCAATGCTTGAAAAAATCGGGGAAAATTGAAAAGTAAATCGGGGTTTTTCTACAAGGAGCCGGGCGGCGTACCCCATGCGCGTATTCCTATGAGCCGGTCATGCGGCTCAATGCAGCGCCACAAAGGGCGCCAGCGCTTGCTCGACAGCGGACGGACTGAGCGCCGTCGCTTCAAGCGGGCGCAAGGCGCGCGCCACATCGGCCTTGCGCGCATCGGCTTGCAGCACGGCCTGATGGTCGGCCATGCAGTGCAACAGTTGCGCGGTGATCCGGTCGAGTTCTGGACGCACGGTCTTCGCCAAGTCGGGCGCGTCGTCAAACTTGCCGGCCTGTTGTGTCCGCCATTTGGCATACAGTTCGCGTTGCACGATTTTCGATGCCTCGATCTGCGCGCGGAACACCGCTTCGACCCAAGCATCGGCAAGACCGAGCGCGGCGCCTTGCTTGACCGCCGCCTGGATCACCTGCGCCTCGCGCGGCAGGTCGTCGATCGGCGCCTGCACATTCCACTTGGCGCGCGCCACGGCCTGCGCCAACAGCAGGCGTTGGTCGATGGCCAGCCGCAACGGTGCCAGGTCCCTCTGCAAGTCGGGCACGCTGCGCGCAATCATTTCGTCCGGTTGGACGCTGGCGGTCTGGGTCGATGCAAGCGCGCCGGCCAACGGCAGGCAAAGCAGGATGAGTCGTATCACTGCGCGCATGAACTTTCCTCTTATCAGGGGTAGGTGAAGAAAATGAAGTGCACGGCATTGAGCGCGATGTGCACGAGGATGGGCGCTTCGATGCGCTGCGTGGCGTGGTAGGCGTAGGCATAGCCCAGGCCAGCGATGGCGGCAAGTGCTGCATACAGCGGGCCTCCCGCCAGATGGGCGGCGCCGAACAACAGCGCGGAGCAGAGCAGCGCCACCCACGCGCCATGACGCAAGCCGGACAGCGCCGACGCCAGTCGCGCCTGGATGTAGCCACGGAAGAAAGCCTCTTCGGCGACCACCGTGAAGAACAGGTTGACCGCCAGGAATTGCAGCGTGACCTCCGGCAGCTTGAAGGCCGGCTGTACGAAGCCGACGCCGGTGGCAAAGGCCATCACGGCCGCCACGGTGAGCACGAGCACCGGCAAGGTCTTCTTCAGCACGCCGCCAAATTCGGCCAGCGACGCCGTCCGATGGCAAATGAAGGCCAACAAAATCAGGCCGACCGCGCCCTTGTCGAAATTCGCATACTGTGTGAACGGCTTGGCGCCGGCCGAGAACACCGCGCCGGCGATCACGACCGGATTGCTAAACCCCGGTAGCTTGTGGATCGCCAGCGCAAACGCCAGCACCAGCGTGACGACGCCAAACAGTATCCGCAGAGTTTTTTTTGACGCCGTATCCGTCAGCCAGGCGGCGCCGCCGAACAAGGCCAGCGCGACGAAGGCCGGCGCGTGCAGCACGCCCGACAGCGCGCCACACAGCAGCGCCAAGGCAAACCAGATTTGCCAGGGCGCGAGCGGGACGCGGGGAGAGCGTGGGAGCCAGACGGCCCCCACGGACAGGGCGAGGGCGATAAAGGTCAGCAGCGTGAGTGTCGGCATTATTGAGGGAAACGGTAGATGAGTTTCCCTCAATAGTATCACCCAGCTAAGCGGCTTAGAACTTGTAGGCAATGCCCGTCATCAGCAACGGCGTGGTCTTGTGCTTGGTCAGCGGGCTGTCGGCGGCGTCGGAGGCCAACTGCGTGATGCCGAGTACCGTGTGCACCGACCAGTTCTTGTCGAGCACGTGGTTCCAGCTGACGCTGGTCGTGACGTTGGCGATGCCGCCCCTGGCGGTGTAAGCCTTGTAGCCGGAGGTGGCGCTTTGCGCGGCGGTCACGCCGAAGTAGGTTTGCATGTGCTTCTTGTCGGCGTACTCGGTCGACAGGCTCAGGCCGACCTGGTCGCTGGCGGTGGTGTACAGCTGCGTCGCCGCGCCCAGCGTGTAGGTGGCGCCGTGTTCGCGGTGCGCCAGGTTCTGCGTGGTGCTCACGCTCAGGCCGACGGTGCCCACCTGATAGCTGGCGCCCAACACGGCCTGGGCCGCGCCCTGGATGTCGCCCATGCCCTTGAGCGCGTCGGAGCCGTCGAACATATTGCGCTTGTGGTCGGCGCGCGCGCCGCCGTAGCTCAGCGCCGCGCTCAGGCCGACGCCGCTCACGCTGGTCTGGAAGCCCACGCCGCGCATGGTGCTGAGGAAGACGCCGTTGTCGAAGGTGCGCTCGATGTAGGGCAGCGGCACCACGCGGTTTTTCTTGCTGCCGGCGTATTCCGGAACGTAGGCGATGCCGCCGCCCACGGTCAGGCTGTCGCCGGCGGCGGGCGCGGTTTGCGGTCCCGACGACGACGGCAGGTCGAGGGCGTCGGCGTGGCTGTTGCCGCTAAAGGCGCAGAGGGAGGCGAGGGCAAGGCTGATGGCAAGGCGCATGGAAGGTCCTGTGAGGTGGTGGTTCGGTGGTCCGCCGGCGCTTGTTGGAGGTGGCCCGGCGTATGACGGAGCGAAGTGTCGCAACATTTCCCGTCCGCCGCTACCGGCTTGTCTGAAGTATCATCTGCTGAATTGATTGGTACCGCGTGGCGGTGCCCGACCCTCGGAGAGCCGACCATGTCCCTGACGCTGTACTACCATCCACTGGCCTCGTTCTGCCACAAAGTGCTGATCGCGCTGTACGAGAACGCCACGCCCTTCGACAAGCGCTTGATCAACCTGGGCGAGGAGGGCGACCGCGCCGAGCTGGAGGCGATCTGGCCCTTGTGCAAATTCCCGGTGCTGCGCGACCACGAGCGCGGGCGCGACGTGCCGGAGACCTCGGTCATCATCGAATACCTGGACCGTTACTTCCCCGGCCCGCAGGACCTGATCCCGGCCGACTGGGAGGCGGCGCTCGACGTGCGCCTGTGGGACCGCTTCTTCGACAACTATGTGCAGGAGCCGGTGCAGACCATCGTGCTCGGCCACCTGAGCGGCATGCAGTGCGACCAGACCAAGGAGCGCACCAAGCTCAAGACGGCCTACAAGATGATCGAGAAGCGCATGGCCACGCGCAGCTGGATGTGCGGCGACGCCTTCAGCATGGCCGATTGCGCGGCGGCGCCGGCGCTGTTCTACGCCGCCACGCTGTTGCCGTTCCCCGAGGAATATGCGCAGCTCAACGCCTACTTCGAGCGGCTGATCGGCCGGCCGTCCGTCAAGCAGGTGCTGGACGAGGCCAAGCCGTATTTCTCGCTGTATCCGTTCGTCGACGATATCCCGGAACGCTTTCTGTAACAGCCTCTAGTTCTTATTGCCCTGGTCCTCGGCGCTCTGCATCGAGGCCGGCTGCGCCATGGAGCCGTTCTGCGCCGCCAGCTGGGCGAAGTGGTGGGCCTGGTCGATGATTTCCTTGCCTGCAGCCTTGCTCTGGCGCAGCTGCTGGTCGACCTGGGCGGCGGCCTTGTGCGTGACCGCCTCGGCCAGCTCGGTCGCGGTGCGCGCCGCCTGCGGCGCATGCTGCTGCACCACCTGGTTGATGCTGGCCTGGAACTCGCTGGCGACCTGGTTCAGCTGCTGCTGCCACGCCTGCAGCTTGTGCGCCGCCTGCTCGGTCGACGGCATGTCGGCCGGCGTGCGTTCGGCCAGCGGGGTCAGCATGGCTGAGCGCAGCGCTTCGGTGGAATCCTGAAGCCAGTCGCGGCTGAATTGCAGATTCACCTCCGACAGCTTGCGCACCGATTGCAGGGTGGCTTGGGTCAGGTCGCTGAAATAGTCGATGCGGGCGAGCACGTGATTTTTTGCTGCTGGCGAAATGGTTTCCACAAACGAATTCATGTACTTCTCCTGGATGGTGTGGGGCCGAAGAGAGCGTGCTGGAACAGGCGCTTTGGCCGGACGCCTGCAGCACTATCTTCGCAGGTGCAGCATTTTTTTGCCACCCTGGATCTTGCAGGCATCATTCGTTATTCCTGGTCAATAATTTATCCGCTTCGCCACGCCCTTGTCCGTCTCGCCACATAGCGATGGACCGGCGGCGGACGGCTGCGCTAAGGTAGCGCTGTCCCTATCACACATGAAAGCCGCTCCATGAAAAGAAGAAGCTTGCTCAAGTCGGTAGCGGCCTTGCCGCTGATGTCGCTTACCTCGCTGCGCGCCGCCGCCGCCACGGCGCGCCGCCGTCTGCGCCCCGGCGACGCCGCCTGGCCATCGGCCACGGCCTGGCAGCAATTGAAGGAGCGGGTCGATGGCCGCCTGCTCAAGCTGGACGCGCCGTTCGCCGCCTGTGCCGCCAGCGTTGGTGGCGCCAGCGCCCCGGCCTGCACGGCCGCGCTGGACGCGCTGAAAAACACCTACGCCATCGGCGACCAGCCGGCGCTGACGCAGACCAGCGGCTGGCAGGACGCCTGGTCCTCGCAGCCGAGCGCCTACGCGGTGGTGGCGCGCGGCACGGCCGATGTGGTGGCGGCGGTCAACTTCGCGCGCGAGCACAATCTGCGGCTGGTGGTCAAAGGCGGCGGCCATAGTTACCAGGGCACGTCCGACGCGCCCGATTCGCTGCTGGTCTGGACCCGCCAGATGAACGACGCCACGCTGCAGCCGGCGTTCGTCGCGCAGGGCTGCAGCGACGCGCCGCAGGCGGCCGTCACGCTGGGCGCGGGCGCGATGTGGACCGACGCCTACGACGCCGTCACCACGCGCGGCGGCCGCTACGTGCAGGGCGGCGGCTGCACCACGGTCGGCGTCGCGGGGCTGGTGCAGAGCGGCGGCTTCGGCAGCTTCTCCAAGAACTACGGCACCGCCGCCGCCGGCCTACTGGAGGCCGAGGTGGTGACCGCCGATGGCCAGGTGCGCATCGCCAACGCCTGCACCAATCCTGAATTGTTCTGGGCCTTGAAGGGCGGTGGCGGCGGCAGTGTCGGCGTGGTCACGCGCCTGACCCTGCGCACGCGCGAGCTGCCTGAGACCTTCGGCGCGGTGTTCTTCACCATCAAGGCCGCCAGCGACGACGCCTACCGCGCGCTGATCGCGCAGGTACTGGCGTTCTACGCCGGCGCGCTGTTCAACGCCAACTGGGGCGAGCAGATCGGCTTCAACACCGGGAATACGGTGGACGTGTCCATGGTGTTCCAGGGATTGAACCAGCAGCAGGCGGAGGCGGTGTGGGCGCCGTTCCTGGCCTGGCTGGGCGAGCGGCCCGAGTACACGCTGGAGAAGCCGTTCCGCGTGGTGGCGCTGCCGGCGCGGCAGTTCTGGAACCTGGCCTTCTTCAAGAAATACGCGCCCGGCTTCATGCTGGCCGACGAGCGTCCCGGCGCCCCGGCGCACCACGGCGTGTGGAAGGGCGACGCCGACGACGCGGGCTGGTTCATCCACGGTTACCAGTCGGCCTGGCTGCCCGCCACGCTGCTGGCCGCCGAACAGCAGGCGCAGTTGGCTGACGCGCTGTTCCGCAGCACGCGGCACTGGCGCGTGGGCCTGCACTTCAACAAGGGCCTGGCCGGCGCCTCGGCCGCCGACCTGGCCGCCGCGCGCGACACGGCGATGAATCCCGACGTGCTGGGCGCGTTCGCGCTGGCCATCATCGCCGGCGGCGACGGCCCGCGCTATCCCGGCATGCCGGACGCGAACGAGGAGGCGGAGAAGGGCGCGCAGCGTGGCCGCGAACGGGCCGCTTCGATCGGCCGGGCGATGGCGGAATTGCGCAAGGCCGCGCCCAAGGCAGGTTCCTATGTGTCGGAGAGCGACTACTTCCTCAAGGATTGGCAGGGCGCGTTCTGGGGCGCCAACTACGAGCGGCTGGCGCGCGCCAAGCGCCAGTACGATCCGCACGGCCTGTTCTTCGTGCGCCACGGCGTCGGCAGCGAGGACTGGAGCGACGACGGCTTCACGCGCAAAGGGTGACGCCAGTGCGGATCAGGGTTCGAGGTGGGGCGCGCGGCGCGGCACCAGCAGCAGCTCCTTCTGCCGTCCACCGATGTAGCGGATGCCGGCCTGGTCGAAGTAGGCGTCTTCCTCCAGCATGATGCGCACCGGCTCCGCGTAGCCCGGCAGCGCGGTGGCCGCATTGAGTTCGATCGAGTAGGCGGTGCGGTAGCGCAGCGCCTCCTCGCCGCTGCCCGGTACGCCGTCCTGCATGTCCCACATGCCGATGGCGGGACCGGCGGCATGGCCGTGGTAGCCGATCGGATGGGTGTAGATGGTCGGGGTGAGGTTCTCGGCGCGCGCCAGCGCCAGCGCGGACGCCAGCATCTGGTTGCCGGTGCGGCCCTGCCGGAACTGCGCGGTCAGGATGTCCTGCAGGCGGTTGGCGCGGGCGAAGGCCTGCACCAGCGCGGCCGGCGCCGCGCTTTCGCCGGGCTTGAGCACATAGGCGTGCTGCTGCACGTCGGTGTTCAGGCGCAGGTAGGTGATGCCGATGTCCACGTGCAGCAGGTCGCCGGGGATGATGATGTCGGCGTCGGCCAGTCCCTTGCCCTGGCGCTGGATCTCCACCGATGGATGGAACCACGTGTCGTAGCCCAGGTCGCGGATCTTCTGGCGGAACCACCACACCACGTCCTCGCTGGTGGTGATGCCGGGCGTGATCACGCGTTCGGAAAAACCTTCGGCGATGATCTTGTGGGTGGCGTCGACCAGTTGCGGGTAGATCTGCATCTCGCGTTCGGTGCGGGTCTCGAGCCAGCGCACCGCCAGCGGCTCGGCCGACACCACTTTCGACCGGTACTCGGGCGGCAGCGCTTGTAGCAGTTCGGTGTAGTCGGTGTGGTCCATGCCGTCGGCGTGGCCGAAGTGACGCGAGGTGTCGAGCGCGATCCGGTTCGGCTTGCGCTGCTTGACCAGCGCCACCAGCGCATCCCACTGGTTGGGGAATTTCTGCATGTCCCACGCCGCCGCGATGCTCTTGCCGACGTTGTAGCGCGCCACCGCCAGCTTGTCGACGCGGCCGCTGGCCGGGTCGCGGTAGAACAGCAGCACCGTGCGCCGCCGCGCGTTGAGCCACTCGGCCGGCAGCATGGTCTTGAGCACCGGGTCTTCGTTGTATTCGCGCGAGACCACGATCCACATATCGATGCCGGTCTGCGCCATCATGTCCGGCAGCAGCGTGTCGAAGCGTTCGGCCAGCAGCTGGTTGATCACGTTTGCCTGTTCGCGCACGGGCAGCACCTGGGCCGGCGCATGGGCGGCCGCCAGCAGCAGGGACATCGCGAGGAGATATTTTTTCATGCGCCCATTTGACCACAGCGTCCGGCGAAGTCAATCAACTAGCTGCATACTTGTTAAAAAAGCACTCCTGCGTTACGCTGGCGTCAGTCCACTTTCGAGGAGCAATGATGGCATCGATTTTCTACCTGCACGGCGGCCCGGGCCTGAGCGTCGCCATCGAACGCACGCGCTTCCCGCAGGCCGACGACGTGGAGTGGTGGCAGCAGCCGCCTGCCGCGCCGTGCGCGCCGCGCCCTTGTCTGGATTTGCTGGAGGCCACGCTGGCCGGGTTCCGCCGCAGCGCTCAGGCGCACGGCGCGCCGCTGACCGTGATGGCCAGCTCCTTCGGCGCGCACCTGGCGGCCCACGTCGCCAACCATGCGCCGGAACTGGTGGCGCGCGTCGTGCTGCTGGCGCCGACCTACAATCCGGAGCAGGCCGCGCTGCGGCTGGCGCGGCGCGCCTTGTCCGTCAACGCCGCCCATGCCGACGCCCCCAAGGTCGTGGCGGCGCTGGCGGCCTACGAGGCGGCGCCGGGGCGGGCGCGCTTCTGGGACGTGTTCGGCGTGCTGCAACTGCTGCCGGATGTGCCGTCGCTGTATTTCGGTCCGCATGCCGGCGATGCGCCGCGCCATTTCCTCGAGGTGCTGCAGCAGCCGGGCGCCTTTGACGGCCCGACGTCGGTCGCCGTGTCGGACGACTTTGCGGCCAGCTTCCAGCCGCCGGGGCGCAGCGCCTTCAATGGTCCGGTGTCGGTGCTGTTCGGCCGCTACGATCCGATGATCGATGCGGAGCAAGATGGCGCCATCTGGCGCGCCATCTTCCCGCAAGCGAATGTGCGCCTGGTCGACAGCGGCCACTTCCCGCTGCTCGAATCGTCGCTCGAAGCCTGCCTCGCTTAGGGCGCGACTTTGCGCGAGAAGTGGGCGTCGATTTCTTCCAGCGTCTTGCCCTTGGTTTCGGGCAGCAGGAAGGTGGCGGTCAGGAAGTACAGCAGCGCACAGCCGGCGCCGTAGAAGAACAGTGTGGCATAGCCATACTGGCCCACGGTCGGCAGGAACACCGCCGCGATCACGGTGGACACGAACTGGTTGATCAGCAGCGCCACGCTCATGCCGTTGGAGCGGATGCGGTTGGGCATCAGCTCCGACAACGCCAGCCACACACACACGCCGGGGCCGACCGCGAAGCTGGCGACGAACAGGCAAATCGCCAGCGCCACCTGCCAGCCATGCGTGGAAGGCGGCACCGCCGACAGGTGCGCCTGCTCGATGCGCAGGGGCGCGCCGACCGCTTCGGCCGGATCGGCGAACGGATTCAAATGCAGGCGACGGAAGAAGGCGCCGATCACGCTGTCCGCCTGCACCGTGTCTTCACGGGCGACGCGCAGCAGCGGCAGCGCCGGATCGTCGCTGCGGCGGCTTTGCACATTGGTGAACGGGCCGTAGGAATAGGCGATCGACAGCTGCATCGCCGCGCCGTCGGCCGGCGAGCCGCCCAGCGCCTGCAAGGTGGCTGGGTCCAGGCGCAATTCCAGGCCGTTGGCTTGGGTACGCGTTTGCAGCATGGCGCTGATGTCGCGCTGTTCGCCTTCAACGCTGCGGAACAGCAGGCCGGCCGTTACCAGCGCCAGCACGATGCCGCCGGTGCCCAGCATCATCAGGAACTTGCGGCCCTTGCGATCGACCAGCGCCACCGCCACCACCGTCATCACCGCGTTGAGCACCTTGAGCGCGACGTCGGCCATGTTGGCGGTGGCGCCGGGCAGGCCGGCCTGGTTCAGGATGGTGACCACGTAGGCCAGGATGGAATTGATGCCGGTCGCCTGCGTCAGCGCCAGTACCAGGCAAGCCAGCAGGAAGGGCAGCACATAGCGGCGGCTGAGCAGGCGGTCGTTTTCCACCGCGCCGCCGGATGAGGTGACCGGCGACAGCGCCAGTTCGATGTCGCGCAGTTCCGCCTCCGCCTCGGCGGCGGGACGGGTGCGCAGCAGCGCGGCGCGGGCTTGCGCGATGCGGCCCTTGCGCGCCAGCCAGCGCGGCGACTCCGACAGCAGCAGGCCGCCCAGCGTGAACACCAGGCCAGGCGCCAGGCACACCCAGAAGATGCTGCGCCATGCGTGATCCTTGGCCGCGAACACCGCGTCGGCGCGCGCCGCCTCCGCCAGATGCTGCGCCGCCGCCGTGGCGGTTTCCACCGTCTGCGCCTGGAACAATCCAATCAGCGCCGCCGCCACCAGGCCGATGGTCAGCAACAGCTGGAACAGCGCCGCGCCGCGCCCGCGATGGCGCGCGTGCAGGCATTCGGCCAGGTACAGCGGCACCACCACGCCGATCAAGCCGCCGCTGATGCCTTGCAGCAGACGGCCCAGCATCAGCGGCAGGTAGCCGTCGGCCAGCGCGATCAGCGGTATGCTCAAGGTGAACAGGGCGCCGGCCAGCACCATCGCCGCGCGCCGCCCCACCAGGTCGGCCAGCGCGCCGGCGAACAGCGACGACAGCACGGACCCCAGCAGCACCGCCGCGACGATAAAGCCCAGCTGCTGCGCGCTCAGCTTCCACGCCACCGACGCCGTCGATTCCAGATAGGGCAGGGCGCCGGCGATGATGCCGACGTCTATCCCGTAAAGCAGCCCTCCCATACCGGCGATAAACAGCAGAAAGCCCATGGCGCGGGCGGGTGCGGTTGGCAGGGTGGCTTGCATCGAAACTCCGGCTAGTGTGAAGAAAGATCGATGGCTTCGCCTTCTACGAAGACGGCCACCGGCTGCAAATCGGCATTCAGGACCACCAGGTCGGCCCAGGCGCCGGGCGCCAGGCGGCCGCGCTCCGTCTCGCCGAGGTAGTCGGCGGGGTAGAGCGAGAGGCGGTTGGAGGCGTCGGCCAGGTCCAGCCCGAGGCCGACAAAGTTGCGCAGCGCCTGGTCCATCGTCAGCACCGAGCCGGCCAGCGAGCCGGTGGCCAGCCGCACGCAGCCCAGGCACTTGTAGACGCGCTGGCTGCCCAGGCCATACTCGCCGTCCGGCATGCCGGTGGCCGAGGTGGCGTCGGTCACGCCGTACAGGCGCGGGATGGCGCGCAGCGCGGCGCGGATCGCGCCTTCGTGCACGTGCTGCAAATCCGGGATGATCTCGGCGTATTCGGCATGCGCCAGCGCGGCGCCGGCGATGCCGGGGTGGCGGTGGTTGAGCGCCGTCATGCCGTTGAACAGATGGGTGAAGCCGGCCGCGCCGGCGTTCAGCGCGGCCACGCCGTCCTCGTAGCTGCCGTTGCTGTGGCCCAGCTGCACGCGGATGCCCATCTGCTTGAGCATCGGGATCAGGTCCAAGTGGCCGTCCACTTCGGTGGCGATGGTCAGCGCCCGGATAGTCGCCAGTTCGTGATAGCTGCGCACCAGTTCCAGGCTGGCCACGGCCACCGAATCGGCCGGCTGCGCGCCGAGGCGGTGGATGCTGAGGAACGGGCCTTCCAGGTGCACGCCCAGCATGCGCGCGGCGCCGGCCGGGCGCTCGGCGATCACGCCGGCCAGGCCCTTGAGCGCGCGCCGGATCGAATTGTCGGTGGCCGTCATGGTGGTGCCCAGCATCGCCGTGGTGCCGTGGCGCGCGTGGCTGCGCGCCACGCTGGCGCCGGCGTCGCCGCCTTGCATGATGTCGACGCCGGCGGCGCCATGCACGTGCAGGTCGATGAAGCCGGGCAGGATGGTCAAGCCGCTGTCGTTGCCGGCCTGCGCGTCCGCCTGGATGGTTTGAATGCGCTGGTCAAAGGCGATGCTGCCCGTGACCCAGCCTTGTGGTGTGAGGATTCTGCCGCTTAACACTGTTTATTCCGCTATCAGGAGTTCGATGCCGGCTTCCAGCAGGCCATCGCGGTATTCCGCGCTGATGCTGGCGTCGGTAATGACGGTATGGACGCGGTCCAGCTGCACGATGCGGTGCAGGCTGACGCGCCCGAATTTGGAGGCATCGGCGAGGACGATGATTTTCTTGGCCCGCTCCACCATCTTGTGGTTCAGGCTAGCCTCCGCCTCGTGGTGGGTGGTGACGCCGAACTGCAGGTCGAAGCCGTCGACGCCGAGGAACAGCTTGTCGAAGCTATAGGCCTGCAGGCAGGCCTCGGCCTGCGTGCCCTGGATCGACAGCGACTGCTTGCGCAGCAGGCCGCCCGTCAGGATCAAATCGACGCCGGGGGCGTCCGCCAGTTCCCAGGCGATGTTCAGGCCATTGGTCATCACCGTCACGTTCTGCGCCTCGCGCAGGTGGCGCGCCAGCGAGATGGTGGTGGTGCCCGAATCGATGATGATGTTGTCGCCCGGTTGCACCATGCGCGCGGCCCAGGCGCCGATGCGCTCCTTCTGCTCGTGGTTCAACGCGTCCTTCTGCGGAATGGTCTGCTCGGGCGGCGGGGTGCGGGTCAGCGTGGCGCCGCCGTGGCTGCGCGTGGCCAGGCCCTGCGATTCGAGCGCACTGAGGTCGCTGCGGATGGTGACGGCGGAGACGCCCAGCTGGTCCACCAGCGCGGCCACCTGGACCGAGCCGTGTTGGGTAAGCGCCTGCAAGATGGAGGCGCGGCGTTGGCTGGTATTTCGCATTATTGTGCAGTCGATTTTACAAAAACGTCGAGCTTAACAGATCGCAGCCGTGCTGCCAGCCGCCGTGGCCACATCGGCCGTCGCATTTAGCGTGTTGAGCGCGGCTGCGGCGGCGTTGCGGTTGCAGGCGCGCGCATATTGCGCCAGCACGCGGCCTATTTTGTGCTCCATCAGCGCGTCGGCCTTGGTGTCTAGCCGGCCTTGCAGCACTTCCAGGAATTGTTCCGGCAGGTGTTGACTCAGCAGCGACAGCGGAATCGACAGCGCATCGAGGTTGGTGCACAGCTGGTCGACGGCGGCCACCACGGCCGGCTCGCCCCAGTAGTAGCGGCACCGGTCGCTCAGGCCATAGCGGCGCAGCAGGCGCTGTTCGGCGCCGCTGCCGGGGTAGTGCTTGGCCCAGTGTTTGGGCTGCGCCAGCATGGTTTCGTCCAGCACCTGCATCAGGCGCGAAGCGCGGCCGGCCGGCACCAGTTCTTCCTCGATGCGGCACAGCGCCTGCAAGGCTTCGCGCAGCGCGAAGGTGGCGGCCGGGCCGACCTTGAGGATGGCGAAGTGGTCGCGCACCATGTCGTGCAGCGCCGATTCGCGCTGGTAGTCGGTGGAGTGGGCCTCGAACACCAGGCCGGGCTGGCCGGCGACGAAGGCCGACAGCGCGGTGGCCTGGTCCGCGTCGTAGTGCTGGATCTGGCTGTGGTCGAAATCCACACCCGGCTGCACCACCATCGCGATCACGCGGCGCCAGGCGCTGTGCAGTTCCATCGCGAAGAAGGCCAGGCGGTGCACGTCGAGCGTGCGCGCGGCGGCCTTGGGCGAGGTGACCGCGCCGGCCTGCGCCAGGTTGGCTTCACCGCCGGGGATGGGGACTTCGGTGCCGATCACGTACACCGGCGGCGGCAGGCCGGCCTGCTCGGCGGCTTTCTCCGCGACCGCGCACAGGCGCGCCGAGCGGGCGGCGATGGTTTCATCGCTCAGCAGCTGCGGATCGTCGGCGCAGCGCATGCTGCAATCGAGGTGGATCTTGTGGAAGCCGGCGGCGGCGTAGGCGGCGATCAGCGTCTCCGCGTGCTGCATGGCGGTGGTCGCGTCCAGCCCCTGCCAGGCGTTGGGGCCGAGGTGGTCGCCACCCAGCACCAGGCGCTCCAGCGGGAAGCCCTGGCCGCGCGCCAGGTTGTGCACGTAGTCGCGGAAGGCGGACGGCGTCATGCCCGTGTAGCCGCCGAACTGGTCGACCTGGTTCGAGGTCGCCTCCACCAGCAGCACGGTGTCGTAGTCGGCCGCCACGCGCATCGCCGCGCGCAGCACGCTCGGATGGCTGCAGCACACGCTGTACAGGCCTACGGCTTCGCCACGACGGTGGGCGGCGATGATCTGCTGGACGGGGGACAGGGATTCGGTGGTTTTCATGAGTGGTCCGTGAGTTGCTGACGGGCGAGCAGGGCGGCGCCGCGCGCGCCACCGGCGTCGCCGAATTTCGGCGGCAGGATGGGCGGCACGCGCACGCCGGGGAACAGGTGGCGGCGCATCGCGGCCGGCAGCTGGTCGTACAGGTGGGCCAGCTGCGACAGGCCGCCGCCCAGCACGATGGCGTGCGGGTCCAGCGTCAGCACCAGCGTGGCCAGCGCGTGGCCCAGCAGGTCGGCGTGCAGTGCCATGGTCTTGACGGCGATGGCCGAACCGGCGCGCGCCTGCGCGACGATGGCCGCTGGCGTTTCGTCGCCGCCGCCGAGGTGCTGGTGCAGCCGGTTCATGCCGGGACCGGAGACATAGCGCTCCAGGCAACCACGCCGGCCGCAAGGGCACTCGAGGACGGGCAGCGGGGCAGGCGCAAACTGCGACACCAGCTGCGCGGCCGGCAGCGGCCAGTGGCCCCATTCGCCGGCCACGCCGTTGGCGCCGCGCAGCAGGCGGCCGTCGACGCAATAGCCGCCGCCGGCGCCGGTGCCGATGATGGCGCCGAACATGGTCGGCTGGCCGTGCGCCGCGCCGCCTTGCGCCTCCGACAGCGCGAAGCACTGGCAGTCGTTGCCGATGGCGACCGGGCGCTCCAGCGCATCCTTGAGCGCATGGGCCACGGCGCGGCCGTTCAACGCCGGCACGTTGGAGCTGAGCTGCCGTCCGGTGGCGCTGTCGATCACGCCCGGCAGGCCGATGCCGACCGGCGCGCGCAAGCCCAGCGCCTTGTCGGCGCGGCCCACCAGGCCCTGGATCGCCAGCAGGAACTCGGCGAAATCGGTGCCCGGCGTGGCGATGCGCTCGCGGTGGACTTCCTTCAGCTCATGGCCTTCCTCGGCGAACGCCACCAGCTCGATCTTGGTACCGCCGATGTCGATGCCGTGATAGCCGCGTGGTTCAGAATTCGTCATGACGGTAGATGGTGACGCCCTGCACGACACGGTTGACGGTGCCGCCGGCAAAAGGATTATCGGGACGCAGTTGCAGCAGCGCCGACTGGTGCAGCGCGTACTGCTGCGCCATCAGCAGCCACAAAGGAGCCAGCCAGGCGTCCGGCCAGGCCGGCGCGTCGATGCCGATGTCGGCGCCGGCGCCCACGGTCAGGCAGCGGCCGGCGACCTGGTCGCGCTGCAGCTCCAGCAGCAAATCGTGTTCATAGCGGCGCGACAGCGGATCGGAGCTGCGGAACAGCACCACCAGCGTCTCCTTGTTCAACGCCGCCTTGGGGCCGTGGCGGAAACCGAGCGCGCTGTTGGCCATCGCCAGCACGCTGCCGGCGGTCAGTTCGAGGATCTTCAGCGCCGCTTCCTTGGCCAGCGCTTCCAGCGGACCGCTGCCCAGGTAGACCACGCGCGAGACGCGCTGCGAAGCCAGTTCCGCCACCGGCGCCGACCACGCGGCCAGCGCCTGCTCGCCCAGTTGCGCCAGCGTGTCCAGGCGCTCCGGCTGGAAGTCGGGATCGAGCACGCACAACGCCGCCAGCAGCATGCAGGTGAAGCTGCTGGTCATGGCGAAGCCGCGGTCGCAGCTGGCGGCCGGCATCATCAGGTTCAGGGTCTGCTGGTCGGCTGAACCTTCGCCGGCGCCTTGCAGGGCCAGCGCGCCGTCGGCGTTGCAGGTGATGTTGAGGAAGCGCGCGGTCGGCACCATGTCGCGCACCAGCTGCACCGCCGCCGTGCTTTCCGGGCTGTTGCCGCTGCGGGCGAAGGACACCACCAGCGTTGGCGCCGTGCGTTCCAGGTACAGCGCAGGATGGGTCAGCAGGCTGGTGGTCGACAGCGCGCGCACCTGGCACGGCCAGGCGGCGTTGATTTCGTCGGCGATGATCTCGCCCACATAGGCCGAGCTGCCGGCGCCGGTCAGGATCACGCGCTGCTGCGGATTGCTGAGGGTGTCGCCCAGGAAGGCGGCGATGCGGCTTTTTTCCGTGGCGAGGTGCGTCGCCAGTTCGCGCCAGAGGGCTGGCTGATGGACGATTTCTTCGGCGGTATCGAGGCCGCCGATATCGCGCCAGGCTTGTGGGGCACGTTGGAGTAAGTTGGTCATCGAAAGAATTAGTCTGGTTAAGTCAGGGAAAGAATAAGGTTTTATTTTCGGAATGTCAAATTCGAAAGTGAAAAGAAAGTTGGTTCGCAACGCCATAGCGCAGGGCTGTACCAGTTTTGCCACGGAAACGAAAGTATGTTATTCGATCAACTATCAATACGAAAGATTTAGTCGGTTCTTTTTAAATATTTTCTTTCTTTTTGTTGACCGGGCTTATTTTTATTCCTAGAGTAATTGCATCGCAACGCATTTTCTTTCGAGAAGCAGACTATGAAACAGATTTCAGCCATTGCCGCCTTGCTAGCCAGCGCACCTTTATTGGCCTTGGCCGCTCCGATCGGCAATCTACGCAGCGTCACCACTGGCGCCGGCCAGCAGTGGGATCTGGTCACCGACACCGGCGCCCATATACAGCTTAGTCTTCCGCGCGCCGATGTGCTGCATATTTGGGCCGGCCCCAAATCCGGCCTGACCGGCGCCGGCGACAAGGCCGCGCCCATCGTCGTCGCCACGCCTTCCGCCACGGTGGAGCACAGCGTCAGCGAGCAGGCCGACCATATCCTGATCCGCACGGCCGCCCTGAGCCTGCGTATCGACCGCAAGCCGCTGCGTTTCAGCCTGTTCCGCGCCGGCGACGCGCAGCCGCTGTGGCGCGAGATCCAGCCGCTGGAGCTGGGCGACAAGCAAAGCGTGCAGACGCTGTCGAGCGACAAGGCCGAGCGCTTCTTCGGCGGCGGCCAGCAGAACGGCCGCTATGAATTCAAGGGCAAGCAGTTGCAGGTGTCGTACTCCGGCGGCTGGGAAGAGGGCGACCGCCCCAGCCCCGCGCCGTTTTTGATGAGCTCACGCGGCTGGGGCATGCTGCGCAACACCTGGTCCGACGGCAGCTACGATCTGCGCCAGAACGACCAGATCTCGCTGGAGCACAACGAGGCGCGCTTCGACGCCTACTACTTCGTCGGCAAGGACCTGCGCGACGTGCTGGCCCGCTACACCGAATGGACCGGCCGCGCGCGCATGCTGCCGCGCTGGGCGCTGGAATACGGCGACGCCGATTGCTACAACGACGGCGACAACGTCAAGAAGCCGGGCACCGTGCCGAAAGGCTGGACCGACGGACCGACCGGCAAGACGCCGGACGTGATCGAAACCGTGGCGCGCAAATACCGCGAGCACGACATGCCGGGCGGCTGGATACTGCCGAACGACGGCTACGGCTGCGGCTATTCGGCGCTACCGGAGACGGTGCAGGGCCTGGCCAAGTACGGCTTCCGCACCGGCCTGTGGACCGAGAACGGCGTCGAGAAGATGGCATGGGAAGTCGGCACCGCCGGCACCCGCGTGCAGAAGCTGGACGTGGCGTGGACCGGCAAGGGCTATCAGTTCTCGCTGGATGCCAACAAGTCGGCCTACGACGGCATCCTGAATAATTCCGACGGCCGTCCGTTCATCTGGACCGTGATGGGCTGGGCCGGCACTCAGCGCTACGCCGTCACCTGGACCGGCGACCAGAGCGCCAGCTGGGACTACATCCGCTGGCACGTGCCGACCTTGATCGGCTCCGGCCTGTCCGGTCAGGCCTACGCCACCGGCGACGTCGACGCGATCTTCGGCGGCAGCCCGGAGACCTTCACCCGCGATCTGCAGTGGAAGAGCTTTACCCCGGTGCTGATGGGGATGTCCGGCTGGGCGGCGGCGGAGCGCAAGCATCCGTGGTGGTTCGCCGAGCCGTATGTCAGCATCAACCGCCGCTACCTGAAGCTGAAGATGCGTCTGACGCCCTATATGTACACGCTGATGCGCGAGACGGAGCAGAGCGGCGCGCCGCTGGTGCGCGGCCTGATGTGGGACAACCCGGAAGATCCGGCGGCCTACACGGAAGCCTACAAATACCAGTACCTGCTGGGCCGCGACCTGCTGGTGGCGCCGGTGTACCGCAGCCAGGCGGTCAGCCAGGGCTGGCGCCGCGGCATCCACCTGCCGCAGGGCCAGTGGTTCGATTACTGGGACGGCCGCCAGGCCACCGCGGGCAAGGGCGGACGCGATATCGACCTCGCCGTCACGCTGGACAAGCTGCCGGTGTTCGTTCGCGCCGGCGCCATCCTGCCGATGTACCCGGAAATGCTGTACGACGGCGAGAAGCCGAAGGACGTGCTGACGCTGGACCTGTATCCGCACGGCGCATCCGAATTCACGCTGTACGAGGATGACGGCAACAGCCGCAAGTACCAGGACGGCGCTTTCAGCGAGCAGCTGATCCGCATGAACGCCGCCGCCGATGGCGTCAAGGTCGATGTCGAACCGGTGGTGGGCAGCTATGCCGGCCAGCCCGATCGCCGCGCCTATGCGCTGCGCCTGCTGACCCGCCAGCGTCCGGCCGCAGTGAGTACCGGCAGCGCCGTGCTGCCGCCACTGGCCGACCGCGCCGCCTTCGACGCGGCCGCCGCAGGCTGGTACTTCGACGCCGCCGACCGACTGGGCACGCTGCACGTCAAGGCCGCAAGCCAGGACATCCGCCAGCCGCTGCGCTTCACCGTGCAGACCGGCGCCGCGACCGTGGTGGTCGACGACGCCTTTCCTGCCGCACCGGTGCTGGGCCGCGCTATTCCGGCCGACGCCATGATGGTGATGAACCGTCCGGCCGAGGAAACCGGCCACCCGCTGGAAAACGCCTTCGACAACAACCCGGCCACCTGGTTCCGCACCGCGCGCAGCCCGGCGGTGCAGGGCGGTCCGCACGAATGGGTGATCGGCTTCACCGAGCGGCGCCTGGTCGACGGCATCGAGCTGGCGCCGCGCACCGACCAGCACTGGCAGCACGGCCAGATCCGCGACTACGAGATCTACATGGGCGACAACAACGGCGACTGGGGCCAGCCGGTCAAGCGCGGCCAGTTGAAGCTGGAGCAGGGCACGCAGACGATCAGCTTCCCGCCGGCCGCCGGCCGCCTGCTGCGCTTCCGTGTCATGAGCACCCAGAACCCCGAGGGCGATGGCGCATCCGCCACCGATCCGATGGTGACCGCCGTCGCCACGCCTGCCGCCCGCGCCTACAACGCCGCCGTGCCGAGCGAGGTGCAACCGATCACGCTGTCCGAGTTCCACGTGATGGCCTACCAGCCGAAGGAAGGCCCGGAAGTACAGCAGTTCCTGTCCGACCTGGCCTTGCCGAAGAACGTCAGCCGCGACAAGCCGGCGCACGGAACCGAGATGCGCATGAACGGCCTGTGGTTCCGCAAGGGCCTGGGCGTGGGCGCCACCAGCCGCGTCGACCTGCAACTGGCCGGCAACTGGAACCTGCTGCGCGCCGACTTGGGGATGGACGACAGCTGCCGCAGCGCCGGCGGCATGCAGTTCCAGGTCTGGAGCGGCGAACGGATGTTGTACGACAGTGGCCTGATCGCGGCGCCGGCCGTGGTCAAGCCGGAAATCGATGTGCGCGGACTGAGTCAACTCAGCCTGCGCACCCTGGGCGCGCGCGGCAGCAAGCCGGCCCAGGTCTGCGGCAACTGGGCCAACGCGGTCCTGATAGGCACAGAGGGCAGCACAGTCCGCCCGCGCTGACCTAAACCCTTAGTTTCACAAGAAAGAGCCCCTCCACGGACCGGGGAGGGGCCGTTGCAGCCTGAAATAAACCACTAATAACAGGGAGACAAAGATGCATATGAAAAAACTGGCGGCCGCGATGGTAGCGGTGGGTCTGGCTTCCACGGCGCTGGCCGCCGACGAGCTGGATGAGCAAGCGCAGAAGAGCGCGAATGAGCAGAAGCTCACGCGGGTCGAAATCACCGGCTCCAGCCTGAAACGCATCAACGCCGAAACCGCGTCGCCGGTGCAGGTGATCGACGCCAAGCAGATCGAAAACATGGGCGCCCGCACGCTGCTGCAAGTGCTGGACAATCTGCCGGCCGCGCGTCCGGCGCAGCAGGACTTCCGCTCGATGTTCACCGGTTCCGACGGCGCCTCGCAGGCCAACCTGCGCGGCCTGGGCGCGCAGGGCACGCTGGTGCTGCTGAACGGCCGCCGCCTGTCGTTCTACGGCGCGCCGGCCGGCTTCCAGACCATGTTCGTCAACATCGACGCGATTCCCGCCGCCGCCATCGAGCGCATGGAGGTGCTGACCGACGGCGCCTCGGCCGTCTACGGTTCGGACGCGGTGGCCGGCGTGATCAACGTCATCACCAAGAAGAACTACCAGGGACTGGAAGTCCGCGCCAGCAACGACTCCACCCCTAGCGTCAAATCCTACGGCGAACGCCAGGCCAGTGTGATCTACGGTCTGGGCGACCTGAATGCCGATGGCTACAATGTCTATGGCGCGATCAACGTCTACCAGCGCGACCGCGTCGCGTTTGCCGACACCTACCTGAAGCGCCCCGACTACTTCTACGTCAACAATCCGACCTTTGTCTCGGGCCTGCGCGTCGGCGTCGGCAGCGAACCTGGCGTGGTCAATCCCGGCACCTTCTTCGTCTTCGACAAGGCCAAGAACAACGCCCGGACCCAGAGCGCCGTCAATGGCTGCACCACGTCCATCACCGAGGCCGCCGGCAGCCGCTGCGTGTGGAATTCGCTGCCCTACCAGCTGGACACCGGCCCGACCTCCGACCGCGCCACCGGCTTCCTCAGCGGCCGCCTGAAGATCAGCGAGAACCTGGAAGGCTACGCCGAAGCGACCTACACCCACATCAAGCTGCGCGGCGAGAACGGCCCGCGCAGCTTCAACAGCGGCAGCACCAGCAACTGGTTCGCGCGCAATACCGGCACCACGCTCAACACCTTCGTCACGCCTTACCTTGGACCGAACAACGCCTACCTGAAAGGCAAGCTGAATGCCGACATGGCGGCCAAGATGGGCGGCGCGGCGGGGCTGAACTACCTCATGCTCGACGCGCCCGGCCACTTCGGCCAGACCAATGAGGACAACAACTACCGTGCGGTGGCCGGCCTGCGCGGCAGCATCGGCGGCGGCTGGGACTTCGAGACCGCGCTGAGCGTGGCGGGCAGCCATTCGACGCTGTTCCAGACGGTCAACATCAACACCCAGGGCTTCGCCAAGGCCTTCGGCCCGTTCACTACCGACGCCACGACCGGCCGCACCTATATCGCCGACAATCCGGCCTACAAGTTCGGCGAGATCAGCGACGCCAACGGCGCGCTGCTGCGCGCCGCCTATCCGACCTTCGACATCCAGTCCTGGACCAAGCTGATTACCTGGGATGGCAAGCTCGAAGGCACCATCGCCAAGCTGGGTGAACGCGAAGTGCGCATGGCCGTCGGCGCGAGCCTGATGCGCGAGAGCTTCTACACGCCGGGCAACCAGGATGCGGCCAACGGCTACATCACGCAGCAGGGCGGCTCCTGGTTCGACGGCCAGCGCAACGTCGCGGCGCTGTTCAGCGAAGTGGTGATACCGGTGACCGACAAGCTGGAAGTGAACGCCGCCGCGCGCCTCGACAAATACCCGAACTTCCCGGCCAACCTGGCGCCGAAGATCGGCGTGCTGTGGCGCGCGCGTCCCGAGGTGATGGTGCGCGGCACCTACTCCGAAGGCTTCCGCGCGCCCAACCTGGCCGAATCGGGCAGCGGCGGCGTGTTCGCGCAGGTGGGCGGCATCCGCGACACCGTGCGCTGCGACGAAACCAATGCGATGGCCAAGGTGCTGATGAAGTCCGTCTCGCCGGCCGAGGCGGAACTGGGCAAGAACCTGCTCAATTCGAACTGCTCGACCACGGTCGGCGGCCTGACGCCGCCCAACCCGTCGCTGCGTCCGGAGAAGGCCAAGATCTCGACCGCCGGCCTGGTGCTGCAGCCGGTCAAGGATGTCAGCATCTCGGTGGACTACTGGTTCGTCTACCGCCGCAACGAGATCGTGCGCCAGGACTTCAATGAGCTGTTCACGCAGCTGGTGGATAAATACGGACCGGCGCTGGCCGGCACCAGCGCCGCCATCCGCAATCCGATCACCGATGCGGACCGTGGCAACATGGCGGCTGTCGCCGCCATGTGCAACAACCCGGCCAACGCGGCGGCTTGCTCCGGCGGCGCGCCGAAGTACTCGGTGGGTAACCTGGGCGGCTTGATCAACTCGTATTCGAACCGTGGCCGCACGCTGGTCGACGGCGTCGACATCGATGCGCGCACCCGCTTCTCCCTGGGCGAGTACGGCAAGTTGAACACCGGCGTATCGGCCACCATCCGCCGCCGCGAGCTGTATAACTCGGAGGACGGCACCGGCTTCTCGGGCAACTACGTCGGCTTCTACGATTCGCCGCGCGTGCGCGCCACCTTCAACGCCGACTGGGCGTATCAGAAGTTCGTCACCAGCCTGTTCGTCAACTACACCGGCAAGACCAAGTGGGCATACGCTCCATGGGATACCGACAACACGCCGGAGAATTGCACGGCCGCTTCGGTCGCCTTGCCGCAGAACCTGTGCGGCGGCGCGCCGTCGTACTACACGGTCAACCTGGCGCTGAACTGGAAGCCGATGAAGAACCTGGAGCTCGGCATGAACATCAAGAACCTGTTGAACAAGCAGCCTACTTACGATCCGAATGGCTGGGAAGGCTACAACCATAGCCAGAACCTGTTCGGCCGCATGTATTCGTTCTCGGCCAACTACAAATTCTTCTGACCCGTCCCAAGGAGAGCACAATGACAAAACAACTTTTGAAGCCAAGACGATTGTTCCTGTATTCCGCGGCGTTGATGTTGAGCGCCTGTGGTGGCGCAAGCACCGGCGGCCAGACGGATAAGACGGCCGCGCAGGTGGTGATGGGCGCGGCCAGCTCGAAGACGGTGGCGCTGGCCGGCAATGCCTTCATCACCAGCGCGCCCGCCGGCGCACAGGAAGAGATCAACAGCAGCGGCCTGGCCAACTGGAGCAACTCCGGCACCGTCACCAGTGCTTACTTCCGCATGGCGTCCGCAGGGGCGGTCACTCTGGGCCTGAACGCCCGGCTGGCCGGCAGCAACAACAGCACCATACGCGTCACCGTCAACGGCACGCCGTTCCTGGTCAAGCTGTCCGTCAACGGCAGCGGGAGCTACCAGGTCGGCACCGTCAACGTTGCCGCGCCGGGCTATGTGAAGGTCGACCTGCAGGGCGTCAGCAAGGACGGCGGCTACTTCGGCGACGTCTCGGCGCTGCAGGTGAGCACCACCTCCGCCATCAACTACGCCGACGATGCTGCCAACTACTACTGGTCGCGGCGCGGGCCGTCGGTGCACATGGGCTACACCACGCCGGCCAACACCGAGTACTTCTACAACGAGGTGACGGTGCCGGCGGGGCAGGACCCGGAAGGTTCCTACTACATGGCCAACGGCTTCGGCCAGGGCTACTTCGGCATCCAGGTGAAATCGCCCAGCGAGCGCTGGGTGCTGTTCTCGGTGTGGGATGCGGACGGCGGCGGCAAGACCACGCTGGTGCGCAAGGGGGCGGGCGTGGTGGACAACGGCTTCGGCGGCGAGGGCACGGGCGGCCAGTCCTACCTGAGCTACAACTGGATCAGCGGGAACACCTATCGCTTCATCACCCGCGCGCGGCCGGACGGCGCCGGCGCCACCGACTACTCGGCGTGGTTCTACGCGCCGGAGCTGGGCGTGTGGCGCTTTATCGCGACCTGGAAGCGTCCCGCCACCACCACTTATCTGACGGGAGCCTACTCCTTCCTGGAGAACTTCATCGATACCAAGGGCTATACTGGCCGGCGTGTATCGTTCGGCAACCAGTGGGCACGCAACGTGTCGGGCGCATGGTCCGAGGTGACGACGGCGCGCTTCACCGGCGACGCCACCGTGACCAGCGCCCAGCGGATGGACTACGCCGGCGGCCTGGATAACGGCCAGTTCTATCTGCGTAACGGCGGCTTCTTCGCCGGCTATGTGCCGGTGAACCAGACCTTCACCCGCGCCGCCACCGGCCGGCAACCGGCTGTGGATGTGACCACGCTGCCGCAGCAATAATTGAAAGGAGCACCATGAAATCAGTTTTTAATCGACGCGACTTCCTGACCGCCGGCGCAGCGTTGGCGGGTAGCCTGATGCTGCCGACGGCCTTTGGCGCCACCCGCGAGCGGGTGCGCATCGGCATGATAGGCACCGGCATGCGCGGCCAGGTGCTGTTGCAGGAACTGCTGCGCCGCGACGACGTGGAAGTCGTCGCGCTGTGCGACATCGATCCGGCCATGTTGGCCCGCGCGCTCAAGCAGGTGGACAAATCCGGCAAGGCCAAGCCGAAGACTTTCGGCGAGGACCGCGACCCGCAAGCCTACAAGCGCATGCTGGACGCCGGCACGCTCGATGGCGTGATCGTCGCCACCCCATGGGAGTGGCATGCACCGATGGCCATCGCCGCCATGCAGGCCAAGGTGCCCGTCGGTTGCGAGGTGGTCGCCGGTATCACACTGCAGGACCACTGGGATGTGCTGAACACCCAGCTCCAGACCAACACGCCGTATATGCTGCTGGAGAACGTCTGCTTCCGCCGCGATGTGATGGCGGTGCTGCAGATGGTGCGCTCCGGTTTGTTCGGCGAACTGATACACCTGCAGGGCGGCTACCAGCACGACCTGCGCGCCGTGAAGTTCACCAACGGCGATCCGGCCAAGCCATATGGTGGCGTGGAGTTCGGCGCCAAGGGCTGGTCGGAGGCCAAATGGCGCACCGAGCACTCGGTGCAGCGCAATGGCGAACTGTATCCCAGTCATGGCATCGGCCCGTGCGCGATGTACGCCAACATCAACCGCGGCAACCGCTTCACGCGCATCAACAGCTTCGCCACCAAGGCGCGCGGCCTGCATGACTACATCGTCAAGCAGCCGGGCGGCGCGACCAGCCCTAGCGCGAAGACGCAGTTCAAGCTGGGCGACGTGGTCACCACCACGTTGTCGTGCGAGAACGGCGAGACCATCCTGCTGCAACACGATACCTCGCTGCCGCGCCCTTATTCATTGGGCTTTCGCGTGCAGGGCACCGACGGCCTGTGGATGGACGTGAACAATTCCGTCCACATCGAGGGCAAGAGCAAACCGCACCAGTGGGAGGACTTCCAGCCCTACCAGGACAAGTACGACCATCCGCTGTGGCGCAAGCATGCCAAGGACGCGGAGGGCGCCGGCCATGGCGGCATGGACTTCTTCGTCATTCAGTCCTTCATCGAAGCGCTGAAGGCGAGGGCGCCGATGCCGATCGATATCTACGATGCGGTGACGTGGAGCGCCATCACACCGTTGTCGGAGCAGTCGATCGCGCAGAACTTCCAGACGCTGGACTTCCCCGACTTCACCGCCGGGGCATGGAAGACGCGCAAGCCGATCTTCGCGCTGTAAGGTGGGGTACAATCTGCTGCGCCTAAACCCCAGCAGATTGAACCCCTACATGCCATCACGCCGTCTTTCCCTTGTCGCTTTAACCATCTTCGCCGCAGCCGCCGTTGTCGGCTGCAAAACCAATCCGGTGATTGAGACGCCGTCGGCGCCACCGCTGGCGGCGCCGGAGCCGCTGCCTCCCAAGAAGATCAAGATCGGCCTGGCGCTGGGCGGCGGCGCGGCGCGCGGCTTCGCGCACATTGGCGTGATCAAGGCGCTGGAGGCGCAGGGGATTTACGCGGACATCGTGGTCGGAACCAGCGCCGGCTCGGTGGTCGGCGCGCTGTACGCCGCCGGTAACACGGGCTTCCAGTTGCAGAAGGTGGCGATGGACATGGACGAAGCGGCGATCTCCGACTGGGCGGTGCCGCTGTTCGGCAAGAGCTCCGGCGTGCTGAAAGGCGAGGCGCTGCAAACCTACGTCAACAAGGCGGTCAACAACCAGCCGATCGAGAAGTTGAAGATACCGTTCGGCGCCGTGGCGTCGGATTTGAAGACCGGCCAGCCGATCCTGTTCCAGCGCGGGAACACGGGCATGGCGGTGCGGGCGTCGTCGTCGGTGCCGGGCGTGTTCCAGCCGGTGGTGATCAACGGCCGCTCGTATGTGGACGGCGGCCTGGTGGCGCCGGTGCCGGTGCGCTTTGCGCGCGACATGGGCGCGGACTTCGTCATCGCCGTCAATATCTCGACCCAGGCCGACGTGCAGGCCACCGTCAGTTCTCTGGACGTGATCATGCAGACCTTCAGCATCATGGGGCAGCGCATCAACCAGTACGAATTGAAGGACGCGGACGTGGTCATCGCGCCTAGCCTGGGCAAAATGGCGGGTAACGATTTCGCCGGCCGCAACCAGGCGATCCTGGCGGGCGAGCAGGCCGCCGCGCTGGTGATGGCGCAGATCAAGCAGAAACTGGAAGCCAAGCGCAGACCGTAGCAGTACAATATCCGGTCCAATAATAAGGAAGAGCACATGCAAACCAAACCATACCTGTCGCTTGCCGACATCAAGAAGATCGCTGCCGGCGCCGAAGCCGAGGCGACCGCCCATAACTGGCCAGTCGTGATCGCCATTGTCGACGACGGCGGCCACCTGCTGTGGCTGCAACGCCAGGACGGCGCCGCGCCGCTGTCGTCGCACATCGCCCCCGCCAAGGCGCGCGTATCGGCGCTGGGCCGCCGCGAATCGAAGATCTACGAAGACATGATCAACAACGGCCGCACCGCCTTCCTGAGCGCCCCGGCGCCGATGGCGGACGGCCTGCTGGAAGGCGGCGTGCCCATCATCGTTGACGGCCACGTGGTCGGCGCCGTCGGCGTCTCGGGCGTCAAGTCGGCTGAAGATGTGCAGGTCGCCAAGGCCGGTATCGCCGCGCTGAACTAAGTTTTCGCCGCAAGAGACCGTAGCACCGGAATGCCGCCTGGCGCAAAACCAGGCGGCATTTTCTATTGGAGAATCGTCGCAGCATGCAAACGGCATGTCTATAATGTGATATCGCCAGCGATATCGCTGCGATGCCATGACTCCGAAACACTTGGCCAAGATTAAGAAGACATTGCTGGCGATGCAGCGTAGTCCGCGCGGCCACAAATCGGTTGAGTTCGAGGGGTTGGCAAGGGCATTGGGGAGGCAACCGGACAATCGAGGTAAGGAGCCTACCTATATGCGACGTAAAGATCCTGAATTGGCGCGGCCGCTGAGTATTCCTGCGCACAGTGTGGATGTAAGGGTGGGAACTGCCGCCAGTATTATTGACGCGCTGCTTGATGATGTCGTTCAGTGGGAAGCGTATTTGCGAGGAGACGGTGATGGCTGAAAAAAATGAGAGCAAGGTCCGGGCGATTCTTGCTCGCCCTTATGTTCGCAGACTTTTGCCGGACGAGGCGGGTGGTTATACCGCTTATATCCATGAGTTTCCGGGGTGTGTTGCCGAAGGTGAAACTGCCGGCGAGGCGTTAATCAATTTGGATAGTGCGGCTGCTTCTTGGCTTGCGGTCTCGCTTGCGCACGGGCAGCCGATTGCCGAGCCGATACGGCCATTTGATTTCAGCGGGAAAGTGGCTTTGCGGATTCCACGGAGCCTGCATAGGGACGTAGCGGAGTTGGCTCAATTGCAAGGGTGCAGCATTAACCAATTGTTGTCTGTCGCGATCTCAGATTATGTGGGGCGGCAGGGCTTGCCGCAACTCTCAGCGGAGTCGACACAAAGGCCTGCTTCCAATATTGCGACTAAATAAAACCACCCTGTCAGTAGGAAATTATTGCCGGTATTTCGCCGACGGTCCATTGCCAAGTCCGGAGGATTTGGTTATAATTCAAAGGTTTAGCCAATCTCACCTCTACCGTAGCCGACTACCACTCACTCCATATTCAATCTGACCTTCCACCCGGCCTGCGACGGCGGGGACACACGACGGTCGTCTGACGTGGCGCAGCTACGGTAACTTTATCAGGAGTTGCCCTTGCCGCCATTTTTATCTGGCCCTGCCGTTCCAGCCATACTGGCCCTCGCTGACGGTACCATTTTCAAAGGTTTTTCGATCGGCGCCGCCGGTCATACAACTGGCGAAGTGGTCTTCAATACGTCCATGACCGGCTATCAGGAAATCCTGACCGATCCTTCCTATAGCCGCCAGATCGTCACGCTGACGTATCCGCATATCGGCAATACCGGCGTCAATCCGGAAGACGTCGAATCCTCCAAGGTCCACACAGCTGGCCTGATCATTCGTGACCTGCCGCTGATGGCGTCGAATTTCCGCTCCACCCAGTCGCTGTCCGACTACCTGAAGGCCGAGAACATCGTCGGCATCGCCGGTATTGACACCCGCAAGCTGACCCGCATCCTGCGCGAGAAGGGCGCCCAGTCCGGCGCCATCCTGGTCGGCACGCAAGGCAACGAGCCGTCGGCCGCGCAAGCGCTGGACCTGGCCCGCTCCTTCCCCGGCATCGCCGGCATGGACCTGGCCAAGGTGGTCACCGTCAAGGCGGCCTACGACTTCACCGAAACCGAATGGACGCTGGGCGAAGGCTACGGCAAGCTCGCCGATCCTAAGTTCCACGTGGTCGCCTACGACTTCGGCGTCAAGCGCAACATCCTGCGCATGCTGACCGCGCGCGGCTGCAAGGTCACCGTGGTGCCGGCGCAAACCAGCGCCGACGAAGTGCTGGCGCTGAACCCGGACGGCGTGTTCCTGTCGAACGGCCCGGGCGACCCTGAGCCATGCGACTACGCGATCGCCGCCGCCAAGGTCTTCATGGCCAAGAAGCTGCCGCTGTTCGGCATCTGCCTCGGCCACCAGATCATGGGCCTGGCCTCGGGCGCGAAAACCCTGAAGATGAAGTTCGGCCACCACGGCGCCAACCACCCGGTGCAGGACCTGGACAGCAAACAGGTGCTGATCACGTCCCAGAACCACGGCTTCGCAGTCGACCCGGACACCCTGCCGGCCAACTGCCGCGTGACCCATAAATCGCTGTTCGACGGTTCGCTGCAGGGCTTCGCCCGCACCGACACGCCGGCCTTCTGCTTCCAGGGCCACCCTGAAGCATCGCCCGGCCCGACTGACGTCGCTTACCTGTTTGACCGCTTCATCGGCATGATGGAAGCAACGGAGAAAAAATAAGATGCCTAAACGTACAGACATTAAAAGTATTCTGATCATTGGCGCTGGCCCGATCATCATCGGCCAGGCTTGCGAGTTCGATTATTCCGGCGCGCAGGCCTGCAAGGCCCTGCGCGAAGAAGGCTACAAAGTCATCCTGGTCAACAGCAACCCTGCGACCATCATGACCGACCCGGAAATGGCCGACGTCACCTACATCGAACCGATCACGTGGCAAGTGGTGGAACGCATCATCGCCAAGGAAAAGCCGGACGCGATCCTGCCGACCATGGGCGGCCAGACCGCGCTGAACTGCGCGCTGGACCTGCATCGCCACGGCATCCTGGACAAGTACAAGGTTGAACTGATCGGCGCCACCCCGGAAGCCATCGACAAGGCCGAGGACCGCTCCAAGTTCAAGGACGCGATGACCAAGATCGGCCTCGGTTCGGCCAAGTCGGGCGTCGCTCACACCATGGATGAATCGTGGGCCGTGCAGCGCACGCTGGGCTTCCCGGTCATCATCCGTCCGTCGTTCACGATGGGCGGTACCGGCGGCGGCATCGCCTACAACGAAGAAGAATTCGAGACCATCTGCAAACGCGGCCTGGAAGCTTCGCCGACCTCCGAACTGCTGATCGAAGAATCGCTGATCGGCTGGAAAGAGTACGAGATGGAAGTGGTACGCGACAAGGCGGACAACTGCATCATCATCTGCTCGATCGAAAACCTGGACCCGATGGGCGTGCACACCGGCGACTCGATCACCGTGGCGCCGGCACAAACGCTGACCGACAAGGAATACCAGATCATGCGCAACGCCTCGCTGGCGGTGCTGCGTGAAATCGGCGTCGACACCGGCGGCTCCAACGTGCAGTTCTCGATCAACCCGGAAGATGGCCGCATGATCGTCATCGAGATGAATCCGCGCGTGTCGCGTTCGTCGGCGCTGGCGTCGAAAGCCACCGGCTTCCCGATCGCGAAAGTGGCGGCCAAGCTGGCCGTGGGCTTCACGCTGGACGAACTGCGCAACGAGATCACCGGCGGCGCGACCCCGGCCTCGTTCGAACCGTCGATCGACTACGTCGTCACCAAGATCCCGCGCTTCACGTTCGAGAAATTCCCGACCGCCGACCACCACCTGACCACGCAAATGAAATCGGTCGGCGAAGTGATGGCGATCGGCCGCACCTTCCAGGAATCGTTCCAGAAAGCGCTGCGCGGCCTGGAAGTCGGCGTCGACGGCCTGAACGAAAAAACCAAGGACCGCGAGAAGATCGAAGAGGAACTGGGCGAGCCAGGTCCTGAGCGCATCTGGTACGTGGGCGACGCCTTCGCCCAGGGCTTCACCATGGAAGAAGTGCACAACCTGACCAAGATCGATCCGTGGTTCCTGATCCAGATTAAAGAGATCGTGGACCTGGAACTGTGGATGGACACGCAGAAGCTGGACCAGATCGACAAGCCTACGCTGTACAAGCTGAAGCAAAAAGGCTTCTCGGATCGCCGCCTGGCCTTCCTGCTGCAGACCGATGCCAAGACCGTGCGCGCCAAGCGCCATGAACTGAACATCCGTCCGGTGTACAAGCGCGTCGACACCTGCGCCGCGGAGTTCTCGACCAACACCGCCTACATGTACTCGACCTACGATGAAGAGTGCGAGTCCGCGCCGACCGACAAGAAAAAGATCATGGTGCTGGGCGGTGGCCCGAACCGTATCGGCCAGGGTATCGAATTCGATTACTGCTGCGTCCACGCGGCGCTGGCGATGCGCGAAGACGGCTACGAGACCATCATGGTCAACTGCAATCCGGAGACCGTGTCGACCGACTACGATACCTCGGATCGCCTGTACTTCGAGTCGCTGACGCTGGAAGACGTGCTGGAAATCGTCGACCTGGAAAAACCGGTCGGCGTGATCGTTCAATACGGCGGCCAGACGCCTTTGAAACTGGCACTGGACCTGGAAGCGAACGGCGTGCCTATCGTCGGCACCTCGCCGGACATGATCGACGCCGCCGAAGACCGCGAACGTTTCCAACAGCTGCTGCACACGCTGGGCCTGCGCCAGCCGCCTAACCGCACCGCCCGCACTGAAGCCGACGCTTTGGCTCTGGCACAGGAAATCGGCTACCCGCTGGTGGTCCGTCCTTCCTACGTGCTGGGTGGCCGCGCGATGGAAATCGTCCACGAGCAGCGCGACCTGGAACGCTACATGCGCGAAGCGGTCAAGGTATCGCACGATTCGCCGGTGCTGCTGGACCGCTTCCTGAACGACGCCATCGAGTGCGACGTCGATTGCATCTCCGACGGCGAAACCACCTTCATCGGCGGCGTGATGGAACACATCGAGCAAGCCGGCGTGCACTCGGGCGATTCGGCCTGCTCGCTGCCGCCTTATTCGCTGGCGCAAGAGACCATCGATGAACTGAAGCGCCAGACCTCGCTGATGGCCAAGGGCCTGAACGTGGTCGGCCTGATGAACGTGCAGTTCGCGATCCAGAAGCAGGAACGCGACGGCGAACTGCGCGACGTGGTCTACGTGCTGGAAGTGAACCCACGCGCATCGCGCACCGTGCCGTTCGTGTCCAAGGCCACCGGCCTGCAGCTGGCGAAGATCGCCGCGCGCTGCATGGTTGGCCAGACCCTGGCGCAGCAGGGCATCACCAAGGAAGTCGTCCCGCCTTACTTCAGCGTCAAGGAAGCCGTGTTCCCGTTCGTGAAATTCCCTGGCGTCGACACCATCCTCGGACCTGAGATGAAATCGACCGGTGAAGTCATGGGCGTCGGCAAGACCTTCGGCGAAGCCTTCGTCAAGTCGCAGCTGGGCGCGGGCATCAAGCTGCCGAAATCGGGCAAGGTGTTCCTGTCGGTGAAATCGTCTGACAAGCCGCGCGCCGTCAAGGTGGCGCGCGACCTGGTGGAGATCGGCTTCACGCTGGTGGCGACCAAGGGCACGGCTGCCGTCATCGCGGCGGCCGGCATTCCGGTCACCCCGGTGAACAAGGTGGTCGAAGGCCGTCCGCACGTGGTCGACATGATCAAGAACCACGAGATCGTCCTGGTGATCAACACGGTGGAAGAGAAACGCAGCGCCATCACCGACTCGCGTGCCATCCGCACCTCGTCGCTGGCGTCGCGCGTGACGACCTACACCACCATCGCCGGCGCGGAAGCGGCGGTCGAAGGCATCCGTCATTTGGACGAGTTGCAAGTGTACGATTTACAAGGGCTGCATAAAACCTTACACTAAGGTTCTTTCGTCGCCCCGGTGACGGGAAACAGTACCTTTTAACCACAGAGCTCGCGCTGCAGGTTGGCGTGGCCTCTGTGGTTTTCCATTGTAACAACAGAGTAAATATAAACATGACTTCAGTTCCACTTACCAAGTACGGCGCAGAACTCCTGAAAGAAGAGTTGCACCAGTTGAAGACCAAAGAACGCCGTATCGTGATCGACGCGATTGCTGAAGCACGTTCGCATGGCGATCTGTCGGAAAACGCCGAGTACGATGCCGCCAAGGAGCGCCAGGCCTTCGTCGAAGGCCGCATCGCCGAACTGGAAGGTAAGCTGAGCGCCGCGCAAATCATCGACCCGACTACCCTCGACGCCGACGGCCGCGTGGTGTTCGCCTCGACCGTGGACCTGGAAGACCTGGATTCGGGTTCGAAAGTGACCTACCAGATCGTCGGCCTGGACGAAGCGGACCTGAAACTGAGCAAGGTATCGGTGACCTCGCCGATCGCCCGCGCGCTGATCGGCAAGTCGGCCGGCGACGTGGTGGAAGTGCAGGCGCCGTCCGGCCCGCGCGAATATGAAATCCTGGAAGTGCGATACATCTGATGCTGCTCGCGCGTACACGTTTGCTGGTCGCAACGCTGTGGGCGGGCAGTCTGTGGGCAGTCGGCTATCTGGCCGCGCCGACGCTGTTCGCCACGCTGAGCGACCGGGTGCTGGCCGGCACCATCGCCGCCAGCCTGTTCAAGAACCAGGCCTGGCTGTCGATCGCCTGCGCACTGGTGATGCTGGCGCTGCTGTGGGTCAGCAAGGGCGCGGAGACGGGCGGCATCTTCGCCGGTTCGGCCGCCAATTCGGCCGCCAAGACGCGCCGCATGCTGCTGGTGGTCGTCATCACGATGCTGGCGTGCACGCTGGTGTCGCACTTCGGCCTACAACCGATGATGGCCGCTCTGCGTGCCGCGGCGGGGCCGGGCGGAGTGATGGAAGGCGCCGCTCAGAACGAGTTCGGCATGTTGCACGGCATTTCCAGCAGCATCTACCTGGTGCAGAGCTTGCTGGCCGCGTGGCTGGTGGTGAAACAATAACCCTAACCGAAGGGGCCTGACCCCGGACGGGGTCAGGCCCCCGGCACTGGTGTGCGGGGTATGACGGTGCCGTCAAGGGCCGTTATTTCGAGCCCAGTGCGCTCTTCTTGGTCGACTTCTGCTGTGGCTTGGCGCGTTTGATATTGCCGCCTTGCGTCACGCGTTCATTCCCCTTGAGCAATACCTTGGTCACAGACGGACGTTTGGTGCCGCTTGGGCTAGGCTTGACGATGGTGACTTCGCGCAGGCCCTTGCCGGAGGTCGAACGGGCTTTTTCCGTTTCGATCTTCGGACGGTACAGCACCAGCAGTTTGCCGATGTGTTGTACCGGCGACGCGTCGAGCTGTTCGCAGATGGTGTCGTACATGGCGGCGCGGGCTTCACGGTCGTCGCCGAACACGCGGACCTTGATCAGGCCGTGGGAGTCCAGACCCAGCGCAATTTCCTTGAGGACGTTGGCTGTCAGGCCTGCCTCGCCGATCATGACGATAGGCTTGAGGCCATGCGCTTCGGCGCGCAGAGCGCTGCGCTCAACAGGTGTAAGTTTTTGCATAATATATTTTTAGTGGTTCCCTTAAAGGCAGTATTCTACGCGAATGAAGAAGAAGAAATTAAACAAAAACTGGTTACACGACCACATTAACGACCCTTATGTGAAATTAGCGCAAAAAGAGGGCTACCGCGCCCGCGCCGCTTTCAAGCTCAAGGAGATCGATGAGGACGAGAACCTGATCAAGCCCGGCCAGGTCATCGTCGACCTCGGCTGCACTCCCGGCAGCTGGGGGCAATACGTGCGCCGCAAGCTGTCCGGCAAGGAGGGCGGGGGCATCAACGGCACGCTGATCGGCCTCGATCTGCTGCCGATGGAGCCGATCGCCGACTTCCACTTCATCCAGGGCGATTTCCGCGAGCCCGAGGTGTTGCAATTATTGGAAGATCATGTCAAAGGTCAAAAAATTGATGTGGTGTTATCGGACATGGCGCCCAACCTGTCGGGCATTGCCTCGGCTGACGCCGCGCGCATGGAACATCTGATCGATTTGGCAATTGAATTCTCCCAGGCCCATTTAAAACCGAACGGCTCGCTGCTGGTGAAATGTTTTAAAGACATGGGTTTTAACGATATCGTGCTCAAATTCCGCCGCGAATTCAAAACCGTGGTGCAGAAAAAGCCGAAAGCCAGCCGCGACAAGTCGTCCGAGATTTTCCTGCTGGGGCGCGGCCTGAAAAACCCGACCGACGGCATGAGCTCGGCACTACCGCTGGAAACTGACGATTTCCCTCTCGGGCGCCCTTGATATTTGGCGCTTGGGCCGCACATCGACACGGTGAGGATCAGTTTTGACTTGATCGCACCGGTATTTTGGTCAAATAATGTGTTTTACGGCTGGAATTTTGGCCGCACGCGCAGGCGGGCTTCTGGCACCGCCTGCTTATTGCGAGTAAAATCGGGTTTCTAGCTATCGGTTAAAAGATGCGCCCTGCATCCAAGGAGTTTTCGTGAATAACATGTTTTCCAAATCAGCCATCTGGGTAGTCGTGGTACTGCTGCTGCTGATGCTGTACAAGCAGTTTGACAGTCACGGCGTGACCGCTGGCGCCAAACCCATCGCTTATTCCGATTTGCTGGATGAGGTCAAGGCCAAGCGTATCAAGGATGTGGTGATCGAAGGCGTCAACATCACGGCCACCCGTAGCGACGACACCAAGGTGCGCGCCACCGCCACCGGCCTCGATCGCGGCCTGGTCGGCGACCTGCGCGACAACGGCGTGCACTTCGACGTGCGTCCGCCTGAGGAGCAGTCGTTCCTGCAACAAATCTTCGTTTCCTGGTTCCCGATGCTGTTGCTGATCGGCGTGTGGATCTTCTTCATGCGTCAGATGCAGGGCGGCGGCAAGGGCGGTGCTTTCTCCTTCGGCAAGTCGAAGGCGCGCATGATGGACGAAACCAATAACACCGTCACCTTCGCCGACGTCGCCGGTTGCGACGAAGCGAAGGAAGAAGTCAACGAAATCGTCGACTTCCTCAAGGACCCGAGCAAATTCCAGAAACTGGGCGGCCGCATTCCACGCGGCGTGCTGATGGTTGGTCCTCCGGGCACGGGTAAAACCCTGCTGGCGCGCGCCATCGCCGGCGAAGCCAAGGTGCCGTTCTTCTCGATCTCCGGTTCGGACTTCGTTGAAATGTTTGTCGGCGTGGGTGCTTCCCGTGTCCGCGACATGTTCGAGAACGCCAAGAAGCATTCGCCGTGCATCATCTTCATCGACGAGATCGACGCGGTCGGCCGCCATCGCGGCGCCGGCATGGGCGGCGGCAACGACGAGCGCGAACAGACGCTGAACCAGCTGCTGGTGGAAATGGACGGCTTCGAAGCGTCGTCCGGCGTGATCGTGGTGGCTGCCACCAACCGCGCCGACGTGCTGGACAAGGCGCTGCTGCGTCCGGGCCGTTTCGACCGCCAGGTCTCGGTCGGCCTGCCGGACATCCGCGGCCGCGAACAGATCCTGAACGTGCACATGCGCAAAGTGCCTATCGGCACCGACGTCAAGGCCGACATCCTGGCCCGCGGCACGCCTGGCTTCTCGGGCGCCGACCTGGCCAACCTGGTCAACGAGGCCGCCCTGTTCGCCGCGCGCCGCAGCAAGCGCCTGGTCGACATGATCGACTTCGAAGATGCGAAGGACAAGATCTTCATGGGCCCGGAACGCAAGTCGATGGTCATCCGCGAGGAAGAGCGCCGCAACACCGCGTATCACGAGTCCGGCCACGCCGTGGTCGCCAAGCTGCTGCCGAAGGCCGATCCGGTCCACAAAGTGACCATCATGCCGCGCGGCTGGGCCCTGGGCCTGACCTGGCAGCTGCCTGAGCACGACAATATTTCGGGCTACAAGGACAAGATGCTGGAAGAAATTTCCATCCTGTTCGGCGGCCGCATCGCCGAAGAGATCTTCGTCGGCCAGATGTCGACCGGCGCCTCGAACGACTTCTCGCGCGCCACCAAGCTGGCCCGCTCGATGGTGACCCGCTTCGGCATGTCCGACGCGATGGGTGTGATGGTCTACGAAGACAGCCAGAACGACGGCTTCTTCGGCGGCGCGTCGAAGACGATTTCCGAAGCGACCCAGCAGATGGTCGACGCCGAGATCCGCAGCATCCTCGACACGCAGTACAAGCTGGCGCGCAAGCTGCTGGAAGAGAACCGCGAAAAAGTCGAAGTGATGACCAAGGCGCTGATGGAGTGGGAGACGATCGATGCCGACCAGATCAACGACATCATGGCCGGCCTGGAGCCACGCGCGCCGAAAGCCGGCGTGACCATCCGCAAGCATCCGCCCAGCGACGGCGGCTCGGGCGTCTCGCCCAGCGTGACCGCTCCAGCCTGATTCTTGGCTGAGTAGCAAGACAGAGGGGTGGGGAGCGATCCTCGCCCTTTTTTTATGTGCGCCCGGCAGGGCGCACTCACTTGGAGGTGAAAGTCCTCTACTCGCCCGGCGAGGGGAAGAGTTAGCTGAACGGCAAGGGTGTCGCGGGCGACCGCGAATCTGGAGGAAGCCGAA
>NZ_JAHTGR010000109.1:0-498 GCF_019166075.1 Duganella violaceipulchra | reverse complement strand
CCCCTGCTTGCGCGATCAGGTACGCCACCAGCCGCTTGTCGCCCGGCTGGTCTTCGCGTGCGATCACAATCGCATCGCGCACGCCTTCGCAGGCCGCCAGCCTGGCTTCGATCTCGCCCAGCTCAATCCGGAAACCACGGATCTTGACCTGGAAGTCGTTTCTTCCTACATACGCGATGTTGCCATCGGCTAACCAGCGACCCAGGTCGCCGCTCTTGTATAGCCGCGCTTCCGCCTGCCCACTGAACGGATCCGGCAGGAAGCGCTCTGCCGTCAACTCCGGCCGATTCAGGTAGCCGCGCGCTACACCCGCCCCGCCGATGTAGATCTCGCCGGTTACTCCCACCGGCACCGCTTGCAGGTGGGCGTCCAGGATGTAGAGTTCGGTGTTGGCGATTGGACGGCCTATGGGAACCGTGCGCGTGCTTTCGCTGATGCTGCCGGCTGCAATCAAGAATGTGGTGGCGAAGGTGGTGGTTTCTGTCGGGCCATAGCAAT
>NZ_JAHTGR010000108.1:0-509 GCF_019166075.1 Duganella violaceipulchra | reverse complement strand
CACTTCTTCGAGATGGGCGGACACTCGCTGATGGCAGTGCAACTGGTGTCGCGCCTGCGGCAAGTGCTGGATGTCGAAGTTCCCCTGCGCGACCTGTTTGCGCAACCGACGCTGGCAGGCCTGGCCAGCGTCGTCAGCCAAGCGCGGCAAGTGAGCTTAAGCCGGATCGAACGCACCGCGCGCAACCAAGCCTTGCCGCTCTCGTGGGCCCAGCAACGGCTCTGGTTCCTCGACCAACTCGACCATGCCGCCGGCGCGGCCTACCACATGCCGGCCGCACTAAGCCTGCAAGGCCAGCTCGACTGTGCGGCGCTGCAAGCCACTCTGGACCGCATCGTCGCGCGTCACGAAGTCCTGCGCACCACGTTCGTGCAAAGCGCAGGCGCAGCCGAACAAAGGATCGCAGCGGCCGATTGCGGCTTCCACCTGGTAACACACGACCTGAGCCACTTGCACGGGCATGAACAAGCGTTCGCCGTCAGTCGCATCGGCGCGGACGAAGCCCGCCA
>NZ_JAHTGR010000107.1:0-519 GCF_019166075.1 Duganella violaceipulchra | reverse complement strand
ATAACGCGAGCGGCGTGATCGAAGCCGTCACGGCGGCCAGCAGCCTGACGCTGCTGGCGAGTACGATCGACAACAGCGCCGGCCGTGTGGTCAACGTCGGCACGGGCGCGGCTACGGTGAACGCCCAAGGGCTCGTCACCAACAGTGGTTTGATCGCCGGTAACGGCAGCCTCGATCTGGCGGCCGGGACTTTGCGCAACCTGACGGGCGGCAGCGTGCTGTCGGGACAGCGCATGGGCCTGGACGTGGCACAGCAGCTGGATAACCAGGGTATCGTCAACAGCGGCGGAACCTTGACGTTCAACCAGGCTACGGCCATCGTCAACAACAGTGGCCAGATCGTCTCGGCCGGACAGGCGACCATCGCTGCGGGTGTGCTGAACAACGATGGTGGCCAGATCGCCACGCTGAAGGACAGCGGCGCCAGCATCGTCATCGCCAGCCAGAGCATGAGCAACCAGGGCGGCAGCGTGCTGGCCAGTGGCGACGCCACGCTGGCGGTCACCGGCGCCGTCAACA
>NZ_JAHTGR010000106.1:0-537 GCF_019166075.1 Duganella violaceipulchra | reverse complement strand
TGGTCGAGGCGGGCGACGCGCAGCAGCAATCCAATGACGCCTGGGTAGGCGTCAATGTCATCGGTGGCGAAGAGCGCACCAACTATCCGCTGACCTTGTCGGTGGACGATCTGGGCGAAGACTTCGTCTTGACGGTGCAGGTCGATCAATCGATATCGGCCGAGCGCGTGGGTGCCTATGTCCAGGAGGCTCTGGCACAACTGGTGAACGCGCTGGAAACCCGGCCGGCGGCGGCGCTCGACGCGCTGAACGTGCTGCCGCAGGATGAACTGCGGCTGATGTTGGAGCAATGGAACGCCACGGACGCGGCGCGGGAACCGGAGCTTTGCCTGCATGAGCTGTTCGAGCGCCAGGCGGCGGCGAGCCCGGAGGCGGTGGCCGTGAGCGATGAGCGCGACAGCCTGAGCTATCGCCAGCTCAACGAGCGGGCCAACCAGCTGGCGCGCCATCTGGCGGCGCTGGGCGTGGCGCCGGACGCGCGGGTGGCGGTGTGCGCCGAGCGCGGCGTGGGCATGGTGGTGGCCTTGCTGGCCATCC
>NZ_JAHTGR010000105.1:0-560 GCF_019166075.1 Duganella violaceipulchra | reverse complement strand
CGAAATCGAAGCCAGGCTGTCGGCCTGCGCCGGCGTACGCGAGGCGGCGGTGCTGGCGCGCGAGGACCAGCCGGGCGACAAGCGGCTGGTCGCTTACGTGGTCGCTGGCGATGGCGTACAGCTCGACATGGCGGTGCTGCGTACGGAACTGGCGCAGACGCTGTCGGACTACATGGTGCCGAGCGCGTTCATGGTGCTCGATGCGCTGCCGCAGACGCCGAACGGCAAGCTCGATCGCAAGGCGCTGCCGGCGCCTGATGGCGGTGCCTACGCGGTGCGTGGCTACGAGGCGCCGCAGGGCGAGACCGAATTGCTGTTGGCGGCGATCTGGGGCGAGCTGTTGCAACGCGAACAGGTGGGACGTCACGACAACTTCTTCGAGCTGGGCGGCCATTCGCTGCTGGCGGTGGCGCTGATCGAGCGCATGCGCCGTGCCGGCGTGCAGACCGACGTGCGCACCTTGTTCGGCACGCCGACCATCGCGGCGCTGGCCGCCGGTACCGGGGCGGGCGACGTGGTGGTGCCGGCCAACGGCATCGCCGACGGCTGCGATGCGATCA
>NZ_JAHTGR010000104.1:0-579 GCF_019166075.1 Duganella violaceipulchra | reverse complement strand
ACAGACGGCGCTGCGCGGCCGACACCGCATACGATTCCTGCGGCGCCAGCGCGGCGATCGTCGGCAGCACCGCCGTGCTGGCGGCGCGCAGCGCGTCCACCCGCTCGGCCAGGCCGGCCACCGTCGGTGTCTCGAACAGCACCCGCAACGCCAACACCACATCGAACGCCTTGCGGATGCGCGCCAACACCATCAGCGCCCGCAGCGAGTGGCCGCCCAGCGCGAAGAAGTCGTCGTGGATGCCGACCCGTTCCCGGCCCAGCACCTCGGCGTACAGCACGGCCAGCGCCTCCTGGGTCGCCGTCACCGGCGCCGCATAGGCGGTCGCCGACGGCGCTTCGACATCCTTGCGGGCGCCCAGCGCCTTGCGATCGACCTTGCCGCTGGAGGTCATCGGCAGCGCGTCCAGCCCATCGATACTGTGCGGCAGCGCCGCCTGCGCCATGCGCGCGGCCAGGAACTGGCGCAGGTCCGGCGGCAGCTCGCCGCGCGCCACCACATAGGCGTGCAGCGAGGTCGAACCATCCTCCGCGCTGCGCGCCACCACGGCCGCCTCGGCGATCTCCGGATGGCTCAGCA
>NZ_JAHTGR010000103.1:0-582 GCF_019166075.1 Duganella violaceipulchra | reverse complement strand
GGATGTGTTCCTGCTCGCCCAGCCGCAGCAGTTGGCCGCGGATCAACGGACCTTGGGCCAGGTCGAACGCTTGGCTGGCTTCGTCCGCGCCGATGCGACTGACGGCGAACGCTTGTTCATGCCCGGGAAAGTGGCTCAGGTCGTGTGTTACCAGGCAGAAGCCGCAATCGGCCGGTGCGATCCTTTGTTCGGCTGCGCCTGCGCTTTGCACGAACGTGGTGCGCAGGACTTCGTGACGCGCGACGATCCGGTCCAGGGTCGCTTGCAGCGCCGCACAGTCGAGCTGGCCTTTCAGTCTTAGTGCGGCCGGCATGTGGTAGGCCGCGCCGGCGGCATGGTCGAGTTGGTCGAGGAACCAGAGCCGTTGCTGGGCCCACGAGAGTGGCAAGGCTTGGTTGCGCGCGGTGCGTTCGATCCGGCTTAAGCTCGCTTGCCGCGCTTGGCTGACGACGCTCGCCAGGCCTGCCAGCGTCGGTTGCGCAAACAGGTCGCGCAGGGGAACTTCGACATCCAGCACTTGCCGCAGGCGCGACACCAGTTGCACTGCCATCAGCGAGTGTCCGCCCATCTCGAAGAAGTGGT
>NZ_JAHTGR010000102.1:0-616 GCF_019166075.1 Duganella violaceipulchra | reverse complement strand
GCCTTCTTGCCGCGCACTGATGCGGATGCGCTCGGCCAAGTCTGCGCTCAGGCTGATACTGGCTTCTTCTACCTGCCTGCCGTCGCCTTGGATGTTGAGCAAACCAAACGGGACCGTCGGTTCGTCGGTGTCGCCCAACTGTTCCCGGAAATACGCTTCGTGCGCCGCCGCTGGAATGGCCAGCGTCTGCGCAATGAAGTTACGGTAGGGCAGCGGTTTGGCCAGGCGTTCTGGTTGCCCTGACAGCATCAACTGAATCTCTGCAATCATGATTTGTAGTGAAATGTTATCTTCCACCATGTGATGGTTCAGCAACACAAGCTGCCATTCATTTGTATGCGGATCGGCGGCCACATAGGCGGCCATCAAGGGGGCACGCTGCATGTCAAGGCGCAGATGGCGTGGATCGGTTTGCGCCTGTACCTGCGGGAGCGCGTCGCTTGCCGCATCCAGCGTGAGTTCAATGATCGGCAACGGCGCGTGGCGATGCACCACTTGCACCGGCTGCGCCAGTCCCTGCCAGTGGGCGGCGCTGCGCAAGATGTCGTGTCGGTCGATCACCCTCTGCAAGGCATTCAGGAAACCATCCAAACGATTGCGGCTATCAAAGGCGATG
>NZ_JAHTGR010000101.1:0-621 GCF_019166075.1 Duganella violaceipulchra | reverse complement strand
GCGCGGCCAGCGAGGCGGTGGCCAGGTTGTTGACCTGGGCGGTGGTCAGCGCGGCGACCTGGGCGGAGCTCAGGGCGGCGACAGCGGCCGTCTTGATGGCCGACAGGTCGGCCGTTTCCAGCGCGGCGATGGCATCGGTCGACAGCGCGGCCACTTGCGCGGTGCTCAGCGCGGCGGCTTCGGCGGTGGTCAGCGCCACCACTTGATTCGTGGTCAGCGCCTTGACCTGATTGGCGCTCAGGGCGGCGATCGCGTCGGACTTCAGTGCGGCGAAGTCGGCCGTTTCCAGCGCGGCGACGGCGGCGGTGCTCAGGCCGGCCACCTGCGCGGTGCTCAGCGAGCTTGCCTGGGCGGTGGTCAGCGCGACGATCTGGTTGGTGCTCAAGCCGGACACGGCGGCGGTGCTCAGCGCGGCGATCTGGCCGGTCGACAGCGCGGCAACCTGCGCCGTGGCCAGGCCCACCAGCTGGGCGCTGCGCAAGGCGGCGACGTTGGCGGTGGTCAGGCCGACGATGTCGGCGGTCTCGATGGCGCCGATGGCGTTGCTGCTCAGCGCGGCAACCTGGGCCGAAGCCAGGCTGCTCAGCTGGGCCGAGGTCAGCGCGACGACCTGGTTGGTGG
>NZ_JAHTGR010000100.1:0-650 GCF_019166075.1 Duganella violaceipulchra | reverse complement strand
GCTGGTTCGAGCTCAAGGCCACGATCTGGTCGGTGCTCAGGCCCGAGGCCAGGTTGGCGGTGGTCATAGCGGCCACTTGCGCGGTGCTCAGCGCGCCGATCTGGTCGGTGGTCAGCGCGGCGGTCTGCGCGGTGCTCAGGGCGCCGATGGCGGCGGTCTTCAGCGCGCCGAGGTCGGCCGTTTCAATCGCGGCGATGGCGGCGGTGCTCAGGCCGGCAACTTGCGAGCTCGACAGTGCGGCGATCTGGCTGCTGCTCAGGGCGACGATCTGGTCGGTGGTCAGGGCCTTGGTCTGATTGCTGCTCAGGCCGGCGATGACCGCCGATTTCAACGCGCCGATGTCGGCCGTTTCAATCGCGGCGATGTCGTTGGTGCTGAAGGCGCTCACCTGGGCCGAGCTCAGGGCGCCGAACTGGTTGGACGACAACGCGACGACCTGGTCGGTGGTCAGCGCCGCGACGTTGGCGGTGGTGATGGACGCCACTTGCGCGGTGGTCAGGTTGGACAGCTGGTCGGTGGTCAACGCCGCCAGTTGCGCCGTTTTCAGCGCGGCGATGATGCTGGTCTTCAGGCCGACGATGTCGGCCGTCTCGATGGCGGCGATGTCCTGGGTCGACAGGGCGCCGAATTGACCGGTGCTCAAGGCGCCC